>CAJAVU010000065.1 GCA_903945495.1 uncultured Flavobacteriales bacterium | reverse complement strand
GAAAAAGTAAAGCTGAATCAAACTCAGTGGCAATATTATTTTATTGGTGAATTTGAAAGTGGCGGCCTTCCAGTTTATGCAATGTTTACCAGGGAAGGGAATAGGATTTATGGAAAATATCTCTGGTGTACAATAAGTGAAGCTATATCAATAGATGGAGAAATAAGGACGGATAATCATTTTATCCTTCAAGATGCAAGTGGAAATAAATTTTCTGGAATTCTAAAGGGTGAATCTATGAGCGGTAAGTGGTTTAATTCTAAATATGAAAACACTCTTAATATCAGAGCAACTACAGATAATGCTGAAAAAAGTCGAACCTCAAAAATAGTAAATTCTAATCAAGGTTGTTATACAGAATAATTCAACTTTAAGAATTACACTGCCTATCTACGGTTAAACAACTTTTTCTTATAAATTGGGCTAATCTCTGCAGTTTCAGCAGTTGGTTATGAATAACAATTGGAGAATGTTTTTATTTTCTTCTGATACGTTTTAAAAGTTTTTTATTTTTCTACTGCGAATTAATTGCATCAATATTGAGATTAATCCATTGAGATTTTATAAATATTCACTTTTGATATTAGTGAACATTTTTAAAAACGCTGTATCCATTGCTATAACAGAGTTTCCGATATATATTGTAATTCCAATCGGAATAAAATATTCAATAATACTTGTTTTAATAGCATTATTGAATATTATTTTGTACTTTTGAATATCTTAAAATTAGAATCATGAGTGCAATGGGAGTTAAAACAACATCAGATTATCTGGACTATGAAAAAATGATGTTCAAAGCAACGAAAATGCTAAGTGACGAAAAAAGCAAAGTCATTGGTGCATACATTGCCGTGGCTATAAATACTGGTCTAAGATGCGGGGATGTTCTTAAATTAACTTTTGAGGATTTGCGAAAAGATACATTGACAATAACAGAAGGTAAAACCAAGAAAACAAAAACAATTGCAATCAATGATAAGATAAAGGACATGGTAAACAAGATTGGTAAATACCAAGATGGTTCTCCATTTATTACGCAGAAGGGCACGGTTATCAGCAATCAATATCTAAACCTAATGCTTAAAAGCCTTATCAAAGAAAAAGGATTAAACATCTCATCACATTCGATGCGTAAAACCTTTGGAAGACGAGTTTACTTCCAGAACAACGAAAGTGAAAAAGCACTCATGTATCTTATGGATTTGTTTAACCACTCTTCCATGTCTATCACCAAGAAGTATCTAGGAATTCGACAAGAAGAGCTAAACAACATCTACCTTAATTTATAATAAATTAGGGTAGTCTGATGCTACCCTAAACATGTTTTGTTTCAGCGGTATACGAGTTGAATATTCTCTATCTCAAGAATACCATATAAGTTATACCCTAAACAAGTAATTTATTAATTATTGCGCAATTATTTTAATTACAATATTCTTTTATCAATTCAAAAGCTTCCACACAACCCAATTCTCCAGCCTTAGATAAATCTATGCATCCACTTTGTTCACCTGTTTGAAGTTTTGCCACTCCTCGATTATAATACCACCCTCCAATATTTTCATTACTTGGGTCATTGTCAATGGCTTTATTATAATCATCAATAGCGCCTCTTTTATCTCCTAAATCAAATTTAATTTTACCTCTATGGCCATATGAAGATGAATATTTAGGGTCAACTTCAATGGCTTTACTGTAATCTTTAATTGCTCCGCTGAAGTCACCTATCTCCTGTTTAGCACGTCCTCTGTTGACATAAATACTTGCATCTTTTGGGTCTATTTCTATGGCTTGATTATAATCATCTATTGCTTCACTGTAATGACCTGTAATCAATTTAGCATCTCCATTGGTGCAATGTTCAACTAATTTTTTCTTTTCTTCTTCTGATAGACCGCTATTACAACTCAAAAAGAAAAATATACCTATTAATGGTAACAGTAAAAAAAAGGTCTTTTTCATAACTTTCATTTCATTCATTATTTATAATATGTTAACTATTTATAAGAGCTTTTTTACCTACTCAACCTCTCATAAACCTTTTTCAACATATATCCTTTAACCAATCCACCGAATTCTTTATCGTCCATCATTTTGGTGAAAATATCTTGATTCTGGTCCATTCGTCCAATTAGTTTATCCATAAACATATCATCGAAACCAAACTTGAAGTTTTCTATTGGGTTGTTCTTTGCTTGCTCCATAAGCTTTTCATCCAGCACCATGTCTTCTTCTATTTGGTCAAAGAATAGCTTATCTGCTGTATTAAATTCAGTTTGGAACTTTTTGTTTAACACTTCGATGATTTCTGACAAATTTGCCTCATCTTCTTTCGTTAAACGCAAACCAGCTTGACCACCACCGTCTAATTCATAAACGCTTTGACTTTCCATAAAGATACTCTGTTCAGCAATCTTTTGCAGTCTATAGTATTCCAGGGAAACCTCGTCACCCAATTTGAATTTATCGTTCTGGCTGGTTCTTGGTAGTTTTTTGTACAGGAATTTAGTGTAAGTAAATAGCTTCTCTAGGTCTACATCTGTGAAAGGCATAATTTGAGTTAGAAACGAATACGTTCTATTGAAGCTCTGCATTGTATTCTTGAAGTCTTCTTTTGTGACCTCCGTACCAATTACATTCTTGTCCGAATTCTCCTCTGGAAGTTGTTTGAATCTTTCCACAGCTGGGTCAATGTATGCGTTTAATTTTGCTTGGTCAGAAACAGTCAATGATTTCGCTGATTTGAAATATAGATTACAGAAATTGTCCACCTCTGTTTCCCATATAACATTTGCTTTATCCAACTCCGCTTTCAAATCGTACAGATAATTTGGGTCTGAATTCTCCTTGATTGAGGTAAGTTCATAATATGGTTGAAATGATTCCAATATTTCATCAGTATCATTTGCAAAATCCAATACAAAAGTATCTTCTTTGCCAGCGCACATTCTGTTCAATCTGGATAATGTTTGTACCGCCTTTACTCCAGATAATTTCTTATCTACATACATGGTATGCAACAATGGTTGGTCAAATCCTGTTTGGTATTTGTCTGCTACCAATAAGAGTTGATATTCATCCGATGCAAATTTTCTTGGTAATTCCTTTTCGACAAATCCATTCATTTCAACCTCGGTCACACCTTCTGGAGCGCTACCATAGATTACCTTTCCAGAAAATGCTACAATTGTTTTAACATCGGTATATCCTTTATCCTTGATGTACTTATCGAATTCTTCTTTATATCTTACAGCATGCAAACGAGAGCTTGACACCACCATTGCTTTTGCTTTTCCACCTATTTTTTTCGAAACCACTTGTCGGAAATGTTCCACCATCACTTCGGTTTTCTGTGCCAAATTATGTGGATGCAATGACATGAATCGTCCAATTGCCCTGGAAGCTTTCTTCTTATTTACTTTTGGGTCGTCCTCAATTTCTTTGGACAGTTTGAAGTAGGTTTTATATGTTGTATAGTTCTTAAGCACATCGAGAATAAACCCTTCTTCAATAGCTTGTTTCATTGAGTATAAGTGAAACGGTTCTGGCTTGCCACTCGCACCCATCGTTCCGAACACTTCAACTGTTTTTGGTTTTGGTGTAGCGGTAAAACCAAAGAAACTAAGGTTTTTCTGCTTCCCTCTCGCCAACATTGACTTTCTGATTTCGTCCTCAGCATCTTCTTCCAATCCTGTGTAAGCCTCATCTTTCTCAGCTTCTTCCAATGACTGTGCTGATAATACTTCCTTCATTTTTTTGGTGGCTTCACCACCTTGCGAACTATGAGCTTCATCAATGATTACTGCATATTTTCTCGCTGGTATTTCTCCAATTTTATCCAGGATAAAAGGAAATTTTTGTAGAGTCGTAATAATGATATTTGAACCAGCTGAAATAGCATTTGCTAATTGGGTTGAATCCTTGTCGATTTTTTGAACAACACCATCCTTGTGTTCAAATTGGTAAATAGTATTCTGTAATTGTGAATCCAATACTTTACGGTCTGTAATCACAATAACTGAATCAAAGATTCTATTATTAGCCTCATCATGTAAACTAGACAACCTATAAGATAGCCATGCGATTGAATTGGATTTCCCAGAACCAGCAGAATGCTGAATCAAATAGTTTTTTCCAGCACCACTTTGTCTTGCATCAGTTGTTACTTTGCGAACGACTTGCATCTGATGGAAACGAGGGAAAATGATGGTTTCTTTTTTCTTTTTAACACCATTCAACTCAAATTCTTCCACGCTAAGGTGAAGGAACTTGCCAATAATATCCATGAAACTATCTTTTGTCCAAACCTGTTCCCAAAGATACGAGGTTCTATATCCATATGGGTTTGGTGGATTTCCAGCTCCATTGTTATAACCTAAATTAAATGGTAAGTATCTTGTGTTCTTTCCGTCCAGTTTCGTTGTCATGAAAGCCTCATCGGTATCCACAGCGAAGTGAACTAAGGTTCTTTTCTTGAATTGAAATATCGGTTCGTTCGGTTCACGGTCATATACATACTGCTTCTTGGCATTCTCTACAGACTGTCCAGAAAACTGATTTTTAAGCTCTATGGTTGCAATTGGCAATCCATTCAAAGAAAGCACCATGTCCAATGAATTCTTGCCTACTCGCTCGTAATATAGCTGTCTGGTCACTGCCAAATGATTGGTAAGATACAATTCGTCTGCTTCTGGATTTAAGGTGCTTTCTGGCTTAAAATATGCCATCTGGAACTTCACACCGTAATCGGTGAATCCTTTTCTTATTACATCTAAAACACCTCGCAAATCAATTTCTTTAACCAATCGAAGCAAGACTTTTTTCTCAGCTTCGTCCTTGTGGATAGTAACGAGTTTATCCCAAGCCTTTGGTTGTGATTGCTTCAAAAAATCAGTGATGTAATTCGGAAACAATCCTTGTTGCACATCGAAGTCTGTTGAACTACCTTTCACATAACCACCTTGCTCCAACAAGTTGGATTCGATTGCTTGTTCAAATGTTAGTTCTGTATGTATTCCTTTCGCCATAATATCTAAAAATGTCTAAAAAAATGTCTAAAAAATATCTTTGATGATTACTTAGATATTTTCCAAAACTTGCCTTCAACCTTTATTTTACCTTGATTTTTCATCGATTGAAGAATGTTTTTAATCTTATTTTTCTTTTGAGAAATGTCTAAAATCTCTGGAAGTTTGTCTAAAAGTGTTTTTTCAAAATCATCTTTTTTACCTTCCTTAAATTCTTTCAAATAATCCAATATTATCTTTTTGCAATATTCATCATCTATTCCTCTTTTTCTGATGTAAGACGCTTTATCGTTTGTTATTTTTGCCACAGCAGAAGAAACATGCAGATTAGGTTTACGACCTTCTATTAATCCAAACTTTTTCAATTCTTTAATTTCCTCATCATCAATAGGTAAGTTTTTCTGAACTCTATCTAATAGAACAACCGTCTTTAATTCTAAATCCGTTTTATTCATTAATAATTTGGTATAATTTTCATCCCAAATTCTACCTGTAATATTTACAGCTACTTTATTAGGTAAAGACAAATCAAAATCTGGCATAGGGAAGAAACGCTCTTTTTGTTTCAAAAACATTCTTTTAATTCCACTTCCAATTGTATCAATCATATTCAAGTTAACCATGGCATCGGCTAAAAATTGGTTGCGATAGTATTCTTGAGGTGCATCTTGTTCAATCACTCTTTCTATACTCTTTGGAATGAATTCCCCAAGATTACTAAATAACAACTCATCTGGCTTTTCAACAACAGTTATTCGTCCTTGTAAATTATAATCTTGATGTGCAATACAATTATGAAGTGCTTCACGTATTACAAAAGCATCATACATTTTAATTTCAGTAGGGAAAAGCGAATTATCTTTAATGTACCTATAAGTTAAATTTCTTATGCGACTAAAAACTTCTGACGAACTTAACAAAAAGGGAATGCCAAAATGTTCATAGTCTAATTCCACATTATTCTCGTCTTTCAAAATCCATGAAATTTTAGCAACTGCTGGACTCAAAAAATGAGAAGCTTCTTCTTTACCCAATAAAAGTAAAGCGGTGTTGGTTATTTTTCCTTGTAATGTAATTTTCGCTTTATTTAAAAAAGTAATATCATCCCATGTATCACACTCTATTGCTTTTCTTGGATTTTTCTCTTTGTATTCTTTCCTAGCTTTTTCAATTGCTTTAGGTTCTAAATCATCCAATGTTGCATTTTGTACAATTTGAGCCGACCAGTCATCGTTTGTAAATATTGGCTCTTTTAAAATGGCTTCAAGTCTTTCTTTTCTCAACTCCACCAGACTGTCATCCACTCGTTGCCAATAGCGTTCATGAGCTGATACTGGTCTCCTAGCTAAATGTTTTGGGATGTGGAATATCCAAACCTTTTTCTTTGAATCGCTCGTTTCAATATCTTCAATAGTGAAATGCTCAGAATCTAAATTTGGACATTTTGAAAGAATCCGTAAACGGATATTTTGAGCTGTATGATTATTGAAATCTTGAATTCCAATAATATTATGCGTGTTATCTTCAATGCCAATCACAAGACTTCCGCCTTCCATATTTGCGAGAGCCGAAACATAAGAAATAATATCATTTCCAGAAGTACCCGAAAAAGAATGCTTCAATGATTTGTATTCTTTCCATTCACAAGCTTCGTTTTCCTGTGGAAATTCTGTTTGCAAATACTTTTTTAATTCTTGTTCAGTCATGTTACTCATGATTCAAAGGTTTGTTCTGTATTCCTTTTGCCATTTTACATCAAATATTTTCGCAAATTATCTGAATTCCAAATCAATTTTGCTATTTCTAAATAAAGGTTTTGTCTTTCCTTAATTGTTTCTTTTTTAAAGTCATTGCTCGGATTAAACTTCAAATTGTTTGCATTGGCAAATCGTAAAAAATTCGGATTGTTTTCGTAGCAATTTTCGTTTAGTGAAGATGCTAATAAATTTTGACCAAAATATTTTGGTAGTTTCTTTGAGTAGTTAGAATCATTTAAACTCCTATTTATATCTTGTGGTAGCAAGACCAAATCTCCGAACATATTTCTTGTTCTTTGGAATTCTTCTTCTGATTCAAAAGCTTCTGAATACCTCTCAAAATGGTCAACCCAAATGTGTTCAATATCATATGGATTCTTTATTGAACGGTTAACATAAACATCAAATTTGGTGTCTTTTCCACTTTGTTCTTCTACAAAATGAGTTATTCTGGCAAGTTGATGAAGCATATATCGTTTCGTCCAACCATTCAAGTCAAATCGAATAATCCCATCTAAATTGAATTCCATTGTTGTAATTTCATTTGTTAAAATCTCAACTAATTCAATCGATGATTTTTGTCTGATTTTCTTTGCCATCATAAACATTGCGTATGTCATAGCTGAATAATCAAGAGACTTATAATTGAATATTCTAATTGAAATATATTGGTCTAAAAAGCAAGAGACAATTTTTAACTTAGAATCAATAATATCTTTTGTGTCATTTTTATCCAAACTTGCCAACAACAATAATGGTTGTAATGTAAAGTTTCTATTTGAATTATAGAAAATGTATTCAAACCCTTCAGTCAATTTCTCAGAGTATTGCGTAATTCTTACGTATGTATTTGAAAATAGGATAAATTCTTTTTGGACAAAATCATTGTAATCAACTGATTTTTTTAATCCAATATTATTTCCGTTTTCTCTCAACCATTTGTGAAATGCCGTTCCAATAATGTCAAAATCGCCTGGTGTTGCATTTCTTTTACGCTCACGAATTGTTTCACCATATTGTGACCTAAGCCATGTTTTAATGCAATCACTTTCTTGCTCTTTTCCCAGAGCTTTTAATTCTAGCATTTTAGCTTTCCAAAGCTCGTTTGCTTTTAGTCTTTCATCATTGTCAGCAATTTCCGAAAGCAAATAGCCTTTCAACATCTCGGTTGCAGTTAGGCTAAGACCACGGTCATTCATTGAAACAAATATTTTATGTGCGTCTTGTTCTGTTTGAGCAACAATTTTTATGAATTGTACATTATCTATCAACCAATCTTTAAAAAATGGAAGCGCTTCTTCTGGAACAGCATCCATCATTAATTCAATTATATCATTGTATCTATGCCAAATATTTTGAACACTTTCTGGATGACCTTCTGGTTCAAAAATTTCATCATTGATAATCGCTTCTAAGCATTTTGTTCGCTCTTCAACATTGATATTGAAAGTAGTTTTACCATATTTTTGAGAATAAATAAGGTTTAAAACTTCTGCTTTATCATTCGTATCTTGAAGATGTTTGGTTATAAATAGAAGTACTAAGCTCAAAGATGTAAGTCTTTGTTGACCATCGATAATCGCATTTTCATCTTCTGTAAGAACTACAGAACCCATGAAATAGTGACCATATTTCTCTACCTCATTTCGTTCATGTGTTTCAGAGTAATATTCTAAAAATTCACCAGTTAAATCTTCAATTAACTCTTCAATTTGTTTCCGTTGCCACTGATATTCCCTTTGGTAATAGTGGATACTGTATTTAACTCCAGTAAATAATTCTCTAATACTTTTTGGTGCTCCTAATATTTTTTTCATATCAATTCAATATTTCATTTCTTACACTTGCGTTGAGCTTGTCGAAACGTCAACCTTACCAGTAACAACCTCACTTATCAATGCTATTTTGTATTCTTTTAATAAATCGACTTCTTGAAAAGTCTTTAATATAATATTCTCAAACTTGGTTATTTCGGTTCTTAAATATTCATCTATTAAAACTTGTTCATTAAGAGGTGGAATAGCAATCCATAAGTTTTCCAGTGCTCCCATTCCAATATTTGGTTGAGTACCAAATGTCCAAGAAGTTTCAACTTGATTCTTGAAAAGTGATGATTGAATACTTTGGAACATAAATCGATTTGATATTTTTTTTTCATTAACACGAATTATTGCCAATGGTGACCAAATACCAAATTCATCATCATTTTCAACTAATGCAGATTTACCAGTAGTTGAACCAGATTTACAGAAAAGAATATCACCTTTTTGAACTTTTGATTTTTTACAATATTCTAAATGTTGTTCTTCAGAAATAAATCCTCTTTTGTAATTTAAGTCTATTTGGTTTCCTTTTATTGCTTCTGCTGATATGAAAGGAATTCCTTCTTCTTTCCACTCTGGTGTCTCATGTGGTCCATCACATACTTTTATTGCTACTAATGTTTTGATTCTTGCTCTCTCCCAATGCTCTGGAATTTTACCCAACCATTCCACACCAGAATCTTTCATCGTTACATTTGGGTTTAAACCTTTTGTTACAGCTTGATTAATGACCGCTACACGCTCTTCTTCTAGTAACTTGATGAATTGCTCTTTCTTTGCAATTAAATGGTCTATTTGGGATGTTTTGTGGTCTAGGTAGTTGGCGATAGAGATTTGTTCCTCAAGTGTTGGAATTGCAATGAAGAGTTGTTTTAAGTCACTAGTGTTAAATCTAAAAACTTTTAAACCTCTAGCATATCTTCTTAATTCCGAACCAAACTGTCGTGAGTAATGATAGAGATACTTTTCATGTAAAAATTTGCGATTTGGTTTTAGTAATATTTGTTCTCCACCTAGTAACCCTACATTTTGATTGTTATAAAAACATGTGTGACCTAAGTCTTCTACTGTTTCTGAAGTTGAAATCAGAATAGTATCACCTTTAGTCGTAACTTGACTCTCATTAAAAAACTCACTATTTACATAGAAATTAAAACTGTCATCAACAACATCTACCTTATATGTTTTTCCATATTGTAATGCAATATATTCTCCAGCATCAAGTAATTCATCCTTTTTAAACGCTGTATTTCCTCTTACAATTTTTGATACCCAATCGATTCTTTGCATTATCCAATGACTTGGAATCTTCCCAATCCATTCCACATCAGAATCTTTATAGTTATTGTATTTCTTCATAACTAACCGATTACTTCTTTCAATAAACCATCCGTTTCTTGTTCAATAGCCATAATATCCGCTCTAATATCTTCTAAAGAACGTAATGGTTTGTATTGATAGAAATACTTGGTAAAGTTAATTTCGTAACCTATGTTGGTTTTAGAATGGTCTACCCATGCATCTGGTACATGTGGAAGTACTTCCTTCTCCATATACTCTTGAATATCCATCGTTAATGGAATATTCTCAGTATCTCTCAACGATGAATCTGGTTTTGGATTTCCTTTTTTATCTTTTACGATTTCACCCTTCACATTACGTTCTGGTCGTTCAACAGTTACTTTTGCATAACCAAAAGCTTTATTATCAAATATCTTTGAGTAACCAGATTGTTTGAACTCACCATAAATTTTAGTGATTTCAGCAATATGGTCATCTGATAACTCATTACGTTTATCACCCAATGATTTACTCATTTTCTTGTATAAGTCAACTGCATTAATCAATTGTACTTTCCCTTTACGTTCAACTGGCTTCTTATTAGATATCACCCAAACATAAGTACTAATTCCAGTATTGTAGAACAACTGGTTAGGTAATGCAATTACAGCCTCTAGGAAGTCGTTCTCGATAATCCATTGGCGAATACTACTCTCGTTCTTTGTTTTGCTTGGTGAACCAGAGAAAAGAGGTGAACCATTGAATACAATAGCAAGTCTTGAACCTTCTGGTTTCATTTTGCTCATAAGATGCATCAAGAAAAGGAATGAACCATCACCAACAGATGGAAGTCCAGCTCCAAAACGTCCACCATGACCCAATGTATCGTGTTCTTCTTTTACCTTCTTACCAAACTTTTCCCATTTCACACCGAACGGTGGATTGGTAATCAAGTAATCGAATTTCTCGTTGGAAAGTTGGTCTTCTGAGATACTATTTCCTTTTTTAATGTTGGATGCGTTTTGTCCTTTAATCAATAAATCCGACTTACAAATGGCATACGATTCTGGATTCAGTTCTTGACCAAATACCTCCAAACGTGCATCTGGATTCAACTCATGCAAGTATTCTTCCGCTACCGATAACATGCCTCCAGTGCCAGCACAGCTATCATATATAGTTTTGGTGATTCCTTTCTTGGTTAGAATATCACGGTCATTCAAAAACAAAATGTTCACCATCAACTTGATTACCTCCCTTGGAGTAAAATGCTCGCCCGCTGTTTCATTGGAAATTTCAGCGAATTTCCGAATTAACTCCTCAAACATGTATCCCATTTCCATACTTGAAATACGGTCTGGATGCAAGTCAATTTCTTGAAAACGTTTCACCACCATAAACAACAAATTGGCTTCATCCATCTTATTGATTTGGTTTTCAAACTCAAATTGTTCAATGATTTCTCTTGCATCTTCTGAGAATCCGTTGATGTAGTTTCTTAGATTCGAAGCAATGTTATTTGGGTCGGCAATCAGTTTCTCGAAATCGAATTGGCTTTTGTTGTGGAACTTGAAACCAGCTGTTTTGTTTAAAATCGGGTCAAGGTTCTCAACGTTGGTTGTTTTCAGCTGGTCATACTTTTTAAGTACATCCGCTTTAGTGCTTTCTAGCACGCAATCCAATCGTCTGATTACGGTTAACGGTAAAATAATCTTCCCATAGTCACTTTGCTTGTAGTCACCTCGAAGTAGGTCTGCAATTGACCAAATAAAATTTGCTGATTCTTTTACGTTTTTCATTTATATAGAAATAATGTCGGTTGATTTAATGGTAAGTATCTTACATATCTTTTCGATATCGTTCAGTTTTGGTTGTGTTTTATTTGCGCACCATGAGCCAATGGTGTTCTCACTTTTGCCTAGTTGTACCGCTAGCCACTTATTTGAACGACCCTGTTTGCGTAGAATTTCTTTTAACTTGTTCATCCCATCGAAATAATAATGACATAAAGGTAGAAAATAAGTAATGGCATCACAATAAATTTGGATTTTTCTCATTGTTTTTGTATATTTAACTTCTCTCCAAAATTCAATTATGGATAATAATATTCCCTTTTTTAGTGAAAAAGAAAAAACGTCATTAATAGCCATTGGTGCTTATGACTTCAAAGTAGTAGAGGTGTTTTCTGACCGAAAACTTAAGTTGATACAGTTTCATTTCAATGGATTTGGGAGACCAGGTTACATCACCATTTTCAAATGTAGTCTTCTGAATCAATCGATTCTGCTGCGCATTGAATCTGAAAACGAAATTGGCTTCATTAAGGAAATAGATGATGAAACAGAAGTTTTTCGTTTAATAGTAAATTGGGTTGCTTATGCCAAGGGAAATTGATAATAAGAATAACAGATTTATAAAATATAATAGATTATTTTTTATTATGAGTGGACAAAAATGCAAACACATAGTAGTTTTGGTCAAAACATAATAAATGAAATCAAAAATTATTAGCAATATTTTAATACCAAATAGCCTTTTTAAGGCAATCAATGAATTAGATTTAACAGAAACAAATAAATCTCATGCAATAAAGTTTATTCAAATCCTGATGCGTGATTCCTACAGGAAATTTGGAAATATCTTTTACTTCACAGCAAAACCTAAGACATTTCTGGATAGTACTTTTTCTACCAAATACTCTAAATGGTTGAATGTTCTTTTGGATTCTAATCTTATTGAAAGGGACTTTTATAAAGAAGGCAGATGTTTTCATTATAGAATTAATCCAGCTTATTTCATTACAGAATTTAACCTTGTGCCATTATGTATGGAAAAAAATCATAAAAGCCTGATAAATATAAAGATAGCTCATAAAATAAAATATACTAATAACGGAATAAGACAATACCAAAATTGGTTTAAAAATGATATTAAAAGTCTAATAATAAATTATGAAAATCTAATTCAGATTTCAGCCAACACTATAATCAACTTAAAAATAAATGACTTTAAAATAGATGATGAGATACCAGATGGGTTCTATCAATATGTAATCAATGGAAGCGTTTCAGATAATTATTCGAGTCTTAACTATATTAAAATTCTAGCAAGCAATGAAGGTAAACACGTTATTTTAAGGAAGAAGAAATGTGTAATTAGTGATTTCGATGATTTCATTTATCAGATGAGATTATCCTATTTCATATATCATCAAAACATAATTGAAAATTTTAAAATGGGAAATTTTTATGTTAATCGAAATGACACCAATAATAGGTTGGACACCAACTTAACAAATATGTATTCGCCATTGGTTGATGAAATCTGTAGGCAAAATGGATTGGTGCAAATTGACATAAGTAATTCCCAATTTGCTTTTTTATCATGGATATTGAAAACCGAACTAAATTCTCATGATTTCAAGACATTTAAGCGATTTTCTATTACTGGGCATCTATATGAATACTTATCAACTTTACTGGGCGTAGAATCAAGAAAAGAGGCTAAAAACGCAATGTTTGAAATATTATTCAGCTCTCGAAAATATAATAGCCAACAAAAGCTCCAATTAAAACAACTAATGCCTAGGTTAATAGCATGGATTGATGAATTTAAAAAGAATAATGGTGATAATAGTTTTTCCATCATGTTGCAAAAAAAGGAATCTGAGATTATGATTGATGGATTGTTAAGTAAAATAAAGAAAGACGGTTATTTCTGCTTAACGAAGCATGATTCAATTATCATTCGAAAGGAAAATTACTCAGAAATAATAAAACTCGTAGAAGGTTACTTTGTCTTCATCGGATTTGAATGCCAATTAAAAACAACATGGTGCTATAATGACAATCCTAAAAATAAATTTCACCCTGTCCATCATGTACTACTTCCTGAAAATTGCAGTCTTTCATTGAACATACCTTTTTTATCTCAAATTCATAATTCAAAATTCATTGCATAATCCTCATATACATTATCTATATCGTCTAGTCCATCACTTATTATTTCATCCAATGTTTTACTAATATCTAGATTCGAAAAAAAACTGATAATTAATTCGCTACCGTCAAAATTATCATCATTAAGAGGTGAACTGGTCAACCATAATGATATGAAAAAATCTGGCAGAATTCCTTGTGCTATTTTATCAAAATCTTTTCTCATTATAGATGAGCGATAATCACCCCATTGACATGAGGGATAGCGAAAGGTGTCCATTAATTCATTTATCATTTCTGGTGAGGAGGGTTCTATAAAAATACGGTCGTAAACGCTATCTATATTAATATTGTTGACGGTAATTTTCCGTCCATTTTTTAAAATTTTTGAAATGTTCATTTTTATTTCTTTATCTATCTAATGTTATCCCATTTTTCTGGGGAATTTTGTTTGTTTTTAAGTTATGGTCGTGCAGCACCAACGTGATATACATCCTACAATACGGAACAATGAAGTCCAATTTTTTACTCTAAAATTTATCAAAAATATTTTTGAACCATTCCGAATGCCTTTTATCCAATTCACCATAGGGGGGTGTTATAAAGGTTCACATAGGGAGTGGAATGGGTACCCCTCCCTATGTATTACTTCTTTATGAGAACTCAGAGCGTATACGATTCTGAAATGAATGCCATTCAAATAAAAGATGGAGTTCATTTTTCGAAATAAGCTCCTCGTATAATTGAATTAGATGGCCTTCGGTGATGCATGCATATTCTTCATCCAGCCCTATTGAATAGTTGATTAAAAGAGTTCTAAGGGTAGGGGAAAAATCTAAGTTTTCTATTCGTTCAAAATGAGAAATACACGATTGTGTATATTGATGTGTTGATGTATTAATGAATTCGAAGAGAACCTCGCTCATACTTTTTTTATTGGCTTTGCAATTCAACTGAAATGCTTTTTTCGAACTATCGTTGATTCGAAATTGAATAAATTTGTCTCTCATATTTTTTTAATTATAAATATGTGGTGACAATGGTAAAGTCAGTATTTTAGGGTAGATTATTCAAAATAAAATATCGATTGTTTTTCACACCTTATCCTTACTTCATTATAGAACTTTCTAGCTCTGTCTAAAAGTGTCGATTTATCATAAACGCGACTCATTTTAGCGCTTGATTTGGATGGGTGTGTAACTAGGTCAATTGTGCTTTCTGATACATTCAGAATAGATAAGTTAGTATAAAAAGTTTTACGGAAATCGTGTGTAGAAATTAAGTTGTAAATAGGTTCTTCCAATTCAAATGGCTTATCCAGATAAGGAAAAAATTTCAATTTCTCCTTTCTAGTTATTCCAATTTCTTTTAATAACTCCTTAACGTATTTATTTATTTTACTGTTCTCAGGAAATTTTGGAAAACGGTTGTCATGCTTTTGCAGAATATCAAGTGCTGGCTTGAATAGTGGTATGTATGCTTCTGTGTTGGTTTTGTTTTGTTTTGAATGAATGTAACAGAAACCTGATGAATTACTTTCGTTGGTCTGTATAGATTTATCAAATGCTTCTGACATAGATTCATGACGCATGCCCATCATACTAGCAAGAATTACATAATCCTGAGCTTGCACCAACTTTGAATCTGTTGACTTAAAATTAATTATTTTGTTCAATTCATCGGAAGTCAGGTACAAGTCTTTGCGGTTACTTGTTTTTTGTGCGATAAGACCTTTTTCATTAAAATCGAGTTGTATGTCGTGACCAGTTCGCTTAATGAGTGTCTTCATTAAGTTTTGATATTTGTTGACTGATGAAGACAGCATGCCATAACTAGTTTTAGCCACCTTGCGCTGTCCTTCTATCTCACAGACAATTAAGCCTTTTACTATATCATTTTGAATTTTCCAGAAATGTAAATATGTCGGTTTGTCAAATGCATTTAATTCTAACGTCTTGCTCGTTACATGCTCATAGCGTTCAATATAATGTAAAAGGGTATTGTATGTTTTTATAGTATTTTCTCTTTTTTTATCACTGGCTGACCTTAACATTTTACGTTCATCATCAATCACTTTAGCAATAGCTTCTTTTAAGGTAGGGAATGTTTGAATTTCCTTGTATCGCAAAGTGCGGCCCATTCGAGTAAGCAATTCTCGTTTAAACTCTTCAGAACTTGGTTGCTCTAAGTTTGATAGAAAGTAATGATAAACCTGTATTACGTCATTTTCTAGTCGATTCATTTTCAATTGTAATGAGCTTTTCTTTGTGCGATTTGAGTATGATTCTAGCAGATATTTATTGAACTTATAATTTTCCTTCAAATAACCAAAGTTATCTGGATGAATGCGTTCCTCCAGACTTACTTTAAATCGTTTGTATTTTCGTTTACCATTTATGATTTCAATGAATCCAGCGTTCACCTCTGCCATCACAAGTTCTTGTCTTGTTCGCATTCCAAATCTGTCTGTATGAGGTTCGAGAAAGTATCGTATCCTAGGTTGCTTCATCACTTCCGTTTTTACAAATGTAATATTATATAATTTACGGTGAAAAATACGGTGAAAAAAACAGATTAAATATAGCGTTAATTATCAATTGATTAACCTATTAATATTGTAATTAATTGAATAATAGCGTTTTATATTATTAATGATTTGATAATCAATAAGATGTTGTGGTACGTCCATCACCACTGAAGAAAGGGAAGCAACAGCTTCCCTTTTTTATTTCATACAACTTGTGTCGTTCGGTTCCCTGCCTGTCGGAGCTACAGCGAAGACAGGGATTCCGTCTATCACCATTTAACAAAATTTACATCGTCCCTTTTTTGTTTCCAGATCTTTTTATCTAAATAAAAAAAGGCACGATAAACCGTACCTTTCCTATTTAAACAAAGTTATTTTAGAGAATCACTCCACAAAAAACGCTTTTAATTCCTCAATTTTGAAGGTTGTTGATGAAGCGTTTACCGCAAAACAAGCAACACTTAAGCCATGTAGGATTTCGAATGTGATTTCTGAATGATCGCTCAATGAAATACGCATATCCGTTAATTTAACAGCTTTATAGTAACGACGACCTTGGAAACATTCTGCATCGCTAATCTTCATTGCTTTGAAATCTTCTTCCAAGCGATCATTGATTAACTTTTCTAAGTCTGCAATTTTTTCGGCTTTAAAGAGATCTACATTTTTGATTTTAACCAAGGTATCGCCAACTTGTTTGAATAGTTCAGTTGTCCATGTATAACGTCCTTTATAATCCGGAGTTCCAGTTTCTACCAACTGATACATGCGCCAATTGAACGTGTTTAGTAGTGTTGGGTCTTGCACGCCTTTTTTGGTAACTAATTCTTCGCGCACTTGAACAAGTGGGAATGTCAGCCTAGCAATGGAATCTCTTAAAATCACAACTTCGGATGTACTGCTCGAATTGGCTGCTTTTACTTTTTCCTGCTCAGCGTGAAGTTCGGTCTTTAAATCAATTACATCTCGTTTCAACGAATTGATTTTTTCAAGAGCAACCGATTGTTCCCTTTTCAAACTATCAGATAAGCGCTTTAAGCTATCATTTTGCTGGGATAGTTTCTCAATCTGAATCGTTTTATTGTTAGGAAATAGCTTATTATAGTTTTCGCGATAGAAATGCTTAAAATTTTGTGAAAACACATTTCCGATTACAAGGCTTACTACAATGCTTAAAATAAATTTCATCTGAGGTGCTATAATGTATTCCTCAAAAATAGCGAGCTTTTGTCAAATGAAGCACCTTTATTTTGTGAAAAAGGGTTAATTCCATGGATTTGGTCAGTGAATCCATGGAATAAATGAATAGTGGTTAAATTTGAACTGTTCAGTTCTAAGCGAAGTGAGTGAATAGTGGTTAGCTTAGAAAGTTAAAAAGTGGTCAGGTTAGGTATATTGTGAATGCATCTTAATTTAATTCTCGCAGCTTGTTGAGAACGTATTCGTAAAATTCATTTTTTGGATGTGGCGCAGGAATCGTTTCACAGCATGTTAAAATAGCTCGAAGGATTCGTATTTCTGAAAATTCAGGATTCTCCTCTCTCATTCTTTCAACGAGGTAATCAATTTCCCATTCGTTGAACGAAAAATAGCGAATATCACCACCTTCGGCTTGCTTTCTCAAATCAAACTCTTTCCAACATATTGAACTCATAGTAATCATCAGTGTAAAAAAATTTAATTATTAATTGAAAATCGATAACTCAACCAATCGCGATTCATTTGTAAAAATGCCTCAACGGATGTAAGAGATTTACCTACATGACTCACACAATAGTGTAACACCTGCTCATTGCAGTTCAATTTTGCACACCATTCATTCACTTTCATTTGATCTGAAAGATCCATTTTGCTTGGTTTAAAATTTGCTTGATTCATGGCTATCAATTTTCAACAAATCTAGGCCATAGTATCTAACGAAAAAAGAGGGGAACTACCCTTTTTTTTGTGCGGAACTCCGCATTTCCAGAGAGTGAAACACGCAATTATTCTCCTATTTACATGAAAAAAGTCCTCCGAATGATCGGAGGACTAAATAGGTAATTGTAGAAGCGGTAATTTTATTTTGAACTTCGGTAAGAAGTCTGTTAACCTAAAAAAAATTAATCTTCATTGTTGAAAACGCGAAATAAAGGATGAGTTTATCTTAAGCGACTTTGAACAGAACAAAGGTAGAGTGTAGTTTCCGCATATAAAAGAGGGGAAACCACCTATTTTTAGTGCGGAACTCCGCACTTCGCTATACGGTAAACCGCAGTTTCGATGCGGTAAACCACCTATTTTATTTTGTTAGTTCCTCATATTTAGTGCGTTTCTGAATGATTTAGAATTTGCAGTATCGATTATTCAAAATAATTTATACATTCACGTCCATAAACTTGTAAACCACGATTATTATGGCTTTTAATGGAATAGAAGGGGGAATCATTACTCTAGCAGAAGGTGCTGCAATGACTAAACAATGGAGAAGAACGAATTCAAATGGCAATGCTGTTTACTACGGTAAAAGCATCATCAATCAACTTTTAGGTCAGCCTGGAGTCGTTGGAATTCGTTTCCATTTTGCAATCGATACCGATGGAAAAAACACCTTAGTTTTAGTGGGGGTAGACGCAAATGAAAATGATGTATTGAGTATTGTTGCAGACAGAGGTATTAAATGCCCTATTGTTTGTGGAAGTAGAAATGTATTGAATTCTGATAATTAATTTTTTTGGGAAGCTCATTTAATTATTTTTCAGAAAGTTTTAATTGGGTCAGTCTTGTGCTGGCCCTAATTTTCTTTGCTCGTTTCTCGAAATCGAACAAATGGCTTTCTGTGTACCTTATCCTCTTGCCATTTTTGGTCTTATGGATGAATCATGAGGCTTATCAGCTAAAGAATAACATGTATTTGAAACATGTATTGGCACATTTAGAAATAAGCATCTTTTCACTTTATTATTTTTTTCTTTTTGAAAAGCTCTTTTTTAAAAGGCTCGTGCTTGGTTTGTTCGTTGGATATGTAATTTTCTCTGGTTTTGATACAATTTATTATGAACCATTAACCGCTTATCCTTCAAACATTGGATTCGTTTACAGTTTAATGGTTATTCTCTATTCTTTTCTGTTCTTTTTTGAGATATATGAAAAGGGTGAGGTTTTGTACATCGAACGCCATCCACATTTTTGGATCAATTCTTCTTTACTTATTTATTATTCAGGTACATTAATTTTGGGGTTGTTCATTAATTATTTAATGTATAAAATTCCAAGGGATATGTTCCTTAACCTTGACACGTTTTTTTCAGCCATGACCATCGTCTTCAACGTACTTGTTTGCATCGGTTTGTCCATTGAGGCCTATCAAAGAAGAAAAAGTAAACTAGAAAAACCAGAACCAACATGGAATTAAACGACAACGAAATCGTCTTTATGATGACCTTGGGCACAGGCGGGATGGTTATGCTCGCGGTGATGGTGATTGTTTTTATCGTGATTTATCAGCGACGTATCTTTAAGAAAAAGACGCAGATTGCCGAAATGGAGATGGAAACACAGCGTTTATTGATGGATGCTGTATTGACAACCAAAGAACTCGAACAAAAACGCATTGCCCAGGAGTTACACGATGAGATTGGATCTTCCGTAAATGCGGTTAAAATGAGTTTGATTTATATGGATCTGAATGAGGGAACCAGAGAGAAATTAAATGATGATTTATTGACGATTAGTAAAAGCGTACGACGCTTGTCAAATGAATTGATGCCATCTGTCTTGGATGAATTAGGATTCCAGCAAGCAATTGTTCATTTGGTAAAACGCTTTCAAGAATCAAGCAATACCATATTTGAAACCAAGCAGCAGGTTGAGTTGCCCTTTTTTATTGACAAATCGACTGAATTGTCGCTTTACCGTGTAATTCAAGAATTACTCAACAACGTTGTGAAATATTCGAAGGCAACAAAAGTGGAACTCAACATTCGACACGACAATAACAAAATGATTATTGAATTGAATGACAACGGAACAGGATTTATTCCTTCAGAAACGTATTTATCTAAAACAGATTCATTAGGTTTGAAGAATATTATCTCTCGCATCCAACAGGTGAGAGCAAAAATTGATTATTTACTGCTTGAACCAAGTGGAACAAGAGTGACCATTACATTAGTGAAACCATGAGTATAATTAAAATTGGCCTTGCAGAAGATCAGGCAATTTTCAGAAAAGGATTGATTATGTTGCTGAACAGCTTTCAAGGAATGGAAGTTGTGTTGGACGCAGAAAATGGAAGTGAGCTGCTAGATAAAATGGCAGTAAATTGTCCGGATATTGTTATTCTTGACTACAGCATGCCGTTGATGGGTGGTATTGAAACAGCACAAGCAATTCGTAAAAAATTCCCAGCTGTACGCGTAATCATTCTTTCAATGTACGACGACGAGGAATTTGTTGAGGCAGCGATTGAAAACGGTGCGAACGGTTATTTGTCGAAGGACGATGATTTGCAGGAAATTGAGCAAGCGATTCACGGTGTACTGGCGAACAATTATTACCTGAACGACCGAGTATCGAAAGTATTCATCAATAATTTGATGCAACGCGGAAAAATTCACCCAGCTTTTGTTTCAAGTAGCATTGATTTCACGCACGACGAGATTAAGATCTTGAATTTGATTTCCAAAGAGCAAACGAATCAGCAAATTGCAGATACGATGTGCAAGAGTATTCGTACGATTGAAAAACACAAAACGCGTATGATGGAAAAGGTTGGGGCACAAAACAATGTTGGATTGGTTTTATACGCCATTAAACACAAAATCATAGAAATTTAAGCGAGATCAAGGAATATCGTTCCAGCTGCTCTGCTGTTTAGAACGATTGATTTCGAGAGATTTATAAAGACAAAAAGACTGGTTTCATTTTTTTTTGATTTTTTTTCTCAAAAAGTATTGCCAAAATGAATAATTGTCTTAATTTTGCACACGCTTTTAACGTAAAGCATAACACAATTTCTGAATTCAGCTGAAGCTGATAGGTAACGAAGAAAATTGGTTTGGTAGTTCAGTTGGTTAGAATACATGCCTGTCACGCATGGGGTCGCGGGTTCGAGTCCCGTCCAGACCGCTTAGGAGTAATCCAAAGCTTACTAAAACCGCTTAATTCTTAGGATTTAAGCGGTTTTTTGTTTTTATGAAATCATAAAATATTCAAAAAATCCCAAATAAAAGGTGACCTATTCGGTTACCTTTTTTAATATTGCAAAAAAGAGTAACCGAATAAGGTCTAAACTATTGAATTACTGCAATTTAAATTGATACCATTTGTTTCTTTTTGTTTTCGTGTTTAATTCCTTTTCAAAGTGAAAAGGAATTCAAATTCAAACAAATTGTATCACAATGAAACAGACTTACAGTTTATTGTTTTGGATTAACCGAAACAAGATGAGCAATGACCTTGCTCCAATTTATTGCCGGATTACAATAAATGGAAAACGAACAGAAATTTCCATGCGTCGTTCCATAGATCCAAACAAATGGATTGTTAAAGCCGGAATGGCAAAAGGATCATCGGAAGAAATCCGTACCCTCAACAGTTATCTTGACATGGTAAAGAGCGATGTTTACCTTCACTTCGTGCAATTAAGTGCAAAAGGGGTTTTTATTACCGGTGAACTCCTTAAAAATCTTCTATTCGGAAATGGAGAACCTGAAAAAACACTAATTGAAATTTTTAAATACCATAATGATCAAATGAAGGAACGAATTGGAATTGATGTCGTGAAACAGACACATGGCAAATTCATTACTGTTCTTAGCAAGTTGGAAGATTTCTTAAAAAAGAAGAAAAAGCGAACAGACATTTATTTAAAGGAGCTTGATCACAAATTCGTTACGGATTTTGAACATTACTTGAAAGTCGAGGAGAAAATCGGTCATAATACCGTTATGAAATATATCCGGAATTTAAAGAAAGTCCTCAATATGGCCCTTCAAAATGATTGGATACATAAAAACCCATTCAATGAATTTAAATGCAGCTCGCATGCTGTCATTCGTCAAATTCTTGATGAAACGGAACTACAAATACTTGAGTCTCATAAATTTGAAATCGATCGCCTGGAGGAAGTAAGAGATATTTTTCTTTTCTGTTGTTTCACCGGGTATGCGTTTGCTGATGTAGAGAAATTGAAAAAAGAAGATGTAGCACTTGGCATTGATGGGGACAGATGGATTTTCACAACGAGAACAAAAACAAATACCGTTTCTAATGTTCCGCTACTTCATCAGGCACAGGCTATAATTGACAAATACAATAATCACCCTTATTGTGAAAAAACAGGACATCTTCTTCCTGTCAAATCTAACCAGAAAATGAACGCTTATCTGAAAGAAATTGCGGCATTGTGTAAAATCAAAAAAGATCTGACGATGCACATTGCTCGTCATACTTTCGCCACAACTGTAACTCTATCTAATGGGGTTCCAATAGAAACAGTTTCCAAAATGTTAGGACATACCAAACTGGCAACAACCCAGATATATGCGAAAGTTTTGGAACACAAAGTAAGTGATGATATGCAGAAACTAAAAGACCTCTTTCTGACTAAAACAACTCCTAAGAGTAACAATTTAACGGGTTCATAACCCCATTTTTGCTCGTATCACATCGAAACTATAAAATGATGTGATGAGTATATACATGCAAAAATTTAAAGACTATAACGACTCAATGGAGTCGTTATGTCTTTCCGTTTCCAATGTAAGGAATCGTTCAGAAAAATCTATTCAATTAATACAAGATGTAATCATTGAAATAAAAAATCTAGTATTGAAAGAAGGTTTTGAATCAACGGAAAAAGAAATTCAATTCTTCAAGCAAATTAAACCTCATCTCATAGCACATAAAATTGCCAACAGTATTATTCTTGATTGCGAAATCAGAAAAATGACAATGTCGGAGGATGAATTTGAAACATTAAAAAAGCGTAAACTATCATTCATTCAGGATCATTTTATTGATTTCAAGGAATTCTATTTCTATTTACAAAGCGAATCAAATTTCAGAGATGATTTATATTTCACACAAGTACATACCAAAAATGATGTGTTGCTTAAAATTCTTCCAGAACTGGATATTGAATTTTCAACAGGTTACGATTGTATAGCCGGCTACATTTTTGCTTATGATTTAATCAAAGAATACTTCAAGGATCTACAACATGAAAAACATTATAAATCCTACCCCGAACTTAAATGGTCCTTTACTAAGGCTGATTTGGTTGAACTAATTTATGCCCTTCATCTCATGAAAGCTTTTGACAATGGTAAAACTGATATAATAAAACTGGCCAAAGCATTTAGTGTAATAATGGATATGGATTTAAAAGACATTTACCGAACATTCAATGCTATCAAGGAACGAAAGAAAATAACTAGTAGATTTTTAACTGAATTACTGGCAAATTTCAATTCCAGAATCAAGGAATTTGATTAGTGAATTATATGAGTTATTAAAACTTACATGTTTTAAAAAACTTTTAAATAAAATCGGTTACAATAACGAGTTAATCCTTTTGATTTTCAAAGAAATATTAATTAAACATGTTTTTTTTTGAAGGGAAAAAATCAGGTTACATGTTTTTAATATCAAGTGGTGGATTTTTATAAATCGTTCAATTCACAACATACTGAATATGTTTTGTTTGCGCATTTTTACAATTCGTTTTTACAATTTATTTCTACCAACTCCTAAGGTACTTGTAAAAAAATCAATTCAAATCGATCCAATTTTGCATTACGAAAAACAAAAAGAAACATTTTATGGCAACTACAGTTTTAACAACAGAAGATTTGCAGGAATTCAAAATTGAACTCCTTCAGGAAATCAAAACACTATTAAAATCCCAAAAAGAATCAAATCTTGAACGAAAATGGCTCAAGTCATCGGAGGTTCGGAAATTATTGGGAATTTCTGCAGGCACAATTCAAAATATGCGGATTAATGGAACTCTCCCTTATTCTAAAATGGGTGGAGTTATTCTTTATGATCATGAGGAAATATTAAAAATTCTTCAATCAAACAGAATACACAATGTTGTTTTCAGATCATGAAATAAGCCATAGTTGAAAATGCAATTACAACAAAAGATTATGTCAATGGCGATTCCATATGACCTTTAAAAATTAAAAAAAAAGCCATATGAATTACATTTCTCATTTGACTGGTGTCATGGAAAATATTGCGAACGATCAAAATTTAAAGCCAACTCATATCAGTTTGTATTTAGCACTGTTTCAGTTTTGGAATTTAAATCGTTTTGCCAATCCAATTTCTATCAACAGAGGTGACACTATGAGAATCTCAAAAATTGGTTCAAATGCCACTTATCACAACTGTATGACGCAACTTAATGAATGGGGTTATCTCAAATATGTACCTTCTCATAATCCTTTTTTGGGTAGCTTGGTGTACATGTACGATTTTGGAACAAGACGTGGAACAACAACTAAAACAAGTTCTAAACAAGTACCAAAACAAGTACTGTACCCTTCTATAAACAAGAATAAACAAAAGAAACAATTAAACAATACAAACATTGATAGTGTCAACTTGAACGTTGACACTTCACCAAAAACCAATTTAAAAAATAATTTTCTTCCTCCTTCTTTTGATGAGGTTAAGTTGTTTTTTATTGAAAAAAAGAAATCAATTCTTGATGCCGAAAAATTCTTCAATCATTTCGAATCGAATGGTTGGTTAGTCGGTGGAAAATCAAAAATGAAAAACTGGCATGCGGCAGCGCGAAATTGGATTATCAATTCGAACAATTTTGAAACAAAATCTCAATTCAAAAGCTCAGTTGGAGCAGGTCAATTACATATTGATCAAGACAAAGATTACACTATTCCGCTTTAAAATTTAATAATATGCTTGAAAAATGCTATAAAATTGAGAACAATGAACGATTGTTCAATTTCCAAAATTGTGTTCAATATCTCGAATTCTTGGGAAAAAAACGTTACGGATCTACCTTTCAGATAGACCTTTCAGATAAAGAAACTTTGCTCAGATTGATTTCCTATTCCGTCGGAGCTCAAGATGTATGTTCGGAAAACTTTATCGATTTGAATAAAGGAATCTTAGTTCTTGGTCCGGTTGGTTGCGGAAAAACAACAATTATGACATTGCTAAATGAATTCGTTTACCCACATCAAAAGTACCAGGTCAAAAGTACTCGCGACATTGCAACTGAATTTCACAAGGAAGGTTTTGAAATCATTCAAAAGTATGGTCGTCGACATAAAACCCTTTGTCTGGATGATTTGGGTGTCGAACAAAATATGAGGTATTATGGAAATGAATGCAATACGATCGGTGAGATACTATTACACCGATACGATATGCATGTGAATTTTGGAATTCTAACCCATGCAACGACCAATCTCAATGCTGAAGAATTAGAAAAGTTGTATGGAAATAGAGTTAGATCGCGCTTGAGATCGATGTTTAATTTGATTACTTTTCCGTCATCCACCAAGGATAAACGGAAATGATAATAATTTCAATTTTCTTATTTCCAATTTCCAAGTTTGGGAGGATGACTTAAAAAAACATATCCTCCTGAAATTAGTACCCCCAATAACATTGTTCCTATAAATGAAAACAAAAGTGGGCTATCAGTATGGCTAACTTGAAATAGAGTTTGTTCCTCAAAATAGGAAATCAATAGATACAAAATTGTCGAAACTGTCAGAATGAAAGAAGTATATGAAGTCCTAGTAGAAATTTCATTTTCATTTAATGCTCTTTTTACTGGAACCAGACAGACTACAAGGAACCAAGTAACTTTACTCAAGGCAATTGCTGCGAGTAAAAAAATAAATGGTAATACTGTAATCTCGTTGAGGTTAATTGTCATATTCACGATAGATCTATTGTCGATCATTAAGCTATAACTTTCAAAAAATAGAATTAGAGAAATAGTTTGCGCAATTAGGACATTGTCATCCAAGAATTTTGTAAAATTTAAGTTTTTAATAATATTATTCATGATTATTATTTTAATTAATGATACCTCTTCGAAACAAACACATGAGTCCCCTGAAGTCCTGTATTATTCGAAACAAAATTCCTTGCGCTTGTATGAATTCCACCCTTCACATGTTCAATAATAATATCTCCTTCTTTTGTGGTCAAAAGTGGGATACTTCGATTTGAAAGCAAGCTTCTGATTTTCTCCTTTGGATGCCTATACTGATTCCCATGATTTGAAGAACAAATGGCAATTTTTGGTTTTATTTGATCTAAAAGATCTCCAGTAATAAACCCATTGTCTGCACCATGATGTGGTAAAATTAGGACATCAATTTCATTTTTAAAAACCTCGCATGTCAATAATCTTTTTGCAATTACTGCTGATTCGACATCACCAAGACTTACAACGTTAAAACCGTTAGATCTTAATAACTGCATCAAAGATTTGTCGTTACTCTCAGAGCTTTCAAAGTCAGGTCGATAAACAACATTTCCTGTAGTTTTGGGAGTAGCTGGACTAAGTCCATCGAACCAAACCTTTGTCCATGCATGTACATTCGGCTTATATCTCTCATGCACCACCTCATAACCTTCAATCGTATTTTTACAAAGTTTTCCTTCTTCCGTTTCTGGATCGTAAAAAGGAAGCTCAATTAATCCAGGTCGAAATTTATTTAAAATTTGAATCAGATCATCGTATTTACAATGATCGATATCCCAACTGGTGATGTGTAAACAATCAATTTTCGTTTTCCCGAAAATTGCAAGTTCATTTATAATATCCAGAATCCCTGCTTTTGGGATTCTAGCTTCAATTAGCGTAAAAACCCCTGGTTTGTAATGGCTAAATAAGGATCCTTCTGAATCCAATTGATAAGCTCTCAATCTTGTCTCCATACTAATATTTTATTATTGTTAATGCCCAATATGATTTGGGTTTTTAATTATTCTTCTATTGTCATTATTTTTTCACACCCCATTATTTTCCTTCACCTTATCCTCCGAAGTACTTGCTTTAATATCTGATTTTGCAAATACAACTTTTATTATTTCATAGATCTTGTGAATAACTTCATGACTACCAAACCCAGCCATAAAACCCAATGCAATGAGAACATAAAACGACTTGAAATTATCCTCTGTAAGCTCCTGAAGAACTAATAAATTACTTTTCACCAACGCCATTAAAATCAAAGCAAGCACACCGCCTTGAATTGGACGGTAGAAATACCAAAATATCCATACCTTGATGGCCAGGGTGTCTTTTGCTGCTGTCTTATTTTCTTCAATTGGAGTGTAAGCCTCACCTAAACGTTGATACATTGCACGCAAGCAATAAAATGATCCTCCCAATACCCCTGAAAAAAACAAACCGTAAGTCACCGTTTCATTCACGCCGATGTGTTCCAGATTACCTAGTCCATTTTTTATTCCGGCAAAATTATTTGTAAAGAGCCACAACGTCGAAAACAGAAGTAAAAACAATTCATACATGATTGTCAATGCTATAAGGACTTTTTCTAAGATAGAGTGGTTCGATTTGCTCATTTTTGTTTTGCGTTTAATCATTTTAAAAGCACATACAAATAGTAAGGGCCATTCTTCCCATTTGGACCGCCACCACCATTTATTTCATTTTCAATAAAATCAAAATGATATTCAATTAGGGCTTTTTCCATGTTATTGATATAAGCAACTGAACTGGTTTCATATTTCACAACCATTTTTTTCCAGTGCTTCTCACTGCATGAATGCTTATAAAAACGCCTGTCTGGATCACATGTTATCCCCACCTTAACACTATTATGATGCGTTATATATGATTGTATACTCCGAATAAGAAAATCTTTCATATCACTAAAAGATCCGGTTCTTAAGTCAAAATCTAATTCCATTTTCAATACTTCTTTTAATTATTTTTTCGGTTTACATGGTTTTGTTTTTCCCTTCTCCCACTTTTCGTATTTGCTCCCATCTAATTTGCTGTCTTGACCCTTTTTCTTTAGGTTATCATTCCCATATTTCTTCGCCATGAATATTCTGTATTAGTATTTAAATCATTTATTTTCAATTTCTAGTCAAATTAACCTTCTACCCGGTATGACATTCAATACAACATTCTTTGCATCCATCAACGTTAGTAAAACCGTAATCCCTGGCCGTTTGTAATGCTGTCGAGCAGAATACAAATTCACCAAGTTCAATATATGAAGTCAGAATAGAAAAATGACGACAGGACTCCTTGTGGACCTCATGATTATTATTAGGATTTTGTCGATGTTTGTTTAAACGAAATTTAGGCATAGTAGTTTGTTTACCACTAAATTAAGCGGTAATAACAAGGGGATTTTTCATCAAATTGAAGAATGATAACCCAAGCCAGACACTACGTGGCTTTCAGAATCCGGAAAATGGTATAATTACTAGTATGTATTCGGATTGATACTACTTGTCAAATATCGGAATCAGAGGAAATATTTTTCAACCGGTCTATTCTTCGACTCTTCTTTTCTTGCTCAATTGAGTTCTCTTCCTCCTGTATCTCCTCATCTGTTCTTGCCTTATATAAGCCTTGAAGGATACTTTTTCTAACAAGTTCAGCAGGATTTTTCGCTCCTATTTTTTTCAATAAGTCTGAACGAATTGCATCAATTGATTTTTTCGAAAGATTCATTCTTTGAGCTATATCTTCACTTGTCTTGCCGTCGCAAATTAGTTTTAAAATTAGTTGATCGCGTGTAGAAATCTGGTAACGAAGTATATTCTCATTTTTGACCAATTCATGATCATATTGGGAAAACATGGATGCCTCTACCACATCTGTGGTGTGAGTTCCTTTAAATTTGACATCGAAAAGTGCATCCATCATTTCATCGAATGTGCAATTCTTTTTCAAGAAACTGCGTGCGCCTTCTTTTATGAGTTCCGATACTATCCAGGGATCTTCATACATGCTCAACATAATCACCTTAACTTGAGGGTGATCTCTGCGTATTATCTTTAAGGTTTCCCTTCCATCCATTACTGGCATATCGAGATCAAGTAAAACGATATCAATGCTATAATTGGGTAATTTGCTTAAAAATTCCTTCCCATTTTCAGAATGAAATGCCACAACGACCTGCTGCTCTTTTTTTAGCATTTGTACAAGACATTGTCGAACTACTGTGTGATCCTCAACGACAGCAACCCTTACGATATTTTCCGGCTTACGATAACTGGACTTTTTCATTGACTAAATGATTAGTGATATTAATGGGCATGGCAAGTTCGATGGTGCCACCTTTTGTAAATCGTTGAAAAAGCAACTCTCCTGAGATGAGATTTAACCTATGCGTAATAGACTCTAATCCTATACCGTCCGTGTTTTTTCTTAAGTATTCATAATCGGTTTGGCTGATGGCAATTCCATCATGTTCCAATTTGAGATGTAGGTGTTTACCTTTTTTATCAAGATAGAGATGAATTACACTCGGATATGCGTGCTTGAGCACATTGTTCAATAACTCTAGAATCGTGCAGTAAAAATGTATTTCATTTTGTTGATCTAATTGAAAATCTTCATCAATTGCGGAAGTGAAAGTACACGGGTTCCCTAGTGTCTTTTGAGTTTGTTCAGTTAACCGCTGAAGCGTTTTTTTTAAACCAAATTTCACGAGGTAATGCGGGATCATTTCGTGGGATATCGATCTGATTTTTGATATCGATTGATCCAAAACATCTACCGTAAATGATATATCTTCTCTGATTGAATCTTCTTTTGAAACCGTTTTTAGAACCGAACTAAGGTTTCTTTGCGCCATTGATAAAATTGCGCCAATTTCATCATGAAGATTCCGAGCAATCTTTGTGCGCTCCGTTTCTTGGGCAAGCACAACAGCATTCATCATTTCTAATTCCTTATTCTTTAATTCCAACTTATACCTTTCCTTTTCTCCTATTCGTTTCATTCTGTTTTGACGTAGAATTATGAGAAATGAAAATATGAGGATAATTAAAAAAATTATACTCAATATAATTGCTTGGAATATTACTTTTTCATAAGCCATATTCCAAAGCTAAGAGAAACATTAAATAAAATTCCTAGAGAAATTTGGATCATCCAGATTTTTTCAAAAAATGAATCATTATTTTCTCTGACAATCTCTTCAAACAATGCAATAACCAAACTTAAAAGGGTATAAAACAGAAATGTCAGAGCAACAACTAAGTGACCTTTGTTCAATTCAGTTGAAATGGAAGTGGTTAATTGATAAATAACATAAACAGAACTAATTACCACCAGAAATTTACCGATGCTGTTACTCAAGGTATTTATTGAATAAATAGAGTTCCAATTCACAATTTCAATTATCCCGAAGAAACAGAATAAAATGGTTACTACTACCGTGAGTTTCATAAACCGTTGCTTATTGAGTATTAAGCTTAAAATCAAGAGGAAAAGTGTAGTATCTAGAAAGGATTGTATATTAAAGATAGGATTGAAGTTGTTGATCCTTCCCAATAAAATGAATTGCTCTACTAATATGACAATTCCATTGTATATGACAAAAAAATACAGGAGTTTTTCCATCAATGGCGCACCCCTGTATTTTAAAAGATTATAAACCACAATAAGGACTGGAAGTTGATGACTCAATAATCCTATTTGAAGCAATATCTCATAATATTTTGTCAAATTAACTGTTTAAATTATTTCTTGTTGAACATCTTGGTGGGCAAGCTATCATTCGTTCGATAATAATACCTTCAGTCATATCGTTTTCATCGCTTGTTACTCCTACGGCAATAAGAACTTTCGCTCCATCTTCATCAATTCCATAATAGTGTCTTACTCCAACACATTCTGCTTGATCTAATATTTTCATTAATTGATCTTTTCCAACAAAATGAGCCAACGTGTCCCCTTTTGTTATTGTTGCTCTGTAATTTTCTGTCCATGCTGATGCCTCAGCCAAAGTTACTTCTTTTCCTTCGTTTCCAATAAATGACATAATTTTAAAGTTTTAAGTTTCTTAAAATTAGCCTGCCCGATAGTGCTTTATTTTCACTTCAAAGTGTCATTCTACTGCCATTTAATTGAATACAAAGTATTTAAGTTTATAAGTTAAAGAGTGAAATAGTATTTGTACCAGTAACAAATGGTATATGTTCTATATTCCATTATAGTGTTTATACTATTTGAAATCATTTTACCCCTTAATCCTTATTCAAGTCATTCTTTTCCTCTTTTTTTACTTTTCCAAAATAATTTTAAGGGAAATTAAAATCATGATTCATTTCGTTAAAAACGACAAGTGATTCACTAAATCAATAGTATAAATACTATACATTTTAGTACATATCCTATTATTTGCCATTGGATTACCCATTGAAGCATTGTACAAAACAATACAAATTGACACATTGGATATGAGAAACTTTCAAGATTCTCAATTGCCGCATTTGTCACTTCTGAAATCAATTGAAAAAATACCCCGAAAGTAAAATGCTAGTTTAGTTTCAACCGGAATGCAAGAGTATTTATAGAGGTAATTACATGATTAAAAATCAGAAAATGTAAGTATCAAAAAGCTCAAATGAATATTGCTTGTGCATCCTGGGAATTGAATTGAAACTAAATCTATAAACTAATGCCCAATGATAAAATAATTAGGCTTGCCCTAGCCGAAGATCATAATGTATACCGAAAGGCATTGGCAGATGCCTTGCATCATAGTAATAATAACTTTCAAGTTGTTTTTCATGTTGCCAATGGTCAGGAATTAATTTATGAATTGAGGAAAAATCTGGTTGATGTTATTATTCTCGATATCCACATGCCGGTCATGACAGGTTCGGAAGCGTTGAAAATCATCAAATATGAATTCCCAAATATTAAGATTGTGATTTTGAGCATGTTTTACGATGATCTCACAATATCTGAATTCATCAGAAAAGGAGCTCATGCCTTTTTACCGAAGGATTGCGAAATTGAAGATTTATTAGATGCCATATATGGTGTAATGCAACAAGGCTACTATTTCAATAACATGTATCCGGTTGATTTACTAGACAAATTGATTCAAAATGAGGTCATCATTCCAAAAAGAGAAACCAAGTCCCTTTCTGAAAGGGAAATCGAAGTACTAAGATTGACATGTCAGGAAATGTGTTCCAAGAAGATATCAGAAAAACTGTTTATCAGCATACGAACAGTTGAAAACCATCGCAATCATATTAACAGTAAAATTGGCGCTAGAAACAATATTAGTCTTTTGGTTTACGCACTTAGCAATGGACTAGTTCGAATTAGTGCCGATAAAAAGGTGGTTTTTGATTAAGTGTTATTCTTTTGAAAGTTTTGGTAACAGCAACCTTTAATGAAAAACGTAACCATTTTTTGCCATTTCGTTCAAAATCAAATGAGTAGTAATACTCATTTTGATCAAACGATGCAATATTGAATTAAATAATATGTTAGATTGGTCAGCATTTGATTTGTCAATTACAAATTGGTTACATAAAGAAATAGATGTTAAATAAGTAAACAGATGCCAGATTTTTATTTTTTTACTAACCCTGAACTTTTGGATTTAATAGGGACAGGCAATGGGCAAACTGCTCAGGAGGCGTTCGGAAGTCTTAGTTTGTCGTCTGGTTTGGAAAAATTCCAAATTTCCTCAAATCATCGGTCAAATAGTGCAGTTTCTCCCTTTGCATATGCTGTGACGAACGGTCGGGCCGCAGTCTATCTTTCTGAAGATCCACTTGCGACTACTTGTTCGATCATTTTAAAACCATCAACACAACCATCGGAGGTTTCTGAAATTTCATTGCCAACAATAAAATATTTTGTTTACCATGGAGTTTTGATTGATTCCCTACTAAATGGAATAGACCTCGCTAATAGTGGAAATGGTATTGATTGGATAGATTATATTTGGGAAACACATCCAGATTCAATTGATAATAATATCGCAGCGCCCGCAGTATCGATAAAGGCTTTGGAGTTCGAAATTGAACCTGGTGTGTCGCCTATTTCTTTTTCGTTTGTTGCGAATAGCACGAGTACATATCCAAATGTTACTGCTGGTGATAGTATAGGAAAGTTTGATCCTCAAAATTTTAGTTTCGAAATTATTTTAGACGATTACAGGTACGATCCAACATTAGAGAAAATTTTCAACCCTATTCTCCAAGGTGCAATACCTCATTCAAAAGTAATTGCGGCTCCACACATTCCAGATACTGGCGCAGCTTCAAAACTGTTCTTCGAAAATCGCCACCTTAGAGAAGAGATTTTGAATTATATCGATCCAGCTGCTTTTTTCGCTTGCTTTTATAATGCGAAGCTTAATTCTAAAAATAACCAAGGAGCTCTCGCACAGCATACCGGTAACCAGATTGCAGAGAATTTATTGACTACCAACATGCCCTCTTTTTTTTATACACCTAAAAATTGAGTATTTATACTCATTGTTTTGGGCCTTAATTTTTCTCAATTTTATCAAAAAAATATTGTTTCATGATTATAGAAACATATGAAACACTCGAAGAAAAATCAAAATACTTCGAGTGTTTGATTATAAATTCTAAAGAAGAATTTGACGAATTAGCAAAACTTTGGACGGATGCTAAAGACCAACCGTCTTTAGATACCGGTACAAGATATATTTTCAGAGGTCTAACCGAAGCAAAATATAAACTTTTTAATTCTGCTCAACGGCTTTGGAATGGAGAAGAATTATCGAATTTAGGCAGAAGTTATCAAAATTTTATTCAAGCGGAAATTGATAATGCTAAATCATTTCAAGCAAATCTTTTAGAAAAATATTATAACGCTTTCGGCCATCCGGCATATGATTTGTCAATTTTAAGTTTTCTTCAGCATTACGGAGCCCCAACCCCTCTTTTGGATTTTACATATCGCTTTGATTCCGCTGCTTTTTTCGCTTTAGACGGTTTAAAACATTATCCTTCGAGCGATATTGATAATTATTGTTCAATTTATTCAATTGATACAAAATTGACATCTCGCATATTTCCTTCAATAATTGATCATATTAAATTTAGTTTGTCCCAGATTGATCAGATAATAGAAAATCATCCTGATGATAACATTGATATTTCAAATGTTTTAGACGGGATTGGAAGTTTAAAATATGAAACTTTTAATGGTCTAACATTATTTCATATTCCTGGTTATTCTCCTAATGGTTATTCATTTACACTTAAAGGAATACCTCATTTCAATTTAGTCCTTAATCAACATAATTTAAATATTATAAACCAAGCCGGATTATTCGTTTTCAATTCTGATCCCATCAATCCCTTAGAATATCATTTTACAGGTGAATTAGAAATAGGAAAAACATTTCATCTCCCGAAAATTAAATGTTGGAACATACATAAAAGTCTCAACGAATACATAACACGCTATTTAACCGAAAATAGACCAATTCCAATAAATCGTGAATTTATGTTTCCGCAGGAAGAACTTATTGCAAAAACAGCATTTCAAAAATTCAAAAATATTTCATAAGCCACTTCTATGAGTAATTTTAAAAATTGGTTCACAAGTCCTGGGAATAATAAAATTGCCCCATTTTATTTAACCTTTCTTGGGATCGGATTAATATCATTCGCCAGCATATTAATTTACATCTGTTATGTCCTTTTACCTGACAACGGCCAAAAATGTGTTTATCTGTTCGGACATAAAGTATTCATTGAAAAAGAATCCAGACTTGCATTATTGGTAATCTTAAGTGGTGCGCCTGGAAGTTTCATACATACAGCAACTTCATTTTCAAGATACATCGGCCACGATAAATTTTAAGAAGATGGATCTGGTGGTACATCCTCCGTCCCTTTGTAGGTAGTGCCCTGGCATTGATATTTTACTTTGTTATCCGCGGAGGCCTCTTCACAAGCACCTCATCTGAAGAAATAAATCTTTACGGTATGCTGGCAATTTCCGGATTAGTCGGAATGTTCTCCAAACAAGCCACCGATAAACTCGATGAACTGTTCAATAATCTGTTTAAGACAGAAAAGGAACAGGATAAAACGGATTCTATTTCGGAGGAAAACAAATAGAATTACATTTTTTTTCATCCAACATGAATTTTGAATATTTATAAAATAAATATTTTGGAATTACTTATATCTAAACCTTAAAGTATTTAATCAATCACCTACATAAGAATTATCTTTTCGAATTCTAAGAAGTAAATAAATGCGAATTCTCCGTAAATCGCTTATAAAACCATATTACCTCTGACTTTATTCGACATTATCACAAATGAATCATTTCAATAGGGTAATAAACCCCTCTCCTTTCAAAAAAACTCCATTTTGCCCAACCAATTGATAGGTATAAAAATAAACCCCATCATTCAATACTTGCCCATTTTGTTTCCCATCCCATTTATCAATAG
>CAJAVU010000064.1 GCA_903945495.1 uncultured Flavobacteriales bacterium | reverse complement strand
CTAACCGTCAAAAATGAAGATTTATTCTCTGCCGGATCTGTTGATGAAGGATATAAACATGGAGTAGAGATAATTGAAGGTGAATATTTCGCCACGTTGTATCATATTCAAAATGGAATTTCTAAAGGAAAATTAAAGGAGTTTCTTGAGCAGTTTAAAGGCTCGAAAATGCTAACTGCATTGGGAAATAGTATTTCAAAAGAGTATTCATTTAAAACAATTAGAGTTAAGTATGATAACCAATCATTTGCAATTAAAAAATTCCCTTACACTGCCGTTTTAGGTTATTTTGAAAAACTCAATTCACAAAATTCAAATTCTCATACAGAAATCATTGATAAGTCATCAGGATTTGAACAATATAATGGAAGAAAACCAATTCGCTTAGGTAAGGCTGCTGGAGAATTGAGTGTTGGGATGTCAACTTTAGTTGAGTATTTATTCTCAAAAGGGATTGAGGTTGATGTTAATCCGAATTATAAACTATCTTCGAAAGAGTATCGTATATTAAAATTAGAATTCTCAACCACCCTAAAAAACACAATACAACTAGTCTCTGAAGAATTAAAAGTCGGCATGTCTCCTTTAGTTGAGTTATTGATAGAAAATGGCTTCGGTATCTCAAAACCTTATCACCCCAATGATCCTCTAACTGACGATGAATATTATTTTTTAGTTGAGCAATTATCCAAAACAGAACCAAAAATCACGTTGGATCAATGGTTGGAGGAATTAGGTGAATTGACAACCAATGGAATGGGTGTTGGATTTAAGAATTTCCGCAGATTTGAATCTTTTCCAATTATAGAATTGGGTGAAATCACATTTTTAGTTGGGAAAAACAATTCTGGTAAATCGACACTTGTCAAAGCAGTATTACTGTTTCTTAATTATTTGCAAAATCCGACTGGTCAACGATTCACTTTTGCTGGTAACGTCCTAAATGATGCAAATATTGTCACATTTGATCGAGCAATCTTTCGAAATAATTCGAATGGTCAAATAGACTTTTCCTTAAAATTGGAAAACATTGTTTTCTCTGTTAATATTTCTGGAGAGGAAGATTCAACGGATGCAAAAGTTAATGTCATAAAATTCTATGATCTGAACACTCAAACATACTTTGAGGTCGATTATTCGACACGTGAAATCTATTTTTTAAGAAAAGCTCCTAAAGAAGATGCCCTTTATACATCGGGGGATCCTGAAGAAGTAATGTGGTATTTTGATCAGATCGATAGTTTAAAAAAGGAGTTGAGAGCATTACCCAACAAATTGTCTAGAGAGGGGCTTAATCTGGTCGATCAAATTAACAAACTTCAATCTCAATTAGAAAGTCTTAAGTTCATCATTCCAGGGGCTCAAAACAAAAAGGAAGATATGAAATATGAAGCATCTTTCAGAGAACCAATACCTGAAAATTATGGAATAGAAGATGCTATCAAAGATTTCGAAATGATGTTGGATATTGAAGATCAAGGGTTATTTGGACCTTCCGACGAAGAAATACAATTAATGAGTGAACATGAACAAGAGCTAATACAATTACAAAAACAAAAAGTACGAGATTTAAAAAATGATGACAGTGTAGATGACCTTTTTGATCAGGTATTATTAAACATCGAACATGAGAAATTTTTCTATTTGGGGGCAAATCCATCAAAACAATCTGCTTTGTTTTTTATACGCGATAAAGGGAATGCACTAGCCCAAGCAATACATGAGTATCAGCAAGCCAGAATTCCAAAAGGAGGTTTAGTTCATTCGTTTGTGATAAGATGGATGAAAGAATTTGAAATTGGAACAAGCTTCTCAATAGAAATATATGCAGGAGAAGCTTATGAGTTTTATGTCAAGGATGAAAATGGCTCTCATCATTTGTCTGATAAAGGTATGGGTTCAATCCAAAGTATGATGCTAATTTTACGCATCGCTACACTGATTCACAATAAAAAGTCAAAGGAACAACGCTATACTGTTATGGTGGAAGAACCAGAGTTAAACCTTCACCCAAGGCTGCAATCTAAACTTACGGAACTATTTCATGAGGTTAGTAAGCATCGTTTCCGTTTTATTATAGAAACTCATTCAGAGTACATGATTCGACAGTCACAAGCTTTAGTGCATAAAGAAAAATATAGTAATGCTAGCTCTATTAATCCAAACCCATTTAAAGTATATTATTTTCCAGATGACAAACCAGTTTACGAAATGGAATATCGAGAAGACGGAAAATTCATTAATTCATTTGGACCTGGATTTTTTGATGTAAGTTCTAACCTTGTTTTTGAACTTCTGTAATGGATCTATACATTGATAAAGAAAATTTAATATCAATGATCCAATCAAGATCACATGATATGTACGATGATTGCGTTAAAGTAATCAAAAAACAATTTAATGTATTTTGTAATTTCTCAAAAGATGAAATCAAGGGAAACGAAATTTTATCAAACTGGTTTCAAACGTTAGTAGAAGGTGTTGGCTTAAATCATACTCTTAAATTTGATTCATCTTTCCCTGAAAAACCTTTGAAATCAAATTCTTCAAATAATTTCAATACTTCACAACTTTCAGCAATTTATTTATTGGATGACGAGGATATTCAAAAGTTGCAAGGTACTGGATCTGTTTTAGTTGGAAAGATTGGAGAGGAAATTAATACTATAAATCGTATATTCTTTAACCAAAACGATTATTTATTCGAGAAAAAATGGAAAATTGGTAGTGCCTCGTTCAATAAATGGAGTGATTTATCATCTTTCACTTTACCATTAACCGATATTCTTATTGTCGATCCATTCATTTCTTCTGATAGAACACTTATTGAAACCAACCTAGGCCAATTAATAAAAGTCCTGTGTACTAATGTTAGGAGCAAGGTAAATATTGTCTTATATACAGATCGGGGCAATTCTATTGACTATCCAGAAATAAGTGCAGTAGTAAGGAAATTCGCAAAAGAAGTTACAGGAATTGGTCCAAATTTCACGTTAGTGACTTATGTGAAGCAGCGCGGAGTAGATTCTTTGGCAGAACATGATAGAACTGTTTTTACAAATTATATTAGGGTCAATTCTGGAGACACTTTTAATTATTTCGACAGTTCTGGGAAAGTCATTACAAAAGGAAGGGAGTTGCATTTTTCAAGCCTTGCATCAAACGAAAACTACTCTTTAGCAAAAATTCTTTTGAATGATATACAAGAAAAAATTGATTTTTTAAAGCAACACCGAAATGGTATTGAAGGAGATGAAAAGTCAGGCTTTTTAAATTTTAATTAAAGGCACCTCCACTGCACACAATGATATTTACTTTGAAAAAGAATTAAAAACAACACTATGAAAACACGTTTCTTTTACGCTCCGCAAGCATTTAATACTTGGCCAAAGCTTTTTGTGTTGACAGAGGATGGTGTACTTTACTGTGAATATTTAAATTTCAATCAACTGAATGCAATACGGAAACAAGTTGATTTCGAAAAGTTTAAGGCAAGTGATTACGAATACGGCGGCTATCAAAAAATGGAAGAAATTGATGAAGAAACTGCAAAGAGCAAATTATTAAAAAACCAATCCAATTGGATTACTATTTATTTAAATAGTTTATGAAAATAAAGTGTAGCTCATTTGCACACAATTGTAGTTACTTTGTAGAAGAAATAAAAAGGAAAAACTTAAAATATGTTTGACAATAACAAAAGAGCGGAAGTAGGATTTATTTGGGGCATCACGGATGATGTCTTACGTAATGTTTTCAAGAAGAATGAGATTGGTGATGTATTGCTTCCGTTTATTGTAATACGTAGATTGGATTGTATTCTTGACCCCGTAAATGCAAAGGTACGTGAGTCGTATGAGAATTTTAAAGACAAGGTTACAGAAGACAAACTTGACCCTATTCTCATCAAAGCAGCAGGAGGGAAAAAATTCTACAATACTTCAAAACATACACTCCATTCATTAAAGGATGAGCCACAATATATTGATATCAATTTCAATAATTACATCAATGGTTTCAATCCTGGCGTACGTGAAATTTTGGAAAGTTTCCAATTTGAAAAAGTGGTTGCTCGCTTAATCAAGAACAAATTGTTGTATCGAATGATTGACGCCATTTGTCAGATTGATTTGCGTGAACAAACGTATGACAACCACGATATGGGTTATGTGTTTGAGGAAATGATCCGTATTTCGAACGAACAATCAAATGAAACAGCCGGAGAACACTTTACTCCGCGCGATGTAGTTGGATTGATGTGTACGATTTTATTTTCCACGGAAAAAGAAATATTGAGTCAACCAGGAGTGATACGCACTATTTTTGACCCTACAATGGGAACAGGTGGTATGACCAATCTAGGGAAATTATACATACAAGATTACCTGTGCAAAGATTTAAAATCTAAGCCAACCATCATTACGTATGGGCAAGAACTAAACGAACAGTCTTACGCAATTGCGAAGTCTGAAGCCTTAATTACAGGTGAAGAATCCAATAATATTAAACACGGTAATTCCTTAACTGAGGACAAATTTCAAGGAAAGAGTTTCCATTACATGATGGCGAATCCTCCTTACGGTGTAACATGGAAAAATGAGCAGGATTTCGTATTGAACGAAGCCTTGAACCCAGCCGGACGTTTCTATGCAGGTACACCAAGATCTTCCGATGGACAATTGTTGTTTTTGCAGCACATGCTTTCTAAAATGGAGCGTGAAGGAAGCCGTATTGGCGTTGTAACCAATGGTTCTCCCCTTTTTACGGGTGATGCGGGTTCGGGCGAAAGTGATATTCGTAAATGGATCATTGAAAATGATTGGTTGGAGTGTATCGTGGCATTGCCAAAAGATATGTTTTACAATACTGGTATTAACACCTACATCTGGTTCTTGACGAATAAAAAGGAAAAGCACCGAAAAGGGAAAATACAATTGATCAATGGAAATGCTTCAGAAGCTGATGGCGCTAATTCTAAAGGAAAGGAACAAACCAAAGATATTTTTGCGCGTTCCAACAAGAAGAGTTTAGGGAACAAACGCAATGAGATAACTGATGAACATATTGCAAAACTGCTGAATCTATACACCAAATTTGAGACCAACGAACACTCAAAAATATTTGATAACGAGGATTTTGGCTATTACCAATTAACGATTGAACAGCCTGAATTGGATGCTAAAGGAAAACCGAAACTCGTAAAAGGACAACCGAAAGCCGACAGCAAAAAGCGCGACAAAGAAAATGTTCCTTTGAAGGAAGATGTTGAAAAACACTTTGCAAACGAAGTATTACCGCATGTACCGGAGGCGTGGATCGATTTTGACAAAACACGTATCGGGTATGAAATTAATTTCACCAAGTATTTTTATGAATACAAGGGATTAAGACCTTCATCTGAAATAAAAAAAGAAATTGAATCCTTAGAGTTCGGTGAAAATGGAGAAAAAGGAATTACTGAAT
>CAJAVU010000063.1 GCA_903945495.1 uncultured Flavobacteriales bacterium | reverse complement strand
TTTGATTTCTTTTTGTTGATGCATTTGCTTTGGCGTCTTGTAAAAACAAGAAAAATGTGGTCTTCGTTCATTGTAAATTTCCACGCTTTCATCAACGATTTTTTTCATAATATTTATGGGATGGTTGTTTTTGTAGCCAATGAATTCACCTTTTAATATCCCATTTACTCTTTCAGCAACCGCATTTGCATATGGATCATAAGATTCTGTCATGCTACAATTTAGTTTTGAACGTTTTAGTAATCTTTGATATTCATTACTGCAATACTGAAGACCTCTATCAGAGTGATGCGTGATAATGTTGTTTTTGTATTGCCGCTTCTTTACAGCCATTTTTAAAGCTCTAAGAGAACTTGATACATCCAATGAGCTAGAAACATCATGTCCCATTATTTGCTTAGAATAAGCATCCGTTACCAATGCTAAATACATGGGATTTTCTCTGTTACCAACATAGGTAATATCTGATACCCAAATTTGTTCTGGCTTCTCTGGCACAACATTTTCAATCAAATTTTTATGTTTTCTAAAACGATGATGAGAGTTTGTAGTTATGTGGTACCTACGTTTTGGAAGTATCAATAGTTGATTGGCTTTTAAAATTCGAAAAAGCATATCTCGTCCAACATTTAATTGTTTTAATTCATCCTCCAGTAAAAAATACAACTTCCTTGTGCCTATTTTGGGCATTTGCAAACGAACCGATTCTACGAGTTCAACAACTTGTACAGCCCTTGATTTTCTTCGTTTAACCGTTTGTATTCTACGATAATAAACCTGTCTATTTACCCCGAACAACTCACAGGCAGCAATTAAGCTTTCTTGATGTTTTTCTCTATAGTTGTCGATTGTTCGGGTGAGGAGTTTTTTCGAATGGAGATGTTATATTCTTTCTCTGCTAAATCAATCATCATATCAAAAATGATCGACTTTTTATCTGCTCGCTCAACTTGTTTTTCGAGCATTGCTTTCTGCTTTTCCAGGAGTTTTACTTGCTGCTCTAACTCCATTAATCGCTGTTCATTTGACTTTGGCATTTTGGATGGTGTTTGGTTTTCCCAATCAAATGTACCGTATTTTCTCAACCAATTCACAACTGTTGAACGAGCTTGTATACCATATTTACGACAAGCTCCACTTGTCGATAGCTCCCCAGATTCAACTGCTTGAATAACAGATAATTTAAAAGACATCGAATAGTCTTTCTGACTTCGCTTTATATAAAAGCTTTTTTCTCCTTTTTCCATAACGATAAAAAATTGTGTATCGCTATTTCAGGACTAGACACATTCCGAAACAAAAAAGCTCAGCATTCATTTGCTGAGCTTTTTTTTTGAACTATCTCCCCAATTTTAATGTGTCTTCGTCATGCTTTCAGGAACGCAAATAATAAAATCTGCTTTACCTAAATTCTCTTCATCTAACTTGCCTATTCTCTCCTGAGTAACCGTTGAAATCGTTAAAATTGAAACCTCTGGTTGAGCTTGTTGAATGTACCAAATAATTCCTTGATAGAAGTCTGAATGATATGAGCCATTCACATGATACACAACATTGTTTTCCTTCTTATTCTTTAGAATGAAATAGGACATCGTCGCATCTTTAAAAGCTTGGGCTTCCATTAAATGACTTCCAACCATGTGTTGTTCCATATCTTTCAATGCCGAATATTGACTTAGAGATGTGTCTATCTTGAAGTCTAAAGGAGCCATATACATTTTCTCAACACTACTCAAAGTATCTAAGGCTGGACGTCCATATTTAAATAAAATATTCGCATCACGTCTTGGAACATTTGACGCTAAACAAAACAGTTTGTTCTCTTTTGCAAATTGAATTAAAGGCTTGTAATCCGTTTTGTAATTTGGCCACAAACGACATGAATCTTGAAAATTTTTATCTGAGATTACACCAGAAACATAATCATTCAAAAGCAACTGTTGATCTTGTTCAAACATTTCAAATGCCACTTGAAGATTCGCACCATAAAGTGCATTCAACTCTTTTAACAACTCCAATTCCAACCAATGTGAAATTGGATTATCGTGATGTTCTCCAAAGAAAACATATTCCTTTTCCGATAAAGCTTTTTGCAATTTTTTATAACTTACTTTTTTCCCTTTTGAATTGTAAATCACAAACGCCCCATCACTTTGAGCAGTAGTAGTAAACACCAAAAAAGTTAAAAGCAGAAATGAAAACACGTGTTTCATAACCTTGAATTTTTGTTAATGTAACGTGCAATGTACAAACTTAAGCGGAATATTGCTTAATTTTGAATCATTCTATGAGACAAAATTCGACCGTTTTATCTAGTTTAAAGTTGTTATTAGTGCGATTATCAATCGTCTTTGCAATGATGACGATTGCGCGCATCCTTTTCTATTTCTTTAATTTGGATAGCTTTAGCAGTGTTGGATTTTTTGATTTCATTGTTGCAGCATGGTTTGATTGCATAACGATATCACTTTACTTTTCTCCGTTTATTCTGATATCCTTAATTCCTTTAAACCAAAACGCTGATCGATATAAGGAACTATTCTTAAAATTCTATTTCCACCTTGTCAATACTTTAATGGTTGCGATGAACTTAATGGACATCGAATATTTTAAATACACCAGTAAACGCAGTACGTTTGATCTTTTTGCCATACTTGGCGCGGGAAGTGATTTTGCCCAATTAGCGACGACTTTCATAAAAGATTTTTGGATATTGATAATCTTTTTGATTCTATTCCTTGTCCTTTCAGAGTGGTTGTATCGTAAGACAAAACGCTTTAAATCTATTGCTACTTTTTCCCTAAAAGCGATCGCATTCAATTTCCTATTGATTGTTCCACTTTTCGTAATTGTTGCACGTGGTGGTTTTCAATTGAAACCAATTGGAATTATGGAAGCATCTCAATATGCAAATCCTGAGAATTCTGCATTTGTTTTGAATACTCCATTTACCATGCTTAAATCCTATGGTAAAGAACGCTTGGAAATAAAACATTACTACTCAGAACAGGAAGAAAAAACCATTTTCAATCCTATTCAAGTGAGTCAGCCGCAGCACATCCTTCCTGATGGCACAAATGTGGTAATCATTATGCTTGAAAGTTTTGGAAATGAATATGTTGGCGCGTTTAATCACGGAGTTAGTTACACACCATTTTTTGATTCCTTAATTGGACAATCATTGACATTTGAACATGGTTTCGCAAACGGAAAAAAATCAATTGAAGCTGTTCCGGCAATTATTGCATCGATTCCGAGCTTAATGGATAATCCCTACATTTCTTCGCCATACGGTAATAACAAAATCGAATCATTGGCAACCATCTTGAAAAAACATGGTTATGAAACAGGATTTTACCATGGCGCAACAAATGGCTCAATGCGTTTTGATGGATTTGCTGCACAAGCGGGATTTGATCATTACTTTGGTCGTTACGAATACAACAATGACGCTCATTTCGACAAAACATGGGGAATTTTGGATGAATATTTCAATCCTTGGACCGCTAGGAAATTAAGTGAATTAAAACAACCATTTTTTGGAACACTGTTTACGCTTTCTTCACATCATCCCTATTATGTTCCACCACATATGCGGAATAAAGTCAAAAAAGGTCCTCACCCCATTTGTGCTTCAATCAATTATGGTGATTATGCTTTGAGACGTTTTTTCGAGGAAGCGCGCAAACAACCTTGGTATAACAATACAGTTTTCGTTCTTGTGGCAGATCACACGCCTGCATCTGAGGATAAGATTTACAGTCAACGAAGATTCATGTATCAAATACCGATTGTATTTTACCATCCAGGTAAAAAAATTGTTGCTAAGCGCGATCCTGAAATTTTTCAACAGATGGATATTATGCCAACTATTTTGGATCTTTTAAACATCAAAACTAAATTTTATTCTTACGGAAAATCTTACTATCAAAAATCTGAAAGAGAAGCACTTACATATATTGAAGGATCTTATTATTACTTCAAAAACCACCACATGTACACTTTTTCGAATGAAAAGGCACGAAATTTGCTTGATTTCACCATTCGAAAAGAGCACACGAATGACTCACTTTCGTACTATAAAGTAGAAAGTAAAGCGGTGGAAAGACGTTTAAAAGCGATTATTCAGCGCTACAATCGTGACTTGATTCATAACAAAACTGTAGTTGAATGAAACAAAAGATCCGATTTATTATCAACCCAATTTCCGGAGTCGGAAAGAAAGGTGATTTGCCTCAGATCATTGAGGAGCACTTAGACCACAGTAAGTTCGAATACGACATCGCAATTACTGAATATAAAAAGCATGCCAAAAAAATTGCCTATGAAGCTTCTTTGGAAGGAATTGACATTGTATGTGCAGTTGGAGGTGACGGAAGTGTTCACGAAGTTGGAACTTCACTTATAGGAACACAAACAAAATTAGCGATTATACCATGTGGTTCTGGAAACGGATTAGCACGACATTTAGATATTCCTATGAATATTGCGAAAGCAATTGAATGTATCAATGAAGATGATACAATTCGTATGGACACAGTATTGGTGAATGACAAACCTTTTCTTGGTATTGGTGGTTACGGATTTGATGCCATTATTGCAAAAAAATTCGACGATTATCACAAACGAGGATTTTGGAGTTACGTAAAATTGGTTATGAAGGAATTCATGCGCTACAATCCGATCAATGTTTCTGTTGATTTGAACGGCGAAATTAAAAGTATGCCTGTTGTTCTTTGTACAATTGCCAATGCTTCTGAATTTGGAAATGGATTTGTTGTGTCACCAACTTCTGACGTAACCGATGGGAAAATTGAATTATGTATTTTAAAACCATTTTCAATTTGGTCAGCACCGGCAGTTGTTTACAGATTTTTTAAGCGTACTTCTCATAAATCAAAATTTTCTGAAGTTATTTCATTTCAGAAAGCGCGAATTCAATTATCACAAAATATTGCACATTATGATGGTGAACCATTTGATGTGAGAAGTGAGTTGAACATTCAAGTTGTACCAAAAAGTTTAAACATTTTAATTGGTAAAAAATAAGATGGATTATACAGATTTAGATATTTCTGAAATTATTCAGAAACTTGACACATTAAAAGCTGATAGCAAACCACAATGGGGTGAAATGTCCGCACAACGAATGGTAGAACATTTAACAGACACCATTAAAATTGCTTCTGGGAAAGTAAAATTCCCATTGGTTGTTCCTGAAGACAAAATCGAAAAAATGATCAGCTTTCTTGATTCTGACAAACCTATGGCACGAAACATTGAAGTTTCATTTGCTAAAAAGTCAGAAGATTTAAGAAATGAAGAAATCGAGTTAGCAATTGATGAATTCTTACTTGAATGGATCGATTTCGAAGAACATTATTCAGAAGATCCAAACAGAACTGAACTTCATCCGTACTACGGACAATTGAATTATGAACAATGGTGTAAATTGAATGCGAAACATTTAAAACATCATTTTGAACAATTTGGAATTGATGCATAAAAAAAGAGGCTTTTCGCCTCTTTTTTGTTTTAGTTTGATACCTTATATACACGTGATTCGATTCTTATTGGTTTTATTTTAGATTGTTGAAAATCAGTTTGTACTTTTCTAGGTTTTGGATGTTTTACAGGTTGATTATTTCGCTTTTTAACCACCGTATTAATTTCAGGTTTACATTTAACAGGCTTAAATTCTTGAGCATAACTAGATGACGCTGCAAACACTAAGGCAAACATCAAAAATAGATTTTTAACAGCTTTCATATCTTTTATTTTTTGGTTATTTTGCACTATTCAAATAATATGCCACAATACTACTTATGCTATTAACATACTCATTTTCAATTGGATTAATCTTAGGTGTTCTCAATTATATTTACTTCAGAAAACAAGGATACACTTCAATCACTATTCTGATTTTAGGGATTTTTGCTTTCTCAACCATTTCTTTCATGTTCCTTAAATTTTTTGTTTAATCTTTTGCTAACTTCGTAAACAAGAAATGAAGCCATTGCAATTGCATATCATTGGGTTGACCAAGACTTTTAGAGATCTAGGTAATGGGAAATATTTGATTTATTTTATTCCAGGAATTATCGTCGCGATTTTATTTTGGCAAGTTTTTATAGTTCTTGGCACAGTTGAAACGTCGGTTTCATTCTTAGATAACATTCCTATTTTAGGTACTTTCCTTGGTTGGATTTTAGGCGGTGCATTGGGTCTACTTAAATTTATTTTCACCCAACTTTTTGTCTTTTTTGTACTAACGATTTTATCACCATTCAATACCCTACTCTCGGAAAAAGTAGCTTTTGACTTGACAGGAGTAAAAATTAAATTCGATTTAGAAAGATTTATTAGTGACTTAATTCGAATGATTTTCATCGTATTAGTCGCTGTAATCCTTCAATTATTTTTCTTTTTCATCTACTTCATTATTTCATCGATTTTAGGATTGGGGTTCTTGGATGAAGCCGTTTACTTCGTTATTTCAGCTTTTTTTTACGGCTTTGCATTTTATGATTACAATCTTGAACGCGATCAAATAGGCGTTTTTGGAAGTTTGCGTTACGCATTTTCGAACATGTTGCTCGTTTCGCTTACAGGCGCATTTTTCTTATTGCTCTATACGATTGGAAGCTTTTTTGTTGGATCTTTCACTTTTTCTTTCTTAAGTATCTTACCCAATCTAGGAATAATAGCCGCTCCCGTTTTAACAACCATTTTAGCAACATACGTTTATATTCTTAATAAACAAGAGACGAATGATAGGACTCAAAAATGAATTTAAATCCAGCTCTTTAGAAGATTGGATTGTACAATTAACGAAGGATTTAAAAGGCGAAAATTTTTCGCTCCTTATGAGAAAAGATGAAATAGAAGAAATAGAATATTCAACGTTTCAACATCAAGAAAGTGCAGAAATTTATAATCAATCACCAGGTCAATTTCCATTTACAAGAGGATTGAACTCAACTTCCAATGATTGGTTGAATGGTTTTTTAATTGAAGTTAAAAATGAACAGATTGCCAATAAAAAAGCCTTGGAAGTTCTTATGAAAGGTTGCGATTTGTTGCTTTTTGATTTAAGTTCATCCACAAACACAAATTTCAAAACTCTTTTCGAAGGAATTCAATTTGATTACATCAAAACCCAAATTGAACTTGCCAACTACGACCAGTTCATGGATTTAAAAGCTTATTTTCAAGAGGAAATTCCTACAACAATCACCTTCAATCAAGACTCAAATTCATTTAAATCGAAAACTGCATTATCGGATGTGCTGATTTCGGAATTAAAACAGCAACAGAGTTTTGCCATTCAAATTAACGGTTTTGCGATTCAACAAGCTGGAGCTACAACCTGGCAAGAAATTACATATTGTTTAAGCGAAGGTCATTCAGCGATTGTTTATCTCATGGGAAATGGTTTAACAATTGATGAAGCAGCAGCTTGTATTCATTTCACGGTTGGTATTGGAAGTAATTATTTCTTTGAAATTGCCAAATTAAGAGCCTTGAAACAAAATTGGGCTTCTATTATTAAAGCATACGAACCAACTCATAATTGCTCATATAATTGTGTCATTACGGCACAAATAGGATTTATGAATAAATCGTTCAAAGATCCTTATACAAATTTGTTGCGTCAAACGACTGAAACGATGTCGGCCGCATCAGGTGGTGTTCATGCAATTGTAGTTCATCCATATGACGCTTGTTCGAGCAATGGAAGTAGCAATTTATCCGAACGAATGGCGTTGAATATGTCATTGATATTGAAAGAAGAAAGTTACTTCAATCAAGTGATTGATCCATTAGGAGGAAGTTATGCTATTGAAGATTTAACGTCTAAAATTGCACGAAAAAGTTGGGAATCCTTTCAACAACTCGAACAAAATGGAGGATTTGAGAAGGAAGAAACGAAACACCATTTTATTGAACAAATCAACCAAAAAGCAAAATTGCGACTAGATGAGCTTCAATCTGCTACTAAAATAGTAATTGGAGTAAATAAATTTCCAAATCCCCAAGAAGTAAAAACCAACACTTTTATTTCAAAAACGAGTGCTTTTGGACTAAACTCAATCAATTTTGAAACTGAATTAATTGCTGTAAAATGAAACGAATCAACTTTAGTGAAGTCCCTTTTTCAGAGGATCAAATCAATTCAGAATCGACAGCAGAAGCAAGATTTGAAACAGCTGAAAAAATTGTTTTAAAGAACTACTATCAGTCCAAAGACATTGCAGCTACAGAACATATTGGATACGTTTCAGGTATTGCACCTTTTTTACGTGGCCCATATTCATCGATGTACGCCATTCGACCATGGACAATTCGTCAATATGCTGGTTTTTCTACAGCGGAAGAATCGAATGCATTTTATCGAAGAAATTTAGCCGCTGGTCAAAAAGGTCTTTCCGTTGCCTTTGATTTAGCAACACACCGTGGATACGATTCAGATCATGAACGTGTTGTTGGTGATGTTGGAAAAGCAGGTGTTGCCATAGATTCCATTTTGGACATGAAAATCTTGTTTGATCAGATTCCATTGGATGAAATGTCAGTTTCAATGACAATGAACGGTGCCGTTATTCCAATTATGGCCTTTTACATCGTTGCTGCGGAAGAACAAGGGGTAACGCAAGATAAATTGGCAGGAACAATTCAAAATGATATTTTGAAAGAGTTTATGGTGCGCAACACCTATATTTACCCGCCACTTCCTTCGATGCGCATTATCTCTGATATTTTCGATTACACATCGAAGAATATGCCGAAATTCAATTCGATTTCCATATCTGGATATCATATGCAAGAAGCTGGTGCAACCGCTGCAATTGAATTAGCCTATACATTGGCAGATGGTTTGGAATATTTACGCGCTGGAATTGCCGCTGGAATGAGCGTCGATGAATTTGCCCCTCGTTTAAGTTTCTTTTGGGCGATTGGGATGAATCATCATATGGAAATCGCAAAAATGCGCGCTGGTCGTTTAATTTGGTCGAAATTGGTGAATCAATTCAGCCCAAAAAATACAAAATCATTAGCATTACGTACACATTGCCAAACATCTGGTTGGAGCTTAACAGAACAAGATCCTTTCAACAATGTTGCGCGCACGTGTATCGAAGCCTTAGGCGCTGCTTTAGGTGGAACACAATCATTGCATACGAACGCGCTGGATGAAGCCATTGCTTTACCAACAGATTTTTCAGCAAGAATTGCACGAAATACTCAAATCTATCTACAAGCAGAAACAGGAATCACTTCTTTCATTGACCCAATGGGCGGAAGTTATTACATCGAAAAATTAACAGAAGAATTAGTCACAGAAGCGTGGAAACTAATTGAAGAAGTGGAAGAACTTGGAGGAATGGCCAAAGCCATCGAAACAGGTCTTCCGAAAATGCGAATTGAAGAAGCTGCTGCGCGAAAACAAGCGCGAATTGATTCTGGTAAAGACGTTATTGTAGGTGTGAATCGCTATCAAAATGATGATGATGGTGAAAACAAAATTGACATTTTAGAAGTAGATAACACAAAAGTGCGCGATGCACAAATTAATCGTTTGAAAGACTTAAGAGTCAATCGCAACGAGCGAGAAGTGAAAGATTTATTGCTAGAATTGGAAAATGCTGCCAAAAACAAAACAGGAAATTTATTGGAAATTGCCATTCGTTGTGCTCGAAAACGCGCATCATTAGGCGAAATTTCTGATGCGATGGAACGTGCTTTTGGAAGATATCAAGCAACAATTCGTTCAATCAGTGGTGTTTATTCTCATGAAGCTATGGAAGATAAAGATTTTATTCTTGCAAAAGAATTAATAGAAAAATTCAGCAAATTGGAAGGCCGTCGTCCGCGTATTATGATTGCAAAAATGGGGCAAGATGGTCACGACCGAGGTGCAAAAGTAATTTCATCTTCATTCGCTGACATAGGCTTTGATGTCGATATAGGACCATTGTTTCAAACACCAGCTGAAGCTGCTAAACAAGCTGTTGAGAATGATGTTCACATTTTGGGTGTATCCTCTTTGGCTGCCGGACATAAAACATTAGTTCCTCAGGTTATCGAAGAACTAAAAAAACTTGGACGAGAAGATATTATGGTTATTGCTGGCGGAGTAATTCCACAACAAGATTATGATTTTCTTTATAAAGCAGGAGTATTTGGTGTATTTGGACCAGGGACAAAAATTTCAAAAGCTGCACAAGAGATTTTGAATTTATTAATTAAAAGTGTGGAATAATCAACAATTTATAGATTAGAATTGCGCTTAATGAAATAGTTTATTACATTCGGCATAGTTATTGAATTGGGCTAAAAACAAAAACGTATAATATGAAAAAGATAATTGGGATATTCATTTTGTTGCTAAGTGTGTTTGCTGCTAAAGCACAAGCACCTAACTATGATGATTTAAAAATCTTATATGCTGATGCTAATTATGAAAAATTGGTGAAAGTTGCAGAAAATTACACATTGAAGGATGAATTAAAAAAAGACCCAATTCCATTTATTTGGTTAGGAAAAGGACTTTATAAACTTTCGTTATCAGGTTCTTCTGATGAAAAATACAAAAATGCCTATAAAGATGCTGTAGCTGCAGTTGGTAAAGCAATCAAGAATGATAAAGATGGAACTGCTCTTTCTGAGTTTCAAGATTTTGTTGATGAATTTCAAGGTTCAATGGTTGAAATGATCAACAATGATTTAGGAGCAAAAGATTACAGTAAAGCTTCTGGATGGGCATTGAAATATGTGAAAGTAACACGTAATCCATTAGGAGCAAAATACTTGGATGGAGCTACTAAATATCGTAAATCTGATAAAGGAGGAGCAAATACTCTTTGGAAAGAATGCGATGGCTTGCTTGCAAAAGTAACATCAATCGAATCATGGTCTAAAGCAGACGTTGAAATGTTAAAAATTGGTGCTCTTCAAACTGCTGAGTGCTACATTGCATCGAAACAAGTTGAAAAGGCGAAAACACTTTTAAATAAAATCGCACCGTGGTATGAAGACGATGAAGATTTTAAAACGAAATATGATGAAATCATCAACTAAAAAAATCCCGCTTATGGCGGGATTTTTTTTTTAACACTAATCGACTTAAAACTAAATCATTTCTAATTAACATTTAACTCTAGTTTATCCTAAATTTGGGTTTATGAAAAAATACACGAAATACTTTAAAAACAAATTCATCTTCACAACGTGTTTGTTTTTCGTGTATATCTTGTTTTTAGATGATGTCGATATCTTCACAATTATCAATCAAAACAGAAAATTAAGTCATTTAGAAGAATCTAAAATTGAAATTTCTGAGAAGCTAATTAAAACAAAAACAACCTTGAAGGAATTGAAATATTCTAGCAATCTTGAAAGTTATGCTCGTGAAGAGAAATTATTTAAAAAGGATGATGAAGATATTTTTATTATTTCATACGAATAACAACGAGCTACAATCCACTTCCTTTTTGTTTAAAATAGAGCTCTTCTGATTTATTGACTAAGTGAATCCCAGGGAAATAAAACAAAGCTATTTGCTCGTATCTAAAGCCTGATTTAGCCATTTTCATAGCACCTTCTTGACATAAACCTACTCCATGGCCAAATCCTCTTCCAGAAATAACAACATCCTCTCCTTCTGGTCGACAGCTAAAAAAAGTAGATTTTAAATCAAATTCTTCACGGAGATCTCTTAAGGGAATACCAAATACAGGATGAATATAAAATGCCTTTCTTTCTGGCTGATCAAATTTATATATCATCGAAGCAAACGTGCTGTCTTGAATTGGATAATCATATTTTTGAACGAGAAATTTCTTCCATGCTTCTTGACTCACTCTTTTCTCCCACGTGGCTTGTTTCGTATAAATACAAAAAGTATCCTTAAACGTACTCAGGTAATTTATCTCTTCATTCCAAATGTATTGAGGTTCGCACGTTTGTCCACCGCAATTTGCATGAAAATACGAATCTATGAGTGTTCCTTTCGCGTCAACCATAACAACATCATGCGTTTGATGCACTGCGCTATCAATAATTGGCGTTAATCGCATCATGCTATGATACGCTTGACAATGAACACGGTCACATAAATCGAATCCTTCTTTTTTGTGTTTCCCCAGGTATTTTAAGACATATGTTCGACTCATTAAGGCCTGAACTTTATAATATTCAATATGTCTTCCACCTCCTCCTTCAGATTCCACAACTCCCGCCAAATAGTTATCGATATCCACTAAATTAACGATTGTTAGATCTTTCGAATTTGCAGAAATCTCAAAATCATCTTCGTATTTTCTAGCTTTTACTACAGGCGTTTTAGCATTCAGAACAATTGAAGTAGCTGGAGTTGTTTGAACTAGATATACTTTATCGAAAACACCCAATTCGGTTACTCCTTTTTTGAGTTTTACCTTACCGCCTTCATACAACAAATCCACAAATTCATTGGGTAAAATTGCTCCGAAATCATTTGTATCTGCGATAATAGAATAACTACCATCGTTATAGGAAAAAGAAATACGTTTCACTGAATAATCACGCAACACACCAATACGCAACTGCTGGGCATTGACTGTCCAAAAAAGAGCGAAAAAAAGAAATGTGACTGCATACCTCACATTACAAAATTAATTGTTACAAAAAGGATATTTGCCCTAAGGTAGAATAGTTTTCAACAAGGATTGTGCAACATTTCTGCTTGCGCCTCCGGCTCCCAATTTATTTTTTAATTCTGCAAAATCTTCAAGCATGTGATTTCGTGAATTTCCTCCAAGCAAAATCTTATCCAATTCTAGCTGAATATTCGTCGAATTACATTCATGTTGAATTAATTCTTTAACGACTTCTCGATCCATGATCAAATTAACCAATGAAATGTATTTGATTTTAATCAATCGTTTTGCTATGCGATAAGATATTTCCGAACCTTTATAACATACAACTTCAGGAATTCCCAACAATGCAGTTTCTAACGTTGCGGTTCCAGACGTCACAATTGCAGCTTCAGAGAACGATAACAAATCATACGTTTTACCGTGAATTATTTTCACATCATCACTTTTCAGGGTTGAATAGAATTCCACATCCAAACTTGGGGCACCCGCAACAACAATTTGATAATTCGTGTAGTTCTTCACTGCCTCAAGCATAATCGGCAACTTTACGGAAACCTCTTGTTTTCGACTTCCTGGTAAAATGGCGATTATTGGCTTATCGTTTAAATTGTAGTTTGAATAAAATTCTTCTTTCGAAAGTTGATCTGCTTTAAAATTATCTATAGCGTCTAACAATGGATGACCAAGATATTCTACCGCATAATCAAATTTTTCATAAAACTCTTTTTCAAAAGGAAGAATTACATACATATGATCTACGCAACGCTTGATTTTGTGCACACGTGATTGCTTCCACGCCCAAACCTGAGGCGAAATGTAGTAAATGACTTTGATTCCCTTTTCTTTTGCCCATTCGGCAATTCGAAGGTTGAATCCAGGATAATCGATTAGAATAATAGCATCTGGTTGAAATGCTTCAATATCTGCTTTACAAACTTTAATATTTCGCAAAATAGTTCGAAGATTGGCGATCACTTCAATGAATCCCATAAATGCCAATTCACGAATATGTTTTACAACATTTCCACCTTCTGCTTGCATTTTATCTCCACCCCAACTTCTGAATTCGAGTTCATAATTTTCTAAGCGCAAGGCTTTAATGAGGTTGCTTCCGTGTAAATCACCCGAAGCTTCACCCGCAATAACGTAGAATTTTAGTTTTTTCGATGCCATAGTTTATGCAAAGAAATTTACATATAAAATGTAAGGCAAGAAACAGATTGATCCAATGATTACACCCATTGCAAATCCATATTTTTCTCTATTCAAGGATAAATAAAACCAAATAAGATTTGAAATAATTGCCAAAGACATCATTTTACTGCGCACCATTTGATCATGCGTAAATTTTGACCATAGTCTTGAAAAATCAAAATTTTGTGCCCAACCCAATAAAACTATTACTAGAGGTATAAAAATTAAAGGAGAAATTATACCGACAATTAATCCTTTTGTATGTGCTTTTGACCAATTTCTTAAATTCATTTAATCCACTTTTTAAAATGTTCAATCTTTTTATAAGCTGTCATATCAAATTGTGTTGGAACAATACTCGCATACCCCTGTTCCAAAGCAATTAAATCAGTATCTTCTCCCCTATCTTCATTCGAAAACTCGCCTGTCAACCAATAATAGGGTTTACCAAATTGATCCAAACGTTTGTCAAAACGATCCGCCCAAAACGCATGTGCTTGTCGACAAACTTTCAATCCTTTAATTTCTTCTGCTGGTAAATTCGGGACATTGACATTCAAACAAACATGGTCAGGAAATTCTCCTTCCAAAGCCATTGGTATCACTTGTCTTGCAATCTTTTGAGCACCTGAAAAATCAGCATCAGAATCGAAATTCGCCAACGAAAAACCGATTGAAGGAATATTTTCCATAGCTCCTTCAACTGCCGCTGACATGGTTCCTGAATACAAAACATTTGTCGATGTGTTTTCACCATGATTGATGCCTGAAATGATTAAATCTGGTGCGCGATGCATGACCTCATAAATACCAAGTTTGACACAATCAACAGGTGTTCCCGTGCACGTAAACGCCATTAATCCTTCAAACAAACGAGAAGCATCAAGACGTAATGGATGGTTTACCGTTATCGCATGTCCCATGCCTGATTGCGGTTTATCGGGTGCAATAATAAAGACATCACCAAAATCGACCGCTACTTCTACGAGCGATTTGATTCCTTTTGCAGAAATCCCATCATCATTTGTTATAAAAATTAACGGTCTCATTTTTCTATCTCTTAATTCAATGGTTTGCGAAAGTAACGAATATTGCTTGAAAGACACTAAATGAACATGTGAAATAATATTAAAGAAAATGGTTGAATTTTAGTTTATTCATGTTACTTTTGGTTAGTATCTAAAGTAGAATGACAACACTAGAATTAATACAAGAATTAAAAAGTATCACTCAGGAGAATGTTGATTTCATTAAAAAGAAATTTTCTCATTTGAATGACGATCAAAAAAATTGGCGAAAAGATGCTGATTCATGGAGTATTAATGAGGTTTTTGCTCATTTGAATGAATATGCATTGTACTATCATAAAGCGTTTAGTAGTAAAATTGCACGAACACGATTTAGAGATCCAAAAGATGCCTTTATTTCATCCCCTCTTGGTCGTTCGGCATGGAAATCAATGAAATTAGGTAATGTTAAAAATGTTAAACGCAAATTTAAAGCGCAACGTTCGTATAATCCAAGTATTCATCCTGAACTTGTAAAGGAAAATACGATTGAACAATTCAGTGAATACCAAACTGAGTTATTATCAATTATCGAAAGTGCTCAAACTGTGAATTTGAGAAAAGTAAAAATTCCTATTTCAATTTCGAAAATTGTCCGTTTGAAACTTGGTGATGCCTTATTATTTGTCGTTTATCACAATGAACGTCACATGTATCAAGCATTGGCCATTTTGTCTCATGCAAAATTTCCAAAAAAATAATGGCTGAAAAGTTGGGTTACTGTTCTGTCTCACTCTCACCGTTGAGAGCTGAAAAACGTGACGCTTCCGAAATGGTTAGTCAATTGTTTTTTGGTGAATTGGTAACAATTAAAGAGATTCAATCTCCTTGGTGTGAAGTCGTTACCTATTCTGATAATTATCCGGGATTTGTTGATAGTAAGCATATTCGACTGCTATCAGACAAAGAAGCAAAACGTTGGTTGGACGGGTTAAGTTTTCAAAAACAATTTATTCGCTCCCTTTCAACTCCATGGGGAAAGCAATTAATTTTCAGAGGTTCATTCGTTCCTTTTGGCAATGAAATGAATTTTAATATTGGTGAAGATGCGTATACTTATGTAGATGAGTACACCGAATTTTCGCTAAGCGATACTGTACAATTCGCTTCTGAGTATCTTAACACTCCTTATTTGTGGGGCGGAAAAAGTCCATTTGGAATCGATTGCTCAGGATTCACACAGGTGATTTTGCGTTTTTTTAATATCAATATTCCACGTGATGCTTCACAACAAGTAGAATTTGGACAAGAAATTGATTTTGAAGATTGCAAACGCGGTGATTTAGCGTTCTTCTCAAATGCAGCAGGAAAAGTTATACATGTAGGATTTTTAGATGGCACTGGAAAAATTATTCATGCTTCGGGCTGTGTGCGAATCGATCATTTCACTCAACAAGGAATTAAACATATCATTACTGGTGAACTGACACATACCTTACATTCTATAAGGCGTATGTAATTACAAACAAAAAATAATAACGATATTTGCATTCTAAATTATGAATTTGCCATTCATCCAAATCTTAACCACTTTGCAATCGATAGGCATTTTTATACGATTTAAAAACAATACTTATGAAAATATTAATCACTGGAGGAGCTGGATTTATTGGTAGTAACTTAGCTAAAAGACTTGTAAACGATGGCCACGAAGTAGTGGTTTTAGATTCCTTACTTCGCGGTAATAAATTAGATAAAGACACTTTTGCGAAAGTTAATTTTATCAAAGGAGACGTGCGTGATTTAGAATTAATGATTTCCGCTAGTAAAAATTGTGATTTAATTTTCCATTTCGCGGCTGTTCTTGGTGTTGATATCGTTGCTGACAATCCGGTTGAAACAATGGATGTTGAAGTGATTGGTACACGCAACATGATCGAAGCCGCAAATATCAATAACGTTAAAAAGGTGATGTACGCATCAACGAGTGGAATTTATGGTCATTCAGCTTTTGAAAATGTTTTGACGGAAGAAGTTCTTGTTGATCCACGCACTTCATACGCTATGGCGAAACGTTACAATGAAATTTATTTGGCTTCACATCATCAAGAAAAAGGCTTAAACGTTGTTTCTCTTCGCTTCTTTAATGTTTACGGAGGAAATCAAGATAACCGAATGGTTGTTCCATTGTTTTTCGAACAAGCAATCGCTAATGAGTCAATCACTGTTTTTGGAACGGGAAAACAAACGCGTGACTTTACCTATATAGATGACACAGTCGAATCATGCGTAAAATTGATGGACATTCAAGGATGTCATATTGTCAATATTGCAAACGAAGCTGAATGGACAATCGCTGAATTAGCCGTAAAAATCAAAGAAGTTACCAAATCAAGTTCTGAAATCATTTATTTAGAAGCACCAAAAAAACGTTACGACTATGAAGTTGAACGTCGTGTTGGTAGCTCTGAAAAATTGATGAGTTTAACGAATTTTAAACCACAAACTTCACTTCAAGAAGGATTGGAGTTAATTTATAATCAAAATTATAATCATTAATACGCTCTACGAATGAACAGAGATCAAGAAATCTTCGGATTAATCGAAGACGAAAAAAATCGCCAATTGCATGGAATCGAATTGATTGCATCAGAAAACTTTGTTAGTGATGAAGTTATGCAAGCAATGGGTAGTGTTCTTACTAATAAATACGCTGAAGGACTTCCAGGAAAACGTTATTACGGTGGATGTGAAGTTGTTGATAAAGTAGAACAATTGGCAATCGACCGTTTGTGCAAATTATTCGGTGCTACTTGGGCGAACGTTCAACCGCATTCAGGTGCGCAAGCTAATGCTGCAGTTTTTTTAGCGTGTTTACAACCGGGAGATAAAATTCTTGGATTTGATTTATCACATGGTGGACATTTAACACACGGTTCTCCAGTAAATTTCTCAGGAAAATTGTACAAACCATTTTTCTACGGTGTAAACGAAGCAACTGGTCAAGTTGATTATGATGTTTTAGAAGAAGTAGCACGTCGTGAAAAGCCAAAAATGATTATTTGTGGAGCTTCTGCTTATAGTCGCGATTGGGATTATGCTCGCATTCGTAAAGTTGCTGATGAAGTTGGAGCAATTATTTTAGCTGATATTTCTCACCCTGCAGGTTTAATCGCAGCTGGATTGCTATCAGATCCTTTGGATCACTGTCATATCGTTACTACAACAACGCACAAAACATTGCGTGGACCAAGAGGTGGCGTGATTATGATGCGTCACAACTTTGACAATCCATTTGGTTTAAAATGGAACAATGGAAATCCTAAATCAATGGCTGCACTTTTGGATGCTGCTGTTTTCCCAGGAATTCAAGGAGGACCATTAGAGCATGTAATTGCTGCTAAAGCGGTTGCATTTGGTGAAGCGTTAACTGACAATTACAAAACATACATGGCGCAAGTTCAAAAGAATGCTGCTGTCATGGCGGATGAGTTTACAAAAAGAGGATACAAAATCATTTCAGGAGGCACAAACAATCACTCTATGTTGATTGATTTACGTTCGAAAGGAGTAACTGGAAAAGATGCAGAAAACACGTTAGTAAGAGCTGACATTACTGTTAACAAGAATATGGTTCCGTTTGACACTGAATCACCATTTGTTACATCTGGAATCCGAGTTGGGACACCAGCAATTACAACGCGTGGTGTCAATGAAAATGAAATCGCTAAAATTGTTGAATTGATTGATCGCGTTTTATCCGACATTACAAATGAAGCAACAATCGATGCCGTTCGAAAAGAAGTAAATGAGCTAATGGGCAATCGACCATTATTTCAATGGTAATAAAACGAAAGGCAGGTGTTTACATCTGCCTTTTTTATTTGCGTTAATTATGGTTTTTAAATCACGAATTGACTGGACGTATAAATTATCAATGACCCTTATTTTCTTTGTTGGAATAATTGGAGCAATTGGTATCTACTTTGATCAAAAGCAAACGACTTTTATACCTTCACTCTCGTTCTTCAGTTTCATGTGCGTACTGAATCTACTCATGTATGTTCTTGCCAAGAAAACAGACTACACGTTCACTGAAGACATGCTAAAGTGTCGGTCGTGGATATTCAAAAAGAATATAAAGTACAGCGAAATCATCAAAATAGAACCAGGAACTGCTTTTTATGCTG
>CAJAVU010000062.1 GCA_903945495.1 uncultured Flavobacteriales bacterium | reverse complement strand
GACTTAAAACTGCAAAAGAAGTTGGACTAAATTTTTCAACAGAAAAATCAAAACTGCCCGATTCGCTGACTTGGAAGAAAATAGGTTTTGCAAAAGAATTGATTAATCAAAAAGAAATGGTAGTAGTAATTAGTGGTGGCAAAAATCCAATTCCATTAGAAAAATGGGACGAATTTAAACCATCATTACCTTACAGAAAAAATTTAGATCGTCATTTATTATTTCAGAAAACAGCATTTTATCGTTCCCCTAATACGGATGTAAATTGCGAAGACGATGCCTGCATAAAACAACGAGACTATAAAAATTATACTTGGATGGAATTAGCAATGCCTATTTGTGTTGATTATATAGGTGGAAAAACAGATATGCTAAAACCTGCAAAAGGACATTTGGTAATAAAGACAATTCAGAAATGCCAAACTGTAATGTTTACCGATAGTATTTTTCAATTGACAGACAATAAAGGAAATTTATACGTAATGCACGCAACTGAAACGGGAAAAGCAGATACAACAGCAGCTTTGCCAAATGGATGGTCGCTAAAAAAAGTAATGCTGAAAGAACCTTTAATTATCTCGCCATTTGGAGGTGGAAATGAATGCTATTATAATATTGTTGGGGATAATTTAGGGCAAGGCTATCATCAGTACATTTTTGCAGACGCTGTATATCCATCAACTAAATAGGATTGTCAATACTTTCTCAGAGTGTAGATATTTTTTTGTTTAAGTCATAGGACAATCTAACAGAAAAACACATCGCACAACAAACTGTTGCCGAAAGCTGAGCTGAAGGAATTCTAATGAACTTTTTTCTATATTAGAACATTGGTATTTATATTGAACTTGGGTGCTAAAAAAATCCCCGCCTTCGGCAATACCCAAACCGTTACCTCATCATCTTCAATACTTCATTCGCATCGGTCGTTGGCAACAAACAGGTTCCATCGTAACACACGAAATGCATTGTTTCTGCTCCACTTTGTTTGTCTTGCGTGACAGGTAAGGTTGCGTTTGATCCTCCTGCGAACAAAGCAAAAGGTAAATAGCGTTGTTGCAATTTTAATGCGGCTTGTTTGGCTTCAGTTCCTGTAACAACCACTTGATAGTAATCGTTTACGATCTTCAGTAACAAACTTGCCCAATTGGAATAGCCGGAACCGTATTGCTCCATACCATCGTAGATATTTGCCAATTGTTGTTCGGCCATTGAAGTAAACTCCTTGTTGTAGTAATAATGTCCCAAACGAAACAGGTTCATCGCCATCATGGAATTACTTGCTGGAATCACATTGTCATTGATTTCCATTTTGCGCGCAATCAATTTGGTTGAATCGGCTGTGAAATAAAACATTTTGCTGTTACTGTCCTGGAATAAATCCAAGGCAACTTGGTTGAACGACAAAGCATATTCCATCCATTCTTCGTCCAAGGTCACTTGATACAATTGAATGAAGGCATCAATGACGTGTGCATAATCTTCCAAGAAAGCATCAATGTTCGAAACGCCTTTCTTGTAATTGCGCACCAATTTTCCATCTTCGGTGCGCTGATGCTTCAAAATCCAACGCGCATTTTTGATCGCTAAATGCAAAAATTCTTCTTCACCAAACGCGCTATACGCCTGACACAATCCTTTCATGGCCATCGCATTCCACGAGGTTAAACTTTTGTCATCTGTACCCGGACGAACACGGTGTTTACGTTCATCCAGCAACTTTTGGTTAATTTCTGCGATTTTAGACTCTAATTCGTCCATCGACCAGTTCATCTTGGCAGCAAAGGATTGATCACTTTCGGTACGCAAAGGAATGTACTTTTCTTCTTCCCAATAACCGCGTGCATTCAAATTATAGAAATCTTTCACCCACGAAAAATCGTCAGTCAAAACTGCTTTCATTTCTTCCGGTGTCCAACAATAGAACTTCCCTTCTTCACCTTCGCTATCGGCATCCAAGGCAGAATAAAATGCGCCTTCATTCGTCAACATTTCGCGCTGTAACCATTCGACAGTTTGCCCAACAATGCGCTTGTATAAAGGTTTCTGGAAATGTTTGTAGGCCAGGGAGTACAGATTCAACAATTGACCGTTATCGTATAACATCTTTTCGAAGTGCGGCACTTTCCACAACATGTCCACCGAATAGCGCGTAAAACCACCACCAACTTGATCGTAGATTCCGCCCATTGCCATTTTATCCAACGTCAACTCAACGTGCTTCAACACTTTTTCATGCTCATAGCGAACGCCGTATTCCAATAAAAATTCAAGATTCGAAGGCAAGGGAAATTTTGGAGCACGCGCATCTCCACCTTCCATACTGTCAAAACTGCGCGACCAACGCAACACCAATTCATGTAAACGTTCTTCTGAAAAGGATTCAACTTTCTTTGCTTCGTCAATCAATTCACTACGGATAATTCCTTCGTGCAAATTCTCAGCATATTCCACCGCTTTCTCGCGATCGTTTTGCCAGGTATGTTCCAAGGAACGCAAAATATGCATCCATTGTTCTTTCGGGAAATACGTTCCACCGTAAATTGGTCGACCGTCAGGAAGCGTGAAACAATTCAGTGGCCAACCACCTTTTTGCGTCATCAACTGAACAGCAGTCATGTACACTTGATCTACATCTGGACGTTCTTCACGATCCACTTTCACACTGATAAAAAACTTGTTCATCAAAGCAGCTACTTCTTCATCTTCGAAGCATTCGTGTTCCATTACGTGACACCAGTGACAAGCGGAATAGCCAACACTCACCAACACCAATTTGTTTTCTTGTTGTGCGCGTTCAAACACATCGTCCGACCACGGAACCCAGTTTACAGGATTATGCGCATGTTGCAATAAATACGGTGATGTCTCTTTGATTAAAGCATTGGTGAATTTTTCCATGGAATAAAAATAGGTGATTTCAAATTGTTGTCGAATGAACAAAAGTTACTCAAGAAACAAAATCTTTTACGGATTGTTCAGCCTTTAATCAAAACCAATCTCTTCGGCTTTCTCTTTTTCGGATTGTTCTTTCCAACCTTTCAACGTGTTCTTGATTTTCGAATCCTTTTTCGGTTTTTTCGTGTCGATTGGATCTTCTTCTTTGATTGGTCCGAACTCAATTTTCAATTCTTCTTTTGGACCAGCTTTCTTTTGATAATCGTTCACTGTTGAGTCTTTGCTAAACAAACCAAATTCAGATTTCAACATCGATTTTACCGTTTGTTTTTCAATTTCTCGGTTTTCTTTCGCTTGTTCTTTTTTGGATGTTTTATCCCAGACAATAATCGGATTGTCAATAGATCCGGTCATACGCATGTACACACGCATTCCGGTTCCATCATCCAATTCTTCTCCAAATTCTGTAATGCGATTTTTATCTTTCAACTCGCGGAAACGGAAGGCAAAACGGTAATCTATCAAATTGCTGAAAGTGTGTGTTCCAGACATCTCAACATCCAAGGCAGAAGTATGAATGACCATTGCTGGAATTTCCAAACGTCCATTTTGAATGACAAACGTATTTTCCAATGTTTCGAACTTCAGATCTAAGAGCTTTTTCTCTAAACCAACGATATTGTCTTTTCCAATCACCAATTTTGCTGATGATGTTTTTAAACTTTCAGTAATCGATTTAAAAGCATCCACATTTTTCAAACGCCCGTCATCAATGCGCAAATACACTTGTGATTTAATACTTTCGGAAACAATTCCTGAGCGTAAATCAAACGGTGCTTCAAAGTAAACACGTGCTTGAACTTTACCGAAAATATTGTTTTCATTGATGACATCTTGGTGGAAATTATCCCATTCTCTGAAAAGCGATTTAAACTGAACACTTTCCGTTTCTACTTGTGTTGTAATGTGGAAAATTTCGGCATACCGTTCCTCAATGATCAAATTTCCATGAATATTGGCATCTGAATTTCGCAAGGAGATATCTGGAAAATCAATGCGTCGATTCCCAACATTCATCGTTCCTGTTACTTGCTTAAATTCATGTTTTTCGTACTTGATACGCCCAACATCCATGAATACTTTACCGTCAATGTTATCTGGCAAAACAAAATCTCTTCCGTCTTGTATTTTTTCCTCTTTCGAAGTCGTTCCTAAATCTTCAACATCGATATAATTACTTTTGACTTCAATATCAGCGTCTAATTGTCCATCGTGCTTTAAGTAATTAATGATGTTCCTAAAAACACCGTTAAATGCTAAATCAGTTGCTCCGACATTCAGCGTCACGTTGTCCACTCCAGCTTCATCGTTGCGCAGATACATGGAACCATTTACATGACGGAAATAGCGTTTGTCTTCCAACAACTTCAAGGCAACATTTCGCATATCGATAGAACCTTCACATTTGACTACTTCGTAATCGGGAATTAAGCTTGGTTGAATCTTCGTTTGCACATTGAAATCTGTTTGCAAAGCGACATTTCCAGTGATATCCTCGACATGCGGCAGGTGAAATAAGGAATGTAAAAAGTCCAGATTAATCACACCATTCGCATTTCCTTTATAGTTTGGTTCGCGGAACTTTGTCAAAAGGAGATTTCCAGAAAATGGTCCTCCAGGCGTTGTAAACTTAATCTTGCTCAATTTCAAGAATTCCTCTTCTTCACCTCCTTCATTGCTGTATTTACCAAGAAGATCAATATTCTTCACTTTAAGATGTTTCACCGGTTCTGTCAAACTTCCATTCAGAACCCCAAAATCGCAATTGACTGTAACTGGCGTTGTAGATTCAATTAATCCATTGATGAATAAATCCAGAAAGACTTTTCCTGTTCCTTCAAACTTTTTGATATCGTCGACTTGCGACATGGAAAAATTATTGGCCACATCAGCCAACTGAATATCTTTCGAATGAATTTCGAAATTCAACTCTTTCGGAGTTACTTTTCCTTTTAGTTGGAACGGCAAGTTTGCCAAGTAAACTATTGCATTCGGAATTTCAAAAACAGATGTTTCTTGATTGACTTCAATATCCAAATCGAAAGCCGCTTCTTTGTTTGAAATCAAGGTTACTTGTCCACTTTTCGCTTTTTTAACCTTTAAATTACTTTTTGCGTGTAAGGTGAAAATCTTCTCCGTAAAATTTCCTTCCAACTCCATCTGATGCAAAGCAGTTTCATAATGTTGCTGTGTAGCATCATTGTTGTAAGCAAAGCGTACATCTTCAAAGGTAACTTGCTCTAGTTTAAGTTCAAATTTCGTGCTGGTTGTATCTTCAGAAGGCTTGAAAATATCGTAATTAATTTCTCCTTTTTCGTTCACCTTCAGCTGAACGGTTCCTGGTTGTACTTCAATTGCTTCAACGTGATAATCCTCGTTCCACAAATCAACTGGATTGAATTTCAAACGAATTCGGTCTGAATACAACAAGGTATCGAACTTGGTTGCATTCGCGTAAGTATCTGGAATAAAAACATGATTAAAATCGACGGAAACATTCGGGAAAGTGGACCAAAACGTTAAATCAACATCGGAAACGGTAACTTTTGCTTTTAAGTGCTTGTTCACTTCTGTAACAACAATCCCACAGATTTCATCCTTAAAAAAGTACAAAACGCCGCTGATGAGTAAGAAAATACCCAGAACAATTCCGAAGAACCATTTTGCAATTTTTACTAAGCGTTTTTTCATCTTAACATACAAAGTTAAATTCGAAAGCTCCCTTTCTAACGTAGAAAATGTAAACTTATTAACCGGGAAATGTTACATGTGAGAAGCGAGAATCGAGAAACGAGAAACGAGATTTCAAGTAAATAGAATAATCAATCGACTATTTTCACTTAAAATGTGTAAAAATCACGCATGCTACTTCGGTGTTGCGTGTTCTTTGTGTTATCTTTGTTCTCTTAAAAATCATACAATGAGTTTACTTACTGTGGGCAGTGTTGCCTTTGATGCGATTGAGACGCCATTTGGTAAAACCGATAAAATTATTGGTGGAGCTGGTACATACATCGCTTTATCTTCGTCATTTTATACAAAAGACCAAAAAATCGTTGCAGTTGTGGGAGAAGATTTTCCACAAGAAATGTTGGATACCTTAGCTTCGAAAGGAGTTGATTTGGAAGGACTTCAGATCAAACAAGGAGAAAAAACATTCTTCTGGTCAGGTCGTTACCACAACGATATGAATTCACGCGATACCTTAGTTACGGAATTGAACGTATTGGAACATTTTGATCCAATTATTCCTGCAAGCTATCAAGGAGTTGAGTATTTAATGTTGGGGAATTTAAGCCCACAGGTTCAAAGAAGTGTAATCGAACGTTTGGAAACGCGTCCTAAATTAATCGCAATGGACACGATGAATTTCTGGATGGAAATCGCTTTAGAAGAATTAAAGAAAACAATGGCACTAGTTGATGTGTTAATCATCAACGATGAAGAAGCGCGTCAATTATCAGGAGAATATTCATTGGTGAAAGCGTCGAAAGTGATTCGTGCGATGGGACCAAAATATTTGATCATCAAAAAAGGTGAGCACGGAGCGTTATTGTTCCACGGAGAAAATGTATTCTTCGCTCCAGCTTTACCGTTGGAAGAAGTGTTTGATCCAACTGGAGCAGGTGATACATTTGCTGGTGGATTCATGGGTTACATTGCTGCGACGGATGACGCTTCTTTTGACAATATGAAACGTGCAATCATCGCTGGTTCAGCATTAGCGTCTTTCTGTGTTGAGAAATTTGGTACAGAACGCTTAACGGATATTACACGTGAAGAAGTTGATGCACGAATTGAAGAGTTCGTTGCGTTGACAAATTTTGAAATGGTACAAACTGTAGGATAAATTCCTTATTTCTGGGTTATGGAGAACAATGCTTTAATTGAAGAATTAAAAACGTTAGCGCAAAACGAAGATGCATTAGCGGTAAATCGTGAAGTGAACGAATTGAAAGTACGTTTCGACGATTATATTTTAGAAGAAGAACGCAAAGACCAAGTGGCTGCTTTGGAAGCACAAGTGCAAGGTGAAGAATATGAGCCGAAAGACTTTAAGCCTGTGAAAGATGCGTTTTTTGAATTGTACAACATTTACCGTGAGCGTCGCAAAGAACAAGTGGATGCGCGTAACGCCATAGAATCAGAAAATTTAAAACAAAAACGCAACTTGATCAATCGCTTGAAAGACGTGATTGAGAAAGAAGAGAATATTGGCGCGGCATTTACGACTTACAAAGAAATCCATGAAGCATGGAAAAAAGTAGGTGATATTGCACGCGATAAACGCGACGAAATTCAACACGAATATTCGCGTTTGTTGGAAGATTTCTTCTACAACATGAAGATTTACCGTGAATTGAAAGAGCACGATTTGAAGCGCAACTACCAATTAAAATTGGATGTGATTACACAATTGGAAGCGTTGAAAAACACTGAATCAATTCGTGAAGTTGAAGCAGCGTTGAAAACACTTCAAAACGAGTGGGAAGGAATTGGACCAGTTATCAATGATGAATGGGAAAACCTGAAAGCGAAATATTGGGAAAATGTGCGCACGGTTTACGATCGTATCAACGCATTTTACGATGAGCGCCGTTCAACCCTACTTGAAAATCTTGCAAAGAAAAAAGAATTGTTAGCGGAAGCTGCAGCAGTTGTTGCAACAAAAACTGAAAATTCTAGCGTAAAAATGTGGGACGAGGCAACAGAAAAATTGTTGGCTTTACAAGAAAAATGGAAAACCATTGGCTTTGGACCACGCAAAGAAAACGAAGAAGTTTGGCAAGAATTCAGAGCACATTGTGATGCATTCTTCGCTTCGAAAAAAGAATTCTTTGGAACGATTCAAGAGAAATTCAACAAAATTGCTGAAGCGAAACAACGCATTATCGATCAAGCAGTAGCTTTGAAAGAATCAACTGATTGGAAAACAACAGCTGACAAATTAGTGCAATTGCAAAAACAATGGAAAACCGTTGGTCACGCAGGGCAAAAATTAGAGCAAAAATTGTGGTCTGATTTCCGTGGAGCGTGTGATGCATTCTTTAACGCACGTACGAAACACTTCGAAGAGCAAGACAAGCAATTGGAAACGAATTTGCATGCGAAACAGACGATTATTGCTGCAATTGAAACATACGTTCTTCCGACAGACAAAAAACAAGCTTTGGCTGACTTACGAGAATTTACGAATTCATTTAATGCTGCTGGTAAAGTTCCAATGAAAGACAAAGATGCGATCTACAATCAATACAAAACAGCAATTGATGCGCATTACGGCAAATTGAAATTGGAAGGTGCTGAAAAAGAAAAAGTGATGTTCGAAGCACGCATGGAAACGTTGGCTTCATCGCCGGATGCGAGTCGTGCGTTTGCAAAAGAAAAAGCAGATATTCGTCAGCAAATTGAACACTTGAAAAACGATATGTTACAATACGAAAACAACCTTGGTTTCTTCGCGAAATCAAAAGGAGCTGATTTGTTGCGTAAAGAAGTAGAAGGAAAAATCAATGCATCAAAAGCAAAAATTGATGCCTTGATCCGTAAATTGAAGATGATACCAAATGAATAGATTCATTAACGCAGTATTGCTTTTTGTGTTATTCCCAACAATGTTGATGACAATATTGATTGGGTTTGACATTTCCATCGACATGTTTAAAATCAGAACGACAGGTGCTCAATTGCCGTATCGTTTTGAGATTTTATTAGGTTTGGGATTATTCATTTTAATTGTCAATGTTCGTCGAAGTATTCGTCGATGGATGGGCATGCGTTTAGTGAATCAGATTGAAAAATTCAAATGGAACCAACCAATGGGCGAAGAACGCATTAAACGTGTACGCACTTACAATTTCTTGGAAGGTTTTGTGATGTTGTTCATTGCTATCACATTGTATATTGTTTCACCAGAAGCTTGGATGCCGGCAATCGGTTATGCTTTCTGCACATTGGATAATCTAATTTTTACAATCGTAGGCACCCGCGGAAAACGCTTTAGAACTGGAATCACAAGTAAAGCAGTTATCACCGCAGATCGCGATGTGAACCTTGTATATTTTAGTGGTTTACGTAAAGTAACAATTCATCAACAATCCATGTTCTTCGATTACATTAAAGGATTGCAACTATCTTTTCCGGTTGACTGTTTGAAGGAAAAACAATTAGATGAGTTCTTCACTGTTTTGGAAAGTCAACTTGATAAAGACAAGGTTTTCATTACAAAGAACAGATAATTTAGTTTTTCCACTTTTTGGAATACTGTCCCATTTTGAGATTTCAATTTTTCCGTAAAAGTGGTTATTTACTGATTATCAGCATTTTGACTAATAGGAACGCTTTTAGCAGCTATAGAATTGTTAAAAGCTGTTACCTATGCGAAAATTTGTATCACCGTTTCAGTCTGATTTGGAACAATCGTCAGAAGGTACTTCTACTCGATTGAAGATTTCAGGGGGAAACAAGAGGGACGGCCTAGACCTATTCAAGCTTTTTGATAAGCTTAGCGACGGTATACTTGTAGCAGATAAAGAATTTCGTATTCTCTATCTCAATTCATCATTTAAAGAGATTTTTAAACAGCGTTTTAAAGTTAGACGCGAACAAGAAAGTGTAATTGATCTTAGTAAAGATTTATTAGACACTGCTTCGTTTGCTCAGCTGTGTGAAGCGCTTTTAAAACACGAATACATCGAGATTGAAGATGTCTATTCAACCAAAGACTATCAAATTCATTTGTGTGTTGAACCGAACGAAACGAACGGCTATATTTTCTCGTTTATCAAACAAAAAATTGCCAGCGTTCCTCAACAACAAGAGAATTTAAATCTTCCTCCGCTTCCTATTGTACCATTTGTTTTCGAATTATTACCAAAGCGTCGTTTACGTTTTAAGCACATTGGTGACAATTTCGAGAAAGTGGTTCGACCGTTGAGAAGACAGTTATTAGATGAACGTCTTTCTTATTTCTTATCGCGCATTCATCCTGATGATTTAGGAAGATTCCTATCAGGAATGGAAAACGCGCGTAGACAAGGTACAATTTGGTCAGTTGAATTTCGCTTCATGACCACTGCAGACACCATTAAATGGTTCCAGATCATTGCTGATAATTCGTATGAAGCCGGAGACACTAACCTTTGGCATGGTCATTTAGAAGATATTACATCCCGCAAATTAAATGACATTCAAAAAGCTGTTCTTATCAACGAAACACTTGATTTTGAACGTGCTCGTTTTTCAATGGAATTACACGACGGTTTAGCGCAATACTTAGTTGCACTGAATCTATATCTCGGACAAATCGAGGAAAACAAAGAAGTTGACCCAACTGTTTATGGACATTGCAAACGCTTGATCAAAGACAGTTTGGATCAGACGCGCATGCTGTGTTACAATCTTTCGCCACCTGAATTAAATAATGGATGGCAAGAAGCAATAGAAGTATTGTTCAGTAAAATGAATTCATTATCGGCGATCACGTTTAACCTTGCGATGACAAAAAAGATTTCGTACAAGTTAGACACAGAAAAAACATACAATGTTTTCAGAATTATTCAAGAATTCATCAGTAATTCAATGAAGCATGCCGAATGTTCTGAAATCAATTGTTCTATTCGCACGCGTTTGGGTAAAATATACATTCTGGTTTCAGATAATGGTAAAGGATTTGATTCCCACTTAATTCGTCAAGGATTTGGGCTAAACAATATGCAAAAACGGGCAAAAATATCCAATGTTAATCTTTCAATTTCAAGCGAATTATCGAAAGGAACAACACTTAAATTAGAAATATAATGAAACAACCACTCACAAACATTTTCAAAATTTATTTGTTTTCTTCAAATAATATCAATAATTTAATATCATAATTCACCACTATCATGAAAAACATTAAAGTTTTAATTGTTGAGGACGACCATTTTTTCACCCAGCTGATTTACTTTCAGTTGACGTCCAACAATTACTCTTCTAGCCATGTTCAACACGCTAGATCAATCATGGAAGTGGAAGAATTTTCTAAATTTTTTGTACCTGATGTAATCCTACTCGACTTAAACATCGTTGATTCAAATGGGAAAGAAACATTTGAACGCGTTATTGAAATTTTCCCTAAATCAGCCATTATTATTTTATCCGGTATGGATGATCAAAACATGGCCTTGGATATTGTCAAACATGGCGCTCAAGATTACATCCTAAAAAGCGATTTAAATAATAAGGTTTTACTTAAAACAATTGAATATAGTTTTGAACGTAAAGATTTATTAGACCGCATTCAAAAATCGGAAAAACAATTTCGAGATGTATTTGAACAATCTCCTTTACCTATGTTTTCTGTTGAAGGGCCAAATTTGGTTATCAAATTGGTCAATAATGCAGCAAAAGATATTTATGGTTTTGAAAAGCGTCTATTAATCGGTAGAGAATTACAAAGCTTGAATTATGACAAGAAAAAAACGATTAAAATCGACACAAACAAGCATTCTTTTACACGTCATTTGATTCAAAAAACAGCCAGTGATTTACAAATTCACGTTGAAATCATTGGTAATAAATTATCCAATAAGAAAGATTCCTACATCTGCTTAATCATTGACCGTAGCGAAGAAATTGCTTTTGAAGAACAAAAATATAAAGTTATTAACGAAGCTCAAGAAAGTGAAAAGAAAAAGATTGCCATGGAATTACATGATGGTCTGGCTCAAAATCTAGTTTTAATGAGTTTATGGTTCAATATGTTCAATTTCTCTGATGAGCAAAAAGACCTAGGGAAGAATTTTTCAGATATGATTAACAATTCAATTAAAGAATTGAAAGCTGTTTCTTATTCCCTTTTACCACCAGAATTAGAAAAAGGTTTCTTGTTAGCGTTGGAAAATTTGGTTCACCGCGTTAATCAATTAGAAAAAGTGCATTTTAGACTGAACATTGAAAACGATATTGTTGAAGACGATTTTGCCCTTACCGATAAATTTAATTTATACCGCATCATTCAAGAGTTTGTCAATAATTCACTCAAGCATTCACAAGCTCAAGATATGGAAATCATCGTTTCCCGCCAGGATGACAAGGTAGTTGTTCTTGTGAAGGATAACGGTGTTGGTTTCGATAAAAATGAAGCGAAAAAAGGTTTAGGTATTCAAAACCTTGAACATCGTATCAAATTGGGTAAACTTCTTGGAGAATTAGACAGTAAACAAGGCGAAGGAACAGAATTGAAACTTATAATGAATAAAGTAAAGAACAATTAATTGAAACTTGTTGCCTAGAATTAATTGATTTTTCATATATTGTTTGTTTAGTAATAAGCAATACGCTGATTGTATAATTTGGTTAATTGGAATGGCACAAAACGAACCCTCATTAATTGAAATTCTGAATGACTTATGTCAAAATTTGTATCCATACAATTTAGTGACGAATCATGAAGGAAAAATCCTAGCTGTCGGTTCAAATTATCCAGAGCAATTTATTCACCAACCCATTTTCAACTTATTCTCAAACGAACACAAATCTCAAAAATTCGCGTCATTCGTTGTGTTTAACAACTTGAGTGTTCAACTAAATGATGAATCGATTGATCTTACCGGACAGGTAAAATACTTCCAAAACGAAAAGTTGTATTATTTCAATTTGTCAAAAGTTACAGATGAGGACATTCAACAATTGAAATTTGAACTAAAAAAAGAAAAAGCAATTCGTAAAGAAGTTGAATTTCAGAAAGATTTTTTCACATCTATCTTAGAAAATATACCTTCAGATTTAGCAGTTTTTGACACAGAACATCGTTACTTATTCGTGAATAAACATGGAATAAAAAATGCTGAGATTCGAAATTTTATGTTTGGGAAAACGGATTATGACTATTGCAAATTAAAGCAAATTGATACAAGAATAGCAGATGAAAGACGAGCGATATTTAACGAAATAGTTCAATCTAAAAGATCTCTTGAATGGGAGGATAATTATATACTTCCGAATGAGGATAATCAGACAATTTTCAGAAAAATGTCACCAATTTTTGATGAAAATGATGAGCTTAAATACGTTATTGGATATGGGATAGATATCTCTCCCGTTAAAAAAGCAGAATTAAAAGCTAAAAAAAGTGAAGAGCACGTTCAAGAAGCAAATAGAAAATTAAGGTTACTTGAAAGTTTTTTAAATCATTCCACGGATGGTATGCAAGTGAGTAATGAGAAAGGACAGCTAATTTACATCAATGAATCTGCTTCCCATCGACTTGGTATAGAACAAAATGAAATAGAAAAATATACCGTTTTCGATTTTGAATCAGTATTCAAAACAGAAGAGGATTGGCTAAATCATTTAACTGAAATAAAGGAAAAAGGTGTATTAATTCTTGAAGGGAAAAACATTAATCAACTAACAAAACAACTAATTCCTGTTGAGGTAAGTGTACGTTATCAAACCATTAATGGTGAAGGTTATGTCATTGCATCATCACGTGACATATCAGAACGTAAAGAAGCTGAAAGAAAATTGGAGGATAAAAATCGCTATCTCCAACAAATTACCAATGCAATTAATGCAAGTTCATTAGTTTCGTTTACGGATTCTCACGGCATTATCACAATGGTAAATGACCAATTTTGTAAAATTTCACAATTCAGTGAAGAAGAGCTAATTGGCAAAACCCATAAAATTGTTGCTTCAGATTATCATCCCAAAGAATTTTGGCAAGAGGCTTGGGACACCATGTTGGATAAAAAAATATGGAGTGCAGATGTAAAAAATAAAGCAAAAGACGGAAGCTTCTATTGGGTGAAAACAATAATTTACCCAATTCTAAATGCGGATGGCGACATTGAATCATTTTTGTCAATTCGGCAAAATATCTCATTGGCAAAAAACAATGAAATCCAATTAGAAAATCAAGTTAAATTACAAAACTTGATTATGAATATTGCAACCAAATTTATCAATGCGCCAATTGAGGATATTGAAGATGCTATCAATCAATCGTTAAAAGATATTGGACAGTTTGTAAACGCCGATCGTTCATACATTTTTGACTATGCTCGTATTAAGCAAACAAGCTCGAATCTTTATGAGTGGACAAGAGAAGGCATCACCCCACAAATTGACAATCTCCAAAACGTTCCTTTTTCTGATATGCCGTTATGGATAGAAAAGCATTTTAAAGGAGAGCCAATGGATATTCCTGAAGTTGCTGATTTACCTGTTGGTCAGTTAAGGGAACTTTTGGAAGTACAAGACATTAAAAGTTTATTAGCCATTCCTTTGATGAAAGAAGGAATTTGTATCGGGTTCATTGGATTTGACTCTGTGATCAACAATTACACGTACTCTGAACAAGATAAGCGCATTCTTACAATCTTCGCTGAAATGCTTGTAAATGTCTATATTCGACGTGATCATATTCATGAAATTGAATCTTCAAAGGAGCAAATCCGTCAAATCAATCTAAATCTTGAAAAAGAAGTAATTGAGAAAACACAAAAAAATACAGAACTATCCAGACTATTAACCGATCAAGAAAAACTTGCGATGATTGGTGAAATTTCTGCAGGGATTGCACATGATCTAAACACTCCATTGGGGTCTATTAAAGTTGGTGCAGAAAGTATTCGTTACACCCTCGAAAATTTATTTAAATCGATTATCGAAAAATCGACAATTGAACAGTTGCATTTTGCATGTAATCGAGCAGTTGAAAACAATATTGAATTATTCATTGGAGGAATTCAGTCACGCAAAGAAGCTGCAGTTATAGAAGAATATATTAGATTAAATTATCCCGATACAACTTTTGATGTTCAAACACTTGCAAGCAATTTAGTAAAAGCACGAATATCAATTAATGAGACAGAGGTAATTAATAAAATTCTTCAATCTCCGAATCCTTTTGATTTCTTGAATTTGATTTATCATATTCAAACTACTCGAACATTTATAGACACCATATTAATTGCAAGTGACAAGGCGAGTCAGGTAGTTAAAAATCTACGCACCTTCGTACGTTTTGATCAACATTCAACAAAAGGTCCTGTCAATTTAAAAGATAATATCGCCACGGTACTGAATGTCTTTAATTACGAAATTAATTCGAAAGTAGAGTTACAATTCAATGTTGATTCAACAATCACTATTGAAGGGTACGAAATAAAACTCTATCAACTTTGGTCGAATTTGATTAAAAATGCCATTGAAGCAATTTCTGGATATGGTAAATTAATTATCGAATCAAAGGAGACAGAGAAAAGCTATGAAATCTCGATTGAAAATGATGGCGACGTTATCCCAGATGATGTTTTACAAAACATGTTCACTAAATTCTATACCACCAAATCGAAGTCGAATGGCACAGGATTAGGATTAAGTATTGTTCAAAATGTTATTGAAGATCACCATGCCAAAATACATGTCACCTCAATCCCAAATTCAACGCGTTTTACAATTACTTTTTATAAATAAAATACACGCGATTGATACACAATCGTTTGATTCATCACAAAGCTGATTATTATTAGATTTTCTAATTTTTTTCCCTTATTTTTGTCAAATGGATAATGTAAAGTATGCCGTTGTTTGTGTTGATGATGATCCGTTCATCCTACAAATGCTATCGTTTCAATTGAATAAAATCATTGAACCGAAAACAACCCTCTTGGAATGTTATTCAGATCCTACAACTGTTCTTGAAAATTTGAACGAATTATTGGATAATCAAATTGAAATTTTAATCATTGTTGTTGATTACCAAATGCCAAAATTAAATGGTGCGCAATTAATTCGATCGATTAAAGAAAAATATCCATATATCAAATGTGTCATGCTTTCGGGGCAAGCGAATGATTTAATTGTGCAAGAATTAAGTGATGAAAAACATCTAGATCAATTTATTTCCAAGCCTTGGGATGAAGAAAAGTTGTATCAGGTTGTGCGTCCTATTCTTGAAAGTGTAGCTTAATTGCTATTAGATTTCACCAATTTCCTTACACATATACGTTTTCCCTTCAATGATTGCTTGAACAGCATCTTTAATTTCTGATATTGGGGAATTTTTTGTCACAAATCCTTTTGCTCCAATCGCGAATGCGCGTTGAATATATGATGGATCTGTGTGAATTGTAAGCATCATTATTTTGATGTCTGAATTTACTTTAATCACTTCTTCAGTGATATCTAAACCGCTCCTTGAACCAGGAAGATTTACATCCATGAATACAATATCTGGCTTAATATCTAAAATGCCCTCTTTAACTCCATCTGCATGGTGAAAAACATGAACTTCCTCAAACCCCAAATCCTTGAGAAGTGTTTCCCAAATAGTGGCGATTAATTTGAAATCCTCTACGACAACAGCTTTCATTATATTCATTTCATTTCCAATAAAGTAAGTATACTTATCCTTTAAAGAGAGTGATGTTCAAATTTATTCATTAAATAGCTTTAAACCAAGCAAATTGGCGGAAAATAATAACATTTTTATGAACATAACTGAGCTGTATGAGTAGCTTTATCAATAGCCTTTTATATTTTTAAATTCTGGTTAAAAAGGCACAGCATGAACTGTGCCTTTTAACCCGAAACCACCTAACTATTGCTTATTGCAATGACAATGTTATTGCCTGCATAACAAAGAAACTATGTTTAAGTGGAACTATTTTTTTATTTTCATTGTAGTATCAGATATACCTCCTTACCACTAGCAAAAAGTAAGTAAAAACACTTAAAACAGTAAGAGTTTACTCTCTAAAGGTTATAAAACGTATCTCTTCCTTCAAGTTGTTCTGCGCATCCGCCAATTTAAAAATTGGAATGTAACGCCCTCCTCCCAACTCTGCAGCTTCCTTCATTTCATCCTCATCCATTGGTTTATTCTTAATTCCAACCACCGACATTTGAATTCCTTTTCGCTTATACTTTTTAATAAATTTCTTGTAATCATCGGAACTGCGGTTAAATGCCCCATCTGTAATTACGATGATTTGATTTACCCCATCATCCAAATAGCCTTTTAAACACTGCTTATAACCCAATTTTATTCCTGCTCCTCCTGCAGTCAATCCTGAAGCTTTCAATTCTTCAACTTCTTTATTGATTTTCTCCTTATCTGATCCAGAAGTTGGAGGCAGCAACACTATTGCTTCTGTGGCATACGTTACAATTCCCATTTTATCTTGTGGTCGCAACATTTGCGTTAATTGAAACAATGAAAACTTCATCAATTCAATTTTATCAACTTGCTTCATCGAGGCAGAAACATCCAATACAAAAACAACGTTAATCGGTTTGAAATACTGTTCATTAAAATTGTTTTTATCCAATTGCGCCAATTCTGTCGGAATAGGTGAGTTTTCCACTGTTGTCGTTGGTTCATTGTTCAGTTGATCTTCCAAATTTTGTTCAACTTGCTCAACAACGACAAGTTCAATAACCGAATCTTTTTGAGCCAGCTCTGGTTCAATTGGTTTCGGTAACGGGGTTTCAATTTTCGGATCTTTTACCAATTCCAAAATCACATAATTGCGCTGAAAATTAACATAGGCTCCTAATTCAGCTGGAAGGTAGCCGTCATGCCTTGCATAGAAATAACTCAACCCCAAGGTTGATTCCTTTTTGATTTTGCCATTTTTATCGGTTTCATTCGCCCAAATAGGTTGACCGTTTTGAATCATGGTTACTTCCGAATGATCCAATGGTTTTCTCGTATCTTTGTCTACTGTGACAACAGTTAAATCAAAGCTGTTTGCTTTTCCTCCTGGACGAGAAGAGAAATCAGGGCAAGACGTAAAAGCACTTAAATTATCCTGTGGTAATTCTGTAATATTGCCCGTAATTTTAACGATTGTCGCTTCGTTCTTATCACTCGTGAAAATTTGTACTTCGTAATTGAATCTTCCTTTCGCTTTTGGATTCACTTGTAGACGCACAATCATTGAACTATCTGGATCAATGAATTGACCATTTACTAAGTAAACCACATCATATGGTTTTTTTACGCTTAAAAGGTATTCTTTTTTCGAACCTACATTCTTTACAACAATGTCAACAAAATGATCGTCATACGGCTCTAAATCGCCAAAATCGTGCTTTGTTGTTTCAAATTGAATTTGAGAAACAGCATTGAATCCTAAAAATGCGATAAAAAAGATAAGGAGTGTTTTCATGAGGTCAAATATATCAAAAAACGAACCGTCAATTATTGGTTACAATTAGTCACAAAAAAAGCCCCGTTTTCACGAGGCTTTTTTCAAGTTATATTTTGTATTAGTGCTTGCAGGCACCGTCACATTTTGCTTTGTCTTTGCATTTTGATGGATCTTTACATGCTTTTTTATCAGCACAACAAGCTCCTTCTTTTTCGCATTTACCACCACCGATGAATTTACCATCTTTTCCGTAGTGTGCTAAACACATTTCTTTTTCTTCAGCTGAACAACCTAAAGAATCACACATCTTAGCACATTCGTCTTTCGACATTGTAGCGCATTTTGACATGTCACATTTCCCGATCATTGTTTCGCCTTTTTTGTGGTGATCACAAGAAGCAGCTTCTCCATGACAAGATTTACCATCTTTACTCATTTCTGTGCAACAAGCTGGTTTAGCTTTATCTTCAGTTCCATGACCATTTCCTAAGATAGGAGCGATAACCAAACCAATTAAACATGTCAATTTGATTAAGATGTTCATTGAAGGACCTGAAGTATCTTTGAATGGATCTCCAACTGTATCTCCAGTTACTGCAGCTTTGTGAGCATCAGAACCTTTGTACGTCATTTCACCATTAATTTCAACACCTGCTTCGAATGATTTTTTAGCGTTATCCCAAGCACCACCTGCATTGTTTTGGAACACTGCCCAAAGAACACCTGATACTGTTACACCTGCCATATAACCACCCAACATTTCAGCGATCAATTGATTGTCTGTACTGTAAACCAATTTACCTAACAAAACAATAGCAATTGGGAAACCGATTGTTAAGATTCCAGGCAACATCATTTCGCGTAACGCTGCTTTCGTAGAAATCTCCACACATTTACCGTATTCTGGTTTACCAGTTCCTTCCATAATACCTGGAATTTCTTTGAACTGACGACGAACCTCATATACCATGTCCATTGCAGCTTTACCAACTGAATTCATTGCTAATGCAGAGAATACAACTGGAATCATACCACCAACAAACAACATTGCTAATACTGGCGCTTTAAAGATGTTAATTCCATCAATACCAGTAAATGTTACATAAGCAGCAAACAATGCTAACGATGTCAAGGCAGCAGAAGCGATTGCGAATCCTTTACCTGTTGCAGCAGTTGTGTTACCAACTGAATCCAAAATATCTGTACGTGTACGAACTTCTTTTGGTAATTCACTCATTTCAGCGATCCCACCAGCGTTATCAGAAATTGGTCCGAAAGCATCGATTGCTAATTGCATAGCTGTTGTAGCCATCATTGCAGAAGCAGCCAATGCAACACCGTAGAATCCTGCTAATGCATAAGTAGACCAAATCGCAGCAGCAAATAAGAGAACAGTAGGGAATGTAGAAATCATTCCAGTTGCTAAACCAGCGATAACGTTTGTTCCTGCTCCTGTTGAAGATTTTTGAACGATTTTTAATACTGGTTTTGTACCCAATCCTGTGTAGTATTCAGTTACAGATGAAATTGCCCCACCAACAAACAAACCTATTAGCGTGGCGTAGAAAACATTCATTGAAGGTATGTTTTGTAAAACTTTTTCACCAAAAAACTTCATTTCCATATTTGCTGGCAACATCCATTTAACCAAAATGAAACAAGATATTGCTGTTAAAATAATAGAAACCCAGTTTCCGATGTTTAATGCACGTTGAACTTGTTTTTCTTTCGCTTCGTTGCTCGTGATTTTCACCAACATTGTTCCAACGATTGAGAACAAAATTCCGAAACCAGCAATTGCCATTGGTAATAAGATAGGACCGATTCCACCAAAAATGTCTTCGATTTTACCACCCATGTCTTTAATTACATAGTTACCAAGAACCATCGCTGCTAATACTGTCGCAACATACGAACCGAATAAATCCGCGCCCATACCTGCAACGTCACCTACGTTATCTCCAACGTTATCTGCAATTGTAGCAGGGTTACGTGGATCATCCTCTGGAATTCCAGCTTCAACTTTACCAACTAAGTCAGCACCAACGTCAGCAGCTTTCGTATAAATACCACCACCAACACGTGCAAATAATGCAATTGATTCAGCTCCTAAAGAGAATCCAGCTAATGTTTCAAGAACGATTGTCATTTTATCTGTTCCGTCTGGACCCCATTTACCTCCCATGAAGATTTGGAAGAAGATAATGAAGAATGCTGTTAAACCTAAAACTGCTAAACCAGCAACTCCCAATCCCATTACAGTACCACCACCAAAAGAAACTTTCAATGCTTGTGGCAAACTTGTACGAGCAGCTTGCGTTGTTCTAACATTTGTTTTAGTAGCAATTTTCATCCCCATATTTCCAGCCAACGCTGAAAAGAATGCACCGAAAATAAATGCAACTACAATTAAGATGTGCGTAGTTGGTACGATAAACGAAATACCAGCTAAAACAGCACTCGCTCCAACAACGAAAATTGCTAATAAGCGATACTCAGCTTTCAAAAATGCAAGCGCACCTTCGTAGATGTAATCTGAAATTTCTTTCATTTTTCCATCACCTGCGTCTTGTTTTAAAACCCAAGATCTTTTAATCCACATAAAAAGTAGACCAATTATTGCCATTACAATTGGCACATAAATCATCATTGACCCCATAAAAGTTAAATTTTTGTATTGTTTTTAGTCGCGCCAAAAGTAGAAGATTTAACACACTTCTGCAAATTTGAACGCTAATTTGTAATTCGCCTATACTACGGAACTTTTAACCATAAGTTACAGATTGCGAACTATTTCAATACTAAACCGTTTTTTTTATGGGATAATTCTGGGTTTAAAATAAACTTATAATGCTTGTTTTACCTTGTTTTTTAAGGTGTTAATATCCATTCCACCGCTTTGTCTCCAAACAATTTCGCCTTTTTTAAAGAGAATAAATGTTGGGACACCTCGAATTTTAAATTTATCAGAAACATCAGGATTTTTATCAACGTCAATTTTTAAGACACGAACTTGCGACCCCATTTCATCTTTTAAACGATCTAAAACTGGACTCATCATTTTACATGGTCCACACCACGTCGCATAAAAATCAACCAAGGTTGGCGTTTCTGATTTAACGATATCACTGAATTTACCCATTGTGTTTTTTTTTGCGAAGATAAGATTCTAACAACAATTAAAATGTAACAAACGTTTCATTCAACTATACTTAACAGCCTCCTTTTACATCAAAAATCAAAAGAACAACAAGCAATAATGAATTCTAGCTATCTTTGTCGCGTGAGACTTTTAAAATCGACCGGTGCTTCCATTCTTAAATTACTCTTATTTTGGGTAATCATTTTTGATATTGAACGCATTCTATTTTCAATACACAATTGGAGTAAGTTCTCTGATATTGGGTTTGGTGAATGGCTCTTAGCATTCGTATACTCGTTACGTTTGGATTTGGCTACAGCAGCACTTTTAAGCTTATTACCACTTGTGCTTTTAGTCCTTTTCTTTGTGTATCCTAACAAATGGATCAAACGCTCATTTTATTGGATTGTATTTATTGAATTTCTCGTTTGCGCAATGATTCATGGCGGTGAAATCAATGCTTATCCCGAATGGAATACAAAACTAACAACCCGTGTTTTTACGCATTTATTAAATCCTGATGAAGTCGTTCGAACTGCTGATTACAGTATGACCATCTGGTTTGTCATTTATGCATCGATTGAGGTGTTTTTGAGTTACAAACTCATGCGATTTATGTTTAAGTTCAAGGAAGCTACTCAAACGTTTTCTTGGTTAGTGCGTATTCCAATAGCCATCGTTACATTGGCAGTATCAGGGATAGGTTTTGTGATCATTGGACGCGGTGGAACCCAACCAATTCCAATTAACATCGATTCTGCTTACTACACAAAAGGATATGTTCCGAATGACCTTTCAGTAAATTCAGTGTACTTTTTCGCGAAGAGCTTCATGCTGTATAACCGAAGTGAAATTGGAGCGATGTTTCCCATCGTTAATGAAAAAGAAGCAAAAAAGGAATTGGACGATTTTTACTCTTACCCATTAGAGCATGATCGCAAAATCTTCACAACTGATCGCCCAAACATCGTATTCATTATAATGGAAAGTTGGACAGCCAATGCGATTAGTTCAATTTCTGGTCAGCCAGGAGCAACACCTTATTTTGATCGTTTAGCGCGAAAAGGATTGTTATTCACCAATATTTATTCAACTGGTGGGACTTCTGAGATTGGTAATTCAAGTATTTTCAGTGGTTACCCTGCCCTTCCTGAGATTTCAATTTCAATGCAACCTGATAAACACAGAAAAATTCCATCGTTTAATCAAGATCTGAAAAAATGGGGGTACACTTCTCATTATATTTTCAGTGGTGATTTAAAATATGGGAATATTGGATCCTTCTTTACTGATCATGGTTTTGATGTGGTAGAAGATGAAAATGATTTCCCAAATAATCTGCAACGCGGTAAACTCAATTATTACGACGAGGATTTATATGATCTTTTGATTCAAAAAATTAATAACACAAAGGGTCCTTTTATGCATTGCGCATTTACAGGAAGTACACATTCGCCTTACGATTACCCAAATCGAGGGACTCAAAAATGGAAAGGTTCAGAAGCCGATTTCATGAGTTCGATGTTTTATGCAGACAAATGCTTGGATGATTTCATGGCAAAGTGTAAAAAACAGAAATGGTATAAAAACACAATATTTGTAATGGTTGCTGATCACGGACATGCTTCTCCGAACGTAACAGATCCAAATCTTGGCGCTTACTTCCATGTTCCTTTATTGATTTTTGGTGAACCATTAAAAAAGGAATACCGTGGAGAAACCATTGAAACACTTGGTTCACAGGCTGACATTGTACGAACATTATTGTATCAAATGGGTGGTGATTACAAACGATATACGTGGTCAAAAGACTTATTGAATCCTAATTGTCCTCAGTTTGCGCTCCACACCATCAACCGCGGTTTTGGTTGGATTACAGAGAAAGGTAATTTTAGTTTCCACATGGATGCAAAGAATTATCCGGACCAAACTTACAGCAAAAAAGCACTAAAAAAGGAGGAAAAGCGTTGTCATTCCTACATGTCACTGATTTACAAAGAATATAAGGAACTTTAGTATGCTTCAAACTGATCGTTTTCAATCGTATAAGCTAATCCTATTTGTCGCACTTTTTGTTCGATTAATTGCCACGATTTTTTCTCAAGGTTACGGAATGCATGATGATCATTACCTCATCATTGAGGCTTCTGCCTCTTGGGTAGATGGTTATGATTACAATCGCTGGCTACCATGGACAGAAGGTAGCGGCGGAACACCAGAAGGCCATAGTTTCACATATGTTGGACTAAACTATGTTTACTTCTCCATTATGAAATTTATTGGGGTTGTTGATCCAAAAATTCTAATGTTGTTCAATCGTTTGATTCATGCGTTGGCATCAATGGTTGTTGTTATTTATGGAATTAAAATCACAGAGAAATTATCTAATAAAGAAACTGCAATAAAAGTTGGTTGGATTTTAGCGCTGTTGTGGATTCTTCCATTCATTTCGGTGCGAAATCTAGTTGAAGTGGCAGCCTTACCTTTCCTTGTTTATGGCGTTTGGTTGCTAATTAAGAATAAAAAAATGCGCAACTTCTTATTGTCCGGCTTGTTCATTGGAATGGCTGTTTCTTTCCGATATCAAATTGGTGTTTTTGCTTTAGGAATTGCTGCATATTACTTTTTTAAATGGCAATTCAAACCATTTTTACTCTTTTCGGCTGGCGTATTAATCGTGTTCGGTTTGACACAGGGATTAGTCGATTACTTTATTTGGGGTTATCCTTTTGCTGAGTTTATTGGGTATGTTACCTACAATATGAAGGAAGGAACGACCTATTTACCAAATCACAATTATTTCATGTATTTCTTTGTACTTATTGGATCCTTGTTCGTTCCTTTAGGATTAATTGTGATGGTAGGTTTCTTCAAAAGTTATAAAAAATATGCCTTGTTGTTCGTTCCAACGATTGCTTTCATATTGTTTCATACCTTGTACCCAAATAGACAAGAACGTTTTGTTTTATCTGTTTTACCCTTCTTTATTATTCTTGGCGTGATGGGTTACCAACTTTTTAAAGAAAGCAAAACACGTGAGAAGTTATGGAAGATTTCCATGATTGCTTTTTGGGTCTTGAACATTCCTTTTCTTTTCTTTTCAATGACGATGTATTCAAAGAAATCACGTGTTGAAGCCATGTATCATTTGTACAACAATTCAATTGACAAGGAAATCATATTACTTGAAGGCTCTGCTGACCAGCGAACATCGATGATGCCAAAATTCTATGCAAAAAGTTGGTATTGTTCGTTTACTGAGAGAACTGACACATCGCAGCATTTATTAGTAAATCCGATTAGTCAATATGATTATATCTTCTTTTTTGATGAAAAGGATTTATCGAAACGCATTGCACAATACAAAACTATTTATCCGAAGATGACTTTGGACAAAAAATGTGATCCTAGTTTGGTTGATAAACTACTACGCGATTTGAATCCAAGAAATGCAAATGAGTACATTGAGATTTGGAAAACAAATAGGTCTAGAAAATAGAATTTAGAGTTAGAATTTAGAGGATAGATAAATGAAGATTTTAGTGGTGCGTTTTAGTTCAATTGGTGATGTTGTGTTAACAACACCGGTTGTTCGTGCGCTGAAAAATCAACTAAATTGTGAACTTCATTTCATCACTAAAAAGCCGTTCAAAGTGATTTTGGAGAACAATCCTTCGATTGATAAAATCTATACAATTGAAAAATCAATTAAAGAGGTCATTTCGGATTTAAAAGCTGAGAAATACGACTATGTGATTGATTTGCACAAAAATGTACGAACGCTATCACTCAAGCGAAAACTAGGTTGCAAATCCTATTCTTTCCCTAAATTAAACATTGAAAAATGGCTTTTGGTCAATTTCAAACGCGCTTCAATGCCTGACAAACATATTGTTGATCGGTATTTTGAAACCGTAAAACCTTTGGGCGTTTCGAATGATTCTTTACCATGTGATTTCTTTATCCTGGAAGAAGATGAAGTAAATACATATGCGTTTTTTGGCTTAGCTCCAAAGTCGTATGTAACAATCGCTATCGGTGCACAATTCGCTACCAAACGAATGCCATTCAATAAATTGGAAGAAATTATTCAGAAAATACAACAACCGATTGTTCTTGTTGGCGGGCCTACTGACAAAACATTGGCTGAAAAATTAGTTGATCATTGTGCTGGAAAAACGATTTACTCAGCTTGCGGAAATTTTAATTTAGCTCAATCAGCTAGTATTGTTAAGCAATCAGCTGTTCTTTTAACGAATGATACTGGAATGATGCATATTGCATCTTGTTTTGAAATTCCAACCGTTAGTGTTTGGGGAAATACGGTCCCTGAATTAGGTATGTATCCCTACTTTCCAAAATCAAAAGAAACATATTCAATCCACGAAGTGAATGACTTAAAGTGTCGCCCTTGTTCAAAAATTGGATTCAACGAATGTCCTAAAAAACACTTTAATTGTATGCAGCTTCAAGATGAAACTGCCATCGCACAAGACATCAACAATCGTTTTTAATTATTCTTCCAAGAACAATTTTCTCAATTCCGTTGCGTCACTTGGTTTCATTTTACCTGCTAAAATCAAACTCAACTGTTTTCTTCTGAGCGCTCCTTCAAATCGTGCTTTTTCTTCTTCCGTTTCAGGAATCAATTCTGGCACTTGGATTGGTCCACCATTTTGGTCGACAGCAACAAACGTATAAATTGCTTCATTACATTTCTCACGTTTGCCGGTAACATGATCCTCAACGAAAACATCAACAAACACCTCCATTGATGAGCTAAAAGCACGTGAGACTTTCGCTTCCAATGTTACAATTGAACCATGATTAATTGGTTTTTGAAAAGCCACATTATTCACTGAAGCAGTAACTACAACGCGTTTAGAATGGCGATGAGCAGAAACGCTTGCAATGACATCCATCCATGCTAACAATTGTCCGCCAAATAGATTTCCAAGTGTGTTTGTGTCATTTGGCAATACAACTTTTGTAGTAATTGATAAGGTTTCAGCTGCTCTTCTCGATTTCATGCGATTGTTTTTTTTGCAAAATTACGATTAACCATTACAATTACTGCCAATTGAGGAACGAATTTTAAAACTTTTTATAAAAATGGAAGCCACATCAATAAATGCTTGAATTTCTGATGTCATTCATTATCTTTACATTCGATTAGATGAAAATTATGGACAAACTTATCACTGCATTTCCACAAAATATACTAGACGCTTTAGTTATTGCTGAGGCTCAAAACTTTCAAAAACCAACAAATCCTTTCCAAAATATTGTTATTTGCGGAATGGGTGGTTCTGGGATTGGAGGAAAAATTGTCTCTCAATGGATCGAAAACAAGGTTAACATACCAGTTGTAATAATACAAGATTATGATTTGCCCGCTTTTATTGGTGAAAACTCTTTAGTTATTGGCTCATCTTATTCTGGGAATACTGAAGAAACAATTGCTGGGGTTAAAGAGGCTAAAAAACGTGGTGCACATATTATTGGAATCACTTCGGGTGGAGAAATGAAATCCTTTTGTGAAGACAACAAGTATGATTGTGTGATTGTACCTGGTGGAAATCCTCCGCGCTCGGCAACTGCATTTTCAATTGTTCAACTAATCAATATCTTTGTCCAACTAGGCTTACTTGATTCCTCAATTATTTCTGAAATAAAGTCATCTTATCGGTTATTAAAGGATGAAACGGAATCGATTCACTCTATTGCAAAGAATATTGCCAACTTCTTATATGGTAAAGTTGGAGTAATTTATTCTAGCCCTCAATATGAATCTGTTGCCATTCGCGCGCGTCAGCAATTCAATGAAAATTCAAAATATCTTTCTTGGCATCATACGATTCCTGAAATGAACCACAATGAGCTTGTTGGTTGGGGCGGTGGTGACGATCGTTTTAAAGTATTGATGTTGCATACAAACGATATGAATCCTCGCAATCAAAAGCGCTATGAAATCACAAAAGATATCATTTCAAAAAAGGCTGCTGGAATCATGGAAATTGATGCTGTTGGGAACACACAAATTGAAAAATCATTCTATTTGATTCATCTTGTAGATTGGGCTTCTTATTATTTATGTGATTTGAATAAAGTCGACATTATGGATATCAAGGTAATTGATTTCTTAAAAGACGAACTTTCTAAATTCTAATAATGCTTCCTGAGGTACATTTTCGCAATCTTGGTCTTATTGATTACAAAGAAGCCTGGGATTTACAAGAAGTGCTTTTCAATGAATCAATTCAAAAAAAAATTCGCATTCGCAATGGCGAAGAAGGTCTTTTTACATTCAATCACTTATTGTTTTGCGAGCATCCTCACGTTTATACTTTAGGTAAAAGTGGTAGTGAAAGTAATTTATTACTGAACGAAGAAGGTTTAATCGAAAATGATGCTACCTATTACAAAATCAATCGTGGTGGCGATATCACCTACCATGGCCCTGGACAATTAGTCGCTTATCCAATTTTTGATTTGGATTACTTCTTCACCGACATCCACAAATATATGCGCTTTTTAGAAGAAGCAGTAATTCAAACGCTTGCCCATTTTGGCATCGAAGGTGGACGAGTAGACGGTCTAACTGGTGTTTGGATTGATGGAGACACACCACATGCTCGAAAAATTTGTGCAATGGGTGTAAAAAGCTCGCGTTGGGTAACAATGCACGGTATTGGTTTCAATGTGAATGCTGATTTATCTTATTTTTCTCATATAATTCCTTGTGGAATTGATGACAAAGCTGTAACTTCCATGCAACAAGAATTGGGTTACGCGCTTTCAATGGCTGATGTTTCTTCTATCTTGAAACAAAAATTAGCTGATCAATTCCACTATACATATGTCGAAGAAACCGAATAGTATCGCCCGAAAAATAAAAAAAGCACTTCGCTTTTTCCTTTACTTCATTCTTGGTCTTTTCATTCTTGTCAATTTATTTATTGTGTTGTCAGGTCGTTTTTATATTTACAAAGGAATTCGACATACTTATTTTGAGGGAAGAACTGGGCCTGGAATTTATGACCTTTCAATATTTCCCTATAGAACCCTTTCCAAAGCAGATAGCACAGAAAATTGGCTAAAATCAAAAAAATACAATTCTTTTCAATTAAGTAAAGCTGATCAAGATTTTTTAAAGTCTATAGAATCTAGAGCTTTCTTAGTATTCAAAAATGATTCTTTGGTTTTTGAAAATTATTATGGTGATCACACTGAATCCACTGTTTCCAATTCATTCTCTGCTGCCAAAACAGTTGTGGCATTGCTTGTTGGAATCGCAATTGAAGAAGGGAAAATTAAAAGTATAGATGAACCTGTTGGGAACTACATTGCTGCTTATAAATCACTTGGAAAAGAAAAGATTACAATTCGTCATCTATTGATGATGTCATCCGGACTTGATTGGGAAGAAAGCGGTGCGAACCCCTTGTCTGAAAACGCAGAATCCTATTATGGAACAGATTTATTTGGATTAGTTACGCGACAAAATGCGATTGAAGAGCCAGGGAAAAAATTCAATTATCAAAGTGGGAACTCACAATTGCTTGGTTTCATTATTGAAAAAGCAACTGGACAGAGTGTTTCAGAATATACGCAAGAAAAAATATGGAAACAGATTGGAACAGAACATGAAGCCTATTGGAGTTTGGATAAGGAGAATGGTGATGAAAAATCCTTTTGTTGTATTTATGCCACTGCACGTGATTTTGGCCGTTTAGGTCAATTAATAGTGCAAAATGGTCAATGGAAAAACAAGCAAATTGTACCTCTTTGGTATATGAAGGAAATGGTAAAAACACCAAAATTATCAACTGAAGAAGGAATCGTTAATATGCGTTACGGTTTACATATTTGGACTTACACTGGTGATAAAACACCAATATACTATTGTAGAGGGATCAAAGGTCAATATATCATATCGATTCCTTCAGAAAATTTGGTAATTGTGCGTCTTGGAATGAAACGAAACGATAACTTTGTCATCCCAGAAGAGAAAAAAGGAGATAAAGCATATTGCAAGGCTAATAATGCAAAGGTTGGTCATCCATCGGATTTTTTCACTTTTCTTCGACTGGGCAGAGAAATTGCGGCTCAAAAGGAATAACAAATTATGAAAGAAGGATTATTAGGACCAAAGGTTGAAAATGTAGGTGTAGCCGTTGTGCTAGAAAAAGGTGAAGACAATGCGGATATTTACAATGTATATTTGTTGAATCTTCGTGATGACATAATGGAAGGAATTATTATCACGAGTACAGGTTACGGTGAAAATGTTACAACAGGTGAACGCATTAAAACGTCAACATTACGACGATGTATAGAGCTTTTACTTCCAAATGAATCTGGAAAAATTGAACCAATTATGGAAGAGGTGTTTGGCTTGGCAAATGAATATTGGGTCAGTTTTTGGGTAAATGACGACATGTACGATAAAAAATTCGTGTTTTTACCTGAAACAATTTCTAAAGAAAAAATCAAAGCAATCCCAGAATTAGGTCCTGGAGTGAAAGGAATTTTACTTATTTAATGTCTGTACCATTTCTTCAATAGAACTAATTTCACAAATGAATTCAGCGATCAGTTCTCGATTTGAATTAATTTGATATCCGCCAGCATAAATTGGCAATTCATTTGCGTCTTTATACAATTGTTTGAAGAAATTCTTCATGTAATTGTTGTCTACGGCAGTTAGCCAAGAAGTCACGATAGCTTTTGGCTTAAATCGTTCAATGCATTCTAACAGCGCATCATATGGCAAACTCTGTCCAAGGTACATTGTATAAAGTCCGCTACGTCTTATTGAATAATGATAAAAAAGCAAACTTATTTCGTGCCATTCATGCTCTGGTAAGAAAAGCATAACTGGGTTTTCCTTGGCAGTTGGCACTTCTAATTTATCAATGGCCGAGATGATTTTTTGACGAATTAAATTCGAAATAAAATGTTCTTGTGCAGTATTAATGGTGCCAACCAACCACATCACCCCTATTCGATCCAAAAATGGAATAAGATTTTCTCTGAAGGTAGCTTCCAATCCTTTTTCATCAATCAAAAATTGAAGTGTGTCTTTAAACAAGGCTTCATTTAAGTCTAATAGAGCAAGAATAAATTTTTCAGTGCAACTATCAACAGATGGTTCCCCCATCAAATCCCATACTTTTGATGAAATTTGTTCGGGATTCATTTTAGCAATCTTAGAAATCTTTAAGCCATGTTTGTTGAGCATGGCGATATTCAAGAGCATTGTTAGTTCCTCATCCGAATAAGTCCGAATCAAGGTTTCCGTTCGCTCAGGAGAAATAAGACCATAACGTTTTTCCCATATACGAATCGTATGGGCTTTAATTCCAGTTAAGGTTTCTAAATCTTTAATCTTATATTCTGCCATCTTATTCTGATTGCCAAAAGCTAGGAGAAAATACATTTAACTAGCCTTGACATCCTATAAACAAAGATAGTATCAAATTGTTTTTAGCGCAGTAGTAAAAAACTTATATATTTGTATATCTGAAAGAAAAATCTCTTTCAAAAAGAAATAGTCAATGAAAAAAAGATCTTTAAAGCAATTTCTTTCCTTCGGTTTGATGAGCGTGGTTTTATTAGCAACAGGGATTTCTTCGTGTGGAGGTGAAGAAAAACCTGCAACTGAAGAAGCCGTAACTTTAGATGATGATTATTATGAATTCAAAGGAATTAATTTGAAGTCATATGGTATTCCTGCATTAATTATGCTACCTGACGAAACTGCTAATATTGGTGCATCAACGAAACCTGAAATTATACATGCTGACGGCGATTTTATTTGGGACATTAATGTTGGTTCAAATTTCAATCTGCATATAGAAGATTATGGCGACTATACCGACATGGTTGAATACAAGAAAAAAGAACTGAAAGAGCAAGAAGTTTTCGATATCAAGTACTTAATCGATGACAAAGATCTTATCGTTTATGAGCGCAAATTGATTGTCAAAGGTTCAAAAAAAGCATCTCCAACTGTTGGTGTTGAACATAAGAGCTATCACGTATATGGTCAGAAAATAATTGATGGAATTACCTATGAATTGAGAAGTCGTGATGAGGGCTACGAAGCAAAGAACATCATTGAGTTAATGGCAAAGTCAATAAAGTCATTTAAAGCAAATAAATAACTTTTAAATAATAAGATTAAGGTTGTCCATTCGTGACAACCTTTTTTTTTTGCTTAATTTTGCGCTATGGAATTGAATCGTGAAAATTGTTTAGAGGTTCTGGGAAATATTCAAGAACCAGATTTAAAGAAAGACATTGTATCATTGAATCTTGTTGATGATTTACACATTACAAGCAACGAAATAACTTTGGTTGTTCATGTGTCGAATCCAGCTATGCATGCAAGAAAACGCATGCAAGAGGCAGTTGAATTTAATTTGAAACGTGTTTTTGGAAATTCCATAACGATAAACTGTCAAGTTAAACCAATTCCAACTGAAGCAAACAAAGTACGACGCAAAATTTTACCAGATGTAAAACACATTATCGCTATTTCTTCAGGAAAAGGTGGTGTTGGAAAATCTACTGTAACAGCAAATTTAGCTGGTGGTTTAACCAAAGCTGGTTACCGAGTTGGTATCGTTGATGCAGATATTTACGGACCGTCAATGCCTACAATGTTTGATGTGGTCAATGAGCGTCCAACAATGATTGATGTTGAAGGAACACCAATGATTAATCCAGTCATTTCTTATGGCATTAAATTGCTTTCAATCGGTTTCTTTACAGAACAAGACAATGCTGTTGTTTGGCGCGGACCAATGGCGGCAAAAGCGATGACTCAAATGTTTACGGATGCTTATTGGGGTGAATTGGATTATTTATTAATTGACCTTCCTCCTGGAACTGGTGATATACATTTATCCTTGGTTCAAACTGTGCCTCTGGATGGTGCTGTAATTGTTTCTACTCCTCAAGAAGTAGCTTTGGCAGATGCGCGTCGTGGTGTTTATATGTTCCAAATGGATACTGTGAATGTTCCAGTTGTTGGAATCGTTGAAAATATGGCTTGGTTCACACCGGCAGAATTACCTGAAAATAAATACTATATTTTCGGTCGTGACGGTGCGAAAAACCTAGCTGAAGGAATGAATGTTCCTTTTTTAGGTCATATTCCTCTTGTGCAAAGTGTTCGTGAAGCAGGTGATGCGGGTCGACCAGCTGTTTTTCAAGAAAATACCCCAACCGGAAATGCATTTGACGAATTAGTTCGTACTTTTGTAACGAACGTTCAGTCTATAAAAGAACGTAAATCAGCTAAGGTATAACTCATGGTATTGAATAAAGAAGAGATTAGTGGGAAAGTAAACGAGGCTATCGAGCAATTACGCCCATTCTTACACGCAGATGGTGGCGATATGGAATTGGTTGAAATTACTGACGAAGCCGTTGCACGTGTACGTTTACTTGGTGCTTGTAGCGATTGTACTATGAGTGTTATGACCTTGAAAGCAGGATTAGAAGAAGCTGTTAAAATAATGGCACCAGAAATTGTATCAGTTGAAGCGGTTGATTAACGGTTTAACCATTCTTTAAAATTTCCAACTCGTTCTCGGCTAACAACTGCATCATCACCTGATAAATGGCTTGTTGTAACCTTTAATCGGCTATTGAAGAATTGTCCGACTTTTTGAATTCTGTCTATACACACAAACGCCTTTCGATTAATTCTGAAAAAAAGTGCTGTATCCAATAATGCTTCTAACTGGTCCATCGTATAATCAACAGGATAACGCTTTCCTTGTGTATTTATCAACAACACAATTCCATCTTCGGCTTTAAAATGATCAATTTCATCTGTTTTTATCGAAACAATTGAATCTCCCAATTTAACCATGAATCGCGTTTTAAAACTAGTCTGTGGTCGGTAATTCAACAAATTTTGAAAAAGTAATTCGTGTTGCTGCCGCGATAATCGTTTGAACTTATTAATTGATGAAGTCAGCTCTTCAATACCGATTGGCTTTAATAAATAATCGATACTATTCGTTTGAAAAGACTGTATTGCATAATTGTCATAGGCCGTAGTGAAAATGACAGGAATATCAATTGACACATTAGAAAATAACTCAAATGCGTTTCCATCTGCCAAATGAATATCAACAAACAATAAATCAGCATTTAAACCATTTTTAAATGCTTCTAAACTTTGTTTTACCGTATCAAATCTTGCTTCAATTTGAATAGATGCATCAATTCGTTCAATTAAACGGATTAAATGCTCCGCTGAAAGTTGCTCATCTTCGATAATTATTACTTTCATGCGACAGTTAATAAAGGAATTGTTACTACAAATAGTTCATCTTGATCTTTAATCATTACCTCACGATCCGTAAAATAGGAATACCGCACCTGAATGTTTTTCAAACCTGTTTTAGAACTTGGTTCTTTGGACAATCGTTGGTTAACTCTATTCGATATCACCAATTTATCGCCATCACTTTTCAAAGAAATAGTCAAGGGTGCTTCATTTGAGATCACATTGTGTTTAATGGCATTTTCCAATAGCAATTGAATTGTTAAAGGCGGTAATAAAAGCTCCTTATTCTCCTCACTGATTTGCATGTCGATAATCAAATTTGGTGAATAGCGAATATTCAATAAATAAGCATACGATGAAATAAACTTTAATTCCTCTTCCAATGAAATCAGCTCATTGCTTTTATTGTCTAGCAAATAGCGATATACTTTCGACAATTGATTGATAAAATCAACCGCTTTTTCTTGGTCTTTGTATACAAGCGATGACAAAACGCTTAAATTATTGAACAAAAAGTGCGGATTCACCTGATTCTTCAAATTCTCCAAATTTGCCTGAGCACTTTCTGATTTGTACTTTTCTACTTGTACTAATGATTCTTTCCATTCTCGAAAGAAAAAGAGTCCGGTTTCTACAGCCATTAAAATCAGCGAAACCAGCAAACCAATGGTAATTGAAATACTTAAAAATAGTCCGCGTTCATTAAAGGGTATTTCGCAGACAAACGCATTAAACAACAACATTGTCACGAACATCAGAGATGCACTATAAATAGTACTAACAGGTAATTGAACTAGAATGCGTAAAGCTGGTCTTAATGACCAAGGATAGCGTTTTTCCAAGAAGTTATCCAACATAAGATTCCCTTCCCAAATAAAAATTGTAATCAATATAGACTCTAAAAAGCTACCCAATTGCACGCGCCAACCATTTTCAGGAAATGGAATCAATATTTTTAACATCATGGCCACTAGTATTCCTACTATGACCATATAAATGAACGTTTTCTTACTTTCGCGCATTGACTAAATATATATATTTTGCCTTAATTGATATCCTTTTTAGCCAGTTTAGCAACCTCCACAAGCATCTTAGAACGTTGTTCAATTTGTGAATTTCTCAATGGGCCAAAGTAATTTACTTTAACTGGTTTGACTCCACAAAACTGTAGCGTTGACTTTTTGAGTTGATTCACACTTGGCCTTCCGAACATTAGTCTATAATAAATCGCTGGTTGATCGAGCGTTGTAATAATGCGTGCGGTTTTACCTGTCAACAATTTATCCCACCAAACTGAATTTTCGCGGTATTTAAAAGCAAAACCTGGCGTAAAAACGCGATCAATAAAGCCCTTTGTTAATGCAGGTAAGCCTCCCCACCAAACTGGATGAAACCAAACCAAGTGATCTGCCCAAGCAATTAACTCCTGCGCTTTTAGAATGTCCGGTTCAACTTCCATTCGTTTTGTAAAACCATATTTTAATGAAGGTTCAAACACCAACTCATGAATAGTCAAAACTTTAACTTCTACTTGTTCATTCAGCAAAGCATTCTGGTATGCCGCAAGTAAAGTAGCATTAAAACTTTCGGGATTCGGATGCCCATTGATGATTAAAATCTTTTTCATACTTCTTAGAATTGAACACGGTACACAAAATTTGGGAAGAATCCGATTTGATAAGCCGTGTTAACACTGTTATTAATTGGGTTGTAACGTTCTGCAAAAATGTTTTTGTTATTGGTAATGTTCTGAATATCAAAAATCAATGATTGAGCTAATTTATATTTTGAACTATTCAAGGTAAATCCAACTTTGAAATCCAAGCGGAAAAAGTTCGAATAGCGTTTTGAAAAAGCATAATCATCACCCATTAGAACTTGCTGTTGTGCTAATTGCGAACTAACCAAATCAACAGGTGTGTAGTAACGTCCGCCTGCATGTGTCATTTTAACATCAAACGTAAGAGCATGTCGTTTTGCTTTACCAATTTTCACTTCTTTTCCTGCCAAAACATTGTAAACAAATTTACCGTTGAAAGCCGTGTTACGCTCGATGCCATCACTTCCAGTATATTTCGAATCATAAAAAGATCCAGTGATTAATGCATAATACCCTTTACTAAAACTTTTTTCAACAGTTAATTCAATTCCATAATTACGTCCTTTTCCATCGTTTACCAAGTCACCATTTTCTGTTGGATAAAAGGATGCACCAGCATTTAACATAGAAAAACTACTTGCGAATCGTTCAATTGGTACATTATTCAACATTTGATAATACACTTCCGTTTTGAAACGCCAATCTTTGAACGGTAACAATTCGTAACCTACTACAAAATGCTGACTTCTTGTGAAATCCAAGTCTTTGTTTGTTACTTGCATTTGGCCATTGCTATCAGGATATTGGTAAAAATATAGATCAGAAGGTTGCATTTGACTGTGCATTCCATATCCAGCATTCAAACTACTGTTTTTTGATAGTTGATATTTGATTCCAACGCGTGGTTCAACTGAGTTAGAAGAATTTAAGGCTAGATGCTGAGAATGTACCCCAAGATTCAAGGTTAATTGGTCGTTAATCGAATACTTAGCATGAAGGTATCCCTGAATGAGCGCCGTTTGATTTACTTGATCCCAAATTTGTATCCAATCAGCTGTATTTTCTCTATTTCTGTAATACAAATCCACATAGAGTAATTCAGCAAGAATACCAGCTTTAATGAATAAATGTGAATTGATCTTCGAGTTAAAAGACGTATTCAACGAATAGTTTATACGTGTCGTTTTATTCTCAACGGTACGTGAGGCAATGTCGGAAGTTGAAATGCTATCTTGTAAATAGTTCGATCCCGCATATGTCCCTCCGATGACCGTATTGAAATACGATTTATCATTCACTCGAATAAAATGTTTCAAACCCAAAAGTGCAATATCACTAGTGAAATAACTGTCTTTCGATGGATCAGCAAACAAATCCGTGCTATCCAATTCTGTATGTAAAAAATCAATGTGACTTTTTCCACCCATCCCAAACAAGGTAAATCGACCAATTTTTGTCATTCCTCCATTGAATTTAAACGTTAAATCCTGATAGAATGGGGTTGCTGCCGTTCCAATTGGTAAACCTATTGCTTGGGCTACTCCAGTAAATGCATAGCGGTAACCAAACAGATATGATGAGCCTTTTTCTTTTCGAATTGGTCCTTCTGTATTTAATTCTAAACCAGTTAAAGCACCTATTTGAAATGTATGCTCACGTTTTTCAGTATTTCCATTTCTCAATCCCAAATCAAAGATCCCCGCATTTGCATTTCCGTATTCGGCAGGGAAAGCAGATGTCATGAAATCTGAATTTCGCAATAAATTGGTATTGATAGCGCTCACTGGACCACCTGTGGTTCCCACCGTTGAAAAGTGATTCGGATTTGGAATGTTCAATCCTTCAATTCTATACAACACGCCTATTGGAGAATTTCCTCGAATAATAAGATCATTTCGTGAATCATCTGGTGAACTAACCCCTGCAAAATTTGCTGCCATACGAGCAGGATCAGATCGACCTCCAGCATATCTATTTACTTCCTCCATCGTAAATGCGCGTCCACTAACGGTTGTTAGCGTGTTATTCATTGTATTGCGCTTCGCCTTAACACTTACTTCCGAAATTGCAGTTACTTTTTCTTCAAGTGAAACCTCAAGTACAATTTCTTTTCCTGCGGTAACAATTATATTTGAAAGCGTTGTTTCTTTATAACCAATCATTTCGGCTTTTAAATCATACCTACCTGGAGCGACATCAGAAATAATAAATTTCCCGTTGGCATCACTTTCAGCACCTTTAATTGGATTTGAATTAACGATTATCATTTTTGCTCCAATAAGTGGCAATTGTGATTGTTTGTCGAAAATTGTTCCGCGGATGGTTTGTACCGCCTGTTGCGATTGTACCTTCGAAATGAAAGTCAGCGAAACTAGAATTGCTAATAAATAGTTCATTTGATTAAATTTTATGAATCAAGATTACGAACTTCAAATAGAATACAATCGTATAAACTAGTTCAATTGTAAAAAAAATACCTTGAACTGTAATATCGGTTAGTTCAATTGAACACAAAAAAAGCCTAGAATTATTTCTAGGCTTCCTTATTCGTAAGAATCAGATTCACTTATTTCGCAGCAGCGTATTTCGCAGCAACAACTTCCCAGTTAATCACATTAAAAAATGCATTGATATAATCTGGACGACGATTTTGGTAATGCAAATAATATGCATGTTCCCATACATCCATAGCCAAAATTGGCGTTCCGTTGCAACCTTCACCCATTAAAGGATTATCTTGATTTGGTGTAGAACAAACAACAAGTTTACCTCCTTCAACGCATAACCATGCCCATCCAGATCCAAAACGTGTTGCTCCTGCTTTTGCAAATTCTTCTTTAAATGCAGCAAATGATCCGAAAGCACTATTAATTGCTTCAGCTAATTCACCTGTTGGTTCGCCACCTGCATTCGGCGCCATTACTTCCCAAAACAAATTATGATTCCAAAATCCACCTCCATTATTTCGAATGGCTGGTTTATCTTTACATACTTTAAGAATTTCTTCAATTGTCTGTCCTTCCAAATCAGTTCCTGCAATTGCAGCATTTAAGTTGGTGATATAAGCTTGATGGTGTTTTGAATGATGGATCTCCATAGTTCGCGCATCAATATGCGGTTCTAGAGCATCATATGCATATGGTAAATTTGGTAATTCGAAAGCCATATTTGATAAATTTTAAATTAATACATATTATTTTGAATCATTCAAAATTAGAAAAATTCATTGAAAAAAAATGATTATTCTTGGATAATTCTCATTTATTAAACGAGGATTTAAAAGCTAGATTTTTACTGAATAAAATTGTACATTTAGCCCGTTAAACTTATGACTATGCAAAAAATATTGACTACTTTTCTAGTATTGATTTCGTTCTATGGACAAAGTCAAATTTGTACAATTGACTATTCACAAACGCAGACTGGAATTTATCCTGACACATTACCAACTGGTTATGTTGGTCAAGCATACAGCCAAGATATAACTTTTTTTATGCCCTTAGACACGTTGGGTTACGACTTTACAAATTTTCATATCTTATCTGTTTCTTTACCTGTTGGCTTAAGCTGGCAGTGTAACAATGCAGCATCAAATTGTGACTACAATCCACAGGTGAGTCAATATGGTTGTGTAAATATCAGTGGAACTCCACTTTTGCCAGGACAATATAGTGTTGACGTAACGGTTATTGCCGATCTTACAGTAATCAGTGGTTATCCGTTTACGTTCCAAATCTACATGGAAGTTTTACCCAACAATGTAAGTGTTTCGAACAACGGTTTCTCAATGGTCGGTGCTGCTGGATGCTCGCCAATTACCGTCGAATTCACAAATAACAATCCGGGTGAACTAGCGTATTGGTGGGATTTTGGAAATGGGAATATTTCTACTATAGAAAACCCCGTTCCTCAAGTTTATACTGTTCCTGGAGATTATGTTGTTCAATACAAGGCTTGGGATAATTTGGACACAATTGATGTTTACACATTAACAAATGTAGGTGTTTCTGCAATGAGCAATTATGGTAATAGTTTCCCATCTTTTGACAATGCCGATGCTTACTTTATTATCAAAGAAAACGGAACAACAGTTTACCAATCAACTATTATTGGTGATCAAAATCCACCCGTAAGCTGGACAACAAGTGTTCTTTTGAATCCAGCAAGCACCTATACAATTACTGTTTATGATGCAGACGATAGTTTTGGAGAGGTGATTTTGGGTGCAGACGATTTAATGGGTTCAACTACTTTGAGTCTTAATGGCTGTGGTGGTTGTACAGCAGGAACTTCAACCGTAAATTATGTGGTAAATCATCAAATTATTTATCCAAATCCAATAGTGATTTCCGAAGACACAATTCATGTTTATGGATATCCGAATGATCCGCTTATTACTTATGATCAAGTATCACACACGTTAACTACGCCAAATTTGGGTTACGCTTATCAATGGTATTTTAATGATAGTCCTATCAACGGTGCAACCGACACAAATTACGTCGTATTACAAAGTGGAGTTTATCACGTCATCGCTATTAACGCAACGGGATGTGTTGCTTTTTCTGATACAATGACGGCAGTTTATTGCAACCCAGCAATTGAACCAACGGTTGCATTAGGCTCAAATGGAATTTTGGTTGCCAATGATGTACCAAACGGCTATACCATACAATGGTTATTAAATGGTTTTGCAATCAACGGACAAACGAACGATACAATTAACGCTATGCTTTCTGGGGCATATACGGTTGAAATTGTTGATTCTTTCGGATGTGTACATTCTTCATCAGCATTCAATATTGGCTTAGGTTTAACGGAAAACAATTTCATTTCATGGAACGTCTATCCTAATCCAGCGGATGAGTTCGTTACAATTGAATTGAGTGAAGATATAGCGATTGAAACTGTTCAATTAGTAGATCTTACTGGACGTGTTGTAAAAGAATGGGCTTGGTCTAACGGTTCAAAAATGAATTTAGAAATCAATGATATACCAGATGGATACTTTATTATTCAGATGTTCAGCGGTAATCAAAAATGGACGAAGAAACTATTGATTAACTAACACTTTATGTGAAAACAAAAAAGGCTATTTCAAATGAAATAGCCTTTTTTGTTTTGTATTCTTTAGGGCATTGTTATTTATATTTCTTCTGGTATTTCTCGTAAAGTTCTTTTTGCGAGTTACTCACTGACATAAACTCTCCACGAATAAGTGCCAAGGTCAATTGATTCGTACGCATATCCAAGGCATTTCCTTCAGACACAAATAATGTAGCAGATTTACCAACTTCAATTGTCCCATATTCTTTATCGATCCCCATTATTTTGCACGTATTTAACGAAATAGATTGGATGGCTTGCTCTTCAGTTAAACCATATGCCATCCCCGTTCCAGCTTGAAAAGGAAGATTTCGTGCGTTCATCGCTTCCATATCACCTTCATTTTGCAAACAAAACAATACGCCCCCTTCTTGCAACAATGCTGGTAAACGATAAGGTAAATCAACAGGATCTTCTTCATTACGAGGCAAACTGTGTGTTCGACCAAGCATTACTGGAATTTTAGCATCTTTCAATAAACGAGTGATTAAGTAACTATCGTAACCTCCAACAATCACAGGGAAATTCAATTCAAACTGTTTTGCGAAATCTATGATATCAGTCAATTGCTGTAACTCATCAGCATGAATGTAAACACGTTTTTCACCTTTAAAACAGTCAATCATTGCTTCTAAACGCAAATCCATTTTTTCATTGTTTCCTCTTGCATAGGCTTTTGATAAAGCGAAGAAGTCGTACAGTGACTTTTTAGCATTTTCGTATTCATCATTCTTTGAAAGTGATTTACCTGCTTCATTGTAATTCACCGCACTAGAAGGCCAATTTAAATGGATTCCATCATCTTTTAAGATCGTCGCGTCTTCCCAATTCCAACCATCGGTTGCCATGACAGATGATGTTCCAGAAATTTCACCTCCGCGAGGTGTTGCTTGTACAAATAATACACCGTTGGTGCGAACAGTGCTGATCACTTTTGATTCAACATTATAGGCTACTTGAGTTCGCACATGAGGATTAAATGCCCCAACTTCGTTAAAATCGCGTGTTGCACGAACTGCATCAATTTCTGTTAATCCCAATGTCGAATTTGGCGCGATAAATCCAGGATAAATGTGCTTGCCTTGCAAATCAATGATTGTATCCCATTCTTCTTTTTTGTAGGTAGTTGCCAAAGAATTAAGAACTACATCAATTTTGTTGTTACGAATTCCTACCAGAGCGCTTTCTATCACCTCTCCATTACCGATGTGCAGATAACCATTCAATAACAAGATTGATTTTGGCGATTGACTAAAACCTAAGGTTGTGAAGAAACCAAATAAGATTATCAATTTAAATTTCATAAGTGTTGTATATTAATGGCTATTTTCTCCTTCAGATCCTTCTTCCCCAATCGTATCACAATGGAAGTGGCGACGTTTACGTTTAAAGAACGGTTTCGTTGGTTCTCCTTTTTCATTTGAAGCCAACATTTTATTTATAAGTCGTGCTTTTTCTCGTTGATTATCCAAACGCATTTGATAATCGCGAACACTATCAAATAAAACTTCACCATCTACAAGGGTCATTTCGACTTTTGCATCAATGCTCAGTGGATTATTCGTCCACAAAACGATGTCTGCGTCTTTACCTGCTTTCAAACTTCCCATTCGATCATCCAAGTGCAATAATTTAGCTGGATTTAAGGTCACCATTTTCCATGCCTCTTCTTCCGACATTCCACCGTATTTAACAGCTTTTGCAGCCTCTTGATTCAAACGTCGTCCCATTTCTGCGTCATCTGAATTAATGGCAACCGTTAAGCCTTGATCCGCCATCATTTTAGCATTGTAAGGAATTGCATCATTTACCTCAAATTTGTAAGCCCACCAATCAGAGAATGTTGAAGCTCCAACACCATGTTCTTTCATTTTATCGGCAACTTTATACCCTTCCAAAATATGCGTAAATGTATTGATTTTGAAACCCATTGAATCTGCAACATGCATTAACATATTGATTTCTGACTGAACATACGAGTGACATGTAATGAAGCGTTGACCTTTTAAAATTTCTAAAAGCACTTCCAATTCAAGATCTTTTCTTGGAGCAGTAGTTAAAGTACTTTTTCCAGAATTGAAAAGGTTCATTTCTGCTTCGTAGGCTTTCGCGCGTAAGAAACCATCGTAAAACACTTGTTCAACTCCCATTCTAGTTTGTGGAAAACGAACCGTGTTAAAATCACCCCAATTCGCTTGTTTTACATTTTCACCTAAGGCACATTTAATGAACTTAGGTGCATTGGCAATTAAAAATTCTTCTGGAGTGTGTCCCCATTTTAGTTTGATCAATGCAGATTGTCCTCCAATCGGATTCGCTGAACCATGCAATAATTGAGCAGCAGTTACTCCTCCTGACAATTGTCTATACACGTTAATGTCATCTGGATTTACTACATCTGCTATACTTACTTCAGCTGATATTGCTTGTCCGCCTTCATTCACACCTTTCGAAATAGCAATATGCGAATGTTCATCGATGATTCCAGAAGTAATGTGCTTTCCTTTTGCATCAATAACTTTCGCTCCGGCTGGAATCATGAAATTTCCAGTACCAACAAAACTGATTTTACCATTGCTTACAATCACCGTTGCATCGTGCAAAATTCCTTGTGATTCGTTCGTCCAAACTGTTGCATTTCGGAAAACAATTGTTTCCGATGTGGGTTCTTTTTCAAAACCATAGGCCATGTTTGGATACCAAATTCGATTCGAATATGTCGTGTCAATTTTTTCTTCAACTGTTTCTTTCTTGGTGTCAAGCTTATCGTTTCGAATCGCAGACCATTGAATCCATTTCCCTGACGGAATTGTTCCATCTCCTTCAAAAACGCCGAATTTCGTTCTGACTTTTCCGTGCAAATTCACACTTCCATTGAAGTTATCATCGTTAATATTGAATTGAAGAGTAATATCATCTCCAACCAACTGCACAAACATTTTCGGACTTAAGGAATCTTTCTTTGCCGGATTTTTAGGATCATTGGCAGATTTAATCACCTGAATCTTTCCTGTCCAACCAAGACCTTCTGGAGAAATTTCAATCGGATATTGTTTACCATCAATCAAGATATTGTATCGTCCTGAAATATCATGAGAGGAAATCGATTGATGCACTTCCTGATTTCCAAGGATCCATGATTCAAGCAAAACAGCCTCTTTCTCAAAAGGGTTTTCTGAATAAATTGTGAAGCTGGCCTTTTTCCCATTTTCAAGCGTCCCCAATGTATTCTCAACTTTCAAGATTTTAGCAGGATTTGTCGTTAGCGCTTCCAAAGCTTTGTCTATTGTTAAACCGCGTTCCATCGCTTTACGAATGTTTTTCCAGAAATCATCATTGCTTTTTAACCCAGTCGAAGTGAAACAAAAAGGAATATTATTTTCCTGTAAAAAATAAGGATTTGAAGGCGCCAATTCCCAATGTTTCAAATCACTTAGTGGAATTTGTCGATTCACATACGGATCTTTCACATCATAGGCAGCAGGAAAATTCAATGGCAAAATAATCGTTGAACCCAATTTCTTCAATTCATCCAAGGCCATATATTCATTTCCAGAACCAAAATAAGCATAACTCAATCCAAATTCTTTAGCGATTTTCGCTGAACGTAAAACTTCCCATTTATCTTCTGAATAAAAAAGGGTAGGCAAGGTTTTAGATTGAATCAAAGCTTCCAGAGATAGATTAATTGTTGATTTATCAGAAGTTTCATACCAACGTGCATCAAAATATACCTGACGAATCAAGGCAATTGAACCCATTTGTGAAGATGGATACGTTTGATGTGAAACACCTTTATTGAACGATACAAATTGTGCCGTTTTAGCCGAAATGATTTGTTGATGTACTGATTCATTTCCAAGACCAACAAGCGAGCCAGTTCCTTGAAAAATACCGTCATTTATATGAGTTATTGCAGAACAAAAGCCATATTTTTTCAAATCACTGTTTGCCTTAACATCAATTGAATACAATGCATCTGCCTGAACTTCAGGATGAACCGCATCATTCCAGTAATAAGCTCCTGCTTTTGAACTCTCAAGTTGAGGTCGAAATGAAAAACTAGGGTGAACTGGATTTGGTAAACCAACAGAGCTATTCAATTCAATAAAGCCTGGTAAAATTGTTTTTCCGTTGCAATCAATTTCGATTGCTCCTTCAGGAATAATCACCATCATTCCAGCATCAACAATTTCATCATTCTTAATTAACAAGGTACCATTCTGAATCGTTTTTGTCGGTGAAACAACAATCGTTGCATTCTTTAACGCATAATAAGCCGCCTTAGAATCGACTGTTCCATTTTGAGGATTTAGTTGTCCATAAGCAAAACTGAAAAAGAAGCAAAACGCAATTAAAAGTATCTTCATCCTGAAAGTGTAATAAAAACGTGAAATTAATTAAAACGGATGGATTAATGAAAACCCGCTTTTGTTTCTTTTTTAGTTATTTTTGATAAAAATTTGAGAGTTATGTATAATGGATTATTACACACCCATTCAGGGTTGAGATGGATTGCGCTAATTTTGTTAGTAGCAGCGATTGTAAATGCCGTGGTTTCTAGGTCAAAAGGAACGTATGTAAAAAAAGATAAAATGCTGAATCTTTTTGCGATGGTTTCCTTGCATACCCAATTATTAATTGGTTTGGGCTTATATTTTATTTCGCCTAAAGTTAGTTTCAACGCTGGTTGGATGGGTGATCCGAGTTTACGTTTCTTCGGAATGGAGCACTTTATAGGGATGTTATTGGCGATTGTTGTTATAACAATTGGTCGTAAAAAAGCAGAGAAATCAATTGAAAATGCCGATAAGCACAAAAAGATTGTGACATGGTATTTGATTGGATTATTATTAATTATCGCCTTCATTCCATGGCCTTTCAGAGAAGCTCTTTCAGTAGATTCTTGGTTCTAACAATCGTTGGAGCAAGTTTTAGCATTTTCGTAACAGCATGTAATTCTAAACCGGGGGCTTCTTCAAAAACTGACGCGGGTCATTCACTAAGTGGGGAAGAATTATACATTGAAAACTGTGCAGTTTGTCATGGTGAGGATGGGAAATTGGGAGCATCTGGTGCAAAAGATTTAACCGAATCAACGCTCTCGGACAACGAAGTTTTGCAGCGCATTAATGAAGGGAAAAACGGAATGCCTCCGATGAAAAGTGCGTTAGAAACAAAAGAAAATGTATCAGCTGTTGCTGAATACATAAAAGGAATGAGAAAATAACTATGCAAGAAGGACACGTTACCGTTGATGCTGTTGAAGAATTATGCGTTTTAGTTGGTGTAATTACTTCAGAAATTAAAGAAGAAACGGCAATAGAATATTTAGAAGAATTAGAATTTCTTGCTGAAACAGCTGGAGCAATCACAAAGAAGAAATTCCTTCAAAAGTTGCCAATGGCGAATCCTAGAACCTTTGTTGGAACTGGGAAACTACAAGAAATTAAAGATTACATTAAAGCAGAAGGAATTGAGCTTGTTATTTTTGATGATGAGCTATCACCCTCTCAATTGCGCAATATTGAACGTGAATTGGAATGTAAAATTCTAGATCGCAACATCTTAATCTTGGACATTTTTGCAAGTAGAGCAAGAACTTCACACGCAAAAACGCAAGTTGAGCTAGCACAATTACAATACATGTTGCCTCGTTTGACACGCATGTGGACACACTTGGAACGTCAAAAAGGAGGTATCGGATTGAGAGGACCAGGAGAATCTCAAATTGAATCGGATCGTCGTGTGATTCAACAACGTATTTCATTGATGAAGGAAAAGTTGAAAGAAATCGACAAGCAAATGGCTGTTCAACGTGGAAATCGTGGTCAATTGGTGCGCGTTGCATTGGTTGGATACACAAACGTTGGGAAAAGTACTTTGATGAATCTTTTGTCGAAGTCAGAAGTATTTGCTGAAAACAAATTGTTTGCGACCTTGGACACGACGGTTCGAAAAGTTGTAATTGAGAATTTACCATTCTTATTAACAGATACAGTTGGATTCATCCGCAAGTTACCTCATCAGCTCGTAGAATCGTTTAAGTCGACTTTAGACGAGGTAAGAGAAGCTGACTTATTGGTGCATGTGGTAGATATTTCACACGAGACATTTGAAGATCAATACAACATTGTGAATGAAACCTTGAATGAATTGGATAAAACAGAGAAACCAACAATTCTCGTTTTCAATAAAATTGATGCTTACGTACCAACTAAACGTGAAGAAAACGACCCTAATCCTCCAACAGAGGATCAATTTACTTTAGAAGAATTGCAAAATTCATGGATGTCAAAACTGAACAATACGAACTGTGTGTTCATTTCTGCAACCGACAAAGAAAACATTGAAGAATTAAAAACGATGATTTATGAAGAGGTGAAACGAATCTTCAAAGTTCGTTATCCTTATAATAATTTCTTGTATTAGGTTTTGGGAAAAATTAAACAAAAAAGGCGACTAGTGATAGTCGCCTTTTTTATGAGGGTATAATTCTTTTAATCTCTAACTAATTCTAAGAAACCATGACCTTCAACTTCTTGATCATTGTATCCTTTCACCAAATATTTGTAAAAGTACACTCCTTCTTCTGCTGGAATTCCAATTGGTGTTTTACCGTCCCATGCAGGATTTAATCCCTCTTTGTTGTACATAACATTGCCCCAACGATTCAAAATTGTTAATTCAATTGATGTAGCATTTTGGGTAGATAAAAGGAAGAAATCGTTCATACCATCAGCATTTGGCGTAAATACATTTGGTGCTTCAACCAATGGAATTGGATATTGGCATGATCCATCATTAATAGCTGCTGCTGGATTGTAATTCGTTGCTGTTGGATCTGTACAACCACAAATATTCACTGTAATCGTCTGATAAGCAGTATCAGCACAGTTTCCTTGGCTAGCAATTAAACGAACAATAACTGACTCAGTAAATGTTTCACTTTGAGCTGCTGTGGTCGGAACATTAAAAGAGTTACCGTTACCAAAGTTCCAATTATAATTGTTTGCATTCTGACTTGAATTCGTGAAATTGACAACTAAAGGAGAACAACCAGCACTTGGCGTAGCAGAAAACTGTGCTATCGGTGGATTCAAAATATCAACGAAAACACTGTCATGTACTTCACAAACATTATCAAACACATTGAAATAGTACCAACCTGATGATAAATTCTGCCAAACAGATGCATCAATAAAGTTCGGATTATTCGGGCCTGGACCAGTCCATTGATAAGATGGAACTCCAGTTTGCCCCATCACCATTCCTGAAACATATCCCGTTGGTTCGCACGTTGCTGGACCAGCAATCAAAGTATCAATAGCAAGGGTTTGATTCATAATCACAGTTACCGTATCAGTAAAAGAACCTAGACATATATCAGTTATTGTAATTGGATAATTAAAGGTGCCATTTTGGTTAATGGAAACGACATCTTGCGTTGAATCAGATGCACTCAAAGCCCAATCATAGGTATAAACTCCAGATCCTCCCTGACCAACTGCATTCAATAAAATATTATCATCAAAACACTGAATAGTTAAATCTGTTTCATTGATTGTTAATGGCGTAATATCTGATAAATATAGGTTTCCCGAAATTGTTTGAACATTTCCTCCAGCATCTGTGTAAGTAACTGTAATAGTGATTGATTCAGTTCCTTCAGCTAATGCGTCAACAATTGGAATAATATTAATTGCAGCAGTATCTTGTCCAGCAGCCAATGTAATAGGGCTATCCGCAATCACAAAATCTACATCATCAATAGCAGTTCCAGAAACAGTATAATTAACGGTTAGAGGTAAATTAGATTGACAAGCACTACGAATAAATAACACGTTTGCATCAACACATGCCTCAGGAATAGTATCTGTACCATTGGCCGTTTCCAAAGAGATATCAACTGGCGGAGAAGTAAATGATCCGTCTTGTAAAAATACTGCTGTACTTAAATAGTTGTCTTGACAATCCGCAACTGCAAATTTAAAGTGATATGTTTCACCACACTGCACGTTAAATGTAATTGGAATTGGTGTTGTAAAACCATTCATCGCATGTGTACTCCCACCATTATTATCAACATAATATTGCGCATTTAAATTAGGATGAATGGTACTAATTGTAATTGGTGAAGCAGTCCCTGGTACCAAAGCTAAATTTGTTGAACCATTTGGAAAACCAGCAGGTGCCGAATAAGGACCGCTTATTCCAGGACCAGCTACAAAAAATCCAAAAATATCGTTAAAGACAGAATTTACATACGTTAAATACTCATCTGAAGAAAAGACGAAGTTAAAACTCACAATATTTGAAATAGGAACAAAGTCAAACTCAAGAATTGCACCATCCTCTGTTGATGTAATTGAACCAATTCCCAATGAAGTTGCATTCGCACTCGCAATGGTTAATAAGTCGCCAATCGTGGTATTCAAAGTATTATCAATACCACTCACATTCGTTTGACCTGCCGTTGTCGATGCAGCATTTCCAACTAATTCGGTGGTAGCTCCTGAAGATAAAACGACTCCCCCAGAAGGAAAACCGATATTTGAAGTTCCACCAAACGAACCAATCTGTTGCGTGGTACCCGTATACGTAACGTTTGAAACAGTAATTCCAGGTCCAACAAGATTATTAACATATTGCGCAGGTGTTAGCGCTCCTGTTGAAATAGTCATTTGTGCTGAAGACGAAAAGCCCAAGGTAATGGCAGCAATCGCAAATAAAATAGATTTCATCATTATACAAAAGTATTTATGTAGTCCTAAGACAGTCGTTTTTCTTTTTTGGTTGCACGAATTTGAAGAAAAAATATAAGTCCACCAATTTTTTAAGGAATTATTGCGAATTTTGACCCGTATCAATCAATAGAAATCTAAGATGAATTCAACACAAAATTTTATTTCCGAAAACAAAGAGCGTTTTTTAAACGAACTAATTGATTTACTGAAAATTCCATCTATTTCAGCAGACCCAACTTATTCCAAAGATGTTCATGCTACTGCACACAAAATTGCTGAAGACTTAGCGCGAATTGGAATTGACAAAGTTGAAGTATGCGAAACAGCTGGTTATCCAATTGTTTATGGTGAAAAAATGATTGATGCTTCTCTTCCAACTGTTTTAGTATATGGTCATTACGATGTTCAACCAGCTGACCCAATTGAATTATGGACAAGCCCTGCGTTTGAACCTGTTATTAAAGCTACGGAAATTCATCCGGAAGGTGCCATTTTTGCACGTGGAGCTTGTGACGACAAAGGTCAAATGTTCATGCATGTGAAAGCAGTTGAAGCAATGTTGAAATCAAATGAATTGCCATGTAACGTGAAGTTCATGATTGAAGGTGAAGAAGAAGTTGGAAGTGAAAACTTGGGAATCTTCGTTACTCAAAATGTAGAAAAACTAAAAGCAGATATCATTTTGGTTTCTGATACTGGAATGTTAGCAAACGATGTTCCGTCAATTACAACTGGTTTAAGAGGTTTGAGCTACGTTGAAGTTGAAGTGACTGGTCCAAACAGAGATTTACATTCTGGTTTATACGGAGGCTGTGTTGCGAACCCAATCAATACATTGGCAAAAATGATTGCTTCATTACACGATGAAAATAATCATATTACAATTCCAGGATTCTACGATAAAGTAGTTGACTTAACAGATGAAGAGCGTGCTGAAATGGCAAAAGCTCCATTCTCTTTAGAGAAATATTGTAAAGCGTTGGACATTGCTGATGTGATGGGTGAAGCAGGATATTCTACAATGGAACGTGGATCAATTCGTCCAACGTTGGATGTGAATGGAATTTGGGGCGGATACACAGGTGAAGGAGCAAAAACGGTTATCGCTTCAAAAGCCTACGCAAAGATTTCTATGCGTTTGGTACCAGATCAAGACCCGCATGAAATAACGGAATTATTTAAAAATCACTTTGAGTCAATTGCACCTGCAAGTGTTAAAGTAACAGTAAAACCACATCATGGCGGTGAAGCAGCTGTAACCCCAATCGACTCTATTGGTTATAAGGCTGCATCAATGGCATACGAAGCAACATTCGGTAAAAAACCAATTCCGGTTCGAAGTGGTGGAAGTATTCCAATTGTTGCAATGTTTGAAAAAGTATTGGGATTAAAAACAATTTTAATGGGCTTTGGATTAGATAGTGATGCAATTCACTCGCCAAATGAACATTATGGCTTGTTCAATTTCTACAAAGGAATTGAGACAATTCCTCATTTTTACAAGCATTTCACGGAATTATCCAAATAATTTAAAAACCTTAGTATCATGAAAAAGTTCTTGTTTATTCTAACTGCATTTGTTCTTTTGACAGGATGTGCAACTTTTCAAGAACCTGAATTTCGTGGTTCTGAAGGTGTGAAAATGGATAAAATGGATGGTAAAGAAATTACTTTATCAGCCAATGTAAAAGTATACAACCCAAATTGGTATGCGCTAAAAATTAAACCTTCAACAGTTGATGTTTACTTGGAAGACAAACTAATGGGAACAATAGAATTAACCAAAAAAGTGAAGATGAAAGGGAAGCAAGAAACTTCTCTTTCTCTTCCGCTTCTGGCTACTTTGGAAGATGGGGCAATGTTCACAGCACTTCGATACGCGACAAAAGATCAAGTGAAAGTGCGCATTAAAGGAAAAGTGAAAGGCGGTGTTTTCTTTGTTTCTAAAAAAATGGATATTGATGAAACCAAAACCATTTCTGGAAAAGATTTAAATCTTGGAAAATAACACCAATGGCACTACCCGACTTTGAACTGCAGGAAGGAATCGTTTCACAACAATTTCGCGAACGTGGAATAACACACTTTTCAAAAGCGTGTGAGTTCATTCAAAACTTGCCTTACGGCAGAATTTCAGATCGCGACAAGTTGGATTTAGTATTGACGGAAAATCGTGGCACTTGTTCTTCAAAGCACGGAATTTTAGCGCGTTTGTGTGAAGAAAATAGTCATGAGGAAATTGAACTGATTGCAGGTATTTTCTTGATGAGTCCAGAAACGCATGTTGAATTAACTGAATTTTTCAATGATAAGCCGTACAGCAATTTACCTGAAATGCATTGTTTCTTTCGTTTAAGCACGCACGATCGGTATGATTTTACCTCTAAAAACAATCGTTTGGCGTTAATTGAACCCAAATTGGTGCGCGAACAGCGTATTGAACCTCATCAAACGAGCGATTGGAAAGAAAAAATTCATCAAGATTATTTGAGAAGATGGGTAGCTCGAAAACCAGAACTCGGATTACGTTTTGATGAAATTTGGGCACAGAGAGAAGAATGTATTCGTTTATTGTCTTAGCTATTTCTCCCATTCTGAAAACCAATCTAACTTCTAGCTCTCAATTCTATCCGCTAGTTTTTTAGTCTTCCAAATAAACGCGATGTACACGTTTTGAAATGCTTGTCATCACTTCATATGGAATCGTATTCATGGCATCGGCGAACTTTTGAATGGTTTGTTTTGTACCAATAATTTCAACTTTATCGCCTTCTTTTGCATGCAATTTAGTCACATCAACCATAATCATATCCATGCAAACGCGACCAACTGTTGGACAAAAAGTAGAATGAATGACAACGCCGCCTTTTCCATTTCCAAGTGAACGTCTGAATCCATCGGCATATCCAACAGGAACAATGGCAATTTTCATCTCTTTTTCAGCAATGAATGTTCGATTATAACCTACACTTTCTCCTTTTGCCAATGTTTTAACTTGAGAAATTGAACTGAACCATTTCATTACAGGTTGCAATTTCAACTGAACCATTGGATTTGAACTTATTCCATACATTCCAATTCCTAAGCGTACCATTTCAAATTGCGCATCTGGATAATTTGCAATTCCTTCAGAATTTTGAATGTGTCGATCAAAATGGTAGTTCAATTGCTGATTCAAGACATGCGTTGCTTGATTGAATTTCTGAATTTGGTGTTGCGTAAAGCGTTTATCACGGCGGTTATCAGCATCCGCCAAATGAGAATAAACTGATTTGATTTTAATTTCTGGTTGTGACTTAATGATTTCACACACACGTGGAATATCACTTAATTCAAAACCTAAACGTTTCATTCCCGTGTCTAATTTCAAATGAACAGGATAATCTATTTGACCTTGAAAAATCAATTCTTTGATGAACTGATCCAATTGCTGGAGCGAATAAATCGCTGGTTCTAGCTCGTAATTGATGCAATCTTCAAAGCCATCTTCTTCGGCATTCATAACCAAAATTGGCAATTTAATGCCTTGTTTGCGCAATTCAACGCCTTCATCAGCATACGCAACGCCAAGGTAATTGACACCTTGCTGTTCCAGAAATGCCGCCATTTTCTCAACGCCAGATCCATATGATTGGGCCTTCACCATTGCCAATAATTTGGTTTTTGGAGCCATTTGCTGTTTGAAAACAGTCATATTGTGACGAACTGCACTTAAATCAATTTCGACAAAAGTTTTGTGATTTTTTAAGCGGAATTGACGAGCAAAACGCTGCATGTCAGCTTTACGTGTTCCTTTTATTAGAATCACAGAATTTTCAAAACGCTGTTTGATGTTCTCATTGTTTTTGATAATCACCACTTGATCTGGCGCAAAACCTTTGACAACATTTTCAACTTCTTTTTTACGGAAATAGTTGTCTTCGTCCAAACCAATGATAACAACACGGTTTCGTTCACCAGCTACACGCATTTGGTATTCCAGGGAATGCGTCAGGGCATCCAAATCCAAGTTATACGTATCATTGATGATCATATTTCCATTGATTCCCTCGAATGTTTCCATGCGCAACGCCAATTGAGGCAAAGTCGGAATCGTATTTTTTAAATGCTTCGAATCTTCTAAAAATAATTTAGCTAAAGCAATAGCCAGCAAAGCATTTGTTTGTCCAACTTGGTCTTGAAACGGAACTAATGCAAGTTCTTTCTTAAACGCTTCAGGCTTGATTGCTACACCATGAATTGCCTTTAATTGATTGGCGTCTAAAAGGATTGAGTTAGGAAAGAATGTTTTCTGAGTATGCGTAAACAATTCTAACTTTTCCTGTAAATGGTCTTCGGTTGACTTGAAATTTTCTTCATGCGCACGACCGAAAGAAGTCAAAACGCCGATTGTCGGTTTCACAATTTCCTTTAAACGCTGCATTTCTCCAGGTTTTGAAATTCCAACTTCAATCAAGGCTAAATCACAATCTGCATGCAATTCCAAGAGCGAAAGAGCAACACCCAGCTGTGAATTATAGCTTTTCGGGCTCCTAACAACACGTAAGCTTGGGCTTAACAAATGATACAACCATTCTTTCACGGTCGTTTTTCCAGCACTTCCGGTAATTGCAACTACAGGATAAGAAAATTGTGATCGATGAAAAGATGCTAGTTTCTGTAAAGCATTCAAACTATTTGCAACATGTATAAAATGTGCTTTCGGAAAATTTATTTGGTCTATTTTTCGAGAAACAACAAATAGGCGAATTCCTTTTTTGTAAGCATTTTCAATGAAATCATGTCCATCTCTAAACTCACCTTCCAAGGCGAAAAATGCACTGTTGTCTGCGCTAACAATTTTGCGCGTATCGTATACAATTTGATCAATAACAATCGTAGAACTACTTGTTTCAGCCGTTCCTTCAATCTGTTTAACAAACTCTTTATAGACAATTCCTAATCTCAATGTGCTATTTTATTGTAGCACGCACGACATAAAGGTTGGTATTTCTCAACTGCTCCAACAAGTACTTGACCTGTTTCGTTTGCCGTACGGTGCGAATACTGAGCTAAATTACCACAAGAAACGCAAATGGCGTGCACTTTCGTAACATATTCTGCAATCGAAAGTAAATTTGGCATTGGACCAAAAGGAACACCTTTGTAATCCATGTCTAAACCAGCCAAAATAACACGAGATCCTTTCTTCGCTAATTCGTTACACACATCAATGATTCCCTCATCAAAAAATTGCGCTTCATCGATTGCTACAACTTTTTCATTCTTCCATAAATCGAGAATTTCTTTGGAATCACTTACCGGAATTGCTTTCAAACTTGATCCTTGATGACTTACAACGTTCTCCGTATGATAACGATCATCAATGATTGGTTTAAACAAAACCAATTTTTGATTTGCAAACTGTGCGCGTTTCATTCGGCGAATTAATTCTTCTGTTTTTCCAGAAAACATTGAACCACAGATTACTTCAATCCAACCATTTTGTCTGCCCTCTCCAGGAAATTGTTCTAAAAACATCGTTTCTACTTCTCGCTTTAGGTTATTAACAAATCATCGAAGACAAGTTTCTTCAGGTGATAATTTTGCATTGCACCCTCGTGGGTAACTTTACGTTTTAAAAGTCGTTATTTTGTTGTTCATAGCCAAAGCAACGTTAGCAACTTTAATGAAATGTTGAAAAATAGAGATTCAAAAGAGTATGGCAAATTTATCTACAATCGAAGCGCGCTTAAAAGCAATTGAGGAAGCTTTTTCAAAACTTAATCATGGAAAATTAACACGTGAAGAGCTTGAAGAATTAGTCGTAAATACACAGGAGTTGCATGAGCGTGCAATCATTCTGCGCTACAAAGCTTTTGAAGAAAAAATATTTGGTGAAAGAACAGTTGAAATTGCTCCGGTAATTGAAACGCCGGTTTTCGAGGAACCAGTCGCTGAACCGATTCAAGAAACTCCTAGTTATTCGATGCCTGAATTGGAAATTGAATTGGATGAAGAAGAAGAGGTAGTCGAGGAAACAATTGAAGAAATTGAAGAGCAACCTGCATTTGATTTTTCATTGTTCGACGATTCAGCTGAGCAAATTATGGAAGAAGTATTGGAAGACAACACATTTGAACATTTATCGGTTTCAAGCACGGAAAGTACAGAAGATGGTGTTCATGAAGAACACATCACGATGGAACAAGTGATTGTAACACCAACAGAACCAAGCAATCAAAAATTCTACACACGTTTTTCAAAAGACAATGCAGATTTAGCACCTCAAATAGGAATGACATCTTTGAGCACATTAATCGGATCTTTTGGATTAAATGAGCGTTTACAATACATCAACGAGTTATTCGACGGATCAAGTGAAGCGTTTTCTGAGGCAATTAAAGTTTTGGATAACCTAAGTTCACGTGATGAAATGTTGATTCGTGCTTCGGCTTATGCAAACAACCATAATTGGGATTTGGAAAGTGAAACAGTTGAAGAATTTGTTTTAAAATTGAAACGTCGATACGCGTAATACGAAACAATCATGATTTCTTATCCTTCTGCACTAACAAAAGGAAGAATGCTACTTCTTCTTATGATTTTCGTTTTAATAAACGTTGTCGCTTTTGGTCAAAAATCTGAAGTAGAAAGAATCACAAAAACCTTGTGTTCACCGGAATTTCATGGCCGTGGCTATGTGAACAAAGGAGATTCATTGGCTTCTGAATTTATTGTTGCTGAATTTAAGAAAATCGGATTAAAGCCTATAAAAAAATCCTATTTCCAGTCCTTCAATCTGAATGTGAATACCTTTCCAAATGAAATGACCGTTCAACACAATGGTCGAACGCTTATACCTGGAGTTCATTATTTGGTAGATCCAGCGAGTGCTGGAGGAAAACTAGAATTGCATCCAAAATTAATTTCGATTGAAACTGCCTTAAACGTTGAGCAATTGATAGAAGAAATTAAATCTATTTCAAACGGTAAAGAATACAATGCCATAGCGCTTGATTTTCGTAAACTATCTGCAGATACATTTAAAAAAGTGGCTGGTTTGACAGAAGAGCTTGCTGGAATGATGCCAGTATTTGAGATTATGGATCGAAAATTTACATGGTCCGTTGCAGATCAACAATTGAAACATCCATTGATTCAAATTCAAGATTCAGTTTTTTCTGTAGAAGGTAATTTTTCACTATCCATCACAGCCAACTTAATCAAAGATTATACTTCACGCAATGTTTTCGCTTATTTACCAGCTAAAAAGAAGTCGAAGAAAACCGTCATTTATTCAGCGCATTATGATCATTTAGGACGCATGGGCGCAGACACCTATTTTCCCGGTGCGAATGACAACGCAAGCGGAACAGCAATGTTGCTGAGTATGGCGAACTACTTCAAAGAAAATCCTGTTGATTATAATATTTTGTTCATTGCGTTTGCTGGAGAAGAAGCTGGTTTAGTTGGTTCCAAATACTTCGTTGAACATCCTTTGGTCAAGTTAAATACGATAGCCTTTCTTTTGAATTTAGATATCATGGGTAGTGGAGAAGATGGAATTACAGTTGTGAATGCCACTTTATTCGATACAGAATTTAAAGAATTACAAGCTATAAATACAGAGAAAAATCTATTGAAACAGGTTAAATCGCGCGGACCTGCTGCTAATTCGGATCATTATTGGTTTACACAAATGGGCGTTCCGGCGTTTTTCATTTACACTATGGGACCGAATAAAAATTATCACGACGTGTTTGATACACAAGCAAATTTAAGTTTTGTCGAATACGAAGATATTACAACGCTATTAGTGGAATTTACGAAACGTTTAAAACGTTAATTATTCTTTGACCGCAACACTTTACCGTTCAAAAAACGTCGTTTACTCATTGCTATTAAGTTGTATTTACAATATTCATTATCTTGGTCACTTAAACTACAATTTATGAAAGCAGCTCTTGTTGTATTTTTCTGTATTTGCGCCTTTTTTAGTCAAGCTCAACCTTATGCTGGAGCTGGCAAAGTTTTGATAAAAGAAAATCCAACAAAGGCCGCACAATGTACGCCCCCAACAACTTCCACCTACATGGAATCAAACAATGTGCGTATGCTTGTTCATACGGCAGGAAATCTATGGCAAAAACCGAATCAAAATTATTCGCAATATGAAGTGCCAAAGAATTCGGGCATCATGGCATTGTTTACGGCAGCACTTTGGTTGGGAGGAACAGACGTCAACAATCAATTGAAATTAGCAGCATTGCGTTACCGTGAAGGACAAGATTATTGGACTGGACCATTATCAAAAGTGATTGCTGAAACAACCTATGAAAATTGTGCTAAATACGATAAGCATTTTGTAACAACGCAAGACATGGTGCGAGAATTTGTCGCTTGGTACGATGCAGGAATGTCGGATTTAGAAAATGGAACAAATACACAGTCAGAACTTTTTCCAAACTATAAGATTCCCGATATCATTAAAGATTGGCCAGCACATGGAGATATTTCAATGGGTCAAGATTATTACCTCGCACCTTTTTTCGACAGAAACGATGATGGAGTTTACAATTGGGAGGAAGGCGATTATCCTTGGCACGACATCTACAAAACGAAAGAGTGTAAAATCGATCGTCGCGTCTCTTTATTCGGAGATTTGAATTATTGGTGGGTAATGAATGACAAAGGAAACATTCATACCGAAACGGGAGCTGATGCGATTGGTATGGAAATTAGAGCGCAAGCATTTTCCTTTGCTTCGAATGATGAAATCAATAACATGACGTTCTACAATTATGAATTGATTAATCGCGGAACGCAAACCTTGTACAACACGTATTTTGGCTTTTTCACGGATGGCGCTTTAGGTGATCCATATGATGATTATGTTGGTTGTGATGTCAATAGAGGTTTAGGATATTATTATAACGGTGATAATTTTGACGGCGAAAACTCTGGTTACAAGGGTTATGGTTATTCACCTCCAGCAGTCGGTGTTGATTTCTTTGAAGGACCATATCAAGACAATGATGGCGTCGATAATGCTTTTGGAATTGGATACAATGAAGCGTTGAACGGAATTGGTTACGGAGATGGAATTATCGACAATGAACGTTTTGGAATGCGTCGTTTTTTGTATTATTCGAATACGACGAACGGGGCAAATCCAAACCAAACGGATCCGATCAATGCATCTGATTACTACAACTATTTAAGAGGATTTTGGAAAGATGGTACTCAATTTTCATACGGTGGCAGCGGACACATCTCAGATGCAGAATCAAATCCAGCTGTTCCATGTGATTTTATGTTCCCAGGAGATACAGATCCTCTAGGTTGGGGAACTGGCGGCTTACCTCAACAACCGTGGACTGAAGTTGGTTCAAACAACCCTCCAAATGACAGACGCTTTGTCGAATCCGCTGGACCATTTGTACTAAAACCAGGCGCAGTGAACAACATTACAGTTGGTGTTGTTTGGGCACGTTCAAATGGCGGAGATCCATACGCTTCTGTTGAAGTATTACAACGCGCTGACGACAAAGCACAGGCACTTTTTGAAAATTGTTTTAAAGTCTTGGAAGGACCGCATGCCCCAGATTTATACGCACAAGAATTAAGCAATGAAGTTATTCTGACACTTTCGAATTCTTCTAGTTCCAACAACTACAAAGAACTTTATACGGAATACGATCCGTTTATTGTGTCAAGTAATCCAAATGCTGATAAATATTATCGTTTTCAGGGATACCAAATATTTCAACTTGAGAGTCCACAAGTTTCTTTATCTGATATTTTGAATACTGATAAAGCACGTTTAGTAGCACAATGTGATATCAAAGATGGTGTGTCTAAAATTATCAATTTCGAATTCGACAACGATTTAAGTGCCAGTATTCCAATTGAACGAGTTGATGGATCAAATAACGGTATTAAACACAGTTTTAGTGTGAAAAATGACTTATTTGCCCAAGGCAATACCGAACTAATAAACTTTAAAAGATATTATTATTTGGCTGTTTCCTATGCCTACAACAATTTTAAGGATTACAATCCAAATGATCCATTGGCTCTTGATGGACAGCAAAAAAAATACTTAGTGAGCAGAAAAGCTTCGATTGGCGAAGTAAAAGCAATTGAGGTAATACCGCACAATCCTCTTCCTGAAGCCAACGGAACTTTGCATTACATGGAATATGGTCAATCGCCAGAAATTACGCGCTTGGATGGTTATGGAAATGGAAGTAATCTTTTAGAGTTATCAAGTAATTCTTTAGTGGAAATTATTCTAAATGGTCAGCAAGAAAAGGTGACTTATGCTCAGAACTTTGGACCAATCAACATTAAAGTAGTTGACCCATTGAATGTGGCGGATGGTTATTTTGAATGTAAGTTCAGGGATTATTCTGTAAGTCCAATAAACGGAGCTGACACCTCTAGTTGGACAATTTATCGCTATGCCTCAGAAGGAGGAGAACTATTGGATTCTATTCAATCAGAGCTTACAATTACAAGTGATAATGAACAAATCATTCCGCAATGGGGAATTTCCGTGCAGATTAAACAATACAATTATGCGGGAGATTTTTCAGGTGGCTTACAAAAAACGTCCGTACTAAGTAGTTCAATTTCCTTTGCTGATTCCTCAAAGAACTGGTTAGGCTTCGCATCCGACGGAAGTGGTTTTAACCCAAGTAACTGGATACGATCAGGTGGTTATGTTGCTGAACCATTTAACGGAGTTGAAGAACCCTTTTATCAAGGGGGGTGTTATGACGACGAAATCGGTGTTGATGACTCCCATGAATATGATAAACTATTAAAAGGTGGTATTGCCCCTCACCGACTCACAGGTTATCAATGCGATTTTATGCCATTAGCTTATTATAATTTGTCTAGCCCTGGCGCAGTGCATACCAATGCAATGATTTCCTTTTTACCAAGTGTTGATATAGTTTTAACCGACGATCGATCGAAATGGACCCGTTGTCCTGTCATCGAATTAGGTCGCGACCAAGATTTAAACGTCGGTGCTTGTAAACCAGGGATGATGCGAAAAAGCCAGAGTGTTGATAAGTACGGTAAACCCGACGGAACAGGAACGGGCATGAGCTGGTTCCCAGGTTACGCTATCGACTTAGAAACAGGTGCGCGTTTGTACATGGCATTTTGTGAAAATTCCTTTTTAGGAGCGGATAATGGCGCCGATATGATCTGGAATCCAACAAGTCGAAAATACTCATCATTAGGCACTTCCCCAATTTTCGGAGGAGGACATTCAATATGGATTTTCGGAACTAAGGCTAAAACACTTAATAATTTTGCAAATGGCTACGATTTCCCTGAGTACAATCCGAATGTAGCCGAAAACTTGAGTGGAAATCATCTTTACCAGAAAATGTTGCAAGTTGAGGCCAACAGCCCATCAGCAAAAAGAGAAATGTACGGCAGTTTAATGTGGGTAATCAATCCATTGCTAAATGAAGGTAAAACACTTCTTTCGACAGATGCAACAATTAAAGTTCGCATGAACAAAGAATACAAAAATTACTCTGCTACAGGTGCAAACAATGGAAATCCAATGTATTCTTGGAACATGGCTGCTGTTCATACCGAAACATCAAGCAGAGACGCGTTAGCAGATGCGCTAAAATTGATTAATGTTGTGCCAAATCCTTACAATGCTTATTCAGAATATGAACAAAACAAATTAGACACACGCGTTAAAATCATTAATCTTCCAGAAGTTTGTACCGTAAAAATTTACAATTCTCAAGGTAAATTGATTAAAACGTACAAAAAAGACAATCCTGTTACCTATCAGGATTGGAACTTAACGAACAATCAAAATATTCCAGTTGCTTCTGGTGTTTACTTGATTCACGTGGATGTTCCTGGTGTTGGTGAGCGCATTATAAAATCGTTTGTAGCAATGCGAACGGTGGATCTAGAGAACTTGTAAGTCCTGAATCAGCTTTGTTGCGTATATTTGCAAAAAATTAAAGATGAAAATTAAAGAAGCAGCCTTCGTTATATCCAATTCGGATTATAAACTTTGCCCAACAGATGAACGCGCAGAATTTGCCTTCATTGGTCGTTCGAACGTCGGAAAATCTTCTTTGATTAACATGTTGGTGAACAACAAAAACCTAGCAAAAACTTCTGGTCGTCCAGGGAAAACACAATTAATCAATCACTTTATCATCAATAATGATTGGTTTTTGGTCGATTTACCGGGTTACGGTTATGCGAAAGCATCGAAAGTTCAACGCGAGAAATGGGAAAAATTCATTGTGGAATACCTTACGAGAAGAAAGCAATTATTGAATGTTTTTGTTTTGTTAGATTGTCGTTTAGAACCACAAAAGATTGATTTAGAATTTATGAATTGGTGCGGAGAAAAACAAATTCCATTCTCCATGGTTTTTACCAAAATTGATAAACTTTCTTCAACCGCTCTTCAAAAAAACTTGGCGAAATACAAAAAAGAAATGTTGAAATATTGGGATGCATTGCCACCCGTTTTTACTACTTCAAGCGAATCAGCATTCGGGAAGGAGAAAATTCTGAACTACATTGAGCAAATCATCGATAGCATGAAATAGTTCAACTTGAACGTATTTTTGCATCATCACTCGTTTTTAACTAGCATCAGGTAACTTACAATTCACAACTTGTAATTATCTTTACGCCATGGAACAAAAAGAGGACAAACTAAAGGAAGTAATTTCCCATGCAAAAGAATACGGTTTTGTATTCCCATCTTCAGAAATATATGACGGTTTAGCAGCAACGTATGACTACGGTCAGTTGGGTTCTGAACTTAAAAACAATATCAAATCATATTGGTGGAAATCAATGGTGCAAATGCATGATAACATTGTTGGGATTGACTCAGCGATTTTCATGCATCCAACAACTTGGAAAGCTTCAGGTCACGTTGATGCGTTCAATGATCCATTGATTGACAATAAAGATTCTAAAAAACGTTATCGTGCGGATGTGTTGATTGAAGAACACATTGAGAAGATTCGTCAAAAAATTGACAAAGAAGTTGAAAAAGGTTTCAAAAAATTTGGCGATAGTTTTGATGAAGCACAATTCCGTGCAACGAATCCAAATGTATTGCGCAATGCTCAAAAAATCACTGAGATTGAAGATAGAATGCGCACAACATTGGAGAACAATGATTTGGAAGGCGTTTATCAATTGATCGTTGATTTAGAGATTGCTTGTCCAATTTCAGGTTCTAAAAACTGGACGGAAGTGCGTCAATTCAATTTGATGTTCTCAACTGAATTAGGTTCTGTTGCCGGCGATGCTTCTACGATTTATTTACGCCCAGAAACGGCTCAAGGAATTTTCGTTAACTTCTTGAACGTTCAAAAATCGGGTCGTATGAAGATTCCGTTTGGGATTGCTCAAATCGGTAAAGCGTTCAGAAATGAAATCGTTGCGCGCCAGTTTATCTTCAGAATGCGTGAGTTTGAACAAATGGAAATGCAATTTTTCGTGCGCCCAGGAGAAGAAATGAAATGGTACGAGTACTGGAAAGAAACACGTGCGAATTGGCATAAAAAATTAGGTTTAGGAGACAATTTGTATCGTTTCCATGATCATATCAAGTTGGCACATTATGCGAATGCAGCTGCAGATATTGAGTTTGATTTCCCGATGGGCTTCAAAGAGTTAGAAGGAATTCATTCGCGTACTGATTTCGATTTAAAACAACACGAGCAATTCTCAGGAAAAAAATTACAATACTTTGATCCAGAATTGAATCAAAACTATGTTCCGTATGTGGTTGAAACGTCAGTTGGTTTGGATCGTATGTTCTTATCTGTTTTGAGTGCATCCTACAAAAACGAAAAATTGGAAGATGGTTCTGAGCGTTCGGTCTTGAGTTTACCACCAGCATTGGCTCCAATTAAAGTTGCAGTTATGCCATTAACGAAAAAAGATGGTTTACCAGAAAAGGCGCATGAGGTGTTGAATTTATTGAAATACGACTATAACTGTACGTATGACGAAAAAGATTCGCCAGGGAAACGCTATAGACGTCAGGATGCAATTGGTACACCTTATTGCGTAATGATTGATCACCAAACGATGGAAGACAACACTGTTACAATTCGCGACCGTGATACAATGGAGCAAATTCGTGTTGCAATTCCTGAATTGTACAAAATCATTGATGAGAAAGTGAACATGCGCACCTTGTTGGTGTAATTCACTCCAACAATCCCTTTCAAAACTCCTATTTAGCAATAAGTAGGAGTTTTTTTATTTAGCATCTTTACTGTTTCTTAAAAAAACACGAAAGGCTATGAGTGCTGGAAACCCAATAATAAAACCTACCGCTAACATTCTGCCGCGGGGAGTTAAATGATAATCTTTTACGCCTTCAAGCGGTTCTCCCCAATATTCCAGGCCTGAAACAAAATGCAAACTTAAAGGTCGTGGTTCAACGATTGTTGAAAGTCCATTTTGATAAACTATTTCTCCGTCAAACAAATTAAGTGGCAATAAAAACAATGGCGCTGCAATCAAAATTGATAAAGCGAAGAAAATGAAAATTGGTTTTTTTAAGAGACTGCGCATTGCAACTTTTTTAGACAAAAATACTATTTTCTAATCGTTCAATTTTAGGAATTCACAGATGATTTCAATTTCAGAACAATCTTACATCAAATTTCTCGTTAAATTTAACGCTCAAGGAAACAATGAATTTATACTCAAACAAACAAAAATGGAAAATTGCACTGATGCTTTTCGCGTTGGTAATGGTCGGTGCATCCTTGTTTGTATCGAATAACATTGTTTCAAAAATGGGGGAACGTGAGCGTGAACGCGTTGAACAATGGGCCGATGCCATCAAGAAAAAATTAGAGCTTGTTCGTTTAACTGATCGAACGTTTATTCAATTGCGCGATAAGGAACGAAAAGAAATGGCTTTGTGGATTGATGCGACCAAAGAGTTGTCCAAAGAAACGCCATTAGATCAAATTCCCGATTTTACCTTTCCTTTAAAAATCATTAAAGACAATAAGGATATTCCCGTTATTTTGTTGGATCAGGATAAAAATATTTCAGGTTATATCAATCTTCCGATCGATACGAGTACATTCAGAAAGGATCATCCTTCATTATCCGTAAAAGAAATTACAACTCTATTTGAGGATTCTTTACGCATTTTGGCAAAAGATTGGATTACTGATAATCCATCTTTCACAATAGAAGTTTACGAAGGGATGTTCATGACGTATGTTTATGATGATTCAAAAGAAATTGTTCGCTTGGAACAAGAACGTGATTCATTAATAAATTCGTTCAACCAAGAACTAATCGACAACCAGGGAATGGTTCCTGTTTTGTTAGTAGACGCCAATACGAACCGAGTATTGGGGAGTAATTTACCGAATGAAAAAGTTGATAGCCTAAATCTCGGTAAAACAATCAATGAGTTAAAACTTCAGAATGAACCCTTGGTAATCGATTTTAAAAATGGCACGAAGAACATCTTGTATTTTGATGATTCCGAGGAATTGAAACAATTACAGTATTTCCCTTATATCATTTTCTTTATAATTGGACTGTTTGTCTTTATAGGCTATTTGATTTTTAGCACATTTAGAAAAGCCGAACAAAATCAGGTATGGGCTGGTATGGCAAAAGAAACAGCGCATCAACTTGGAACACCATTGTCTTCTTTAATGGCCTGGATACAATTATTGGAGTCGCAAAATGTTGACCCAATGATTCCTCTTGAAATGCAAAAAGATGTTGATCGACTTGAAAAAGTAACTGATCGATTCTCCAAAATTGGATCTGGAGCTAAACTGGAAGAATCAGACATTGCGATTACGGTTAAATCAGTTCTCGATTATTTACGTCCAAGAATTTCTAACAAGGTTTCGATTTCATTTGAAGCAATTGAACCCGTTATTGCGTTGCACAATGCTCCTTTAATGGAATGGGTTATTGAGAATATTTGTAAGAATGCAGTTGATGCCATGGAAAATGAAGGCGAATTAGTTGTCACAGTTCATCGTACACCGGAATGGGCTCATATTGATATTAAAGACAATGGAAAAGGCATTCATCCAAAACAATTAAAAACAATTTTTCAACCTGGATTTTCAACTAAGAAAAGAGGTTGGGGCTTGGGATTGTCTTTGGTGAAACGAATAGTAACAGAATACCACAAAGGAAAAGTGTTTGTTCTTGAATCTCAGCAAGATGTGGGAACAACTTTTAGAATAAGTGTACCATTATAAGTACTTATTCGCTTGAATTTCTTATCAATATTTTAACATTTTTTCGCTGCTTGTTCAGCACATTTAAATTAACTTTGTTTTTCTCAAATGTCATAGGTCATGAAAACAATTATCATTGCTACCAGTTCTTTATTCTTTTTAGCTGCTTGTTCTTCGGAACCTGAAACAGTTCTATTAAAAACTGAGAAAGGTAAAAAAGAAGTTTCTAAGGAAGAAGTTATTGCGGACAGAATGGCAACAATTGAAATCTCTGGGATGACCTGTGAAGCAGGTTGCGGTGGAACAATTCGTAAAGAATTAAAAGCCACAGGTGGAGTTTCACGCGTTCAATATGATTTTGTTGAAGGCCGTGATGTTCAAACTGCTAAAGTTTCTTTTGATAAAGACAAAATAACTCTGGATCAAATGATTAAAATCATTACTACAATTAATGAAAAGCAATTTACTGTTGGGAAAACTAGTTCAGAAGAAGTAAACGATGTTTCTTCTACTCCAACTGAAGCAGCACCATCAAAAGAAACAGTAGAGAAAGTTTCTATGTCTGATGCACAAATCGAAATGCCAAATCTAATCGGTATTCTATCGGATATCATTTAACTTCTTTACATATTTGAAAGCCCTTTCTAATAAGAAAGGGCTTTTTTTATGTCGCGATTTTTCAAAAACATAGTTTACTAAGTAGAACTACGTAGTACTTGCTCTGCGTAAGTACCTGAATTTATTTGTAACCTATTGATTTACTTGTGTACTCGTCTCAACATACCCATCTTTGACTAGAACAAACAGGGAAGCTTTTCTAAGTACTAGTTTTACCGATTGTTCCACAAAAAAGCAAGTAGTAGTCGTTTACATAGGTTTAGG
>CAJAVU010000061.1 GCA_903945495.1 uncultured Flavobacteriales bacterium | reverse complement strand
GGTCTAAAACTTATTTATTAAAGGCTGGTCTTCTAGAATCAACAAGAAGAGGTTATATAAAAATCACATCATTAGGAATAGATGTATTAAAAAGAAACATTAATAGAATTGATTATGTGGTCATGGTTGTCCTATGATTATGATCATGAAGTTTCAATTGAAACAATCATTCAGTCTGCTCAAAAGGAAATAAAAGCCGGAGATATTTTGGTTTTTCACGACAACCCTAAATCAATGGAACGATTAAAACAATTGTTGCCTCCAATTATAGAGGATTTAAAAAAGAAGAACCTTGAGTTTAAGATAATCGCCTAATCTTTCGCTTTTTTGAAAATGGGTACGGTTGAACACGGTTCACCATACATTATGCTTTTTGCAACAGGTTGTAAGTGTTTCAATAATTCCGACATAGCAAATTCTGGAGCAGCAATATCTGAACAACCCTTGATTATTATTCTTCCGTCATTGAATTCGGCCAAATTAATTTTAGCAATTTCTGTTTTAATCAACTCTTTTTCGAGATCGATTTTGGATCCAACAATAAAAGCAGGTGATACGGCTGCTAATTGAGAAGCAACCAACATATAGGCCCAGGTAGGAACGATTGCGTCCGCTGAACAATGAATAAAAACAGCCTTTCCTTCGTAACTATTCCAATCATTTTGCTTGATCCAAGATCTAAAATCCTTTTCTTTAAGAATTAATCCTTGCCAAAGTTGGTTTGCAATATCTATTTCAACAATTTCAAATTTCGGCTTAAAATCCGCTAGATCCATCGGAATTAATCCACTTTCCTGAACACGATTGATTATTTCACTCATGGTACAAAATTAATGAATAATCTAAATTGAACCGTATCTTTGTTTCTATGAAAAATTGGATGTCTTTTAGTTTTGTCGGCTTGATGTTTATTACTGTTTCTTGTTCGTATAAAGAAAATTCTGGAGAATCAAAAACTACCGCATCTGAAAAAGTGGACAAAAGTGAGCGTCAAAATACGGTTGATCTTACAGGTAAATGGGAATTGAACGACATAGATTTTTCTGCTTACTATGCAACGCTTTCAACTGAAACGCGAAATCGTTTGGAACATGATATGGAGCAGTCAATTCTGTTGATGGAAGGGCATACGTTTTATGAATTTAAAGGAACTAATCGTTTAATCCTTGCATTTCCATCTGAAAAAGGTGACATGGAAAAATCCTTTGGATCATTTAAGCTTTCTGATAATAACGACTCACTTTATCTGATTTTTGAGAATGAAATTGAAGCATATCGTATCGCGTTTTTTAAGGGAAATAAATTTGTTTTAACAACAAAAGAGACGCCGGATAGAAGCTTAACATTTTTAAAATCAAACTAATCTCCGACAAGTTGTCAGCGTTTTTTCAAAGGCACGGCTTTTGACGAGCGCTTGACCATGAAACAAAAAAATCATCCATTTGGCTCAAGCTTCGAGGCTTTTTTCTATCCAACAATGTTGTTGATAGTATTATGGTTGGTGTTTTGGGCAGATCAGTTGTTTAAGGTAGATTTTTACAAAATGGGCGTATTGCCAAGAAGTTTTGAAGGATTGAAAGGTATCCTATTTATGCCGTTTATTCATTCAGAAAGAGAAATTCAACACATTGTCAATAATTCTGCACCAACGTTTTTTCTTTTAGCAGCACTTATTTACTTTTATCGTGATATTGCTTTTAAAGTGTTTACTGTTGGTTGGTTGACAACAGGTTTGTTGTTATGGATTTACGCCGATAATCATGGTGCATATCATATTGGGATCAGTGGTTTGATTTACATGCTTGCTGGCTTTCTGTTTACTTCAGGTGTTTTGAGGAAATTTCTCCCACTTCAAGCAATATCATTGTTCGTTGTATTCTTATATGGAAGTATGATTTGGGGAGTTTTTCCAATGCAGCAAAAAGTTTCCTGGGAAGGGCATTTAATGGGCTTAGTTGTTGGTGTTGCGTTGGCAATTGTTTACCGATCCCACGGTCCACAACGTCCCAAATTTCAATATGAAATAGAAAAGGAAATGGGGATCGAGCCACCAGATTTGGAAGCAATTTACCATGAAAATGTCCGCTTAGCGCAAGAGGCAGAGGAGGAAAAAAGACGCATTGAACAGGGATATACGATTGTTTACCATTACGTTGCTCCTGAAACGAATAAAGTTAAGCCTGCGGACGAAACCGATTCACAATGATTCCCGTTGCTCTGGATAATTCAGCCCAAGAATCTGCTGAAAATGAAAAACAAATGTATTCGCACGTGCTCAGATGAATCATTTCATCAGCAAAATAACTGGCTAAATCTGAAAGCCCGTCATTATGTCCGATTATGAATAAGTCATTCACTTGATTCAAATCCCATAATTTATTTAAAAACGTTTCTTGCTCACACAAATATAGATCGTCCATAAATTCAAGTCGTGCCGGATTTAAAACATCGCTTAAATAACTAAAAGTTTGCCTTGTTCGTTTCGCAGTTGAGCACCATGTTTCAACACCTTCAATTCCCTGCGCTAAAAGAAATTGCGCCATTTCTTTGCTCTGTTCAATTCCTCGTTCCTTTAATTTTCGATCAAAATCTTTTCCGCTAGTTGACAATTGTTCTGTTTTCGCGTGTCTTAATAAATGAATTTTCATATTAATTTAAGTTTTAACCAACCAATGTGTGGTTCGAATCGTTCATGATTTAGGTTTACACAGTATGATAATCTAAACTGAAAAATACGGAGTTTTTGTAAGATTTTGAAAAAGAAACGGTATATTGCATAGTAACTTCAAAATAAAGCGATTAGAAAATAGCATGGACATCACTCCAGACATATTGAACGCCTGTAAACGTGATGATCGCAAAGCTATTGAGTTTTTGTATAAACATTGCTTTAGTAAATTAATGCCCGTTTGTTTCAGATATCACAAAAACGAAGAGGATGCTCGTTCTTCGTTGAACATCGGTTTTATGAAAATTCTTAAAGGATTGGAATCGGTTGATCAAAACGTGAATTTTTCTGCTTGGTCAAAACGCGTTATGGTCAATACCTTAATTGACGAATATCGAAAAAAGAAGAACTACGAAGAGCATATTTCAGCGAAAGAAACGGAACGTGAATTGGATGTGCACAGTGCAGACACTTCGAACACTGCTGAAAGTGATTTGGGTTATGAGAACTTAATGAATTTGGTTGGGCAGTTGCCAGAAATCAGCGGTAGAGTTTTCAATTTATATGTGATTGATGGTTACAACCATAAAGAAATTGGGGATCTATTGGGGATATCAGAAGGAACTTCCAAGTGGCATTTATCAACAGCACGAAAAATGTTGCGCGAGAAATTGGAGAAAATTGAGAATCAACATCAAAGAATGGTGATATGAGTTGGACAGATGAAGAAATAGATAATTTATTTAAAGAAGCTTCAGAGCAACCTGCTTTCGAGTATAAGGCAAGTTATTTTCAAGCAATTGAAGAGCAACTTCCTGTAAAGCAAAGTCGGAAAATTGGGCTTTGGTTGTGGACAGCTAATGTGTTTTTATTCACGTTTGTAGGAATGGTTTTTATAGGTAGAGATGAATTAAGTGCCTTAAAATTGGTTGAAAAAACTGGAATGTATACAAATTACAGATTTCCAGCAAATGGTAATCTGACAAACACACTTGAAAATACAAATAATCAAGAAACAGGGTATAACAACTTATCGGTTGCTACTGGAGGGGAAATGGATTCTAAAAATGAATTAAATCCATCAACCAATCTTTTACACGCTACTAAAGAAGCAAATTGGCTAATTACGTCAGAAAATGCATACGGTCAAACGAATAAAAGGATATCTGAATTTTCAGAAAAAAGTGAAGATAAATCGATTGTCAATGAAGAAGTAACATCTGAAATTGATCGTTTGCCTTTACAGGATCTAGCAAGTGTTTTGGACCATTCAGGAGAACAAATTGAAATGAATAGTGTGAAACCAAAATTTGTCAAAAATTCATTTTATATAGGAATAAACGCAGGAGAAGAACAAGCTTGGTCAAGAGATAAATCAATAAATCAAAAAATACATGAAACGTTTGGAGTTGAAGTGGGATATACAATTCCGCTGAAGCGATTCACATTTTCTGCTGGTTTAGGCTTCCAAACAACCACATTAAAGGATCTTAAAATTAATGAGAGAACAAAAATCTATGATTTCGGATCAACGATGTTGGATAACTCTTATCAGTTTAATTCTATTTGCGCAATTACTGTTCCAATGGAATTGTCAAAAAGTTTTGGTAGACATAATCTTGCTCTTGGTGTTATTCCAAGTGTTAATGTTTTTACGCATGTCAGACATTATCAAGAAATTGATGGAATGGAATCTTTAAATGAAAGAGGTGTTACCAACTCATCCTTGTTTAATCGATTTGGATTAAGTCCACACGTTTCGTATAGTTTGTCTCTTACAGAAAGTATCCAAGTCGGACTTAATGTTCAAGTGCAATTATTACAACCAATTAGCTCACAACGATTCGTCGGTGAAGCAACAAGAATGCCTTTTGGGGCACAATTATTTCTTAAAAAGTCAATAAATTTCTAGTATGAAAAAATATATTTACTTAGTAATCATTTTTTTCGCAAGCCTTTCAATTACAGGCTGTAAAAAAGATCTTATTGAGGAACCTCAAACAGATGAATCTCCAGTATTTAAAATTGAGGGTGAATTAGGTCAAGAATCGTTCACTGCATGTGCAGGGGATGACGGTTTTCTAATGAGCACATTTATTAAACAAGTGAATGGAGTTGATTTTTTTGCAGGATCTATCAGCAATGGTGACGTTGAATTTGAAATGGGCTTTTTCAATGGAAATCTTGATATGACTAGTTCTTCTTTGACAAATGAATTGGCAGAGGATATCTTTTTTGCTAATCAACCTGTTGCACCATTATTAAGTATCTCAAAAGATGATTTTCCAAATAGTTCTTTAATATCTTCTATTAATTGGTCTTTAAATGGGATTGTTGTTGCTCAAGATAATTTGGTGATTTCTGAACCAGGGCGATATCTTGTAGGTGCTAAAGTGAACTTTTTTGATGGTACAAATGCAACAATTGAGAATGAACTTATCGTTGGTTATCATAGAAACGTGTTTAGCCAATTGCGTCATTTTATGGGGCAAAATGGACATTTGAAAGCGTGGATTGATGAAAACACTTCTGAAGTACAAGCCATTAAATGGTATTTAGATGGACAATTGGTCTCGAATGAATTGATTTTCAATACGATCGTAACGCCTTACGGTCATAAAATAACAGCAATTATTGATTTTGAAAATGGGACACATCGTACTAAAACAATTTGGGTTGACGGAAGTTCACAAGGTAAATTTATTGACGATTTCTCTTCTTTTGAAAGTTTAAGTTCGGCTGTAGAGTGGGATTATAAATCGAAAATTTCATTTAAGTATAAGGGACAAACGTATTCGTCAATCTCTGTGAACAATCAATCAAGTACATTTGAAGTGTTAGGTATTCAACATTATTCTACCAGCTCTCAAGGGAAACCAATTTATAAAATAATTGCGAACATCAACTGTATGATGAAAAATACGATTTCAAACGAAGTTTTACCTTTTAATGCTTTGACAACTTTTGCAATAGAGATTAAATAATACTCCAATTATTATAACTTTGAAAAAAATACGTGAATGAAAAAATTACTACTACTTATCTCTTTTTATGTTTTTACCAATGTGAATGCTCAAATAACGTTGAATTCAACTGATTTTGCAACTGGAGGAGACACCGTACGAATGAGTCAAACAACCGATCCTACGATTGATTTTGCTTCTACTGGGGCTTCTTACATATGGGATTTTTCAAATTTAACCGTGAACAGTCAAGTTATCAAGGATTTTAGATCAATGTCAGGTGCGCCGGCATTTGTTCAATTTTACTTTGGACCATTTGCGCCAACGAAATATCAGGCAAGCTATTACCTCGAGTCGACTGCATTGCCAATTGCTCAATTAACATCTTTCTTACCTGTTTCAATTGATAATTTGTTTGGTTTTACAAGAAGATCAGCTGACTCTTTAACAAGCGTTGGTTATTCTATGGTTGTTTCTGGAAATGATGTACCGTTTAAATCTGACACCATCGAAACACGTTATGATTTTCCGTTAAATTTTGGTAATACACATTTTTCAAGAGGCTATACCTTAGTGGATTTTAATCCTATTTTGGATGCAAAGTGGAATCAGCACAGAACTAGAACAACAGAGGTTGATGGTTATGGTTCAATTACAACGCCTTATGGTACGTTTAATGCTTTGAGAATTAAGCATGATATTACAGAAAATGATTCATTGTATTATACGTTCCCTTTTATTGGTGCAACCTGGATTCCAATTCCAATTCCAGCGAGTCACGAGTATGAATGGTGGACAAATGGCGAAAAAGAACCTATTCTTAGAATCACCACAAATGACATCTTAGGAAACGAAACTGTTACTGGCATTGAATATCGTGATATTGATCGTAATTTGGATGCTGGAGTTAACGAATTAGAATTGACTTTGGATATCTATCCAAATCCGGTTCAAAATGAGCTTCACATTGCTACCTTGAAACAAATGAATTCAATTGACATTGTGAATGCATCGGGAGAAATTGTCATGCATATTGATGTTAAAAGCACAAAAGAAGTAATTCAATTAAATGAGTTAGCTGCTGGAGCTTACCAAGTGATTGTCAAGTCTGAATCTGGACTAGGAATAAAATCGTTTATAAAGCGTTAATTTAAACTATCTTTGTACAAAGGCAAATCGGTCTATCGCTGTTCGTCGTTTGACGGAGAGAGGAAAGTCCGGGCAGTATAGAGCGCCGTACTTCCTAACGGGAAGGTGTCAGCTTATGTTGATAACAGAAAGTGCCGCAGAAAGGAAAACTACCTCAACAGGCTTGCTTGTTGAGGAAAAGGTGAAAAGGTGAGGTAAGAGCTCACCGTGCCAGCAGTGATGATGGTTGCAAGGTAAACCTTACGGACTGAAAGACCATGTAAACCGAGGCTTGAGGGTTGCTCGCCTGATCTCGGAGGGTAGGTCGATGGATCCCAATTGTGAAGTTGGGGCTAGATAAATGATGGACAATCGCAGTAATGCGAAAACAGAACCCGGCTTATAGATTTGCCTTTTATTTTTTAAATACGCTTTGAGCGGAACGAATCGCTTCAAATGGTTCAATCAATCCTGAATTGTCAGATAGAAGAATTGCTTTTCGTTTGGAACCATCTAAATGAAATTGGATAGATGTAATTGTTGTTTTTCCTATACGTTTCGTCTTCATTTTTCGAATACTCTTAATAGAGGTTACACAATTTTGATTTTGTGAGTTCTTTAAAATCAGTGAATCACCTTTGATTGCTGCGCTAGAAATAGTTTTATCGATTGTTAAGACAATTTTCGTAAGAGTGATAAAGGAGAATGAAATCACCAGAATTGGTATAATTGAAGGGTAAAAATTGAAAGCTAATACACAATGAATACATGCTGAAATCGATACCGTACCAAGTAATAGTAGTTTTCGTTTTCTATGAAAAGAAGATATTTCTACCCTCTCATAGTTGTTCAGTTGCTGAACAAATTTTTCTTTTCTCGTCATGGTGGTATCAATCAGTTCAGCAAAGAAAAGAAAAAGTTTAATGATATGGAAATAAATAAATTAAATATTCTTCATAATCGATGTCACTCTCGGGTATTGCTTTGTTTGCTGAATTGGTGAAACTGAACTTTTCTTGTATCGCACATTCTGAAACGGATAGATACTTTGTTTTTCAACAATAATTGGGAACATTTTCAACCGACTATTCAAACGCTTATTTACATTGTCAAGTAATAAATAATTTAAGAATAACTTAGCATTGCTGTAGTTTCTAGCTTGTTTAATTATACCAAAACAAGGCATATTGAAATAAGATCCCGCTTTGCGCTGATTAGGAAAAATGAGGTTTAACTTTTTTAGGTACTTTTTGTCGTTTTTGTTTTTCTCGTAATGTGAATAAAGCGTGAAAAAGACTTTTGTCCCGTCCAATTTTAATGAATCGTTTGATACATTAACTTTATTCTTATAAAAGCTTTCACGCCATGAATAAATTATGTTCGGTTTACTTTTACCCAATTTTGCAAATACAATTGAATAAAAAGGTAACAAATCACTTTTTGACGTTAAATCTGTAGTAAAAGATGATTTTCCATTTAAATCAGAATAATTACGCCATTTAATGATACTATCATTTTGAGCTAATAAAACGTAAGGATCAATTCCAAAACCTAAGTAATCTTTATGTTCAGAAACAAATTTTGACGGTATAATTCCTTTTGTTAGATCAATTGATTTTTCTTGAAGGAATTTTGAATCAGATAAATTCTTCATATCGTAAACGGAAGAAGAAATTACGCAATCGATAGTGGTAGTTAATCCTTCGGTTTTAAGCAATATTCTTAATGAATCTGAGGTGATTGATATAATGTGAATGTTTATTTTATTTGCTTTTTCAAAATTTCTGAAGAGTTTTTCGTCTTTTTTCGTCAAACAATCGGAGGCAACATACAAATGTTGTTTTTTGGTTGGACGCGCTTTATCAATTGTACATGCTGAAATGAGTACAATTAGAATGAGGGCGAAAACAGTTTTGAATGTTGACTTCATGGTACAAAGATATTCAACATTCTTGTTTTGCACTTTTAAGGAACGAATTTAATTACCTTTGTCCAAAATAAATTACAATGGCTGAGGCGTCAAACAAACAACAAAAATTAAAAGTCAAAAATCTTCTTGCTGAATTATTGTCAGGAAATGAGGCAAAAGCAAGTGCATCAATCAAAGCCTTACAAGCAAATGGTGATAGTTCAATTTTAGAGCCAATGGCGGCTTTATTAATGACAGATTTATCACCAAAAATAAGAGAGGAAATCGTTGAGTTTCTATGCAGTTTAAAAGATAGCTCTGCAGTCGATGAAATGATGCGTCTTGTAAATGATTCAGATTATTTACCAATTCGTCAACAATTGCTTTCAACTATATGGAACAGCAAATTGGATTATACCTATTTCTTGCCGGAATTTGTTGAAATCGCTGTGGATGGAGACTTTATGGAAGCATTAGAATGTTTGACAATTATCGAGAATATGGCTGGGCCTGTCGAAGAACGTCACGTTTTAGAAGCAAAATTGCATTTAAGAGAATACTTGGAAGATACAGACCCAAAAGATCCACAGAAATCGCAAATTATGAGTGAAATCGCTATGATTATTAAGGATTTCGATAGCATGGATGAGGATGATGATATTGAATTCTTCAATCAATAAAAAAAAGGCGAATCAAACGGTTCGCCTTTTTTCTAAATAGTTAAAAAATCAAAATTCCCAACCAAAACGATCTTGTAAATGGGAATGTGTATATTCTCTGAATTCATCATTTTCAATTTTAGATAATACATCCCCGATAAAGGCTGCAACCATTAAATGACGCGCAGATTTTTCTGAGATTCCTCTGGCTCTTAAATAGAAAACTGCTTCTTCATCCAATTGACCAGTTGTTGAACCATGTGAACATTTTACATCGTCAGCATAAATTTCTAATTCAGGTTTTGAATCAACAGTAGCATCATCACTCAACAAAACATTACCATTTGATTGAAAGGCATTGATTTTTTGTGCGTCTTTGCGAACAAATACTTTTCCGTTGAAAACTCCGGTTGATTTTTCATCCATCACGCCTTTGTACAACTCGTTTGATTCGCAATGCGGCTGCTTGTGATCAACAATAGTATGATTATCGACGTGCTGATTGCTTTTCAATACATAAGCACCGTGAAGATTTGTCATGCAATTCACACCATTTACTTCAATGTTTAAGTTGTTACGAACCAATGTTCCGTCTAAGGTCATTGTATTAATGGTAAAGGTTGAATCTTTTGCTTGATCAACTTGTTCAGTTGCAATGTGGTAATTCCCTTCTGTTTCGTATTGTAATTTATTGATTGTTAAATGTGCATTTTCAGCAACATTAACTTCAGTGATTACATTTGTAAATGAAGTTTCAGCATCTAAGGCAAAAAACGATTGCATGATTTCAGCTTTTGCAAACTTTCCAATTTGAATAAAATTGCGAAGATTTGATACAGTGTTTTTACCTGTAATCAAATGTATCAATTGAATTGGTGCTTCAATCACAGCTTTGTCGTGAATTGAAATGTACATCCCATCTACAGCAAATGCTGTATTCATTGAATGAAACACTTCATTTTCCAATTGAAGAGATTTTCCAACCAAAGCAAGTTCATCTTTGTCACAACCAGTCAATGGCTTAATTGTTGCTCCCACCGGAAATTCACCTGAAGATAAATCGCTTCGGAAAACTCCATTTTCAAATACAAACGTCAATCCAGCTTTACTGATTTGATAGGTCGAATTAATGTCCTCACGGCTTAAGTTTTTTCCTTCACGCGTAACTTGATTTGCTGTTGAAATTGATGCAATTCGTCCGACACGTGTATATTTCCAAGCTTCTGTGCGAGTCGTAGGGAAATCAATAGATTTCAGTACGTCTGAAGCTTTAGAAAGCAAGTCATTGTTGAACGGAAGCATCGTTTTTGGCAAATGCTCAACAAAGGACACAACTTTTGATTCTTGTATAAGTTCGTTCATCGTGATTTTATTATTGAGCGTCAACTTCAGCTTTGATCCAATCGTATCCTTTTTCTTCTAGTTCTAAAGCTAGTTCTTTTGGACCTGATTTTACAATTTTACCGTTATACAAAACATGCACAACATCTGGAACAATGTAGTCTAACAAACGTTGGTAATGCGTAATTACAATTGTTGCGTTTTCAGCAGTTTTCAATTTGTTTACACCATTCGCAACAATACGCAATGCATCAATATCCAATCCTGAATCCGTTTCATCCAATATCGACAATTTCGGATTCAACATCGCCATTTGAAAAATTTCGTTACGTTTCTTTTCACCTCCGGAAAAACCTTCATTCACTGAACGTGACGCCAATTTAGCGTCCAATTCAACCAATGCTGATTTTTCACGAACCAAAGCCATGAAATCTTTTGCTGAAATTTGTTCTTCGCCTTTATAATCTCTGATTTCATTCAAAGAAGTACGCAAGAAATTAATGTTTGAAACACCTGGGATTTCAATTGGATATTGAAAAGCCAAGAATAGACCTTCTCTTGCACGATCTTCAGTTGACAATTCTAACAAATCTTGTCCATCAAAATCAACAGAACCTTCTGTAATTTCATATTCTTCGCGACCAGCTAAAACAGATGCCAATGTACTTTTTCCAGCACCATTTGGCCCCATGATGGCGTGCACTTCACCAGCTTTCACTTCTAAGTTCAAGCCTTTTAATATTTCTTTGCCGTCAATTGAGGCATGTAGATTTTTAATGCTTATCATTCTTATAATCTTATAAATGTGTACTATTCGAAGATTTGATAATTTGAAATTCGAAAATTGTTGGTCTGAGAAATAGAATTTTCAAATGTCAAATTTTTAAATTAGGTTTATCCTACCGATCCTTCGAGACTAATTGCTAATAATTTTTGTGCTTCTACAGCAAATTCCATTGGTAACTGATTTAATACTTCTTTGCAATAACCATTTACAATTAAACTGATTGCTTTTTCTTCAGAAATACCGCGTTGCAAGCAATAGAAGATTTGATCTTCACCGATTTTAGAAGTTGTAGCTTCATGTTCAATTTTTGCTGAACTGTTTTTGCATTCAATGTATGGAAAGGTATGTGCTCCGCACTCATCTGTCATCAATAATGAATCACATTGAGAGAAATTTCGCGCATTGGCAGCATTCTTATGGATTTGTACTAAACCACGATAAGAGTTTTGTGATTTTCCAGCTGAAATACCTTTAGATATAATAGTGCTTTTGGTGTTTTTACCTAAGTGAACCATTTTCGTTCCAGTATCTGCTTGCTGGTAATTGTTTGTTACAGCAACTGAGTAGAATTCGCCAATCGAATTATCTCCTTTTAAAATACAAGATGGATATTTCCATGTCACAGCAGAACCTGTCTCTACTTGCGTCCATGAGATTTTGGCGTTGCGTTCACAAATCCCACGTTTTGTAACGAAGTTGAAAACTCCACCTTTTCCTTCTTTATCTCCAGGATACCAGTTTTGAACTGTTGAGTATTTTATTTCAGCATCGTCCAAGGCGATTAATTCTACTACAGCAGCGTGCAATTGGTTTTCATCACGTTGTGGAGCAGTACATCCTTCTAAGTACGAAACGTATGAACCTTGATCAGCAACAACCAATGTTCGTTCAAATTGTCCTGTTCCTCCTTCATTGATTCGGAAATAAGTAGACAATTCCATTGGACATTTTACGCCTTTTGGAATGTAGCAAAAAGAACCATCCGTAAATACAGCACAATTCAAGGCAGCATAAAAGTTATCGGTCATAGGAACAACTGATCCCATGTACTTTCTTACCAATTCAGGATGTTCTTGAACGGCTTCTGAAAACGAGCAGAAGATAATGCCTAGTTCTCCTAATTTTGCTTTAAACGATGTTGCAACCGAAACAGAGTCCATCACGAAATCTACTGCGACGTTCGTTCCAGTTAAGCGTTGTTGCTCTTCCAATGAAATACCAAGCTTCGCCATCGTCTCTTTCATTTCAGGATCTACATCATCCCAAGATTCATATTTCTTGGTTTGTTTTGGAGCTGAATAATAAGTGATGTCTTGAAAGTCTGGTTTGTTATAATGAACGTGAGCCCAAGTTGGTTCAGTCATTTCTTTCCAAATTGCAAAGGCTTTTAAGCGGTATTCTAGCATCCATTCAGGCTCATTTTTCTTTGCAGAAATGAAACGAATAATGCTTTCATCCAAACCTTTTGGCGCTTTGTCAGAATCAATATTTGTAACGAAACCAAATTTGTACTCTTGATTTTCAAGGTCTTTGGCTAATTCGTTTTCTGTATATCCCATTTTTTTATCTTGAGAAATTAGTTAATGTTAAAGTGAAAAAGATTCACCACAACCACATGTTCTGCCAGCATTCGGATTATTGAATACAAAGCCTTTGCCATTCAAACCACCCGAAAAATCAAGTGTAGTTCCGATTAAATACAAATAACTTTTTTTGTCGACAACAACCTTTATTCCATTGTCCTCAAAAGCTTTGTCACCTTCTTTTTCTTCGTTGTCGAATGTCAATTGATACATCAATCCAGAACATCCGCCACCTTCAACTCCTACACGAATGAAAAAACCATCTTTCCCGTCGTCTTCCATCAAGCGCAATGCTTGTTTTTTGGCTGTATCAGTAACTGTTATCATTGCTTTCTATATTAATTCTTTATTTAGATTAATTATAAATAAAACCTAAATCTTCTGCAAAAATACCATTTTTGTGGTATTGATGCAAATGAATCAAACTTTTAGTAGAT
>CAJAVU010000060.1 GCA_903945495.1 uncultured Flavobacteriales bacterium | reverse complement strand
GTGCACCGTAATACAGACCCGAGATGATTAAAAAACTACCATAAACAATAAAAACACCAATTACACTGAAATTGGCAATAGAAATTATACTAACAAACAAAGGCAATATCACGCCAAAATCACCCAAAGAACCTGCAAATTCATTGATTCCAAATTTAACATTATCCTTAAAATTGATTTTAATCATACTCTTTTAATATCCATCTGGCTTAACAAGCAAATTTAAACGCTTATGTCTACTTTTTAAATGACATATATCATAAAAAAAGCCACTCATTTCTGAGTGGCTTTTCGCAACAAACAACAAATCAATGGTTACGTGGTTTTTTACCAAAATTATGTCTACCAGATGTTCTGATATTTTTTGGGTTCCAATTCCAAATAACGACTTGATATTTCCTCCACGCATAATCAAATGGCGCAACAAGAAAGTGCATGAATCGTGTAAAAGGTATGATCGCAATAATTAAAAATGCTGAAATAATATGAATCTGAATTAACCATGGCATCTCTGCCACTGCGTTAATATCAGGTTCAAATGAAAATATTGATCTCAAATAAGGTGTTAAAACACTAGAGAACCATGACGATCCCCATCTAACAAAGAACGCAACTCCAAGACCTGAAACAATTTGCGTAAACAATACTGTATACACAACCATATCCATTTTATTCGTTACAACAAGTAGCATTTTCGCTTCTAATCTTCTTTTAACTAATAGAATAAGCCCTAAAAGTGCTGACAATCCAAATGCAAATGAACTCATTTCTAAAATCAACAATCGAACTGGTTGTCCATTCCAAGCTAAAACGGCTGATGGAAACAAAAATGCGATTAAGTGACCAAAAAATAATATTAGTAACCCCCAGTGAAATGGCAAACTTCCCCAATACAATTTTTTACCTTCTAAAAATTGCGAAGACAAAGAAGAAACTTGATACCCACGATTTTTATAGCGATAAATACTTCCAATTAAGAAAATTCCAAAACTGACATAAGGCAATGCAATAAACATTAATGTATTGATCATTCCAACATTTTGATTTAATAATAAAATCAGTAAGAAAATAACAATCAATGCAATTAAAATAAACAGAGCAAAATACCCTCCGTAACTTGGAATTTTATGCGGCTCTTGATGATAACCTACCTCTTTAACTTTTTTAAATGTTTTTCTTTTGAATCGGTATAATAATAAACCAATAACAAGTAATGATGCTAAAGTCCAGAAAAAGAATTTCCCATTTATTTTGGTATCCAAAATCCCTGGTTCTACTACTGGCTGTTTAGTCGCATCTGCAGATGGATCAGCCGCTGCTGTGTTTTCCGATGGTTTAACCTCATTATCCTTAACAAACTGAATAAATCCTATAATTTCTTCATCAGTCAATTGAGAAAAGCTTGGCATTGGCACTTTGTTAAATTTCTCAAACAATGCTACAGCATCTTTATCGCCTGCTTTGACCATTCCCTGAGAATCTTTTACCCAATTCACAATCCACTCCTCTGAGCGACGTTCATGAACCCCAGCTAATCCAGGTCCCATTAATACCTTATCAGACAAACTATGACAAGACATACACATTTTGTCATAAATTTCTTTTCCGGTCGCGGCATGTCCATTATTAGTAATAACAAACAAAAAGATTGCCATCAGAACCATAAGAACCGATGATTTTTTCTTTTCAATTAACCCAACTAATCCAGTTGAATATAATTTTCTATTTTCTTCTAAACGTACCATATTAATTTGTTTTTTCCAGTTTTGGCGCTGTAGAACAACCTGTATTACAGCTTTTAAGGAAATTTCCTCCAATCGTTGGAACAATTTCCGGGTCATTATATTTAATTGATTTAAAATCTTCCTTCACAACCAACCAAAGAGCTTTAATTGCGTATTGAAAAATATTTTTGTTTTGCATGTCTTCTAAAAGAATAACTTTTTGTTTCTTTTTTCTTACCTTATCTTTCAGTTCCATTCTTGCTTGATCAAATTCAGCAAGCATCTTTTCAAGAGAAGGCTCAACAATTCTAACAGCGAATTCTCCTAAAAATTCCTCATCTTTCATAATCGCCATTAAAGTCAGAACATTCGGTAAATTATCAGCAAGCTCGTCTCCACAATCATTGTTTGCACGTCTTTGCTCATCTTTCATTTTTACCAAAAATTCTCCACGCTTGTAATCTTCAGCAAAAAGCACGTAACCTAAATCAAGAAAACAAATTGCTTGAATGTGAAATGTCTTACCAAAAACTTCCTCAATTTCGTAGAGGCCATTTGCCTCTACGAATTGAACAAAAGGAAGTATCTCTGAGTATGCTTCATGATAGTTTTCCTTTAGCATTTTAGCGCACTCTGATACATTTTTCTTGTAATCTTCATCAGGATATCTGAAAAGATTTGCTAATGATATATATTGCTCTCTAGTTTTCATAAAAGCGAAATATTACAAACCTCGTTTAGGTCTAATTTTAAATCCAAAACCTGTTTCACCTTTAGCATCAGCAGTTGCTTCAAGCATCTCAATAGATTCTTCTCTATGCGCTGGTGGAATTACAAAACGCTCCTCAAACGTTGCTAAAGAAGTAAGTCTAAATATGGCATCTGCAGTCTCAGGTCCAATTTTAGATTTTGCCATAAGATTTTTCAGATTTTCTTCGGATGTATCACCAACTGTTGCATTTCTTCTGTGCAATTTAACGCTAAGTAGCTTCTCATACACTCCAGCAATAACAGTCGTATCACCATTTGAAAATAATGATGCTAAATATTTCATTGGCATACGATTCTGGTCTATACCTGGGAACATTTCCGTAGAAGTTGTTTCATATAAACCTTTTTCATCAACCTGGGCCATTGCAGGCAACATTGGCGGAACATAAAACAAATTAGGCAGCGTTCTAAATTCTGGGTGAAGCGGCAAAGCAATCTCCCATTCTTTTACAAATTTATACACCGGTGAATTTTGAGCCGCTTTCAAAGTCGAATCATGGATACCATTTTTACGCGCTTCTTCAATCACATGTGGATCATTTGGATTCAAATAAATCCCCAATTGATTGTGCAATAAATCCTTATCTTCAGATGCTGCTACTTCTTCAATTCGATCTGCATCATACAGCATCACACCCAAATATCGAATTCTTCCAACACAAGAATGCATACATGCCGGTGCTTGACCTGACTCAAGTCTTGGGTAACACAGAATACATTTTTCTGATTTTCCGGTATGCCAGTTATAATAACTTTTCTTGTAAGGACATGCAGTTACACACATTCTCCATGCTCGACAACGCTCTTGATTAATCAAAACAACACCATCTTCACCTCTTTTGTAAAGAGCCCCTGATGGACAAGAAGCAACACATGCTGGATTCAAACAATGATTACAAATTCTTGGTAAATACATCATTGTCATTTGCTCAAGTTGAAACATTGCTTCCTGATCTTGACCTGACAAATCTTTGAAATTGACATCCTTTCTAGCGTAATCTGGTGAACCACCTAAATCATCATCCCAGTTCGGACCTGATTTAATGTCGATTGGCTCACCTGTCACTAAAGAAACCGCACGTCCAATTGGTTGGTCATTACCTTCCGGTGCAGTAAACAAATCACTGTATTTGTATGCCCAAGGGTGGTAATAATCTTCTAGTGTTGGCATATTTGGATTATGAAAGATATTTTTCAATCCTTTCAATTTACCTGCTCCTTTTAAAGAAACAGATTCACCATTTTTTTCCCAACCGCCCTTATATATTTCTTGGTCTTCCCATTTTGTTGGGTACCCAGTTCCTGGTTTTGTTTCAACATTATTCCACCACATATATTCAGCTCCTCGTCTATCAGTCCAAACATTTTTACATGCGACCGAACAAGTATGGCATCCGATACATTTATCGAGATGAAAAACCATTGAAACTTGTGCTCTAATATTCATATCTATGAATTTTTAATATTCTACAACTAACTATTAATACTCTACAACATGCATTTTTCTAACCAATACATGTGTATCACGGTTTACACCAACAGGTCCCCAATAATTGAAGTGATATGTAAATTGGCCATAACCACCACACATTAAATTAGGTTTCAAGTGTACTCTGGTGAATGAGTTATTCATTCCTCCACGTCTTGATTCACCATGTTCACCTCTTCTAATTTGAGATTTTGGAATATTATACGTTCTTTCAACAGCATGGTAAACAATACAAACACCTTTTGGAATACGAGCACTCACACAAGCTCTAGCTACATATACACCATGGTCATTATAAACTTCCACGTGATCATTGTCTTTAATACCTAATTCAGCTGCATCTTCTTCACTTAACCAACAAGGCTCATTACCTCTTGACAGCGTCAACATTCTCAAGGTATCCCCATAAGTAGAGTGAATATGCCATTTACCATGAGGTGTTAAACAGTTTAACATTTTGGCATGACCATCATTTACAGTTTTTCTTAAATCTCCATATGCTTCGGGAGTCGGTGATGGTTTGTATGTTGAAAGGTGCTCACCAAACGCGATATAAGCATCGTGATCTAAGTAGAAGTGTTGACGACCTGTCAAAGTTCTCCATGGCACAAACATATCTACATTGTACGTATACGCCGCATATGTTCTACCTTCATGCATTAAACCAGACCAAAGTGGTGAAGAATTATATCGTTTCGGTTGCGCTTGAAGATCTCGATATTCCATTGATATCTGTTCGTAGCCATCTCCTAATTTTGCGATATCTTCATTCCCAATAATCTCCGACATATTTTCGTATGCACGTTTGGTCAATTTACCGTTTGTAAGGGTTGATAATTTCAAAATCGCATCGATTGCTTCAACATCCCCTTTTAACGAAGGATATTCTTTCCCATCCGCCAATCGAATAACATGTTCTTTATTCTGAAGCATTTCATCATACACGTCTGCACATTTGTAATGATTACCGTGCGCTCCTAATCCGTTCTTCGCAACACCTTCACCTAAAGTAATAAACTTGTCATAGATTTTCGTATAATCTCTTTCCTTGAAGACGATTTTGTGCATTGTTTTTCCTGGAATCGGTTCACACTCACCTTTACTCCAATCTTGAAGACGTGATTGCGTAATTTCATCCTTAGAGTCATGAGACAATGGAACATTCACCACATCTAACATTGGAGTTGGCAAATATTTTTTAGACATATTTTGAACTTTCAATGCAAGTTCTTGGAAAATCTGCCAATCCGTTTTAGACTCCCAAACTGGAGGAATTGCTTCAGAAAGCGGGTGAATGAAAGAGTGCATATCAGTTGAGTTGATATCTGCTTTTTCATACCACGAAGCTGTTGGCAAAACAATATCAGAATACAAAGCTGAAGTATCCATACGGAAGTTGATATCGATCACTAAATCCATTTTCCCT
>CAJAVU010000059.1 GCA_903945495.1 uncultured Flavobacteriales bacterium | reverse complement strand
GGTTGGCAATATGGATTTTGCAAATTCAACCATTAAAACAATTCATGATCTACCTTCAGATATTCCGTTTATTTTTCGTGAACCTGGGTCTGCTACACGCAATGCAATGGAAAGCTTTTTAAATCGACAAGAAATTGCTTTTAAACGCACGCTCGTATTAACTTCAAACGAAGCGGTAAAACAAGCTGTTATTGCAAAACTTGGTGTTTCAATTATGCCCCTCATCGGTATTGGAAATGAGCTTATCAATAAGCAACTATGTATTATTCCCATAAAAAACCTTCCTTTGACAAGTGAGTGGAACATCGTTTGGATGAAGGGTAAACGCATGTTCCCCGCAGCTAAAGCATTTATCGAATACTTGGAACAAGAAAAAGATCAAATCATTAAAACAAATTTTGCTTGGAATAACGATTTTTAATACAATCCCGCAGCGGCATAACTCAATGATAATTTTGCCTGTTGCAATTTCACCTGACTTTCAATCAATTTCAAACGTGCTTGGATAAACGCCAATTCACGTTGATTGATTAAAAACAGGGAACTTTCACCCGCTTCAAACATTTGCTTTTCCGCTTCTAACAATTTCCCAGAGTCATCAACTGTTTTTTGATAAATCGAAATCTGCGCTAAACCGTTGCTGTAATCGGCCATTGCTTTACGAATTTTGTATTCGATATATGCTTGATTGTTTTGTAAATTAAACTTCTCGTCTTGAATTTTCAGATTCGAAAGCGCCACGTCTCCCCTTTCTTTTCTGAGAAAAATCGGCATTTCAAAGGTTAAACCCCATTTATAATTATTGATTGAAAAATCATTGAACGGGTTATAATTTAGGGGTTCATTCAAAAAATTGTATTGTAAAGCCAATTCAGGTTTTAATTGTTCACGTTTTAAGCGATTATCGACTTCCAAACTTTGAATTTTAAAATCATTCATCTTCAAATATGGATGATTCGTAACAATTGAATCCATGGTGTTTTCAGCAATCAATAAAGCCGATTCAAGATTCAGCGAATCAAGAGAAACTGGAACTGTCGCGTTATCCAATTCCAAGGGCTCTAAATTTTCCGTCCAAAGAAATGTTGAAAGATTATACCCATTGTTTTTAAAGTCTGTTGCATAATTCAGCAACAAGGTCTCTCTGCTTTGCACTTGAATAATTGCTTCTACACTATCAATTCCTGGGCGATCTCCAACTTCAGCTGTTCTTCGAATACCTTCATAGCGCTCATTAGCCAATTGATACGATTCCTGCATGATTTCCATCGAATGATATGCTAAAACCCAATTCCAATAAGCATATCCAGCTTCATAAAGCAATTCATTCAGCTGCAAACGTTGCTCAAACATGGTACTATTTTGGTAAATTCTAGCTTTAAACAATTCAGCTCTTCGTTGGTCAATAAACAAGCCTTCACCAAGATTTACAGAAACACCTCCATACCATAAACCACCTGCCGGCGTTTTGTCCTGCGGACTCAAATACGTTCCATCATTGGATTCAAATCCCGTTTTAACTTCAATTCCGTACCACGTAGGAATTTTTAATCCTGCATTTAAAAAACTGTAATAATTTGAAGAATTATAATACTTCTGGTTGATTTGATTCTCAAGTTTCGGATCAAATCCTCCTTTTGCTTTTAGAACACTGTACTTTCCATAAGCAGGTTTTAAATTCGCTTGTTTCGCTAAAGGGTGATTGTTAACAACCAACTCATAAAATCGCTGATCTGAAAATGTAGTCTGTCCATATGCATAGTTCAAGAATGAACTTAAGAACACTAGTGCAATTATTCTTATCATTTCTCAGCTTTTTTAGTTGACGTTTTTTGTTTATAAAACTGAGGTGGAAAACCGTTGATCAGTCTCCAAAGTTCATATCCAATTGGAACATCTTTTAACAAAATCATTGCATTTGCGCCACCGCCAACACGCAATGCATCTGGCCAAGGTTTTCCTTTTTTATCAGGAGAAATTAATACACGGAAGTTTCCTTGTTCATCAGCAAAATTATCCACTGCAAATACTTCACCTTCGAATGTTCCAAAGCTCGAATTCGGCCAACCCGAAAAGACAATTGCTGGCCATCCGTCAAATTGAATGCGCACTTTATTTCCAACACTGATGATTGGCAAATCAACCGGTTTCACATACATTTCTACCACAAGATCATACACTGAAGGCATAATTGTCGCAATTGGTTGACCTTGTTTGATTGTTTCACCAATACCACTCGAAAGTACTTTCGTCACAATCCCATCTTGAGGAGCCAATACATAATACATTCCGTTTCGAATCGAATAATTTGCCACTTTTCCTTGCAACTTTGTTACATCCACTTCTGCATCATACATACTTGAAAGTGCCGTGAATTTATCTGATTCAGCTTTAGAGACTTCATCCCTGAATTTTGATTCTATTGCGCTCAACTCCACTCTTGCGTCTAAAATATCGTTTCGACTCTGTAGCATTTTTTGCTGTGTTGCTACCACATTTGCTTGTGTTCGCTGCAAGGTCAGTTTACGTGTTTCTAATTCTGTTTGAGACTTATAACCGTCTTTGACCAATTTTTCAAAACGATGGTATTGATCATCAGCAATTTTCAAGTTCAATTCAGCTGTGTGAAATTCAATGCTATCCGTCTTATATTTCAATTGAGTTTGAGTTAGCTTTAATTTAGCCTGTTGTAATTTTAATCTACCTTGATCAATCAAGGCATCAACGCGTACATCCAAATTTCTAATTTTATCGGAATACGACACCACAGAAAGTTCCTTGTTTTTCAATTGTTGCTCGGTTCTTCCAATTAAATTCGGATCAAAATATTCATCCTTAATCTCAGAGATGTACAATATTGTGTCTCCCTTTTTTACGCGATCACCATCTTTTACGAACCATTTTTCAACTTTTCCAGATATAACTGTATTTATTGTTTGAGGTTTTTGCTCAGGGCGTAAAGTAGAAACCTTTCCCGTTGACTGAATATTCTGTGTCCAAGGAAGAAAAAGAATAATCAAAAGAATAATCAATAACGCATACATTGTACGTTTGATCTTTTTTGAAGTGCTTTTACTTTCTACTCGATTTATTGCTGTCAAGTTTTTTAAACTAAAACTGCTCTTATTATTTGGCGATAAATTTAACATCCGATTGACTAGTTTAAAGTTTGTTGATTCGTTCCTTCTATGCGCGGTTTGCCGTTTTCGATATAAATTAAACTCTCCGAAATTTTGTGTATTTCAGGATCATTACTCGCGAAAATGCGTGTTACACCTTTTAAAGAATTCAATTTTTCAAGAATTTGCTGTTTTTGAACATTAGTTAATCCTGCCGTTGGTTCATCTAACAATAATAAACGCGGCTGTTTTACAATCGAACGCAGTAACAGAATTTTCACGACAACATCTCTTGGAATAAAATGTCCCTCACTGTCAATTGGTGTAGAATACTTTTCTGGCAGAGAATTAACGAATTCGCTTAAACCAATTTCTTCCGCAAGTGCTACAACCTGCTTCAAGCTGACATCTTTTCTACCGAACTGAATGTTTTCAAAAATAGTGGCATTTATTAAATAATCATGTTCGAAAACGGTCCCGATTTGTTCGCGCAACTCAAATGAATTTAAATTCGCTTGAGGCACTTTATCAAAAGAAATGGAACCTTTTGCATTGTCACAAATCCCAGTTAATAAATAGAACAAAGCTGCATTCGAAGAACTCGAATCTGACACAAGACAAACCGTTTGATTCGCTTGAATTTCAACTGTTAAATGATCTAACAATTTCTTAGGTGAGTAATGTGATTTAAAACTTAAATCTCTAATCGAAATACACATACCCGTTTCAGTTTGATTTTCCAAAATTTCGCCATCATGAACCTCTAAGGGAAGATCTGTTACTTGTCCAATTTTTTCGATTGCCGTGAATACGTCGTATATAACATCCAAACTTAAAATCAATTTCTCAACAGAAGAAAGCACAAGTAGAATAATAATTTCAGAAGCAACGAATTGACCAATGTTCATTTGCTGGTTGATGACCAAAAATCCTCCAACAATTAGTAGTGTCAAAGCAATTAAAATCTTAAATGCAATTAGAAATGAATATTGCTGCATTAAAACCGTGAAATGTGTGTCACGAGCCCCTAAATAATCATGTAAATGTTTATTTGTTGTATCCATGTGCAAGCGTTCTTTTGACGCCATTTTGAAACTTAAACGAGCACGAGAAACGTCATGCAGCCAATTCGCAATTTTGTATTTGTAAGATGATTCTTTCAAGCTCGACTGAAAACCTTTTTTAGCTGTTAGTCGAACAATCACATACAATAAAACCACAAGGAAAAGACCGATAAAAATGAAAAAGCTATGATAAAACGACAATAGAATTAGTCCGAACAATACTTGTAATGTTGCTGCTGTGAAATCAATCAATAATTTCGAAATTCCTTTTTGAATGGTCAAGGTATCAAAAAAGCGATTGGTCAATTCATTCGCGTTTAACTTCAACATTTCCAACAATTTCATTTGCGGAATTCGACCTGCAAATTCAAAAGCTGCTCGTGTAAAAACGCGTTGTTGCAAGTTCTCCGTAATTTTCATCTGATAAATATTCAATAAACCAGAGAAACCGATTGCACCAACTACTAATAGAACCAAAATAATCCAAGACGTACTAACTTGTCCAACTTGAATAAAGTTGATAATCATTTGAATTCCAAGTGGTAAGCCCAATGACAGTATTCCACTAAAAACAGCGAAAATGTAAATATTCTTGATTTCCTTATAATCGGGTTTCAATAAACCGATGAAGCGACTAAAAACTGATGTTGTTTGATTAACCATGTTGAATTGCTTTAAAAATCATGTCTTGATAAAATTGCTCTACGAAATCAACTTCGGAGCTCGAATTTGTTAATTTGGGTAGATGTTGACCGAAGAATCGCTGCTGATTGCTTCCTTCAATAACTGTTGTGACCAACATATTTGGATACAGATAATTTGGATTTATTGTTTGGATCATTTGAACAACATTATTCACAACGGACTTGTAAACACTAAAAACTCCATCTTTGTTTTCACTATCTATTTCCTTTGTTAAAAACGCCTTCCAAGCTTCGTTGATGACAATTTCTTTCAAGAAAATCTCATTGGCTAAAACTTGTTCAGCTTGTGGATTAGGCAATGCAGTAAGAATATGAATCGCTTTCTTTAAACATAAAATTGGATCCTCAATATTGCTTGTCTCAAACAACATACGCGTTGCGATACAGCTCCAATACCAATTGATCAAATACAACAGAAGTTTGTGCTTACTTTCAAAATATCTATAAATGGATGCCTCTGTTGTGGAAATCTTTGTGGCTAATTTTTTAAACGTGAATTTCTCAAATCCCATTTCATTAATGAGTTCGATACTTTCATTTAAAATTTTGTTACCTATCTCGGAAGACTGGGGATCTTTCAAAAAAAGCTTTTCGTTGATTGGTAATTTTATGTTCTGAAAAAATGATTGCATAAAAATAGTATTTCATGCAAATATAATAGTATTACTATTATTTAGATATGTTTTACTATTTTTTGTGATTTTTTAAGAAATGGTTTGACAGTATTTTATCTGAAAAATGAATCAATAATCAATGAATTCAATTGGTTCAAAGAAATTCACGTCTCCAAATGCACATTTCTGATTCCCACAATCGTAAATGATAATTGGAAATTTTCGGACTTTTTCAGATTGAACCATACAGGTTTTACCTTGAGATTTGTGAGAAGTATCAAACCATTCAAATGTGGCTATTCCCCTATTTTCATCAACAATTCGAATTGCTAAAAAATAAGATTCATTCCAATAGTTTAACAACTCAAATTCACAAGCGTTAGAAGAAATGGTTGACACGGACATGATAAATTCCAAATCACCATCAGAGCGCAGATTGTAAAGTAACGAATCTGTGAAAAACAATTCAGTATGCCCCATCCAATCACTTGGTCCATACAAACAGAATGAATTGTTGAATTGATAAAGATTTGTCCAATGTGAATTGATAAAAGGATGTTTGAAATGCTTGGTTTTAATGTAGAATTTCCTCTGCAATTCAAGTTGCATTTCTTTGTAAAACTTTGTAAAAACCGTGGAATCGATTTGTGATGGATTCAAATAATCATAACTTACAGCGGTCGTATCATGTGTATAATAGATACTCCCAAATTCAGTTTGAACTAAAATACTATCACGACGCGCTTGGTATTCGATTTTATCATTTGATGCTTCAATCTGCGCATTCACACTGAAAGGAAAAAACAAAAGAACAAGGAAGTATTTCATTTATCAATGCTATTGATACAGTTCAAGCACCTTCAAGTGATACTCAAACGCTTTTTTCAAATCATCGCCTCCATAAACAACATTTGACAACATGATCAAACTCGTTTTCGTTTGTGGAAAATGGTAATTCATGGACACAAATCCCGGTGCAAAACCCGTTTGTCCAAACTGCAATTGCTCATTCTCACCCGCAACAGTTATTCCATAACCATAAAATGTTTCCCCAAATAAGGGATGATTTCGAACAGCACCTGGCTGCGGAGTTTGCATTAACTTTAGCGTTTTCTTTTTCAGCACTTTTCCCCCATGCAAGCAAGCGTTCCAACGTGCCAAATCCTCAACGGTAGAAATAAAAGAACCCGCAGCTGGATAATTTTGAAATGAATTTATATCAATTTCTATTTGCTCGTTTTTTTCCGTATATCCAATTGCTAAACTTTTGATTCCTTCACTTGCAGGATGTAAGGTGTTGATCATTCCGCATTTGTCAAATAATTCTTTGCTCAGAATTTCCAACTTTTTCCCTGTCGCACGTTCAGCAATTTTAGCCAAAAGGTCATAACCAATTTGTGAATAATTGAATTGTGTACCAGCTGGAAAAATGGAAGGCTTATCTAAGTCAACAATTCCATGTGTATGTGTGAGCAATTGATGAATTGTTACTGAATCTGCCCACTTTTGTTTTAACTCGGGCATGTACCAACGAATAGGAACATGTAACTGAACATTGTTTCGTTCATATTCTTTTAAGATCAGAGCTGCAGTAAATTGCTTGCTGATTGAACCAATTACAAATTGATCCGTTAATTTCAAAGGTGATTTGGCCGTGAAATCTGAAAAACCTTGCACTTTGCTTAGAAGAACATTCTCATCTGAAACGCAATAAATAATTCCATTAAAAGGTGTTGTAGTTTTGTTTTTCAGCAAAGAATCAACTGCATTATTTACCTTTTCATTTTGTGCAAATAATAAACAATTCCAGATGAGTAAAATGAAAAGTAATGTATATTTCATCGGTTTTTAATCCCTTTTATCAATTTACCTTTTGTCTTTCCGCTAGCTGTTTTTCTAAAAGATCAACAAGTTCTTCTAATTTGTAATTAATTACAGTTGAAGGAATTGCATAAGGCGTTAAATACATGCTGAAGTTCATTTTCATTGTTTTTCGCAACATTCCTTTTGACTTTTCCAACATTTCTTCACCATTGTTCACTTGGATAACTAAGTACTTTCTAGACATCATTTCTTCAATTTTGAATCCAGTAACATTATCCCATTTAATCAATCCAAAACTACTTGCGGTTGTATTGTCGCAAATACCTTCATCATTAATCAACAATGCACATTTTTTGGATAACATTTTCACAAAACCAAAAGCACTCACTGCTCCAAAAAACAGAATCAAGATTCCACCAGTTATTTTTTTAGCCAAAGGACTAGACGATCCTGCTTCCTCTGACCATACAAACATTAAAAACACACCCAATACGACAAATAAAGCTGAAGCAACAACGGCTAACAATAATTTCCACTTACTAAATGGAATTTCAATTGAATTCATAATTTAAAATTTGAATGAATATACTTATTATTTTTTCTTTCTACGTTGCCAGCATTTTTTTTTCAGGAACAATTCCGTTAATCATACAACACTCATTGCAACGTCATTGTTAAACATCAAACAAAAAAAGCCGATCAAATGACCGGCTTCTCTACTAATTTATAATTTGATTATTTCAAATCAAATCGATCACTGTTCATTACTTTTTCCCACGCTGCGATAAAGTCTTTAATAAATTTTTCTTTTGCATCATTGCTTGCATATACTTCTGCTACTGCACGTAATTCAGAATTTGAACCAAAAATTAAATCTGCTCGCGTAGCTGTCCATTTAACTGCTCCTGTTTTACGATCCGTTCCAACAAATACTTCTTTTGAATCTGTTGTTGCTTTCCAAACTGTATTCATATCCAAAAGATTCACAAAGAAATCATTCGAAAGTGTTTCTTTTTTCGTTGTTAAAACTCCATTTTTCGAATGATCATAATTTGCATCCAACATACGCATTCCTCCAACTAAAACAGTCATTTCAGGAGCTGTCAACTGCAACAATTGTGCTTTATCTACCAACAATTCTTCTGTCGAAACAGTGTATTGTGTTTTTGTATAATTTCTAAATCCATCTGCCATCGGTTCTAAAAATGCCATTGAGTTCACATCCGTTTGTTCTTGCGTAGCATCCATTCGTCCAGGGGTGAATTTCACTGTTTCAGTAGATCCAGCATTTTTAATTGCTTTTTCCAAACCAACATTTCCTGCTAGTACGATTAAATCCGCCATTGAAATTTTCTTTGTTGAAGATTTCGCATTGAAGTCTTTCTGAATCTTTTCTAATACAGCCAATACTTTTTTAAGCTGCGTTGGATTGTTCACTTCCCATTCACTTTGTGGCAATAATTGAATTCTCGCTCCATTTGCTCCGCCACGTTTGTCTGAGCCTCTAAAAGTTGATGCCGAAGCCCAAGCTGTAGAAATCATTTCACTGACCGTTAAACCAGATTCAAGAATAGATTTTTTCAAATTCGCGATGTCAGTTTCATTTACTAAGGCATGATTGACTGCTGGAATTGGATCTTGCCAAAGTAAATCTGTTTTTGGAACTTCTGGTCCTAAATACAAGGCTTTAGGTCCCATATCTCTGTGTGTTAATTTGAACCAAGCACGGGCAAATGCATCTTCAAACTCTGCTGGATTGTCCATGAATCGTTTTGAAATCTTGCCATAAATTGTATCATAACGAAGTGATAGATCCGTTGTCAACATTGTAGGAACGTGTTTTTTATTTGCATCAAAAGCATCTGGAATAATTGCTTTTCCTCCTTTTGCTTGCCATTGATGAGCTCCCGCTGGACTTTTTACCAATTCCCATTCATTTGAGAATAAAATCATAAAAAAATCATGACTCCATTCTGCAGGTGTTGTTGTCCATGTCACTTCCAAACCAGACGAAATAGCATCTGTTCCTTTTCCTGATTTATATGAACTTTTCCATCCCAATCCTTGTTCTTCAATTGAAGCTGCTTCAGGTTCTTTCCCAACCAATTTTGCATCTCCAGCACCATGTGTTTTCCCAAATGAATGTCCACCAGCAATCAACGCAACTGTTTCTTCATCGTTCATGCCCATTCGCGCAAATGTTTCGCGAATATCTTTTGCAGCAAGTAATGGATCTGGGTTTCCATTCGGACCTTCTGGATTCACATAGATTAATCCCATTTGAACTGCTGCCAAAGGATTTTCTAAATTGCGCCCTTCAGAATAGCGTTGGTCATCGAGCCATTTTGTTTCTTTCCCCCAGTAAACATTCATTTCTGGTTCCCAAACGTCAGCGCGACCTCCACCAAAACCGAATGTTTTGAAGCCCATTTCTTCTAAAGCAACGTTTCCTGTTAAAATCATTAAATCGGCCCAAGAAATTTGACTTCCATATTTTTGTTTAATTGGCCATAACAATCTTCTCGCTTTATCCAAATTGACATTGTCTGGCCATGAATTCAAAGGAGCAAAACGTTGTTGTCCTTCGCTTGCTCCTCCGCGTCCATCGCCTGTTCTGTATGTTCCTGCACTGTGCCAAGCCATACGTATGAACAAAGGTCCATAGTTTCCAAAATCTGCTGGCCACCAATCTTGTGAATCAGTCAAAATTGCGCTGATATCCTTTTTCAAGGTATAATAATCCAATGATTGAAAGGCTTTTGTATAATCAAAGTCGCTTCCCATTGGATCTGATAAAGAAGAATGTTGGCGAAGAACAGTTAAATCCAATTGGTTTGGCCACCAATCGCGGTTGTTTGTACCTGCGTTAGTCGCTTGATTTTTCATTGTGTCTGCAATTACCGTTGATAATTTGGTGGTTTCCGTGCTACCATGTCCAAAAGGACATTTTGCAGCATTTGCTTCCTCCTTTTGCGAAAATGTGGTCATGGAAAGTAAAATGTTGGTTACTAATAAAATTCGTTTCATCTCTTACTGTTTTATTGGTTTACGAACTCAAAAATACCGAACATGATTTATAGACGAATTATATAATATCTATACCTCCATAAATTATATCTATACTTCCGGTTTTGATCGTTTTAACCACAACAAAGGTGAAGAATGTTAAGAAGCAGTAGCGTACACAGAAAATGTAAAAACATACACATTTCACTGATTCAAAACCAGAGAAGGACTTTTTAAGAGTAAAGAAGAGTTTTATACCAATTCCATATCGTAGCGATGCATTCCTTTCATATAGAAATCAATTGTGATTTTAGTAGTTTTAAATCCAAATTTTTCGAAAAACGGATATGAATATTGGGTTGTATCTAAATAAATAGTCTTCGAAGGATATACTTTTCTTGCTTCAGTTAATCGATGCTGCAATAATAGTTTACCAACTCCTTGTTTATGAAAATCTGAATGAACCAATCCCCAAGCTAAGGTTACTGTTCCATCGCGTTCTCGTTCACCAAATCCACCACAACCAATCACTTCGTTATTTTTCAATAGAACATAATAGAAGGTACTTTGAATTTCATTCTCTTTTGGCATTGCACGTTGCTCCAAAAAATTGGTAAAGTCATTGATTTCCTCTGGTGTAAAATACACTGGAATATTACTTTGAAATGCAGCAAGACATCCTTGTTTGAAATTATCATTATATGCTAAAATTTCAATCATACTAATCACAATTCGTTTTACCTTCTAATTCTTTTAAACCAATTTCTAATCGATGTTCATTGTATTGCTTCAATTGCTCGCCACAAAAAACGCTATTTGTGTATTGTCCAAAATAAATTGGCTGATTCATATTTCGTAAACACCTGTCATACCAATAGGCATAATAATCTGGTTTCATTCGCCCTTCTTTGAGTTCCAATAATAGCAACTCCTTTAATTCTTTCAAATCATTTTCAGTTGTAAAATGTAACAACAAAGCAAGGGATGTTTCTCTACCAATATTCGTTTTCGATGGATAACCACTTTTTTCAATTATCGAAACAAACAACTTTCGACTAACTGAATCAACCGCTTCCTGCAATTGCATCAATGAATCTCTGTCTAATTCGGGGTGTTTTACAATTTCAGCCCGATACAACTGATCATTTTTTTCCATTTCTCGAACTTCAGATCGTATGCATCGCTTTTGACGAAAGGTTAATTCCTGTGCCAAAGAAACATGACCAATAATCAATAAAAAGATAAAAATGACACCAATTCGCATAGTTGAGTTTAGTTGAAATTACGCATTTTATTTAAATAAAAAAAGGTTGCCAAAACGAATTGACAACCTAATCATAAATTTTTTAATACTGACTAGAATTATCCGTTTGGAAATTTCTCTTCATACATTTTAAAACTGTCTTTCAAAATTTCAATCGCTGTTTCACGGTTTAAGAACTCTTCAACAACAACCGTCTTGTTTTCCAACTTTTTATAATCTTCAAAGAAATTACGCATCTCCGAAATAAAATGTGCTGGTAACTCAGAAATATCATTGATGTGATTCATACTTGGATCTCCAGCAGCTACAGCAATAATTTTATCATCTGCTTCACCATTGTCCAACATTCGCATAACTCCAATCACTTTCGCAGGAACGATACACATTGGTACAACATCTATTTGCGACAAAATCAAAATATCCAACGGATCTTTATCATCACAATAACTTTTAGGAATAAATCCATAGTTAGCTGGATAATAAACTGAAGAATACAATACACGGTCTAATTTCAATAAACCACTGTCTTTGTCTAATTCGTATTTTGCGCGTGTTCCTTTTGGAATTTCGATAATTCCATTTACTTCATTTGGTAAATTTTCACCTCTTGAAACGTCATGCCAAGCATTGAACTTTTGAGCCATTTTCCTTTAACTTATTAGCAATAAAATATTTAGCATTACGTGAGTCATCTTTGCCTGCATAATACCGCGCAAAGGTACGTATAAGCTAGCGATTGCAGATTAAATATGAATGAAATTTTATTCTTCTAAAACAACAGTTAATGGCAAAAAAAATCCCCCAATCATTTAAGACTGGGGGATTTCAAATTTATTGGATTGAATTAAGCTGTAGCGTTCATGTTATCTAAAACATTCATTACCACTTTCACTGCTTCAGCAGATTCAGCTAATAAAGCTTTCTCAGCGTCATTTAAATCTAATTCAATAATTTTCTCGATTCCGTTTTTACCAAGAACTACAGGAACTCCTAAGTAAATATCGTTCATTCCGTACTCACCTTGTAACCAAGCACAAACTGGGAAGATACGTTTTTGATCACGAACAACTGCTTCAACCATTTGAGCAGCTGCAGCACCTGGTGCATACCAAGCAGAAGTACCCAATAATTGAACAATTTCTCCACCACCAAACTTCGTACGCTCGATGATTTCGTTTAATTTATCTTCAGCAATCAATTCCGTAACAGGAATACCGGCTACAGTTGTATAACGAGGAAGTGGAACCATTGTATCACCGTGACCCCCCATCAATACTGCTTGGATATCTTTTGGAGAAACATTCAATTCCAATGCTAAGAAAGAACGGTAACGAGCTGTATCTAATACACCAGCCATTCCGAATACTTTATTAGGAACTGTTTTAGCGTTCAAATATGCACAATACGTCATTACGTCTAATGGATTAGAAACGATAATGATTACAGCGTTTGGAGAATATTTAATTACATTTTCAGTAACAGTTTTAACGATACCAGCGTTCGTAGCGATTAAATCGTCACGAGACATTCCTGGTTTACGTGGAAGACCTGAAGTGATAACAACTACATCAGAATCAGCTGTTTTTGAATAATCGTTTGTTGAACCGATTGTACGAGAATCATATAAACCAATTGGCGCTGATTCCCAAATATCCAATGCTTTACCTTCAGCAAAACCTTCTTTAATATCCAACAAAACGATTTCATTGGCAATTTCTCTGTGAGCTAATACATCAGCACAAGTTGCACCAACATTTCCAGCTCCGACTACTGTTACTTTCATTGTTTATTTTTTTGTTTTTGTAATCAAAATTAATCGACGACGAAATTAATACTAATTGCCAAATATTTCTGTTATTTTGTGCGTAAAATTGGTCGATTGTCAATAAATAATTTTTAAAAGGCAACCGAGAAAACCAAGATGCGTCTAACGAATGTTAAGAATGTGGAGAACAAGGACAAATTAAAAGAGATTATTGAGGGCTGCTTGCGTAATAATAGACGTTCGCAAGAAGAACTTTTTAAACTTTTTTACGGGAAAATGTTACCTGTCTGTATGCGTTACATGCCAGACAGAGACAGCGCCCAAGAGGTTCTTCAAGAGGGATTTATTAAGGTCTTTGAAAAGTTAGGAGCATTTGATTATAAGGGTTCTTTTGAAGGTTGGATTCGTCGAATTATTGCAAATACAGCAATTGACGCCATTCGAAAATCAAAAAAAGATCCTTATTTGACGGACAATGATAATGACTTTAAACTAGGAGCTTCGGACCCAATGGTGGAACGTGAAGATCTCGAGTTTACAGATTTGAAAGCTGAAATAGCAATGGAAGCAATTCAAAAGTTATCTCCCGCCTATCGTGCTGTTTTTAATTTATTCGTTCTAGAAGATTATTCGCACAAAGAAATTGCGGAGCTTCTCGGAATAAGTGAAGGAACCTCGAAATCAAACCTAGCCAAAGCAAAAATGAATTTGCAAAAAATATTGAGTGAAAAATTCATGAACATAGATTAACATGAAAGATAATTTTGAAAACAACATCAAGGAAAGTCTGAACGGTTTCGAAGTGCCGTACGACGCTGCTGCATGGTCTGCCATGAGCAAGCGCTTGGATCAGACAATGCCAACTTCTGGCGGTTCCAACCTTATATGGTATTTGGGCGGTGCAGCAACTGTTGCTGTAATCGTTACAACTGTTTTATTATGGCCATCTGCGGATGTTGAGAAATCACAACACATCACTTCTACTTCAACTGAAAAAGTTAAAGAGACTGAAGATCAAGTTCACACTTCGAAAGGAACTTCATCACAATCGTCTATTCAAGATGCTTCTACAACTGAAGCTCCTGTAAAAAACACTACTAACGGAACAAGTAATCCTGTTTCATTTGATCCAGCACCAAACATTTTTGATAATCCAATCGATTATATTAAAGTGAAGGAAAACAGTTTCATGAAGGAAGACGAGCCAGTTAACTCTATTTTCGATCCGATTATTGAAATAGTTGCTCCTAGCGTTCCAAGTTTAGCGAATATCTGTTTAAATGAAACGACAACAATTAACAATACAAACAAACAAGAATTAACCGTTGTAGGTCCAAATGGAATTACAACTATTAAAGGAAATACATCGCTTCAATTTACAACTGATTCAGAAGGAATTTACAATCTTGGTTTCATGGTGAATGGCATATTCAATTCCAAAGAGTCATTTGTTGTAAAACCATTACCAAAAGCTGACTTCACGATTGATGAAACATATAACTATGAAAATGGTGTTCCTTCAATGAATCTTTCAACGAATTCACAAGGTGTTGCGCATGCGTGGGCTTTTGAAGGTCAAAGCGGAACAACTTCTGGAACAGAAACGAAAGCACACTTCTTCTATAAAGGTCAATACGATATTACCTTGACAGTTACAGGTTCAAATTCGTGTAAAACAACTGCTACTAAATCTGTTCAAATTGACGAAACTTATAACTTGCTTGCCGTAAATGGATTTGATCCAATGTCAAGCGACAATCGAATCAATAGTTTTATTCCAAGAGGATTAGTTGAACGTTCAGCTGATTTCAGAATGATTATTATCGACCCAACGGATGGTGCAATTATTTTCGAAACATCGGATGTTTCAAACCCTTGGAGAGGACTTGATAAACGAAATGGTCAAATGGTAAGTGCGAACAAGGCTTACATTTGGAAAGTTACCCTAAACAACCCTTTAAAGGGAGAAAATCCTGAATATAAAGGTACAATTGTACGACTATAACTTATTAGTTAAAATCGTATCTCTATCAATCTAGAAAAATAAAAGGGTAGGCAACTTTAAATTCATTGCGAAGTTGTTCTACCTTTTTTTTATGCGTCAATGTTTCTTGACTTTCGGGATGCAAACTTTTATGTGAAAGCGACAATTTTAAGGATTTAACCTTTTTGCAAAGCTCAAGTGTTTCTTTCGAACAAAAACTTTCAACAAATCGATTCCAAACATAATCAATCGCTTCTTCGTTTGGATGCACACGGTCTTGCTTGAAAAAGCGGTAATCACGTAATTCATCCATCACGATTTCATAGGAAGGAAAATAAATCGCTTTCGAATTTTCTTGTAAACGTCGCACTGACTCAATTAAAACGGCTTTGCTTTGATTGTTCTCAACAAAACCATCTTTCACATGACGAACAGGGCTAACCGTAAAACAAACTGTCAAATTTGGATTCAAGACGTTTAATTTTTCAAGAATTAGATTCCAAACTTCCGTTATTTCATCAGAAGAAGTCAAGGTTTTTACAAATTGTTGACTTGGAAGTTTATGGCAATTCGCAACGAGAACTTGCGATTCGATATTTTGATATCCCCAAGCAGTTCCAAACGTTACAAATAAGTGAGATGCAGTTTTAAGTTGTTCAAGCCAATTGTTGCGTAAATCAGTCAATTTATCTACTAAATCATTTTGCGAAATAGCATAAACTGTAGTACTTGCATCCAAGGTAAAAAAGAGATCTTCACGCTTAAAAATGAACTCTTCAGATTTCTGTCCTGTCAAACAATCCAATAAAAAACGCCCTAAAGCCAATGGATGAAAAACAGTACCAAAAGGATTTGAATCCACGTGAAAACCATTGAACTTTGCTTTAGCCGCTATTTCATCCGAGAAACAGCTTCCTAAAAACAAAATAGGTTCTTTGTGATTTATTTTATGCTCCTGAGTTGGAACTGAAAATGATAGATGAAATTGACTCACGACTAATTCATTAATGCTTTTGCATTCTCAATTGCCGCATCCGTAATTAATTCACCACTCATTAAACGAGCAATCTCTTCAATGCGCTCTTGTTCGTTCAACACAGCAACACGTGTTGTTGTGCGATTATTGATAATTTCCTTTTCAACTCTAAAGTGATGCGCTGCTTTCGCTGCAACCTGAGGTAAATGCGAAATGGCAAACAATTGAAAATGACCACCCATTTTTTGCAATAATGCACCAATTTTCTGTGCCACATCACCAGAAACTCCTGTATCGATTTCATCAAACAAAACCGTTGGTAATAGGCGTTTTTCTGAAATTAATTTTTGCAAAGCAAGCATCACACGCGCCAATTCTCCCCCACTCGCTGCTTTTTCAATCGGAACCGTTTCAATTCCTAAATTGGCTGAGAAATTCAACACGATATCTGTACAACCGCTAGAATTCAATTCTTCGCGTTCTGTAAGTTTGAAATCCAATTTAGTATTTGGTAGCTTCAACTCCACCAAAATAGCTTGAATTGACTTAGAAATTGGTTCAATCGCTTTTAAACGTGCTGCATGTAATTTTTTCGCTGCCGTTTCAACAGCAATTTTCTCTTTCGAAAAGTTTTGTGTCAATCGTTCAATTTCTGCTTGTAAGTCAGTTGTTCCAACAACAGAAGATTCCAATTGATTTTTAAATTCCAACAAAGCCGCTTGATCTAACAAATTATGTTTTTTCAAGGCATGATTGTAGCGATTTAAAACGGAAGTCAATTCGACAAGTTTCGCTGGATCTATTTCAATTTGCTCAGAAAAACGTTGAGCGTCAGCTGCGATATCGGCCAATTCAATCATTGATGATTGAATACGCGAAGCCAATTCATCCACATCTTTGTCAACACCTTTAATTTTATCGAGGCTAGCCTTCACAATTCTCAAACGATCCAACACTTGGTTTTCACCTTCGACAACGCCTTCAATTGCTTGTAAGGCAGATAAAATTCCTTCACTATTTTCAGATTTCAACAATTCACCCTCTAACAAATTAAAATCTGTTCGTTCAAGGTTCAATTCTTCGAGTTCTTTTAGTTGAAATGCGTTATAATCTTGTTGTTGTAATGCAGTACTTAATTGTTCATTCAATCGTTTCAATTCACTCGAAAGTGTCGAAAGCGATTTATAGTTTTTTGCAAACGATTCAGCTTCTCCTTTTAAATCTCCAAGTATATCAACAATTTCTAATTGATAGATTCTACTTTTCAATTCTAAGGTATTGTATTGTGAATGAATATTTACAAGTGAACCAGTTAATTCCTTTAACACATTCAAAGAAACCGGAGTATCGTTAATGAATGCTCGTGATTTTCCTGACGTATTTATTTCTCTTCGAATAACAGTCAACTCTTCAAAATCCAAATCATTCTCCTTAAAGTAATCATTCAATTGAAATCCGTTTAACGAAAATTCAGCTTCAACAATCGCTTTATCGGATGAAGGACCAATTACAGAAAAGTCTGCCCGTTCGCCTAGAATTAGATTTAATGCAGCCAATAAGATTGATTTTCCTGAACCAGTTTCACCTGTAATTACAGAATATCCAGAATTGAAATTCAATTCAATTTGATCAATTAAAGCAAAGTTTTGAATTCGTAAGGTGCGGAGCATTAATTTAGAATTTCTTGATATTTCGATGCGTTTGCAGGATCCAAGCGTTTCAACAAACTAACGATTTCATTTTTGTCTTTTACATCAGCATCAGCATACAGATTTTTTAACTCAACCTGTTTCGCTTGAACAAAATTGAGTAGGTTAATTGCATTGGGACGTGTTGCAACCACTTTATTCAATTTTGTCAATGCATCAAAAATCGCTTTTCTACCAGCCAATTTATCATCGTACAATTTATCAACCCCGTTTCTATGATATTCATAATTGCATTCGCGCAAAGGCTCAAACAATTGATGTAACACATTATCTACTAAGTAAAAACGATTTCTTTTCCCTGATTCATTTGATTTCCAGCCTGAAGCGCCAGAACCCTGTGCATTTGATACGATTGATTGTGCTTCATTGAAATAAGGCGTTCCTCCTTTCAGCGAAAAACTATCATAGTCCATTCCAATAATGAAATACGCATAAAATGCCAATACTGAAGTTAAATTGTCACGAAATTGATTCGGAGCATAAATCAAAACAGAATTTCGAGAATATGAAAAGGTGATATCATCGTCTTGAAAATTAAAAACAGTTGTATTGTAAGAAGAATTAAATGATGGTCGCGAAGATTGAATTTGCATTGAACCTGAATACGTTCCTGGCGACGGAATAGAATTAATCTGTAATTGAATATTACAGTTGATTCGTTCTTCCACTTTGAACTTATCTTTTGTCCATTGGGTAGTGTTCATCATGTCGTAAATCGTTTGTTTCAATTGGTCAAAAATTTCTTTTTCAACTGAAGTAACTTCCAAACGTGCATCCGTGATAATAGTCACTTGACAATTTAATTCCTGTGCTTTCGCGTTCAACAAGCACAATACAATACACAAACCAGCTACTAATGATTTCATTTACGGTAATTTATCAAATATTCTACAATGTCTTTTGCCACTTCTGACTTAGACTTTAACTCAAAACTAGTGAATTTATTGTGATTGTCCAAGATGCTAATTTTGTTCGTGTCACCAGCGAACCCAGCACCTCTATCTTCCAAAGTATTCATAATAATTAGATCCAGATTTTTTCGCTCTAATTTGCTTTTTGCATTTACGAAAACATCGTTCGTTTCAAGCGCAAATCCAACCAACAGCTGTTGTTCTGTTTTATTTGATCCAGCCCAAGCGAGAATATCAGGATTTTTAACTAACTCAATGGTTAAATCGTCTTCTGTCTTCTTAATTTTTTGAATTGCTGAATGTTTTGGACGATAATCTGCAACTGCTGCAGAGAAAATACCGACATCCATTTTTGCCCATTTGCCTTGAACAGAATGCAACATTTCTTCTGCCGTTTTAATACTTGTAAACTTCAGATTCGGATGGTTCAAACTCAATTTCGTTGGACCACAAACCAATTCAACTTGTGCACCTTGTGCTAATAATTCTTCTACAATAGCGAAGCCCATTTTACCAGAAGAATGATTTCCAATAAAACGTACAGGATCAATTGCTTCATACGTTGGACCAGCTGTTACCAAAACCTTTTTACCAATCAATGATTGAGTGATTGAAGTTGTATGATTGGCGAAAAAATTTTCAATTGCACTTGCAATCGTTTCAGGTTCAGCCATTCGTCCTTCTCCCACCAAACCACTTGCTAATTCACCTGACTCAGCTGGAATAATTCCAACACCATCTTTTTGAAGTTGTTCCAAATTTCGTTTGGTACTTGGATGTGCATACATGTCCAAATCCATTGCTGGTGCAATCAAGGTCGGACATTTCATCGAAAAATAGGAAGCTAATAAGAGATTATCACAACTACCAGTTGCCATTTTAGCTATGGAATTTGCTGTTAACGGAGCAACAACAAATAAATCTGCCCATAAACCATATTCTACATGGTTTGTCCATACACCGGTCTTTTTATCCCAGAATTCAATTCCAACCGGATTTTCGGACAAGGTTGCGAGAACTAGCGGGCTTATAAAATCAGAAGAGGCAGGAGTCATTATACATTTGACTTCTGCCCCTTTTTTCTTCAATATTCTGACAAGGAATGCGATTTTGTAAGCCGCAATACCTCCTGTAATTCCAAGAAGGATGCGTTTTCCGTGCATAACTTATTTTTCTTCTGGCATTCTAACGTAGATTTTATCTTCTAACAATTCTTGCATTGCCATAGCAACTGGCTTCGGCAATTTTTCATAGAATTTAGAAATCTCAATCTGCTCACGATTTTCAAAAATCTCTTCTAAATTATCTGTAGAAGAAGCAAATTCTTGCAATTTTTGTGTCAACTCTTCTTTTAATTCAACACTGATCTGGTTTGATCTTTTCGCCATAGCAACAATTGACTCGTAAATATTACTAGTCTCTTTTTCCATTTTGATTGTGTCGCGTGTAATTGTTGAACGCTCTGCAGTACTATTTTTAAAATTCATTGTTATTTTTTTACCTGAGTACATAAAACTTCGAAATCCTTTTGCATTTCATCGTGAATATTATCTGCTTCACGTTTATATTGCGAATTTGGGAATTCTGTTACAAAAGTACGATATCTTTCAATAGTTTGTTCAATTCTCTCACATTTTTTATCTTCAACACTGTTCTGTGTCAATAATTGTGAGTTTTTAACCAATATAAAAGATACTTCCTCTTTAAATGTTGAACGTGGAAAATCATCTAAAAATGTCATGGCACTCATCACAGCAGCGCGATAATTTTCTGTTTTCGCATATTGTTTGACCCCATGATAATCTTTCGACTCCAATTTAAAGCGCAATTTATCCATGATGTGATTGCATGAATCAATCAATTCAGAATTTGGATAGGTATCAATAAATTGTTGTAGATTATTAATTGCCACTTCTGTTTCTGTTTGATCTAATGATTCTTCTGGAGAATTCTTCACAGAACACATTGCAGATAAAAACATTGCCTCCTGAGCTTTTGGACTAAATGGAAAGCGTTGCGTAAATGCTCCCATATAATAACCAGCCATATAATAATCTTCTTCTTCGAAATATGCTTTACCGATTCTGAAATACGACAATTCACCCTCTCCTGTTTTAGGCATTCGCTGATAAATCTGTTCGTACAACGTGATTGATCGCAAGAATTGACCTTTATCAAATAAGGCATTTGCCGATTCGAACTTTTTACCGTAATCATCACCTTTCACAACTTTATTGTAATCAGAACAAGAAGTTACGCCTGCGATAAGAACTAGAACTAGAAAAACTTTTTTTACTGCTGTCATTGGTAACAAATGTAAAACAAAAAGCGGAAGTAACGTGTGTGAAAGATTGTTAAATACTTATTTCACGCGTAAACTTCTACCGATTTGTAAGGTGGTTGTTGGTCGAATATTGTTTAATTGACAAATTTTTGAAATTGTGGTATTGTTTCTTGCCGCTATTTCTGACAACGTATCTCCAGATTTCACCTTGTAATATTTACGCTGCGCTGGTTGAATTTGCGTAATAGGTGCTTCCTCTTTGTGAATTTCTCCTGGCTCATCTAAGGTATCCGTTGGTTTTGCTCCGGGACGGAATAAACTTTTGTGAATGAACAAATTTTCGTCTTTCACCTCGCGTTTTGTGAAATCGATAATCTCTTCTGGATTAATTGAGGCATCATAAAATCGAACTTCGAAATGCAAATGAGCACCATATGATCTTCCAGTATTACCACCTAAACCAATAACGTCACCTGCTTTTACGTCTTGATTTGGAACAACCAAAATTTTACTCAAATGGGCATAAAACGTTTCTAATCCATTGTAGTGACGAACAATCACAAGATTTCCGAAACCTCCATCATTGTATTTCGCATATCTGATTTTTCCAGACCAAACGGATCGAACAGTATCACCTGTATTCAAATCAACATCAATTCCACTATGATGACGCCCATTTCTGTAACCGTAGCGAGATGTTACAATTCCATCAACCGGAAAGACAAATTCACTATGAACTTCTTCTAAAACGCACAACCAAATGGTATCTTTCAATTTTGTCAAATCATTTTGACGTCCGGATGAATAACAAACGTTATTGTTCCAAGATTGAACGAAATTGAAGTTCGTATCCTCGGAAAGCATTTTATGAAGGCGTGGATTGAGAATTCCATTGAATCCAATGTCTTTTACATAAGCCCATGTTCTGTTGGCGTAAATCACCATTTTACCGTTATCTGTTTCAATCGTATCCAACACCTGCTGTGCATGTAAACTACTGAAAGACAATAAAAACAAGAAGATGGAGATTACTTTTTGCATGATTCAATGTTTAGTAAACAAATCAAATTTGCTTACCGATTTTCTAATTTTACTGTGCAAATATAGTAAAAAGCCCTAAATTTTAGAAACATCCATTACAAGTACGTTGTAAAAGACATCCTCTCCCGGTTTTACAAAATCAAGGTAACCCGCCGTTCCATAAGCCTCAGAGTATGGAACAAGAATAAACATACGGTCCGACTTTTTAGCATTTATTAACGCATTCCTAAGCCCTGGGACCAATCCATGATCCGTCAATTTATATTGAAACGGTTGATTATTTCTATAGGTATTCACAAACATTGCTGTAGTTGAAGTACTTGCCATTGCATGAAACTCCATTTTGCATTTCTCGTTGAATTTCAACTTATTATGAGTGTTCTCTTCAAGTAACCACACTTTTGTTCCAGCAACAACGCGCGACGGTTTTTTGTTTTCTATAATTCTAATAATCAAAAAATTATCTGCGTTTCTTGGAATCAATCCTTCAATTCCTTTTTCACCTCGTGCCAATGGACTTGGAATAAGAATCTTCGCAAAGTCACCAACCTTTAATTCTTTTAGAGCAATGTCCCACCCTTCCGTTTGCATACCAAAACCAACCAAAAAAGGAATTGCTGTTCGATGAATCAGATGATTTCCATCAACGACTTTACCATCTTTTAACTTCACCTTGAAATCGATCATCACAAGATCTCCCGTTGCTACATTTGCCCCAGTTCCTTTTTCAAACCATTCAATCTTAATTCCATTACTGAATTTTTTTTGATCGATAACAGTATATTCACCATCCAAAATATTGGAATCCTTCGACGTTGGTTCTATTTTACTGACAACTTTATCATTCTTCTTAACACCAGATGTGTCACATGATGCAATTAAAAAACCTAGAACTAAGCAAGTTAAAATATATTTCATATTCGTTTTTATACTAATTAATTGAATGATAAACAATTGATTTTATTTCACGATTAATCCAATCAACTTAATGTCCACAACCAAGGTAGACAGAGGTGGAATTTTATCCATATCCCCAATAAGTCCATGTGCTAAATGACTTGGGATAATCAATTTGGCACAATCACCCAATTTCAATTTTTTTATTCCTTCTTGAATTCCAGTTTCAATATCGCTTTTATCGATAACAAACTCTTCATATTCATCCGACTTCGTGCTGTAACATTCTGTACCATCAAGTAAAGTGATATTCATTTCCACTTGTGCAATATCGCCGACTTGAGCTGTCGTTTCACCAGTGCCAGATTTATAAATATAATACTGTAAACCTGATCCTGTTTTGGTCATTTCCCAAGAAGTATGTTGTTCCAAAAAAAGTTTGATATTGATATCTTCTTCAATCGCCAATTCTTTATTGAACTTAGTTGACTTTTCCTGGTCCCATTCAATTTTCGGCATTTCTTTTTTTTCTTCACCACAAGCGGCAAGAATTAAAAGCAAAACAAAAACACTTAATTTATTCATTTAAAATACGTTGGTATCAATGACTTAAACTTATTAATTGTATTTTCAAGTGAATCGAAGCTAATTCCTCCGGCAGCGTATTTGTGTCCGCCACCTTCGAAGTGTTCATTCGCCAATTCGTTCACATAATAATCTCCTTTTGAACGGAAAGAAATTTTGACAGCACCATCTTTTTCAGCAAAAAACGCTGCTACCTTGATACTATCTACGGATAAAGCAACATTCACCAATCCTTCCGTATCACCTTTCTGGTAGTGAAAACGATTTAATTCATCTTCGGTTACAGAAATTAATGCAACCGGATAGTTTTCAATTAGTTCCAATTTCTCACTTAAAGCATAACCTCTTAATTGCAAACGATCTACTGTATTTGTATCGTACACTTTTTCATGAATTTCAAAGTGTTTGATTCCAGTTCGAATCAATTCAGCCAAGATTTCATGCGTGCGCGCTTGAACTGACGGGAAACGGAATGAACCTGTATCTGTCATTATTCCTAAATAAATTGGAACGCCAATGTGTTCATTCAATAATCCTTTATTCCCGGATTGATCAATTAATTCATAAATCAACTGTGATGTAGAACAAACGCTTGTTTCAGAAACAATGATTGCACAAAAATCTGCTGGATGCATGTGATGGTCAATCATGATTTTCTTCGCACTTGCTTGTTCCAACAAGGGTTGCATATCTTTCCCAACGCGATCAGCAGAATTGTAATCCAAACAGAATATCAAATCAGCATCGTGCATTTTTTGAATCACCTCATCTTGTTGTTCTTCAATCGACAAAATATCCAACGCACCTTCTACCCAAAGTAAAAAGTTTGGCGCTTTATCGGGATGACAAACCACCGATGATTTCCCAAGCGCCTGAATAAAATGATACAAAGCCAAGGAGCTTCCAATTGAATCACCGTCGGGCGATTTATGTGAAGTAATAACAATGTTTTGCGCTTCTTGTATTGCCTCAACAATTGCTTTATAGGTATTCATGTGGGAATCAGTAGTCAAGTTTTCTCTGTATTAATTTGCAGTTAATTTCTTTGTTTCATCTGTAATTCTAGCTCTCAAGCCATCTGAAACTGGCATTAAAGGTAAACGCATCGTTTCATCCATGATTCCACGAACCGCCAAGGCAACTTTCACTCCACCAGGATTTCCTTCTTCGAAGAACATTTTTGTAATTGGTAACAAATCATAATGCTCTTTGCGCGCTGTTGCTAAATCTTCAGATTGAGAAGCATGAACCATTTTACTAAATTTCTCTGGTAAAGCATTCGCAACTACTGAAATAACTCCATCAGCACCAGCTGCAATTAACGGCATTGTAATCGCATCGTCACCACTCAGAATTCCAAATCCTTCAGGACGTAAACGAATCAATTCCATGATTTGCTCCATGTTTCCAGAAGCTTCTTTCATTGCAACGACATTGCTGATTTTTGCTAATTCCAACGTTGTTTCAGCAAGCATATTTGAACCTGTTCTTCCTGGAACATTGTACAAGATGATTGGCAAATGTGTGCACGTTGAAATATATTTAAAATGCTCTAGAATTCCTTTTTGAGTTGGTTTATTGTAATATGGCGAAACAGATAAAATTCCATCAACACCAGCAGGTACTTTTTTCAAGGTTTCACCAACTGCAATCGTATTATTTCCGCCAACGCCATAAACAATCTTCAAACGACCTTTATTCTCGTCAATTACAGTTTCAAGCAATTGCATTTTCTCTTCTTGACTCAAGGTTGGTGATTCTCCAGTGGTTCCTTGAACGACTAAAAAATCTGTTCCACCTTCAATTTGAAGACGCACTAATTTTCGAACTGCCTCAAAATTGATTGAGAAATCTGCATTGAATGGAGTGACCAAAGCTACTCCAGAACCTGTAAATGGATTGTTCATACTGACAATTTTAATGTTGGTACATTTTTAACAGTACAAAAATACGCTTTTAAGCATGGTAAGATGCAGTGTCAACAGAGATTTATTGACATTCAAACATGAATAACAGTAATCGTTAAATTTAGAGGTGAAAATTTATCCTAACAATTGAATAAACTCATCTTCACTAAGAATCGTAATTCCTAAATCACTTGCTTTTTTCAATTTGGCTGGCCCCATATTTTCTCCTGCAACAACAAAATCCGTTTTACTAGAAATAGATGAAACATTCTTTCCTCCGTTCGACTCAATCACTTCTTTGATTTCATCACGCGAGAAAGAGGTAAACACACCTGAAACAACAAATGCTTTTCCTTCCAATTTATTCGAAGCACCTTCTTTTTCAACGATTTCAAATTGCAATCCTGCCGCTCGCAAACGTTCAATTAAAGCCAAATGTTCTTCATTCAGAAAATAGTGTTGAACCGAAATTGCAATCTTCTCTCCTATTTCTTCCACATTCACCAAATCGTCAAACGAAGCAGCTTTCAAGGCATCAATGTTCTTGAAATGTTTCGCAAGTTTTTTAGCAACAGTTTCACCAACGAAACGAATTCCAATGGCAAATAATACACGCTCAAACGGAACATTCGTTGAAGCTTTTAAACCAAGCAATAAGTTATTGGCTGATTTATCCGCCATACGCTCCAGATTTACCACTTGATCGAACGTTAAATCATATAAATCCGCCTGATTGCGCACCAACCCTTTATCATACAACACATCAATCGTTTCTGCTCCTAAACCATCAACATTTAGCGCTTTTCGACTAATGAAATGCTCGAGTTTTCCTTTCATTTGAGTTGGACATCCATCTTCATTCGGACAATAATGATTTGCTTCTCCTTCTTTTCTCACTAAAGCCGTTTGGCATTCAGGACAATTCTCGATGTAATGAATTTTAGTTGCTGATGCATCACGTTTATCCAAGTTGACTCCAACAATTTTAGGAATGATTTCTCCTCCTTTTTCAACATAAACAAAATCACCATCGTGCAAATCCAGTTTCTCGATTTGATCCGAATTGTGTAATGAAGCACGCTTTACTGTTGTTCCACCTAATTGAATTGGCGTTAAATTGGCTACTGGAGTAATTGAACCCGTTCTACCTACTTGGTAAGTCACTTCAATCAATTTTGTTTCAACGCGTTCCGCTTTAAATTTATAGGCAATTGCCCACCGTGGAGATTTTGCTGTAAATCCTAATTTTCGTTGCTGCTCGTAATCATTCACTTTGATCACAACTCCATCAATTTCAAATGGCAAATTGTGACGTTCCTTATCCCAATAATGAATGAATTGCATGATTCCATCAATTGAATTGGTTTTCTGAATGAATCTATGTTCCGTTTGTGGAACTTTGAAACCCCACGAACTAGCAGTTTCTACCGCTTCATAATGTCCTAGTAAATTAAGTTCGTTTCCGTAAACACCATATAAGTATGAATCCAATCCACGTTCAGCGACTACTTTAGAATCTTGCATTTTCAATGTTCCAGAAGCTGTGTTTCTAGGATTTGCAAATAACGCTTCTCCATTTTCTTCACGCTCTTCATTTAACTTTTGAAAGCTCTTTAAAGGCATAAAAATTTCGCCTCGTATTTCGAAATCGTTTGGGAAATTTCCTTTAAGTTTAAGTGGGATAGTTCGAATCGTTTTCACATTGGCAGTTACATCTTCACCTTGTGTTCCATCTCCTCTTGTAACTGCTCTTGTCAATACGCCATTTTCATAACGAATACCAATGGCAACACCGTCGTATTTTAATTCACAAACGTATTCCAATTCGCCTTCCGCCAATTTCTTTAGGCGCGTTTCCCATTCTTCAATTTCTTCCTCTGAATACGTATTGGAAAGTGAAAGCATAGGAAAACGATGCACCACCGTTTCAAACTTCTTGGTGATGTCACCTCCCACTCGTTTTGTTGGACTGTAATCAAATGCAAACTCAGGAAATTGTTTTTCCAAGTCTTGTAAGCGATTCAACAATTGATCAAAATCGTAATCCGAAATTTCTGGGTTACTTTCGACATAATACAAATGATTATGGTGATTGATTTCTTCTGATAACTTCAGAATTTCTTCTTTAGCGTCCAATTTATTCATGACGTGAAAATAAGATGAAATAAGTTAATTGTTGGTTATCAATTGGAAGTAAAAATCAGAATTTTTCAACAATAGAATTAACCTATTCTAGTTGCTTGATGCAAAACGCGCTTTAATCATTCGATCTTTTCCTTGCAGGTCTTTTCTGATTTCAACATCTACAAATCCAAGGGCTTCGATTGCCTCCTTCGTTTCAAAGGCTAATCGTTCATGAATTTCAAAAAACAACAAACCATTTTTCTTCAACAATCTAGCTGCTTGTGAAGCAATCGCTTTATAAAAAATCAGCGCGTTATCATTCTCAACAAACAAAGCTAAATGCGGTTCGAAGTCTAAAACATTGGCTTGCATTTCTTGTTTATCTAGTTCAGGAATATACGGCGGATTCGATACAATGATATCAAGCGACTGTTCAGTCAATGTGCTTGGTAGTTGATCAGAAAGCGCATCGTGTTGGATAAAACTCACATCTAAATTCAACGAATTTGCGTTCTCTTTACTTAGTTCTAAAGCCTCTTTTGAAACATCTGTTCCGTAAACCGTAGCTTTTGGTAATTGATTTTTTAATGCTAACGCAATACATCCAGAACCCGTGCAAAAATCAATCAGTGCATTTTCAGGCGCTGCAACTTCCATAACCCATTCGACAAGTTCTTCTGTTTCAGGTCGAGGAATCAATGCGCGTGAATCAGATTTCAACTCCAAACCAAAAAATTCTGTTTGTCCAACAATGTATTGAAATGGCTCATTGTTCTGTAAGCGCTTTACGATACTTCTGAAATACAATAAATCAGATTCCGAAAGTAAGTTCGAATCGCATAACAAATAGTCAGCAGACGAAAGTTTTAAGCGTTCACAAATCGCCACTTTCAACATCGCTTTCATTTCACTCTCTGAAAATTGATTTTCAAGTCGTTCTTTGAAATACGCTTTTACCGCTTGAACTGAATTTGTTTGTACGAACACTTATTTGAATTTCTGACAAAGATACGTTTCTTTAAGGAATTGAAAATTGATGATTGACGATTGAAGGTTTCGAGTTCTTGAGATATTCTATTTATTTCAATCCATTTTCTTTCATCTTTTTGATGATGGAAATTAAAAGTTTATTTAAAGACACAATCTGTTTTTTTAATTTTTCATAATTTTCATTTTTCAGATATCCAGATTGAAATAATAACTCAATCCAATAATCCGTTTCATTTGCCTCTTTTAATGAGATTGAAAGTTTATGAACAAAATCTGCTCTACTTTGGGCTTGCTCAGATTCTCTAACCAATGCTCCTATGGCTGTGCCGCTTCTTAACAACTGCTTAGATAAAATATATTCCTTTTGGATTGTGGTCAATGATTTATAAATCGCAACAATTTCCAATGCAAATTCAAAGCTTAGTTCTTTAACAATATTTTTACTCATATTATTAAGTTAAGGAAAAACATCATTTTCAAAGGAGAAAGAATCATTTTTTTTACAAAATTTTAAATTATCAATTTTCAATCATCATTCTTAAATTCATTTAGCTTTGTAATATGGAAGCTAATTCAAAAAATCAAACAAAAGAACGTTTGCATCCGAGAAACAAACACAGAGATCGCTATGATTTCAAGGAATTAGTTGCTTGTTATCCAGCCCTAAAACCATTCGTTTTTGTGAATCAATATGGAAGTGAAACCATTGATTTTTTCAATCCTGAAGCGGTAAAATCGTTGAATGCAGCTTTATTGAAATTGCATTACAACATCAATGAATGGTCGATTCCTGCTGGATATTTATGTCCACCAATTCCAGGAAGAGCTGATTACATTCATTACATAGCTGATTTTTTACGTTCTAAGAACTTTGGAAAATTTCCGAAAGATTTGAAGGTTCTTGATATTGGTGTAGGAGCAAATTGTGTTTATCCATTGATAGGTGCTGCAGAATACAAGTGGAATTTCGTTGGTTCAGATATCGATGAAATAGCCGTAAATTCAGCAAAAGCAATTTTAGCGAATAATCCACAGTTTGATGAATTGATTGAAATTCGTCATCAAACATTCCAACGTACCATTTTTAGAGGAATCATTCAGGAAAACGAATTGTTTGATATAAGCATTTGTAATCCACCGTTCCATGCATCTGCAAACGAAGCACAATCGGGAACTGCTCGAAAATTGAAAAATCTTAAAGCAGAGAATAAGCGTGAAATCGTTTTGAACTTCGGTGGTCAAAGCAATGAATTATGGTGTGAAGGTGGAGAAATCGCCTTCTTGAAAGCGATGATTAAACAGAGTAAGAACTATGCGAACAATTGCTTTTGGTTTTCATCGTTGGTTTCCAAAGAATCAAATCTAAGAGCAGTTTATAGCGAATTAAAACATTTCAAAGCGATTGAAGTTGTTACTTTACCAATGGGACAAGGAAATAAAACGAGTCGTGTGGTTGTCTGGACATTTTTAACGCCTGAAGAGCAAATAAAATGGAAAAAAGAGCGTTGGTAGATTACTTTTCAGATTTTAAATCAACCTTTTCTTGAGACTTTTTAAAATTGGTAGCTCCATCTGGTGGAAAAATTTTCATCCACAGAATGCGTGACCATTTATAATTTTTGAATGCTACGATTAAAATCATTAAACCGATTATTCCCATGATCGCCCAAACTGATTGCATATGAAAAACATAATGACACAATGCAAATGTGATTAACCCCAATCCGACAGCAAAACCGTAACTCACATACATTGCTCCGAAATAGTAACCTGGCTCTCCCAGCATTTCCTTTTTACAATGCGGACACTGATCATTCATATCAGGAATTGACAAAAACGAACCTTTTCTAAAAACGTCACCTTCACTGCAGAAAGGACATTTTTCTTTTACCATATTTACTAGGAGATTTGCCATATTCTAATTGTTTCTCAAAGGTAGGCATAATTGCTTAAGCGGAGTTCTCTATTCATCGATTGAAATCAAGAAATTAATAAGATTCCATTTACAATTATTATCATAGAATAAGAAAATAGGTAACTTTGGGTATGAAAATTTTGGTCATACCCTTTTTTATTTGTTTTACTACGCTGATTTTGGCTCAAACAGATACAGCAAAAGCGAAGATTACGTTTTCTGGATACGCCGAGGTCTATTATTCGTATGACCCAACGAATCCAGATAATCATAAAAAACCGGGTTTTGTATTTTCGCACAATCGTTCCAACGAAGTGAATTTAAACCTGGGGTTTATCAAAGCAAACTACCAAACGAAAACTGTTAGAGCGAATATCGCATTAATGGCAGGAACCTATTCAAATGAAAATTTAGCAAGTGAACCAGGATTATTAAAAGCGATTTATGAAGCAAACGTTGGATTAAAACTTTCCAAAAAGCACAACTTATGGCTGGATACTGGAGTTATGCCATCACACATTGGTTTTGAATCGGCTGTTGGAAAGGATTGCTGGAACGTAACCCGCAGTTTATTAGCTGATAATTCTCCTTATTTTGAAACAGGTGCAAAAATTGGATTCACGTCAAAAAATGAAAAATGGTATATATCAGGGCTCGTTTTAAATGGTTGGCAACGCATACAGCGTCAAAATGGAAATAACGCGCTGGCATTGGGGCATCAACTAACGTTCAAACCATCTTCAAAAATTACATTCAACAGTAGCTCTTTTATTGGTTCTGATACTCCTGATAATATACGTTGCATGCGCTATTTTCATAACTTTTATGGTCAGTTTCAACTTTCAAAAAAGATTGGTTTGATTACAGGTTTTGATTTCGGAATGCAACAAACAAGTAAGCACAGCAAGACGTATGGAACATGGTTTTCGCCTGTGATCATTGGAAAATATGCGATTACCCAAAAATCCATTGTTGCAATTCGAGGAGAACTTTATTCAGATAAAGACAATACCTATTATTCAACAGGTATGTCATCTGGATTAAACCTTTTGGGATATTCGTTGAATTATGATTTTAATTATTCGGAAAATGTGGTCTTGAGAATCGAAGCAAAAGGATTAACGAATGAAACGACTCTATTCAACCTTACTGATCATCCGTCAAAGAATCAATATTATTTTACAACTGCACTCGCTATAAGTTTTTAAGCATCCAAATAGTGCATGCAAAGTGCCCAGAATTGCCTAACGAATGATTTAATAATTCAAACCCAACGCGTTCATACAAATGAATGGCATTGGTAAGTTCCGGCATAGTCTCAAGGTAAACGCTTGTAAAACCAAAATTTTTCGCCTTTTCAAAACTCATTTTCATTAATTCTGTAGCAACACCTTTGTTTCTTCCTTCTTTCGAAACATACAATTTAACCAATTCAACACAATTTTCAGGAAGTCCTTTTGTCGGATAAATGCCGCAAGCACCAACTATTACATTGTTCAATTCAGCAACAAAATAAGCACTTTGCTCTGTTTGAAAAAGCTCGAATAATTGATCTGTTGTGGGATCAGTAAACACCGTTCCTGGTTTATCTACGCCATGTTCTTTTAATACCGAGCGAATTAATGCTGCGATTACTTCATTATCCTTTTTTTCAATCGGTCGAATAAATACTGTAGGAGAATTTGTCAAAAACTATTTCTTTGGTTTAAAATAATGCGTGTAACCAAATCCAATAATCAGCGCGGTAGAAACGGGATTCAACTCTTTCGGCTCATATTCACCAAAAGATTCTAAACCAATCATGTCTGGTCGAAAAGCAAAACCTTGAAACGAATAGCCAATAACTAATCGATAGGAAGAAAATTCGTCTGCTGTTAAGATTAAACCGACACAAGGCTCTAAATACGCAGCATTTATTTGAATTGGTCCACCTGCAAGAGAATCATTTCTGTCTGTGACAAAGTAGTTTTGAGTATAACCCATTTTAATTGAAACATCAGTTGCAAAGTGATCACTATGAAATTTTTCCCATCCGACTTTGGCAAAGACACCGCCACAATGCATCCCACCGTATACTTTTTTAGGAACCTTAAATTCATTTACAGCAAAGTAGCTATATTTCAAACCACCACCTACAATTAAATGATTCTTAAACGCATATTGATAATAAGGCTCAAGCGAAACTAAACCTTGCATAATTGACTTGAATGGTTTGTTTGTAAAACTATTCGGCAAACCTAATTCTATATTAAACGTGTGTTTCGGTTCTGAAATTTGCGCATTAACAGAAACAAAAATTAATAAAAAAAATGATATGAATAGGCCTTTTGTCATCATGTGTTAAACGTAAATCTACTGAAAATATTTTTATTGAAATAAATAGATTTTTAAAACCGTAAACTTAAGACCAGACCCTAATAGTTTAGGTCGAACTATCAGGGCTAAAGATCTTTTGGTTGTTGTAAGGTAGGGACCTGCTTTTAAAAGGATTTTCAGTGAAGAGTGGTTAAGCTCTCATTTCCCTCATTTTATCAAAAAATATTGCAGTTTCCATGAGTTTTACTTTATCGTTTTCAGATAAATCCACTCTTCGATTTGAGAATAGTCCATTTACTATTCTGTTCATTTCATGTAACATTTCTAAAAACAATGCATGGTCAACTATCAATTTTAAGGATTTCCATACTTCCGTTTTTTCAAAACTTTTCACAAGTTCATTCCATCGATCAGCACTTGAATTTGGAATATGAATAGCTGAATTCATTACTTTCTCAAGCTCTTCAATACTTGTTTTTGATTTCAATAAATTATTTAACTCTTCTGTAATTTGGTCTAAAAGCGTAATGATTTCTCGATCTAAACTTGCTCCAATCGCTTCATTTGAAACGAGTGCGCATAAATGAGATTGTAAATTTCGAATTGCTATTATTTTTGTTTTCTTCGATTTAAAAAACATTTTGCCAACTGAGCATTGACTATCTATGACCTCTATTGAATCCTTACTAGAACGTACTGATTTTTCAGTTCCCTTATGAATAGTTCTTAATTGATTTGTTGAAGACCATAATTTATCAGGTTGTAGATTGCATTTTGTAACACTATGGATAACATAGGCTAACAAATCTCCAACCATCGTTTTTAGGGGTAAACTGATTGATTTAGTTGTACCCTGATGCTCAAAAACAATCAACATTTCTTGTCCGTCTGGACCAACAAAATGTCTTGGTTTAACTTTACACGTAAACGTTTCTCGATCACTAAATTTGTTACGATAGAAAATTGTCAAATTCAGCTCATTCTTTTTTGTTTCCAAATTATTCCCGAAAGAATCAACGAACTTACTATCCAATTCTCTTAGAAGTGGTATACTTTGCTGTTCTGTTAAGGAATTCTCTCTCATAATCTATAAAATAGGTACTTGAAACAAAAAAAAGACAACGCCAACAAAACGACTATGGTTTTCACTAAAAACTCTGCGTTGCTTAGTCCTTCAAAACTACAAAATGAAATCAGAGCATAAAAATTTTGTACCCTGCGGTTTTCCGTAGTTTTTACGTTTTTTTTTCAATTATTTTCTTTTTTTTCATAAATTGTATAACGATTTAGATATAAAACCTCAAACCCGCTACTATAATGTCAAAAATCACTCTAAAAGATGTGTGGAAGGTCCTGCACGCAGATTTAATCGGTAAAGATTCTCATAGAGGCATCACTCTAACGTATGGATGGTTTGCAAATCAAGTCGGGCATTTTGCTCTTGGTTTTGTTCCTTCATATTTTTTACATATTGGTTTAAATATTTCCTTTGCTCATTCTGCACTTTCTATAGCAATCTTTTGGACAGCATTTGAAATTGGCAATGTTCTATCACCATTGTATAAAAAAGAATACAAAGGCAATAAATCATTCAACGTACAATGGGTAAATATTGTGTTTGATATGTTCACCGACTTGTGCTTTTTTTGGATCGGTTGCACACTGTATTATCTATCACAAGTCCATGACAAAACAGTCATGACATTTTTCCTAACTGGTTTATCAATCTTTTTTCTTGCAATACGCTATTGGTTTTTAACAAAACTTTACCAACAAAACGCACTGTTCCCCTATCAATTTCGTTTAAGTCAATGGGATGTTGAAATTCAAAAAGAATATACCACATTGATTACTGACTTCCTTAAAAAGAAACCCGATGGAAAGCATTTTATAGTATTAGGACAGAAGGGGAAAGGAAAAACGCGTTTAATGGTTGGAATGGCGAATGAATTTTCAATTCGACATAGAAAATGCACGTATACAACAATGTCGAAATGGGCTGCTATGCTAGAAGAAGATGATCAAACATTAAAAGATTCGTCGTTTTCACTTTGGGATTGGAGTAACTCACAATTTTTACTAATTGATGATATTAACCCAGGAAATCCGTGCGAATCAAACAAAACGAGTTGCATAGAAACATACAATTATATCGTGAAACAGCATAAAGAAAGAAATGTTTCGGCTTTAAGAAATATGAATGTTGCTTGGGTGGTTGGTGAATGTTGCAATGGCGAAACGGCTGACGATTGGAAAAATATGATTCAAAAATTACATATCCCAAAAGACTCAATTTTTATCATTGATTTAAACAAACTCTAAGGAAGAAGATTGTTTTGAAATGCAAAAGCAATCAAATGTGCATTATTCTTTACATTAAAACGTTGGAACAATGGGCGAATTCTCTTTTCTACAGCAGATTGTGACAAATCTAATTTCTCTGCCATTTCCTTGTAAGCAAAACCATCCGCCAGTAAGCGAAGTGCTTCCATTTCCTTTTGCGAAATATGGTACGGATAAAACAAACTTTCATTCAAGTCAGTTTCAAATGCATCTTTTTCTGGACCATAAGCTGCATAACGCATTACTTTCCCGAATTTCAAACCATAATCTACTTGAAAACGGCCTATAATAGATTTTAATCGTCCATCTTTGGCAGCTTCAAAAACACTTACTTTCGCTGTAACAGGGACTTCTTTACCATTACGATGCAGTATTTTCAATTCAATTGTAAAACTATATTCAGTTAACTTTTGATTGCGCTGATGAAGAAATTTTAATGCTTTATCATTGATTTCATTTACAAATGGTGAAAATGCAGGTGCAGTAAAATTTACAATGGCTAACATATTGATTTCCGAATCTGGAACACCACACACTTCTTCCCAGCCGTCCGCATAGAGCATTTTTCCCTCTTCAAAAGAATAAATGTAAATTCCTTCTAACGGATACTTATATGTTTTTTCACGAAATTCATTAGCGAAATCTGTACTTAAGTCAGCTGGAACATTGGTAATAAATCCTTTAGAATATGCGCCTAAATCATCCATGGTAAACTGGAGTTTTTACTTGAGTAAATCGTTTTATTAATCGAATGTTAATTTAGCAACTATTTTTATAATTCAAATGTTCTAAGTAAAAATTAACAACTTTAATCCACCAATTTCATCTTCTTTAAAAGAAATGAAGCATTCATATTTTGGCAAACTCCATTTCTAATTTTATAATCGAAACTCAGTTCATTATTTTCAATTGTTGAATCGAAATACCAATTTTTATAAGCGACATTATTTGATGCAAGATTACAAAGAGATAAATCGTGTGTAGCAATCACTCCTTTTGCATGCAGTGATTTTAATTTTTCTAAGAATTTAGCTGAACCAATTTCTTTGTCTTTTGAATTTGTTCCTTTCAAAATTTCATCCAAAATGATAAAGACTTTCTCCCCTCTTTCAATTGCGTCCATAATAAATCGTAGTCGAGTTAATTCAGCATGAAAATAGGAACTTTCAACCGTTAAATCATCAGTAGTTCGCATGGAGGAATACAAACTCATTTGCGGAATTTCACAATTTTTCGCTAAGATTGGAAAACCTGCATTCGCACAAATAAAAGCTAAACCTAAACTTCTCAAATAAGTACTTTTCCCAGCCATATTAGGACCTGTGATAATCAAAAAATGGTTCTCTTCATTCATTTCAACATCATTCGAAACACGTTTTTGCGACTGAACGAACGGATGGCCCAATTCAGTTATTTTGATTGCATCTTGCTCAGAAAATTTAGCATAACACGTTTCTGGAAAATTAAAGCGATAAACTGCACCTGAAATCCAGACTTCTAATTGCGCTAATTGCTCTTCCCATTGACTCAAATTACGTTGATTCTTCGATTTCCATTGATTCCATTGATGAATAACATGATAATCCCACGCCAAATAAAAGTTCAAAATCGTTCCAACGAGTAGATTCATTCTAAAATCCATACGATTTTGAATTTTCTCCAGTTCCTTCAATGATTGCAATAAATTTAGCTCATCTTTAAATAAGGCCTCTTGACTTTGTGAAAGTAAACCAGGATTCAACTTTAGTTTCTGATACAATTCCAATTGGCGCTGCTGCATTTTCACTTGGCTTGCATAACTTGTAACCTGAGTCGTTATCACATTCACTTTTGAGAAATTCTTTCCAATAAGTCCCAAAGCAAAGGTGATGTAAAAACTGAAAACAGTTCCGGAAATAACATTCATACTCACCAAAACCGTTGCGGCAATTGAAAAAAGAGGAATCGCATAACGCATAAAAATCGCTTCTTTCGTTTCAGGGCTTTCAATTGTTGTAATCTTCTCGAATGATCGATCTAATTCTGCTTTATCAAACACCAAACCTTCTGACAAAAATTCTTGACACCAATCTTGTTCGTTTGAGAACGTTTCAATTGCTTCATTTGCCAAAGCTTGATTTTCTGTTCCATACATCAATTGATGCGCTAATAAATTTGAACCTTTTCGAGAAACCGTACGGTTGAACAATTGATAAATACTTTTCTTTCCGAATAAATCCATATCCAAAGCATATGCATGCTGTGCGTTTTTGAATTCATTCCCTTCCTCAAAATGCAACCAATCGCCATTCAAAACGTTGATTTCTTCTTCGTTTATTTCAATTAGTTTCTTCCATTTGTCACGCTGATACTTCGCATTAGCAGAAAGATTCACCAAGATTAAAAACGTAATGAAGAAAATTCCAAATCCAATAAATGACAACGAACTTCCCCAAAAAAAGTACAACGAAAGAAAGGCGATTAGAAAAGCGATTAATCGAAAGGTTCCAATTAATTGATAAGACCGTTTTGCCTTTGCATGTTCAATTTTACATGCATCAATGCGTTGCGTATAATAAGTTCTATTCTTCAATTTTACAATTTTGTATAATTACAAACATACTGATTCTTTAGCGGTGCGTTCTAAAAATTAATCCTTATTTTTAAGTCGTGAATAAGAACATCGATCGATTAAAACTCGCCCATTTTGGAAATCTTGAGCTACTTGCCAAACAAGTGGTTGAAGGATTTATTACAGGATTACACAAAAGTCCTTTTCACGGTTTTTCGGTTGAATTTGCGGAACATCGCTTATACAACAAAGGTGAATCAACACGCCACATCGATTGGAAATTGTATGCTCGAAGCGGTAAATTATTCACGAAGAAATATGAGGAAGAAACGAATTTGCGTTGCCAAATTGTGATTGATTGCTCAAGTTCGATGTATTTTCCTAAAGACGCTGAACTCAATAAATTCGACTATTCAGTTTATTCTGCGGCTTCATTAATTGAACTGTTAAAGCGACAACGTGATGCTGTTGGCTTATCGTTTTTCTCGAACAAGTTAGAATTACACACTGCAGCTAAATCTTCAATGGCGCATCATCGCTATTTGTATAGTGAATTGGAAAAGCGAATGACGCAGTATTCAGAAGGTGCGAAAAAAGAAACGAACGCGATTCAAGCAATACACGATGTTGCAGAATTGTGTCACCAACGTAGTTTGATTATTATTTTCTCGGATATGTTGGATGATCCAAATCATTTGGATGAGTTATTTCAAGCAATTCAGCACATGAAACACAACAAGCATGAAGTGATTTTATTTCATGTTGTGGATAAGAAAATGGAAGTTGACTTTGAATTGGACAATCGTCCATACAATTTGGTTGACATGGAAACGGGTGAAAGTATGAAACTTCAACCTGCTGAAATAAAAGACTTTTATCACGAATCAGTTGAGAAATATTTTAATGAATTAAAGATGCGCTGCACCAACTATCAAATTGATTTTATGGCTGCAGATATCAATGTTGGATTTGAACAAATTCTGCTTCAATACATGCTAAAAAGACAGAAATTGTATTAAAAAGTTTGTAACTGCTAAGTATCTAAGCCTTGTGAGCATCTTCCAATAAATCCAAAACAGTTTTAACAGGACTGAATGTTTCTGAAGGAATTTCCAAGAACAATGTGTTCCAATTCGACATACTGCCATTCCATAAACCTGGTAATTCCAAGAATCGAATTGCTTTACCGTGATGTTTTTTGCGTACGATGAAGTATTTTGAATCGTCTTTGTAATCCATTAAATCAAACTTTTGTCCGTCCAATGAAATAGAAGATGCAGCAATCATAACTGGATTGAAATGCGTACTTTGAACCATCAAACGGTATTGATCTCCTTTCATTGAAATTTGAGCTTTCTCAACAATCTGCTTAGTTACAACACCATTGTCATTTACCCAAAATGGACCACCACCTGGTTGACCTTCGTTTTTCACCATTCCACAAACTCGAGCAGGACGATTCAATAATGCTTTGATACAATCGTCGGTTTTGATATCTTTTAATTGACTTTCAGAAAATACTTGGAAACGTTCGTTCAATTTTTGCAAGCCTTCCACACTTGGTGATTCAAAGATTTCTTTTGCCTCTGATTTAAAATCCAACAATAATCCACCTAGAAGTTTCCATGTTTGAATTGCTAAATCAGAATTTTTATAATGTTGAAGATTATCAATGTTTTTAATAAAAACGATTTCGTCTTCAATTTCATTTAAATGAGACAACAAAGCTCCGTGTCCTGCTGGACGCGAAATCAATTCATTTTTCTCGCTGTAACATACATTCTTTGTTTCGTCAAAGGCGATTGAATTGGTCTTAATCGATTGTTCGGTAAAATCAACATTGTAGTTTGTTCCACTCAATCCTTCAATGTGTTCAATTCCACTGCGGATTTCTTTTTCAAAGGCCGATTGAATGGTAAAATGAAAAGAAAATTTATCATTTTCTAATTGCGCACCTTGTAATAATTGCTCTTGAAATGGATTTAATATAAAAGGATCATTGCTGTGAAATGGAATTAATCCTTTGGGTAAATGGCCATAACCCAAGCCATCTTGGTTCAAAATGTAAGAAACGATTTCCTCAAATTCAATCGTTTGTTCTTTAATCGCACGTTGTTTATCCTTCGGTAATTGTTTGAAAAATGCAAAATCACTGATTGAATTCAAAAAACGCTCAACTTTAGATCTATTCTCGTCATTTGGCTCTTCTAAAAACGCATAAAGAAATTCAAACATTCTTGACCCTGAACCAGACGCAGGAATAAAAAAGCAAATAGGTACATTTTTCTGAATGTATTTTTCAATGTACTTCGCTTTTTCTTCATTTGATAAACGCAAAATACCTTCACCCAATTTACATGGCGCTACCAGTTCTAATGAAGGATTTTCATTAAAAACTTTTTCTCTTTGCGAATTAATTTCTTGCTCAGTGAATTGATGTGACATGATTTGGATAAAGTTTTCTTTAATTTGTACCGTGAATATAATTTTCGAATATATAAATTATCGGTGGAATGCCAAGGGTCGACATGGCACACATTCACCATTTGTCTATGATTTTACAGATAAATGTTTGAAAATCCCAATTGATTCTGTGTTCTACCAGAAACGAAAAGACCTTTTCAAGCAATTGAAATCGAACAATTCTACCATTCACATCGAAGATTTTGGAGCTGGATCAAAGTATTTAGGCAACGAACGTAAAATTTCCCAGATTTTCAAAACAAGTTCATCCAAAGGAAAATATGGCGATTTGCTTTTCAAACTGGCCAAGTATTATCAGCCGTCAACAATTTTAGAATTTGGAACTTCTTTGGGGATTGGAACGATTCATTTGGCGAGTGGAAATCCAACATCAACTGTGATTACTGTTGAAGCATGTTCTGAGACAAGAAATCAAGCCATAAAAAACATCAAAACGTTTGATATTAATTCTGTTCAGAGCAAATTGGGCACTTTTGATGCATTTATTGAAGCTTGCGAAGGAAAATCCTTTGACTTAGTTTTTGTGGATGGACATCATGATGGTGAAGCATTGAAAAAGTACATGCAACTATTGGAAAAATTCACGCACAACGATACGATTTTTATTTTAGACGATATTCGTTGGAGTGATTCGATGCTTAATGCTTGGAATTGGTTTGTTCAACATCCAGATTACCATGTGACAATGGATCTTTTCCGAATGGGAATTGTTTTGAAACGTCCACAACAAGTGAAAGAACATTTCATTGTCAAATTGTAAAAGCTACTTAAAAAGTTGTCGTTAACAAATCAAACACTTGCGGTTGAGCACTTGCAGGTTGAGAAAAAGTAACGCTTGAACTTCCCGTATAAATTCCATCAGGTCGTTCTGCTGCTACAGGAACTGCTGCATAAACAGCTTCAGGTTCTGAACGATACTCTTCAACAGACATTTCAGCTGCTGCAACCATAACATCTTCATATACAGTTTCCATTTCTACCGAGCGCGTCTGAACAATTGGTTCAATCGCTGGTTCAACAACTGTACTTTCAGACTCTGTATTTGAAGTTTTCGTAGTTGAAGGCTTCACGTTTTCTTTCTCAATTTTTACTTCTGCCAATTGAGTTTCCGACTGATCTTGAATCTTTGTGGAATTAATAAGCGGATAGGCTAACAATAACAAAAGAGCAGCTGCCGCAATTTGTACTAACGGACGTTTAACGAATGCCTTTTCAGTTGGATACAATACAACCAAAGCAGAATTGTACCAAATTGCTCTTGGCTTGTGCCCATGTTTTTGCGCAAAAACATCATCCAACGAATTTTTGGTTTCGACGCGTGGCTGAACTGTTTCCGATTTTTTCAATGATTCGACACTTAAAAAAACCATTTTCAATTGCTCAAACTCCTCTTCAGAATTACAATAGTCATTCAAGGCAACACGCTCGTTGCTTGAAAGTTCATTGAACTCTTTTTCTAAAACTGTATTTACTAATTCCTTTTCCATCTAACGATTTTCTATAGGATTAAACTCTTTTAAACTTTCTGCCAAGTATTTGGTCGCATAAAACAAACGTGATTTCACCGTTCCTTCATTGATTTCCAATACTTCAGCAATTTCTTTGATAGATAAACCTTCTATGTGACGCAAACTGAATGCTTCCTTGTGTTTATCATCTAATTCTGCTAAATTCTTTACAAATGCTTCTTGAAAGAACGAATCTTGTACTTCATTCATCACATTCACACTTGTATCTGACAATGCATAATGATTGTCTAAACCATTCGACATTCCTTTGCGAACTTCCGCTTTTTTGTATTCGTTCTTACACATGTTATTCGCAACGGAATACACCCATGTTTTAAACGAACGTGTAGGATCAAAATATTCAGGTTTATTGACAATTTTCGCAAAAAGATCATGAACAAAATCTTCAGATTTCTCACGGTCTTTCCATAACATGCGCATAAAATAACGCAACAAAGCAGCCGCATAACGGTTGTACAATTCATCGAATGCTCGCTTATCCCCTTTTGAGATCGCTTGCATCAACTCCTCGTCAGTGAACGTGTTATGTTGTGCTCTGAAAATTTTCATCAATACGAACCTTTCAATTTTTTCACTTGATCATATTTTTTACATTGTACAGCAACTTTATCCATTGCTTCATCAACTTCTTTAACCTTTTCTGTTTCTTTTGATTCGGAATATGTTTTATGCAAAAACAACAACATTGGTAAGTAATTCGCTGAAAGCTGCTTTGCTTTATCCGTTGTTGCTTTATTAATTAATGTTTTTGATAATTCTTCATTCCACAAGTAATCGTTGCGGTAAAAGTTATTGTAAGTCAATTCTTTATGGTACTCAAATACAAGTGCTACTGCAAATAGATTTTGTTGAATTGGCACTAAATATTCCTTCGGTGTTGTCATCGAAATAGCCAAACCTTTCGATTCGTTTTTCGAGCAGAACTCTTGAAGATATGCAACATCAATAAGTACTTTTTCTGAAAGCACGTAACCTGCTGTTTTTAAATCCGTTCGGTACTTTTCACTTTGTAAAAAATCCAACGAAATCAAACGAACATCTGACCTAACTTTCTTTACAGTTTGCAAATAATAGCACGCATACGTATCGTCAAATCCATGCGTAATCAAGGTTCCTTTATCAGGAGCAGATTTAAGTAAATCTTCCGCATAATCTAATACTTCTTGACTCAAACGTGTTGATTTGATTAGCTTTTCCAAATACACTTGCGCATTCGTTTGATCATTTACAATGATGTTGTAAGCAGCCATTTGAATTTGTACATCCGAATTTTGTGGACGAAGACTTTCAGCTTTTTTAAGATCGTCAATTAATGCAACATTGTAATTTCCTGCAACATACTTGAAATAATGAAATTCAAACGATTCTGGAGCATTTTGTTCTAAATCATCAACAACTTGATTCATCTGTGTTTGCTGGGCCGCAGATGGTGTTCGTTGCGTTCGTTGCGTCGATGATTGTTGTTTTGAAAGTGTGAAAGAAACTGCACTTTGAGATACTTTTTGAGATTGACTTGATGATTGATCAACTTCCTTATCCATTAGTGCTTTTTCCTGCTTTGATTCAAGTGATTTATATTTTTTAGAACTCGATTGAATTTTCAATTCTTCCACTTGAAGGGAATCCTTTTCATTTTCATCTTCAATCGATGCAGGAACAGCAATTTGAATTGTATTCGAATTATTTGAATTATTATATACATTGCTATTTGTCGCAGGTGCCGAATTTTCATTTTGATTGTTCACTTGAGCGAAAGAAAAACTTGCGCTAACAATCAAAGCTATGAACAAAAGTAATTTCATTGATCCGTTTATTTTAGACCTGATACATTCCAAAGATACATTGGTTCAATGGCAATTGAAAATTTTATTAAAAATTAAACGAAATGATGAATAAATGAAATGGAAGATTCAATTATTCAAATCTTTAGTTCACTATCGAATTAATTATTATCCGCTGCAAACAAAAACTTATTCGGCGAAACCAAATTGGTCTTTACAGCATACATAACGATTCCAGCGGTATTCTTTACACCCAATTTCCCCATGATGTTTTTACGATGGGTATTGATTGTGTGATTACTTAAAAATAACTGTTCAGCAATTTGTCCATTCGTCATTCCTTCAGCAATCAAAACAATAATTTCGTTTTCTCGTTCAGATAAAATAACTGGTTCACACGAAAAAGATTCAAAGTCAATATCGTTTACATCAATAGAAGCGCGTTGAATCGTTTCTAGAATCTGTCCACAAAAGAATTTATTTCCATGTCCTGTTTCCTCAACTGCATTGATGATTTCAGCCAAATCACAATCTTTTTTCACATAGCTTGTAACTCCTGAACGCAAAGCATCCACCAAGGTTTGAGCAGATTGCTCTGGTGTAATTGCTAAGAATTTCACTAGCTTGTTTTGACTAATAACTTTTGGAATAATGTCGATATCGAATCCGGGAGACGTATAATCAATTAACACAACGGCAGCACCAAAATTCTTAACAAGATCAATCAATTCAGCTTTATCTTTTGCTTCACCAACGATTTTAAAACCGCCATGCGCATTCAGAATAGTTCTCATCCCTACTCTAACCAAATCGTTACTATCTGCTAAAATGACGTGCACCTTATTTAGAATTAATTTAAACAAAGGTAACAAGATCATTAAAATCAACTAGAAAAAAGTGCGAAAGTTTATCAACAATCTACTTCTTATAATTGAAAAAGCCTCACTCCGAACAAACGGTACAAGGCTTTCTTAAAATGATAATTAATTGTATTAACGTGTAAATAACATTTCACGGAATTTTGGTAATGGCCATGATTCGTCATCAATCAATAATTCCAATTTATCTGCGTGGTAGCGAATTTCTTCAAAATGAACTTTCACAGTATCGCAGTAAGCAAATGCTTTATCTTCTGCATGAGACAATTTGTTAGCTGCTTTTCGAGCCATCAACATTGCATCAGCAGATGCTTTCATTTTATTTGTGTGAATTGCAATGCGTTGAATCAATTCAATTTGAGTTTTCGCTGCTTCTTTTCCTGCTTTATCACCAAGAACAGAGAACAAACCTTCAACGTTTTTAATCAAACGATTTTGGTAATCAACAACCGCTGGAATAATCATAGATTGAATAACATCTCCCATGATACGTGCTTCAATTTGAATTTTCAAGATGTAACTATCAAATTCAATCTCTTTACGTGCTTCCAACTCTCTTGGTGTTAAAACGTTCATATCGTTGAACAATTTTGCAACTTTTTTCTCACCCCAAACTTGTAAAGCGCGTGGTGTATCTTTCAAGTTTTTCAAGCCACGTTTCTCAGCATCTTTCACCCATTCGTCACCGTAACCATTTCCTTCAAAACGAATCTTTTTCGATTCTTTAATCAATTTTTGAAGTTCTTTCAAAATAGCTTCGTCTTTCGCTTCACCTTTATCGATGCGTCCGTCAACAGAAACTTTGAAATCTTGTAGTTGTTTTGCCATAATTGTATTCAACACAATCATTGCAGAAGCACAGTTTGCAGATGAACCAACTGCTCTGAACTCAAATTTATTTCCTGTAAAGGCAAAGGGAGAAGTTCTGTTACGATCTGTATTATCCAACATGATTTGTGGAATTTTACCGATGTTTAATTTCAATTCCGTTTTATCCTCTGGTGTCATTTTACCAGCTTTCACATTTTTTTCGATATCATCTAATAACGTAGACAATTGAGAACCAATGAATGCAGAAATAATAGCCGGTGGTGCTTCGTTTGCTCCTAAACGGTGATCATTTCCTGCTGATGCGATACATGCACGTAATAAATCAGCGTGATCGTGAATTGCTTTAATTGTATTCACGAAGAATGTCAAAAATTGCAAATTCGTTTTAGGATTTTTTCCTGGAGCTAATAAGTTAACACCTGTATTTGTTCCTAACGACCAGTTATTGTGTTTTCCTGAACCATTAACTCCTGCAAATGGTTTTTCGTGTAAAAGAACACGGAAATCATGTTTGCGAGCAATTTTCTCCATCAAGTCCATCAACAATAAGTTGTGGTCATTTGCTAAGTTACACTCTTCAAACATTGGCGCACACTCAAACTGATTTGGTGCAACCTCATTGTGACGAGTTGTAACTGGAATTCCTAACAAAATCGCTTCAGTTTCAAACTCACGCATGAAAGCAGTTACGCGATCTGGAATTGATCCAAAATAATGATCTTCCAATTGTTGACCTTTCGCTGCAGCGTGTCCGAACAATGCTCTTCCTGTCATCATCAAATCTGGACGAGCGTTGAACAATGCTTGATCAACTAAGAAATATTCTTGTTCCCAACCTAAAGTTGCGTTTACTTTTGTTACGTTTTTATCAAAGTATTGACACACTTCAACTGCTGCTTGATCAACAGCATGTAACGCTTTCAATAATGGCATTTTGTAATCCAACGACTCACCTGTATAAGAGATGAAAATTGTTGGAATACACAATGTTTTACCAATTACGAAAGCTGGAGAAGATGGATCCCAAGCAGTATAACCGCGTGCTTCGAATGTATTTCTAATTCCTCCATTTGGGAAAGAAGATGCATCTGGTTCTTGTTGAACTAATAAATCTCCGTCAAATTTCTCCATTGCTCTTCCTGGACCAACTGGCTTGAAGAACGCATCATGTTTTTCAGCTGTTGAACCAGTTAATGGTTGAAACCAGTGTGTGTAATGTGTAGCACCTTTTGTCAATGCCCAATCTTTCATCGCTGAGGCAACTTGGTCAGCCATTTTCCGATCTAAACGTGTTCCATTTTGAATCGATTCTTGCATCGATTTAAATGCTTCTGATGGTAAATATTCACGCATCACTTCAATGTGAAATACGTTTTTACCAAATAATTCGGATACTCTTCCGTCATAATCAATGTGTTTCGGAGTACGATTCAACACATCTTGATACGCTTTTTGTCTTTTGGTCGCCATGCTAAAAAGATTTTTTTTGCAAATCTACATCATTTTTTAGGGGGTCAGCTCATTTTTTTACACTTTTTTATCAACAACCCCCTATTTATTTTAATTATTTCTGATTTTTTTGAATAAAAACTTAAAAACACACTCATTTTTCAATCCTATTTTAATTTTCTTTAATTTTCAGGTATGAAATTCATCCTATTTTTCAGTTTTTTTAGTTTCAACATGATTTGTTGGGCACAATCGGATACAATTTTAATTGTTTATCCAAAAGACCCTCAATTAATGGAAGTAAAAGAAACGGATACTATCTTGATTAATAGTTCAATGGATGGACAAATCCTTTTCGGTACAATGGCCATTCCTGAGACTGGATTCCAAATTGCTTTATGGAGTTATTCTGGTTTACGATTACAATCTGTTACTGGTAGTGATTGCTCTGGAGAACACGAAGGAATAATCGAACGTGTCGAATCTGTCGTTAAAAATGATTCGATGTGGATTATTTCGACCCAAATAACATCGAATTGTTGTCATAAGTTCCTTGGTGATGCTTCCTTAGAAAGCGATTCGATTATTAACCTAAAGTTTATCGGTTATGGAGGTAATTGTGCGTGTACGTGTTGTTTTGGATTAAAGTACACCTTCTCGAAAGAAAATGAAGATTATTTCCAAGATTATAAATGGGTAATGATTAATGATGATAGAAGAACACTTTATAGAATAAAGGATTAATCTTCCTGCAAATCAAAAACGAGTTCCGAATAATTGTCTTCTGAGAAATAACGGTTAGCAATTTCCATCAACTCAATTTCTGTCAATTTATCGATTCCCGCGTAAATCTCTTGAATCGTGTCAATTTGGTTGAATAACAACAATGACTTACCTAAACCAAGCATTAAACCAGAATTCGAATCCAAGCCCAAAGCCAAATGACCTTTTAATTGTTCCTTCGCACGATTCAATTGCAATACTCCAAGTTTTTTAGTTCTTAGTAATTTCAATTCTTTACGAATCAATGCCAAGGATTTATCAATGTATTTTGGATCGGTCCCCAAATAAACACTCCAAAAGCCTGTATCAACATACGGTGTGTAATTTGCTTCAACGTTGTACGAATAACCATATTTTTCACGAATCGATAAAGTCAAACGCGAATTCAATGCTGGACCTCCCAAAATGTTCGTCATCATTGTCATTCCACGACGTGATTCATCCAAATAATTTGGAGCCAAACCACCGACGATTGCATGTACTTGATAATTTGCTTCTTTTGAGCGAATGTGAAAAGCTTTTCGTGGTTCAAATTTTTCAATCACTGGAACATGATTTCCTGCTGGACAATGCTTGAAATCTTCCTCCAGAATCTTTTCCAATTTATTGCGTGATAAATCTCCAACGAAGGAAATTACCATGTTATCAGCAGTGAAAAAGCGTTTTACATAATCCACCAAATGATCGCGGGTAAAACCTTGCACACGTTCTTTTGTCCCCAAGATATTATTTCCTAATGCATGTCCTTCAAACAAATAACCTTCAAAATCATCGAAAATTTTATCACTCGGACTATCCAAATACGAATTGATTTCGTCAAGAATAATTTCTTTCTCTTTAATGATTTCCTTTAAAGGGAAATTTGAATTTAGCGTGATATCTGCCAATAATTCAGAAGCTCTTCGAATATGCTCTTTCGTAAAAGAAGCATACACACAAATTTCTTCTTTTGCTGTATAGGCATTCAATTCTCCACCAACTGAATCAAGGCGCGAAAGAATGTGAAATGCTTTACGTTTACTTGTGCCTTTGAAAATACAATGCTCTAGAAAATGAGCCAATCCATCTTCACCAGGCAACTCAAATCGTGAACCACCAAGAACTGTAACTCCTAGGTGTGCAACTTGAGCAGGAGCGTGTAAATAAACAACACGAATCCCATTCGACAAGGTAAAGACAATTGGTTTTATTTCGTACATTCCTTATGGATTCTTGCGGAAAACTCTCCAGTTACCATCGTTTAATTCAAATACAATTCGATCATGTAAGCGAGAAGCTCTTCCCTGCCAAAATTCAATTTGAACAGGTTTTATTACGTAACCGCCCCAATGTGGAGGACGCGGAACTTCTACAGGAAATAATTCAGCCAATTCTTTTACACGATTTTCCAATTCATCACGCGATGCCAATTCCTCACTTTGTTGTGAAGCCCAAGCACCAATTTTACTTCCCCAAGGACGTGATTGAAAATATTCGTCACTCATTTCTTCAGGAACTTTTTCTACAGTTCCAGTGATACTTATTTGACGTTCCATTCCTGGCCAGAAAATCAAGGCGTGAACTTTTGGATTCGCTTCTAAAGCTTTTCCTTTAGCACTGTTGTAATTCGTGTAAAAAATCGGACCTTCCTCGAGTAGTTCTTTCAAGTAAACGATACGTGAATGCGGAAATCCATCCAAACCAATTGTTGAAATACTCATCGCATTTGGTTCAGACACGCCACGTTCGATCGCTTCTCGAAGCCATTTAGCCACAAGCGCAAATGGTTCTGACCCAAAATAATCTTCTAATTTACCTTGGTCAAATTGGTGATGATCGTTTCTTAAAAGATCGAGAAATTCCTTCATTATTAATCTTCGTCAGAAAATTCGTCTTCTAATTCAGAATCATCCTCTTCGATTTCCTCTTCTAATTCTTCTTCGAACTCATCATCAACATCAGATCCTGGTGCAGAGAACACTTTTCCTTTTGGTGATGGAGCTTCTTCTTCAAAAGCTGCAACTGTTTCCATTGGACGACGCTCAATTTCGCGATCCAAGTTTTCTGTATACGGGAAAATTTCTACAATCGGTGAAACGATAATTGAAGGAATTTTAAAATCAACCATTAAAGTCGATAAGCTTTCTTTGATTCGATCGTAAGCATCTTTTACAGAATGTGCAGAAACCAAGAAGTTTTGAGCAACTTTTTTCGCTTTTGCTTCTTCTCCATCCATTCCTCCTGCTTCACTTTCGTAAGTAATTTTTACTTTGTACCAAATATCAGCATCGTCATATGCGAAAATATCGTGAATCTCAGTTCGTGTAATTCCGACAACGTTAAATTCTCCTTTAATAATACTTCCTAATTCCTCATAGATTCGCGCCTCTGCATCCGTGAATGTCATAGCGGCTAATAAATAAGGTTCAGAAACACGTTTAAATGTTCCGTTGTCTAATTGTTTCGTGTATTTAACTTTTACTGTAAACCAGTTATTCATAGTGTTGTTGTTTGAAAATTCGGAATAATGATGCTGTAAATTGCATCCACAAGTGACAAAGATACTTTATAATTTATAATTTGGAATTCAGATTTTGGAAGTATTTTTGCCAAAAAGTTGGAATGGACGAAACACAAGGAACCCGTATCAATAAATTTTTAAGCGAAGCTGGATTTTGCTCACGTCGCGCTGCCGATAAGTTAATCGAAGAAGGAAGAGTTACTATTAATGGGAAAGTACCAGAAATGGGAACAAAAATCAATCCTACAGACGAAGTACGCGTGGATGGAAAGCTGATTGCGGAACCAACTGAAAAACATACCTATTTGGCTTTTAATAAACCGATAGGAATTGTTTGTACAACAGAAACGGAACGCGAAAAAAACAACATCATTGATTTCATCAAGTATCCAAAGCGCATATTTCCAATTGGACGTTTAGATAAAGCGAGTGAAGGATTAATCTTCTTGACAAGTGACGGTGACATAGTCAATAAAATTTTACGTGCGCGCAACAATCACGAAAAGGAATACATAGTTACAGTAAACAAACCAATTACAAAACAATTCATTCAAAAAATGAGTTCAGGCGTTCCAATTTTGGATACTGTAACACGTGAATGCAACGTTGAGCAAATAAGTCTTTTCAAGTTTAAAATCATTCTGACGCAAGGATTGAATCGTCAAATTCGTCGCATGTGTGAATTCTTGAATTATGAGGTTGTAAAATTGAAACGTATTCGCATCATGAACATCAAATTGGACACTGAAATTGGCAAATGGCGTCATTTAACGGATGATGAAATGAACGAACTAAACAATTTAATTGCCGATTCTGCAAAAACGCATGAATGAATCATTGAAGTTTAGTACGTAACAAAAGTTTCACACAAGTAGATTCTAGGTTGTATCTTTATCAAAAATTTTATCCATGAAAGCATTTATTTTACCATTATTATCTTTAGTAATTTTAACAATCACTTCGTGCTCTTCAAACGGCACAGGAAAATTATCAACGATTGATCCGAAAGATTTTTTAGAAAAATTAAACGCCACACCAGAAGCGCAATTAATTGATGTTCGTACACCTGAAGAATTTCAAGAAGGTTCAATTGCGAATGCAATAAATATTGATTGGAATGGATCTGATTTCGTGAATCAATTAGCTAGTTTAGACAAAAATGCACCAGTATTCATCTATTGCTTAAGTGGTGGAAGAAGTGCAGAAGCTAGTCAAGCACTATTGGACAATGGTTTTCAAGAAGTGTATGAATTAGATGGTGGATTCATGGCGTGGAACAATGAAGGATTACCACTTGCAAATGCTGTTGAAAAATCGAGTGGTTTAACACAAGAAGAATATACCAAATTGGTAACCAGTGATGGATACGTTCTAGTTGATTTTTCAGCTGAATGGTGTGGACCTTGTAAAAAATTAGCTCCTATTGTTGCAGAGATAGAAAAAGATTACAAAGGTAAGGTGACAATTGTTCGCATTGATGTGGATGAAAATCCTGAGCTTTCTCAAGCCTTGAATGTAAATTCGATCCCTTTACTTCACCTTTATAAAAAAGGTAATTTAGTTTGGGAAAATGTTGGATTAACTGAAAAATCTGTAATTACAGAACAATTAAAATAAGCATTTTACGCTTCATATTTTCTACCGTTTTTGAATACGATGTAGGAATTATTAAATAGTTTCACAAGAACTAAATTTCCGTAAATTTCATATTCAGCATTCGGTTGATTGGTGATTTCGTGCACTTTTCCGTCAATTAGTGCACTTACTCCGCCCATTTGATTTCGAAAAGCAAATACATTGTTTTTCAACAAATAATCTTTAGGTGTATAATTTGAAACTTGAATTTTGGTTCCGTTTTGATACGCAAACACAAAAGAGTTCTCACCCCAAACAACTAAATCGTCTTTTACTTCCCAAAATTTCGCTGAAAAATTAGATAATTCAGTGGTTTCGTTTGCTTTGTACATCTTCAAATTTCCATTCAAATCCTCATAGACGATGAACCCTCTACCCGATTTGTATTTGCCCATAAAATTTTGTTCAACATCCAAGAATTGGCCGTTTTCAAAAATCGCAAATGATCGTTGGGTTGGATCATTAAAACAAAGAATATCCGTTCCAGCTTGAAAGTCAATGGCACCATTCCAAACACCTAAATCATGAATTTTCCCATTATAGAAAACCTTATAAAAATTGCCGTTATCTTTAAAAACCACAATATTTTCCCCAATTGTTTCTGGCATATAGATGTCATCTACAACCGTACACAAGGTAAATATCTCTTTATGCCAATAAACATTTAGTGTGTTGAAACGCGTGTCTTCAAATACAATTAAACTGTCTTTCACCTCATAATTGCGTCCAAAATAAGTCAAAGTACTTAATTTCCCTTCGTCCCACATATTCAAGGTCGCTCCGATATTGTAGGCCAATAAATGATCCGAAACTTTGTACTGAACATTCAAATTTGAGATATCCTTACGTTCTTTTCCATCGTAAATGCGCAAATTACCTTTCGTATCGATGTAAGCTACTAAATCATCACCTGCTTTGAATTCTCTAATACGCTGAAATTCCAATTGTCGAAAATTATCATTTTCAAATGTTCTGAAATAGTAGTTAAAATCAACAAAGGGAACCACTTTCTGAGCGTGTGAATTCCACGTTAAAAGCAACAATAAAAGAAGAGCTAATTTTTTCATCGACTCAAAGTTAGCAATTTTCTTGCCAAAGGAAATCCATTCATTCAACCACTTGCACAAAGAATCATCCGTATATCAACAAAGGCCTCTCAATTCAAAAAATCTAACTTTCTTTGTACGTGATATAAATCCTATTTATCAATGAAAAAAACAATCGTAACTGGGTTATTAGCATTTGTTGCTTTATCAACTCAAGCACAGAAGAAGATTGAGTACGTTGAGTACGACCTTCCGAATGGCATCCATGTAATTTTACATGAAGAACACTCAACTCCAAATGTAGCAGTTTCAATTCTGTATCATGTTGGGTCTAAAAATGAAACTCCTGAGCGAACAGGTTTTGCCCATTTCTTTGAACACTTGTTGTTTGAAGGGTCTGCCAATATTGGTCGTGGTGAATATTCTGAACTTGTTGAGAAAAATGGTGGAACATTAAACGCCAATACTTCTCAAGACAGAACGTACTACTACGAAATCTTGCCTTCTAATCAATTAGAACTTGGTTTATGGTTGGAAAGTGAGCGATTATTGCACGCAAAAGTTGATAATACAGGAATTGAGACGCAAAGAAGTGTCGTAAAAGAAGAAAAACGTCAGCGAGTTGACAATCAACCATACGCTTCTTTCATTACTGAAATGTTCAAACGTATGTTCACAGTTCACCCATACAATTGGGTTCCAATTGGAAGTATGGAACATTTAGATGCGGCTCAAGAAGAAGATTATGTGAATTTCTACAAAACTTTCTACGTTCCTCAAAATGCAACGCTTTCAATTGCTGGAGATTTAAACATTGTCGAAACAAAAAAATGGATTGAAAAATATTACGGTTCAATTCCAAAAGGTCAAGCAATTAACTTGTTACGTGATTTTGAAAATTTAGCGGATGCTGATTTTGAAAAACGTTATGGTATTGCAAAATCTAAATTTGACACGAAGGATTTCATGAATTCTAAAGATCCTGAAGCGAAAAAATTGATTACTTCATTAGCAAGTAAACCAGTTGTTATACCTCGTCCAACAAAAGATACAGAGAAATTAAACGGTGTAATTAAAGATGTTGTTTATGACAATATTCAATTACCTGCTTTGTTTATGGGTTACAAATTCCCAGCGCAAACTGATGCTGATATGTATGCTTTAGAAATGATGAATGAAGTATTATCTGGTGGAGCAAGTTCAAGAATCAATAAATCAATTGTTGAGAAAAAAGAGATGGCAACATTTGCGTTTTCGTTCAATTATGGTTTAGAAGATGCTGGTGTTGGAATCTTTGCTGCAATCGCTGCTAACGGCGTAAGTTTAGATTCAATTCAAATGGAATTTGATGCGCAAATCGAATTGATGAAAACTGAATTGATTTCACAAGAAGAATTTGAGAAAGTAAGAAACAAAATTGAAAACGATTTAGTTTCATCGAATTCATCTATTGCCGGAGTTGCTGAAAACTTAGCTGATAATCATGTTTATTATGGTTCTGCTAGTCGTGCAAACACGCAATTAGAAGGTTACATGAAAGTTACACGTGAAGACATTCTTCGTGTTGCTAAGAAATATTTGACACAAGATGCTCGCGTTATCTTGCATTATTTACCAAAAGAGACTAAATAATATTGACGATGAAAAAGTTATTTATTTTAACAGGGCTTTTAGTTCCCGCAGTTCTTTTCGGTCAATTGGATCGTTCAGTACGTCCTGCTGCAGCAAAAGCACCAACTATTAATATTAAAGATTCAGAAGTTTTTACAACTGCAAATGGTATCACAGTTATTCTTTCTGAAAATCACAAATTACCAAAAGTTGCCTTCAACTTCGTTATGGGTTCTGATCCGATTACGGAAGGCAATAAAGCTGGCTTATCTGAATTAGCAGGTTCATTGGTTTTATCTGGAACATCTTCAAGATCGAAAGATAAATTGGACGGTGAGAAAGATTACATTGGTGCTACATTAGAGGCTTCTGAATCAAATTTGTACTTGTCTTGTTTGACAAAACACATGGACAAAGGTTTGGAATTAATGTCAGATGTTTTCTACAACGCGAATTTCCCTGAAAGTGAATTCGATCGTGTTAAAAAACAAAATGAATCCAACTTAATGTCGGCAAAATCGGACCCAGGAACGATGGCTGATAATGTTGAGCGCAAAGTAAACTTCACAAATCATCCGTATGGAGATGTGATGACTGAAGAAAGTTTGAAAAACATCACACGTGATGATATTTTAAACTACTATAAAGCTATTTTCACAACGAAAGGAAGTTACTTAGTTATTGTAGGAGACATTACGAAAGATCAAGCTACTAGTTTAGTAAATAAGTATTTTGCTAAAACATCTGGAGTTGCACCTTACACTCAAGAACTTGGGAAAGGTAATTTCAACAAAGGAAACCGTGTGATTTTTGTTAAAAAACCAGGAGCTGTTCAATCAGTAATCCAAGTTTCTTTTCCATTGGATATTCGTACTGGAGATCAAAATCAATTACCATTAACTGTTTTAAACGGTGTTTTTGGTGGTGGTGGATTTGGTACTCGTTTGATGCAAAACTTACGTGAAGACAAAGCATACACATACGGATGTTATTCTTCATTGAATGTTACAGAAGATGGTTCTTGGTTATCAATTGGTGGAAATTTCAGAAACGATGTAAGTGACTCAGCTATTACTCAAATTTTATTTGAATTGGATAGAATCACAAACGGTTATGTTACTGATGATGAATTGAATTTAACAAAATCTTCAATGGCGGGTGGCTTCTCACGTTCATTAGAAAATCCACAAACAATTGCTCGTTTTGCATTGAACATTATCAAGAATAACTTAAACAAAGATTACTATCAAAGTTATTTGAAACGATTGGAAGCAATTTCTAAGGATGATGTTTTAACAATGGCCCAAAAATTCTTTACAGCAAAAAATTGCAACATTGTTGTAATTGGTAATGAAGAGATTATTGATCGCTTGAAACAATTCGATGCTGATGGTAAAATTGAATTCCTTGATGCTTTTGGAAACGAAGTTAAGGAAATGAAAGCAGCTGATATTAAAAAAGAAGTATTGATTGATAACTACATTTTCGCAGTTACGAAAACAACTTCACTTAAAGCAGCATCGAAGAAATTGAAAAAAGTTAAATCCGTTGTTGAAGAAACAGAACTTTCAATGTCTCAAATTCCTTTCCCATTAAAAAATTCTAAAGTATGGGTTTCACCTTCTACAGAAGGACAAAAATTGGAAGGACAAGGAATGGTTTTACAGAAATCATACTTTGATGGAACAGCTGGTTATTCAGTAAACATGCAAACTGGTAGAACTGAACTTACAGCTGAAGAAATTGCTGCAAAGAAAAAATCAGTTGGTTTATTCCCTGAAATGAACTATTCGTCTACAGGAATGACATATGAACTTATCGGAATCGAAAACGTAGATGGTGTTGATATGTATGTTCTTAAATTGAATGATGGTGAAACAGAAACGTTTGACTATTTCAATACAAAAACCTTTATGAAAATGAAATCAATTTCTATCCAAAAGAACGGAGAAGAAACTGTTGAAACAACAGCAACTTATGGAGATTTCAAAGAGGTAAATGGATTGTTATTCCCTCATTCAATGACATTATCAGTTGGTGAGGCAACTTTCACAGGAAAAACAACTTCAATTGCCGTAAACGGTAAAGCTGATTTGTCAACTTTTAAATAATTGACAATCTAATAAATTGACAGAAAGGTGCTTATTTTTTAAGCACCTTTTTTTGTAACCAAGATTTTAGTTAGCCGTATAAAATAACGTGAAACATATTCTACTATATATTTTAACACTCTTTATTTGTTTTTTGAGTAATGCTCAAACAAATATTAAATCATTTTACTTTGAAAGAAGTCAAAGTGTCCCAACGCTATACTCCCAAAATCAACTAGCCCTTTTTAAAGAAAAAGTAGATCGAAATGAAATCATAATTGAAAAGGTATATGCTTACACCGATTCAGTCGGATCTTCTCGTTACAATGATTCTTTAGCAAAAAAAAGGTTGGAATACGTTTCTAGCAACTTAGGCATAGAAAATAACAGTTCAATTCCAAAAGTTGCACACGGATTAAGTCGTATGTATGATGCACAATCATTTTTAAATTGGAGACGTGTTGATGTTTATTATCAACAACTAACACCAGTGGTAATTGAAATACAGGAAATTGATACGACAGAATTAAACCTGTCCGAAATTAAACCACAAGTTCTAGATACGAATCATCAAGAAATTTTAACGTCACTTGACAATGCAACACCCTATATTTTAAATGTTGAGTTTTTTGAAGGAACTACAGATTTGGATGAAAAAAGTTTGAAAGAAATTCGAAATCTAGCTGATTTCCTGAAACGTAATACGAATGCAAGTATATTAATTCGTGGACATGTGTGTTGTGGTAAAAACATGCGAATGTCAAAAAAACGTGCAAAAACTGTTTATCAAGAATTGATAAAACTAGGGGTGTCGAAGTCACGACTTGATTATATCGGTATGTCAAATAAAGAACCGTTGGTTACGCCAGAGCTAAACGATAGTGACCGTCAACGCAACCGACGTGTTGATGTCAAATTTCAGGGAATGTAACAATTTTACCTTAACGTGGTTATTCATTTTATGAAAAAGTTAATTCTCACTTGCCTTCTAGTTGTTGGATTGAACAGTTTGGCACAAGAAACATCAAAAACGCTGCATCTTTATTTTCACTTGGGCGATTATGAATTGACCAAACAAAGCAAAAAATCCTTGGATTCATTGTTTCGTATTTCTTCAGAAGGAGATCTATTTATTACGAACATTTCGGCATATTGTGACACAACTGGAAGTTCAGAGATGAATCGTATTTTAGCGAATAATCGCCTTCAAAGCGTTTATAATTATTGTACAACAAATGGTGAAATTGTTAATTCCAAAAATTCTTTTGGTGAAGAATACCCATTGAACAAAAATGTTAACAACTATCGAAAATGGCGTCGCGTAGATGTGACCTATATTTATGCGCAAGCGATAAGTGTTGTTGAAGAAGAAATTCCGGCGACCAATAAATTCGAAAAAGTAAATCTTGATAGTTTAGTTTCAAATACTTCAGATGCAATTGTTTTAGATATTCAATTTGTTCCGGGTCAAGATGTTCTTCTAACTGGATCAGAAAATGAAATTTGGAGGTTGTACGATTTTCTCAGTGCCAATCAAAATGCTTTTGCTTTTATTCGCGGTCATGTTTGTTGTGCAAATGATCCATTTTTATCAGCATCACGCGCCTATTCTGTTTATACAATGCTCGTTCAACAAGGAATTTCTCCAACTCGTTTAAAATATGCAGGATTTAGTAATACGATGCCTCGTGCTGAGGAGGTTGATGAAGAAACTCGCCAATTAAATCGTCGAGTAGATGTTGTATTTTCAAAAATCGACTAGTGTTTTACTCAATTCACACTAAAAGTCATTATCTTCACTGAATTGTCTTGTTCAACTTGTAGTTCTGATTCCTTGTCGTTCATTCTTTGTATCATTCCTATCAATTATTGAAAAATGTCACTTAACCGCTCATCTATTTTCCTTGAAGTCATCGAAAGCTTGTCTAAAAGTATTCATTTATGAAGGTAATAGTGACGCGAAGGCAGAAGAAATTGTTTACAGTACTTCTCACTTTTTGAAAATTAATCGGGTAAATACTTGGTTAATCAATGATGAATTTTCAAGAGGCCAACTTCAGAAAAACCCAAATGATGATTGCGAATTAATCATTCATGACAATGGGACTTGACTTCCAAAAAACTATGCAACCAATGGCGCAGGTTATGATCTAATGGAAAGACATACTGATCAAATAGATGTTAAACTAATTGTAGATTCACCCAATTCAGGAACATCCTTATAAATTGTTGTTTTGATTTTATTTCAACTCAAAAAGCAATTGAACAAACGGATCCAAATTTATTTGAACAATTTTTTTACTGCATTTGAATGTGAAATCATGCGATTTATCGTTCAAAATCAATTCTTCATACCTTTTTGTTCCATCCGCTAAAACCATCTCGATTTTTAATGGAATATCCTTAAATGTCTCAAGCTGAACTTGGTCAATTTTCAATTTACAATTTTTTCCTTTTATTTTTTTTGAAACTTTCAACTGTGGATGTCCACTTTGAAACAACCATTGATCAAAAAACGGATCTAACTCTTGTTGAGATATTTCTTCAACTACTTCCATAAAATCAGATGTACTAGCATTCGACAAGCGATATTTTTCATAGTAGCTGACGATTGACTTTTGAAAGAGCTCATCCCCTATTTTTTGACGCAACATGTGTAAAATCCAAGCGCCTTTTTGATAGGAATTTTCGTTCAATAAATCCATCAATTCTGTGTAATTCGTATCGACAATTGGATGCGGATAATTTCGATAAAATTCAATTACTTCAGAACGTTCTTTCGCCAATTGTTTTTGCGATCTTTCTGAACCATATTTATGTTCCAAAAATATGTCCGTAAAATACGTCGCAAAGCCTTCACTCAACCAAATGTGCTGCCAATCAGCTTCTGATGCAGAATTACCAAACCACTGATGTGCGATTTCATGTGCGATTAATGCTTCACTTGTACGTTTCCCATTGAACGCATTCTCATCATAAAAAATACAGCCAGCATTTTCCATACCACCGAAACGCGTTGTTGACTGCACATTGGCTAGTTTTTCATATTCATACGGTGCAATCCAAGAAACATAATAATTAAAGATATCTTTTGCCAGCTCCAAGTCATAAAAGCTTTTATCACGGTTTTGCGGATAAACCCATGAACTGATTTCTATAGATGAATCATTATTCGGTACAATCTTAATTTCAAAATTTGCAATTCCCACTACCATCACTTTTGTTGGCAATACGACTGAAGATTCATAAGTCGTTCTGGCTTCCGTATCAGAAATTTCATTTCGTGAAATAAATGCCCCATTAGCTATCACTTCATAGTTTTTTGGAGCAGTAACTTCATAAGCAATTGTTGCTTTATCAGCAGGATGATCATTACATGCAAACCACAAATGTGCCCGATTGGGCCAATTATCGCCAAAGAATGTTCGATCTCCATACTTATTAGCACTAATCACTAATCCATCTGAAGGAATTCCTTCATACTGCACAACAAGTGACATCTTCTTCCTTCCGACAGCTTTGAGTCCAACAATTTTAAGCTGTTCACCCTCTTGTAAAAAAGAAACTCTTGAAGAATGATCTGTTACGGCAGAAACAACCATTCCTTTCCTCCTTGAATTCAAAGATTCCAAATCAAACATAGGTGATTGCAAGGTATCTAACCAATTAAAATCAATTTGCTCTTCTACCGAAATTCTATTGGTTGAATCATACACATGCATTTTAAGTGCATAATGTAAAACATCAATTGATGTATTTTGAGAAAATGCGCTTGTCGTTAAAACAACAATCAAAATAGGAAGTATACGTTTAACCATTATTAGAATTTGATTCTCTAAAATTAGCGTATACCAATTAGCCTACCAAGAATATTCCAATTTTGAATTGAATTTCGAACTTTCTGTCACTATTTTAGTGCAAAATAATCTAAATGAAACAATCAATTATAGCGCTATTTGTGCTTTGTTACTCTTTCACTTTTGGGCAATCGACGTACAAACCGTCACAACAAGATTTGGCTCAACAGCCCGAATGGATTCAGAAAATGTTTGAGAATCAGCCAAATGTTTTCGAAGTTGATAGTTTGTATCGTGCTTTTTACAAAAATCACGTTTACACGAAATCGTTTTATACTCAATATTACAAACGTTGGCGAAGAACAACAATGGATCAGGTAAATGATTTAGGATATGTCACTGTTTATTCTGCTCAAGAACTTGAGGCCATGAAACAGGCTTATTTAGCAAAACAAAGTCAAGCAAAAAATTCGAATTGGTCTTTAGTCGGACCGATTCACAATACCCAAGGAAATGGCAGTTTAGGTTCAGGTCAAGCGAATATTTATTCGATAGATCAATGTGCCGGGCAACCAACTGTATTGTATTTAGGAACAGAACCAGGCGAAGTTTACAAAAGTACTGATGGAGGACAAAACTGGAATTGTACTTCGATGGGTGAAAATTTTGGAAGTGGTGTTACAGCTGTGGAAGTGCATCCGAGTAATGCTTCAATCGTTTTTGCCGGAGGAAATTCGGGGATTTTTCGAAGTGTTGATGGTGGTTCAACTTGGGTGAACGTCATGCCAGAAAGCAATTTAAATGTCAACGAAATTCTCATCAATTCAGCAAACACGCAAATTGTTTTGGCTGCAACAGATAAAGGTTTGTATCGTTCAACAAATGGCGGAACTTCTTGGGTTAGTCTTTACACACAAGCAAGCTACGACATTAAAGAAAATACAGCAAACGGAGCTACATTGTATTTATTAAAAAACAATCCTTCTTTGATCATTTGTGAATTCTATAAATCAACGGATTCTGGTGCTACTTGGACAATTCAATCAACTGGTTGGTATTCTTCTACCGATGCAGCGAGAACAGTTGGAGGTGGACGAATCGCTGTAACTCCAGCTGATCCAAATCGTGTTTATTCCTATTTAATTGGAGAAGCAAAAGCGAATGATTACGGATTTATTGGAGTTTATAAAAGTACAGATGGTGGATCAAGTTGGACATTACCAAATGGCCCAGATGGTGGACCATATACAACATCTCACTTAAATCTTGCATACGGAAATCCAGGTTGGACTTATCATCAAGGATTTTACAATTGTGCAATCGTTGCTTCTCCAACCAATGCAGATGAGATTTTAGTTGGAGGATTGAATTTATATCGTTCAACGGATGGCGCTGCAACTTTTGAAAGTGTAGCAGGATATGTTGGTGGGCCTATCGATATGCACGTTGACATGCAAGATTTCAGACAAATCAATGGAGAGACATGGATTACAACCGATGGTGGTGTTTATCATTCAAGTGATTTTTTCAATACGGACCCAACATTCATGATGGATGGTGTAAACGGTTCAGATTTCTGGGGATTCGGAAGTGGATGGAATGAAGATGTATTAGTTGGAGGTTTGTACCACAACGGAAACTTAGCATATTATGAGAATTATGGCAATGGAACATTTTTAGAACTTGGTGGTGGTGAAGCTCCAACTGGATATGTTAATCCAGGTAATAATCGTAAAACGTACTTCTCGGATATAGGAGGAAAATACTTGCCATTGAATCTGAATGATCCAATTTTAAATTTCTCTAACGGCATGAGTCCAAACGAAAGCTATTGGGCCGCTGAATCAAGTGAAATGGAATTTCATCCAAATTGTTATTCTATTGCATTCATCGGAAAAGACCATAAATTATGGAAAACAACAGATGGCGGTGGCTCATATTCACTGGTTAATACATTTGGAACATCAGCAAATGTTTTTGTGAATCAACTAGAAATCTCTTCGTCAAATCCAGATGTTATGTATGTCCACCAACGTCCTTCTTCTGGAAGTTTAGGTTATTTGTGGAAAACAACGAATGGAGGATTTTTGTGGGATCCGGTCACACTTCCGGCTGGAAATAGTCGACGTGCCTTGTTAGCGATTAATCCTGAAAACGAAAACGAATTGTGGATGGCTTATCCGAGTGGCGCAAACGGCAGCAAAGTGTTTCATACAATGAACGGAGGAAGTTCGTGGACAAATATTACAACACCTGCATTAAATGGTGAAACAATTCACTCATTGGTTTATGTTGCTGGAACAGATGGTGGTTTATACGCTGGAACAGATAAAGCTGTTTATTATCAAAACAATACAAGTACTTGGGCAATTGACAATTCAGGTTTGCCAACATTTTCAAGTACGAATATTTTACGACCTTTTTATCGTGATGGAAAGTTAAGAATGGCATCATACGGAAAAGGGATATGGGAAACACCATTGCATGATCAGCCTACCGCACCAATTTGCAGAATAATGGTGGATAAATTAGCACAAACGGTTTTTTGCGAAACGGATTCATTCTACTACGAAGATCATTCATTTTTAAATCATCAAGGTGCAACATGGGAATGGAGTTTTCCAACTGGTTCACCATCTACGTCAAATGATAGAAATCCGAGTGTGTATTTTGATAATACGGGAAGTCATTTAGCAGTATTAACGATTACGGATCAAAATGGAAATACAGACCAAGATTCATTGTATGTTAACGTAAATAATTTGGCAACACCGCAATTCATCGATGAAAATTTTGAGGCAGAATTCTTACCGACAGGTTGGTTCCAAACGAATTATGATAATAATGCTCAATGGGAATCAACTGATGACGCTGGTGGATATGGTACCTCAACTCAAAGTGCATTATTTAACAACTTTGACTATAACTCCCAAGGTACGGATGATGATATGAATATTCCATTTAACACCTTAGACATGTCTTCTATTTCGATGACATTTGATGTTGCCTATGCCGAATATGGAGGTCAGTATTCTGACACCTTAGAAGTATTAGTTTCTACCGATTGTGGCGCTACATTTACAAGTGTGTTTTTAAAAGGAGGTGGAACATTAGGAACAGCTCCAAATAGTTCGAATTATTTCATTCCAACAGCAACGCAGTGGCGCACTGAAACGGTAAATTTATCTCCATTTGTCAATTTCAACAAAGTGATTGTTGCTTATAGAAATCATGGACATTGGGGGAACAACATTTACGTTGACAACATTAATATCACAAGTGATTTAGGTCTTGTTCAGCAGGAAAAATCAGTTTCAGTTTATCCTAATCCGATTGTTTCTGGAGGAATGTTAAACATCCAAGGAATCGAAAATGGAGCCAAACTTCAATTCATCGATTTCAATGGAAAAGTGCTTTCACAAGGTTTACTTGAAAATGAGAGCTTTAAACTTCCTACAAATTTAGCAAGTGGAATGTATTGGTTGAATATTCAAACCGAAACACAAATTCTGAACAAAAAGATTGTCATTAAATAAAAAAAGCTGTCTAAAAAGTTAAACGCGTAGATAGAAACTTAAAGGTGGATAACAAAGTGATATTAAGCAAGTCATTGAGGAAGAGATGTTGAGAGTTTACATACGTAAATGACCAACTTCGATTTCCGAAAATAACGACGCTGAATAGTGCTTTGTAATCCACCTTCTTTTTTATCCTCTTCTGCGCTCTAAAAGCATCATCATCATCAATGCTAATAACAGGCGTTCTGAATCTCCATCCTTTAGTTCACCTAATTTTACCAATTTAAATTTTCGTCCAAAGAACGATGCCTCTTTTGAAAGGCGAGCTACAGTTTCTCCATTTTGATTGACAATTCCATATTTAGGATTGAATAAATATCCTGTGAATATTCCTAACAATGGAACTTCGCTCAATAGAACATCGAATACTTTTGCCCATGGATTCTCTTCACGAATCGTGTATTCTTGTTTCTTTTCAGTGTCAAAAATTTCATATTGTGCTTTCCAAAGTGAACGCATTCCTTTACGACCAACGCTTCCCAAAACAAAACCATTTGCATCTGTAAATTCATAACTTGCATTAAAATCGATGATGCGGTCAGCACTAATTTTATACAACAAATTTGTTTTACTGTCTTCAGCATACACCATGATCGCTTCTTTCAGTTTAAACATTTTTTGACGCACATACGCCAAGGTTCTGCCATTGGTATCTGTAGCAACAAAGTCATTTGAAATTGTACCTAATTTGAATCTAAAATCAATCGGGAAATCAAATTCTTTGAAATCAGGTTTAACTTTTGCTTGGCTGTCTAATAAATCTTCTTCTCTCATGGATAATTTTGTTTGAGCACGAAATAACAAAAAAGGCACCTAATTTCCTAAGCGCCTGTTGTTAATTCCTTATTAAAGTTGTTTCGCAATTTTCCGTTTATTATTCCAAATTAAAAAACCTGTGATTGGTAAACTTGCACAAATTAAACTAGCAAAGAAAACAATCCATCTTCCAATCAATCCAAACGAGCGACCTGTATGAATATTTTCGTTACTGATGCGCACTTTCATCCCAGTTGAAAAAGAATCAAATGGTTTGTCTTTTATGATTTCACCAGTATATTGATCGTAAAAAACGTTGTCTTGACGTTTGAAAAAACCTGAACGGTAGCGATGCATTGTTCGAATTGAACCTTTATCATCTTCAGGTAAAAACAGAATCAATTCACTGCTTTCTGGATATAATTCAACGGAACTAGAATAAATTGTTGACAAACTCAACTCTGTCGAATCTTTTTTACCATTTGAAGTAACTTCCATTCGCTTTTCTTTGGTTGAATTCGTTAAAGCAAACATTCCTTTTTCGGCCCATTCAAATGACCAAATTAACGCTGTTAGAACTGTAAACAAAATCATCCAGCTGGCATAAAAACCTAATACACTGTGAAGATCATAGTTCTTTTTCACCCAATGAGAATGACGCTTAATAACCAATTTCTCTTTTCGATTGCATTTACTAGTTGGCCACCAGAGAATAATTCCACTAATTAGCATAAAGAAAAAAATCAACGCCGAAATTCCAGTAATCCATTCTCCAGCATCATCTAACATCAAGTTACGGTGCAAACGAAGTACTTTTCCATAAAAATCTTTTCCGCGATTCAAAGATCCTAGAACTTTACCCGAATATGGATCAACAAAAACAGATAGACGATCTTGAAACTGGATTTCTACACTCGCCGTTTCGTTCTTTAAAATTCGAATCGATTTAATTCCTTCGTTCGGATGAGATTCGACCGCTTTTAATTTTAACTCATCCAATGACAGACGTTTTTCTCCCTTTGTTACTTCGAATAAATCAGAATAGGTATATGCGCGTAATTCCTCTTCGAATGCCACGATACATCCCGTTGTTGCAACTGTAAATATTACAATACCAGCTATCAAGCCTAAGTATAAATGGAAAGTGTGAAGTAATTTTTTCATGGTCTTTTTTTATTGCAATTATAATTTTAACGTTAATGTTGTCATGAACGTACTTGGTGCAATTGGATTCACACTATTGTCATCATGCACATTATAACTTAAAGCGTTAAAGATATTGTTTACTTTAAAGCGAATTGCAACATTTCCTCTTGTATAGCCAACACTCGCATCTAAGGTTGTATAATCAGGTAATGGAATTGGTTTATAGGTATCATTCACAACATTTAAACGTGTCAATCGTCCTGCGAATCGTTTTCCGAAATACATACCAGTCATTCCAACACTAAAGCCTTTCAATTTTCCTTTTTGAATCTCATAATAAACAGATGTATTAAAGGTGTTTCTTGGTTGATACAATAATTTCGCACCAACTGTGTAAATCGAACTTTTGGTATATTCTGTTTCATTGAAAGAATAACCAGCAAGAATAAACATTCCACAAATTGGTTTCAAAACGGCATCAATTTCTAACCCTTGGCTTGTTATTTCACCAGCTAATTCTTTGATGTTCGAATTTGTATTTCCTCCTTCCAAAACCATTTGGGCTACGTTGCTATTTTTAATCTGATACGCTGTGACATTCAATGAAATTTTCCCTTTGAAAAAATCATTCTTCACACCCACTTCATATTGATCAATAAGTGAAGATTCTAAGGCTTTCCCATCAACATCAACACCAGTATTTGGCGTAAATGAATTGCTATAACTTGTGAAAATCGACATTGTTTTTATTGGCTGATAAACCACACCAACTCTGGGAGAAAAAGCATGATCGTAAAGTGTAGAATAAGTTGTTAAGTTAGTTGAATAGGTATAAACATCGCTTCCTGTTTCAAGATAGGAAAAACGAACACCCGCTAGAACTTTTAATTTTGAACTTAAACAAATTAAATCTTGAATGTAAATTCCTGTTCTTGTTCTTGGCGTTCTCGTGTCTGTTTTCTTTGTTAAACTAGGTAAATCATTACGTTGGGTTGAAATATTGATGTTAAACACATTCACAGTATCATAATTGCTGATTCCATTGAAAGCCGTTGTATTTGTATAATACTGATCTATTTCAGCTCCAACTAACAAGGCATGTTTTAGTTTACCCGTAGAAAATTTACCCGTTAAATCAAGTTGCGTAATATAGTATTGCTCATCAATTTGCGTACGTTGAACTCCTCGAATCCAGGTCCCATCCTCTTTGATGAATTTACTTGAACTGTTCGGGCGTACATTGGAGAACAAATCATTGGTAAATTGCTGGAACGAACTAACATTACGCAGTTGCCAATTTTTCGAAAGTTGATGTGTAATTGTGGAAGTTAAACTTGATTGATTCGTTTTTATTGTCGACCAAGAAGTTCCTATAAATGTAGATCGCGGAATGTCAATTAATTGGTAATTGATTGCGCCTACACCGAAATCAGCGGTACGATTATCAGAAAGGAAATCACCTTCTAACAAAATTTCAGTTTTCTTTCCTATTAAAAATAGAAGCGATGGATTGATATAAAAGCGTTCTGCTTGAACCACATCTCTAAAACTTTTTGAATTTTGATAGGTCGTATTCAAACGATAAGCAATTGTGTTTTTCTTATTAACACTTCCATAAATATCCAAACTTGGTTTAAAGAATTCGAAACTTGATACGCGCATAGTAACTTCTCCCCCTTTTTCGAATTTTGGTTTCTTCGTGACTAAGTTTAAAACTCCACCCGCAGCGACGTTTCCGTACAAGATTGCTGTTCCACCTTTTAATACCTCCATTTTTTCTAAGGCACTCACTTCAGGCATAATTGCATTATTAAAACGTACTCCATTTTTGAAGGTATTATTACTTCCAAAAGCAAAACCACGTCCAGCGATTTCTTCTTGGTAACCGCCTGTTGCTCCCATAATATAAACGCCGTTCGTGTTTTTCAACACATCCGAAAGCTGTTCTGATTGCTGTTGTTCCAAAATAACACGATCCACTATAGCAATAGCTTGGGGTAAGTCAAATGGTTTGATAGGAATTTTACCAATTTCAACTTGACGTTCGTTCATAGATTTAGAACCAACGACTTTTACCTCTTCAATGTTGTGTTCCCTTTGAACCAAGGTAATTGTAATTCGCTCTATTTCGTTTGTAATAAGAACTTGCGTACTCGCTGTCTCAAAACCAGCTTTTTCAACATTAACAGTGTTACTCTTTTGAGATAAATTCGCGATTATGAAAACGCCATTTTCATCTGTAAAGGAATAGATCGTATCAATGAACACTTTTGCATTTTGAATTGGATATTGATTCTCATCAATTACTTTTCCTTCAAGAATTGTGTTCTGAGCATTTGCATTTGTTTGTAAAAGGAATGCAAAGATTATTAGTATAATATGTTTCATTTATGTATTATTTAGAATGATTTTAAATTACACCACAAAGGAACCAAGGGAACAGAAATCTGGCAATACCACAATCACGGTATTTAGAACAATTCTAAATAAATACCACAAAAGTGGTATTCTTAAAATATTTGTTCAATATTTAACAGATTGTAATCAACGAATGTCTCATTGATAAAAAAAATTGTTAGGTTTGTTCCATCAATTTAACATTGATTCTTCATAGAAACCACCCCCAAGATTTTCAATAAAGTTGATTTATTGTTGTAATAAACTTTAAATAACTTTATTTTTGGTTGTTCAATTCAATGTAATCTAGTATTTTACTGCTGGAATTCAAATTGAATAGACCGCTATTAATTATGAAAAACTGCCACCTATGAAGTCGAGTGCGATTCATTTTATTACCATTTTTGATTCAGTACCCATCCCAGGATTGGTGATTGACTATGCCCATGAGCATAAAATCATTCGGTATGCTAATAAAGCGTTTTTGGAAAATGCAGAAATAGAACTTGCGAACGTAGAATCTCAAAAAGCACATGATTTATTAAATCACCTTTATTTTATTGATGATAAAGGAGAACACATTGAACTTGACAAAGTACTTTATGAAGTGTTTACGGAAAAAAAAGAACTTGATTTGTTTATCCTTCGAACAAGTGAACAAAATGGTGTTTGTCGTCTAGAAGATAATTTCAACAGAGTTCGTCTGTCAAACCTTGTTATGGACGATGACGAAAAAAGCATGTGTATATCTGTATTTTTTCATAAGAGTGGATATATTCCTTTTCAAGAAATTTCTAATTCATCTCTAGGAGAAAAGCTCGTTTGCACGGTTGATACAAAAGGAATCATTACTTCCGTAGATAATGTCTCAGTTAAAACATGGGGTTATACTGAAGAAGATTTATTAGGCGTCATTTTGGTGAATTTACTTCCAAATGAAAGTCGAATCTACTCTTGGGAATTATTTTTAGAAATGTTAAAAAAAATGCATACAGTTTCAACGGACCGAACGATGTATTTAAAGGACAAAACAATTATTCCTGTTAATTTCACTGCTGTTTGGGATGAAGAAAAACAACTAATTAACGGAGTTGTAAAAGATTTACGAAAAAAGGCTGAAACGGAGTATGATTTTGTTATGAATGAACACCGTCTAAAAAGTCTGATTAAAGGAGGATTGGATTTAATTGCCATTGTTGATGATGAAGGCCTTATTAAATACTTAAGTCCAAATTTCAACAATGCAACACCAATTCCACTTGAAGAATTCATTGGTAAAAATGCCTTCTTACAGGTTCACCCGGATGATTTAACAGTATATCAACAAGAATTCACATCAACACTTGCGGAACAGAAAGTGAAGTCATCTCCACACAGAGTTGTCTATGAAGACGGATCCTATCGTTGGTATGAATCGATTTTTACAAATTTAATAAATGACCCTTCAATTGAAGGAATAGTAATCAATTCGCGAGACATAACGGATTCTTACATTGCCAATCGAATGGAACAATTGGAGCGTAATATCTTAGAAAAAAATGCACTACCGAACAGTAATTTAAGGGATATTGCAACAGATTATATTCGAGGAATTGAATCGCTTCATGAAGGAATGATTTGCTCACTTCTTTCGGTTCAAAATAATTGTGTTTACAACATTGCTTCGCCAAGTTTGCACCTAGACTATATCAACCTAATTAATGGTCTTGCAATTGGAGATAATCGCGGTTCATGCGGCACAGCAGCGTATACTAAACAACCTGTTATTGTTTCCGATATTGAAACAGATGTCCGATGGGCTGATTTTAAATCGAATGTTCAACCATATGGCTATAAAGCCTGTTGGTCAATGCCAATTATCGATTCAAATAATGAAGTATTAGCAACATTTGCGATTTACTTTAAAGAATGTAAAGAACCGAATAGTCAGGAGGAACTTCTTATTAAGAGAAGTGTGCAAATTTTACGCATGATTATTGAAAACTATGCACGAATTGAAGATATTAACAAGGCAAATGAGCGATTTCAATACGCTACAAAAGCTACCTTGAGTATTATTTGGGATTGGGATACCCAAAGCGATAAAATGTTTTGGGCCAATGGAATGTTAGATTATTTTGGATATAGACCAGAGGAATTATCGAATGATTCCCATACTTGGGCAAAATACATTCATCCAGATGACCAAAAAGATGTTATTGATAGTATTCGATTAAAACTAAATAGCGAAGAAGATTTTTGGGAAAAAGAGTATCGTTTTTTAAAAGCAACGGGAGAATATGCATTGGTTTTGGATCGAGGATACATTTTCCGTGACAAGGTTGGCACCCCCAAACGTATGGTAGGTTCCATGACCGATGTATCAAACGAACATAATTTAAAAAATCTTTTGGAAAATGCTTCTCGTTTAGCAAAAATGGGAACGTGGGATATTAATTTGGTGAATTCAACAACGTATTATTCAAAAATAACACGTGAGATACACGAATTCGAAGATTCATTTGAACCAAGCGTGGAGAACGGGGTTAATTTCTACAAAGAAGGATATAGTAGAGATGCCATTGTAAATGTAATGAGCGACGCCATTATGAAAGGTTTATCTTGGGACATTGAATTGGAAATCACCACTGCAAAAGGAAACAATCGTTGGGTGAGAGTGATGGGGGAACCAGAATTCATTGAAGGAAATTGTGTTCGTTTGTATGGTAACTTTCAAGATATTAATGACCGAAAATTAGCGGAACTAAAATTACAAGAACTGAACGAAACATTGGAAAATCGTGCACAACAATTAGCCGTTTCGAATGATGAATTGCAACAATTTGCCTACGTCTCTTCGCATGATTTGCAGGAACCCCTTCGTATGGTAACAAGTTTCTTGACCCTACTTGAAAAGAAATATGGCGATCAATTGGATGAAAAAGCAACGCAATACATTCATTATGCTGTTGATGGGGCACAGCGTATGCGACATGTAATTCTTGACCTTTTGGAATATTCACGTGTTGGTAGTAACGAAGAGGCACTCAAAAAAATTGACTTGAAAATTTTGGTTGAGGAAATTCTTATCCTTCACAGAAAACAAATCCAAGAAATTGAAGCATCATTCGTAATCGATCCTTTGCCAACCATAAATTCTTTTGAAACCCCAATTCGCCAAGTTTTTCAAAATCTAATTTCAAATTCGTTGAAATACCATTCAACTGAAAATAAACCATTGATTACCTTAAGTTCAACAGACAGTGTTACACATTACGAATTCTCTGTTGCTGACAATGGAATTGGAATCGATGAGCAATTTAAGGATAAAATCTTCCAAATTTTCCAACGCTTGCATACCAAAGATAAATATTCCGGTACTGGTGTTGGTTTAGCAATTTGTAAAAAAGTGATGGATAATATTGGAGGCGATATTTGGTTAGATACGGAATACAAAGACGGAGCGAAATTCTGCTTTAAAATTCCAAAAAACAAGAATTAACGTATGAAGGAACTTTGGAGAAAATATACTACAAAACTATTTCGCAGTTACGGCAGAAATCAAGGTAATCAAACTGAGCTTGATTTGAAAAAAGACATTATTTTCAAATATACGCTTACAATTTTATTACCTCTTAGTACTGTTGCTTTTGTACCAGGGATCATCTATTCATTTCATGTGGATTTACCTTACTTGGGAATTGCAGACATTGTTGCATTAGTTGCCTTAATCACCATCACTTTGCCAATTCGTATTTCTTTAGAAATGCGAAAAATTATTTTTATAACCATCTCTTATTTCATTGCCATTGTAGCTATTTGGTTTGTAGGAATGCTTGGTCCTGGGTTGATCCTCTTGTTAGCTGCCTGTTTATTTGGTATTGTTTTTTTCTCCAATAAATCAGCCATCTATTTTGCGCATTTAAACCTTGTGATATTAATCCTATTTGCAGTACTCTTGAACTTGGATTATTTTGAGTGGCGAAATTTTATATTCCGTAAACATATTGTTGAAGAATGGGGAGCAGTTGCTGGGAACTTGATTTTAATGAGTTATTTGTTTGCCTTCATCATTCCGTATGTATTTAAAAAAATGCAGTCAACCATCAATGAAGAGCATCGTTTGAAAGAAAAACTTGAGTTAAAACAACAAGAATTAGAAAAAACTCTATCAATTCTTCATCGCAAAAATGAAGAACTTGAGCAATTTGCTTATATCGCTTCACATGATTTGCAAGAACCACTGCGTATGGTGTCAAGCTTCATGGAGAAAATAGAACAAAAATATGGTGATGTACTCGATGAAAAAGGTAAAACGTATCTTCATTTTGCCGTTGATGGATCAAAACGCATGCGAAAAATGATTATTGATTTATTGGAATACTCGCGTTTTCAACGTTCAATACAAGAAGCAGAATGGATTAATTTAAATGAAATTCTTGAGGTTGGATTAGACATATTTCAAGAGGAAATTAGTGCGACGCAATCGACTTTAATAATTGGTGAACTTCCAACGATTTTTGCTCCAAAATCTTCCGTTATTCGTTTATTTCAAAATCTGATAAGCAACGCCATTAAATACCGAAAAAATGAAGTTTCACTCGTTTTAGAAATTACCTGTAACGAAAATGAAAAGGAATATTTATTTTCTGTAAAAGACAATGGAATCGGAATCGAAGAAAAATACCAATCAAAAGTATTTACCATTTTTCAGCGACTGCATCGCGAAGAAGAAATTTCAGGTTCTGGTTTGGGCCTAGCAATTTGTAAAAAAGTAGTAACCGACCTTGGTGGTGAGATTTGGTTTGAATCAAATTCGAATGAAGGAACCAATTTTTTGTTTACATTACCAAAGTCTAACATAAATAATCATGAAAAACGTTAACATTCTTTTGGTTGAAGATAATGAAGGAGACATCCTTTTAACCGTTGAAGCATTAGAAGAAGGCAGAATAGCAAATGTTATTAGCGTTGCGCGAGACGGGCAAGAGGCAATCGATAAATTAGAAGAAAGCTTCCAAAATGGACAATTACCAGATTTGGTATTACTAGATATCAACTTACCTAAATTAAACGGTCATGAGGTTTTAGAACAACTGAAACAAAACGAACATTTTAAACATGTTCCCGTTATCATTTTAAGTACATCATCTTCTGAAATGGATATTTTAAAATCGTATAAAAATCATGCAAATTGTTTTATTACCAAACCCGTCGAAATAGATGAATTTGTAAAAGCGATTGAATCAATTGAAGATTTTTGGTTTTCAATTGTTAAATTACCAAGACAATAAATCAAAACCACTATGTCATTGGACCATACAAAATATTCCATTCTTGTTGTTGAAGATAATCCTGGTGATTTGTTACTCATCAGCGATTACTTGGAAGAAAGTATTTTTGAACCAAGTATTCAGAATGCTCAGACATATCATGAGGCATGTGAACTACTTGAAAATAATGAATACCATTTCGATGTGGTTTTGCTTGATTTGTCTTTACCTGAAATTAGTGGTGAAGAATTAATCAATGGTATTATTTCTAAGACAAAAAATATTCCTGTCATCGTGCTAACAGGCTATGCTGACGTACAATTTGGCATCAAGTCTCTTGCCTTAGGCGTTTCTGATTATTTATTGAAAGACGAAATTGGTTCACAAACGCTTTATAAGTCTATTGTATACAATATTGAACGGAAAAAAATTGCAACTGCTTTAACTGAATCTGAAGAGCGTTATTCTTCACTGTTCCATTTATCGCCTCAACCCATGTGGGTAATTGATCCAAGTGATTATCGCTATGTTCAAGCAAACAAAGCTGCTCAAGATAAATATGGTTATTCGGAGGAAGAATTTCTTGCTATGACCGTATTTGATATTCGTTTTAGTGAGGATAAGTTCCGCACAATGAATGCCATTGAAAATGCCAAAAGTGGAAATTTCAAGCCATTTGCAGGTAGATTCAAACATGTAAAAAAGAACAAAGAAGTTATTGAGGTTGAAATTTACAACAGCTTAATTACACTTGGAGCAAAACAATATTTGTTGGTAATTGGAATTGATATTACCGAAAAACTTGAGTTTGATAACAAAATGACGCGCGCAATTATTCAAGCACAAGAAGATGAACGTTATGAACTAGGTGCTGAATTACATGATAATGTTTGTCAGCTGCTAACAACAAGCCAACTTGGTTTGTATATGCTAGAAGGTAAATTGGATGATGATTCTAAAAAATGGTATGACCAATCGTTGGAATTAATTATTCGTTCGCTGAAAGAAATCAGAAATCTATCGCATCGTTTAGCTCCTGCTTTTTTCGACGATACAAAAATCATTGATTCTTTTTCATCCTTGATTAGTACGTTCAACGTCAATGATGTATACCATTTTAATGTTCACATTGATGAAGAATTAAATGATGTTAAAATCGGAGTTGACCTACATTTAAATCTTTTCAGAATCTTACAAGAACAATTGCGTAACATACAGAAATATGCTGAAGCAACTGAAATAAATATTGATGTAAAGCATTTCGACAATCACATTATGATGAGCATTGCTGACAATGGTAAAGGATTTGATAAAAATCAGTCATTTGAAGGGATAGGTTTTGCAAATATGAAACGTCGTATGGACTTGTTTGGTGGTTTTTTAGAAATTAATTCTACACCGGGTAATGGATGTCACATTTTCATAAAAGTCCCGTTAATTGCTTCTTCCAAAATTGATTTATTGAACAAAGACAATGAATTCAATTTAAATGATATCATCAATTAACATCTGAAATTCAATCTTAGGTCTTTCAACTTTTACTTTCAAAATACTTAAACTAATTGTTATTTTTTTAATAGTCAATTAATTAGGAATGCTCGTGTTTAGTACCTAGCTTTAAACATGGGATAAGCGATAAAAGAAACCACGCAACAAACAGATTGAAATTATGCTACGATTTCAATCTGACAACTCTCAGAAGATTATCTAATTAAACTATCATCTTGATTCTCCGCATTTGTAGGGCTACAGTAAACAATTGTGGGGGTGCTTCACGCATCATCTTTACTTAACTAAATACCTGTTGATATGAAAATTTATATTAAAAACATGGTAAGTCTACGTTGCAAGTTGCTTGTGAAAGATGAACTAAAAACTATTGGAATAAACTATTCATGTGTGGATCTTGGATCCATCGACCTCAATGAAGAAATACCCGCTGAAAAACTCAATGAACTCAGGATAAAATTGTTGCGATCAGGCTTGGAAGTGCTAGATGATAAAAAAGCGATTCTGATTGAGAAGATAAAAAATGTGGTTACAGAAATGATCCATTACACGGATGAAATACCGAAGGTGAATTTCTCTGAATACTTGTCTGAAAAATTACATTATGATTACACGTATCTATCAAATATTTTTTCTGAAGTGCGCGGAATTACAATTCAACAGTATATCATTTTGCATAAAATTGAACGTGCCAAGGAATTGATTTTATATGATGAACTGAACTTATCAGAAATTGCTTATAAATTACATTATAGCAGTGTAGCCCATTTATCAAATCAGTTCAAGAAAGTAACTGGCTTGTCCCCTTCCTTTTTTAAATCCCTGAAAAAAGAACGTAATCAAAACTTGGAAAATCTTTAAGTCTTTAGTTCGCTAATAATTCAATACCAAGTGTGAAATGTGTAATATATTTTGTTTTTAATATAAAGCAATTCGTGTGAAGTATGGTGACTTTTGTGGTGTGTGAAGATTCATTCGCATATTAATTACTATCAGATGAAAAATCTAACAGAATTAAAAGGTCATTGGCACGAAACCAAAGGTAAGTTAAAACAAAAATTCGCCATTTTGACGGACAATGATGTGAAACTTGAAGAAGGAAAACAAGAAGAAATGCTAGGCAGATTGCAAACTGTTCTAGGAAAAACAAAAGAAGAAATGCACCAAATTATTAATGAATTATAAAATTTAAGAAGATGAAAATTATCAAAAATACCCTATCAATTTTTGCGATTACTACATTAATGCTTGGATTGAATTTAAGTAGCTGCAGTTCTGCCGCTGATGATGTTGCAGATGCAAAGGAAGACGTTGATTCTGCAAACAAAGAATTGGATCAAGCAAAAGAAGATTTAAAAATTGACATGGAAGTTTACCGTCAAGAAACAATTGAGAAAATTCTTGAAAATGAGAATGCAATTGCTGAAAAACGCAAATTGATTGAAACGGATAAATCTGCCTTAAAAGCTGCTCATCAAAAACAAATCATCGATTTAGAAACACGCAATAAAGAATTGAAAGATAAATTGGAAAATTATAAAGGTGAAGGCAAAGAAAATTGGGAAGAATTCAAAAAAGAATTTTCTCATGACATGACTGAAATTGGAGATGCATTAAAAGACTTAACCGTTAACAATACAAAATAAACCACTTCCCTGATTGAAAAAGGAGCATTAATTAATGCTCCTTTTTTTGTGATCTATATTCCATCAGTTACTTATGTAACATTTAACAAAACATGTGTAACTATAAGATTATGAATGTTCTGCACCTTTGTTCTAGGAAATAATTCCTGAATAAAAAATTAAAAATGAAACATTCAATAACAATTTTCAGTCTCCTTTTTACTTTAACCGCAAACCAACTTTTGGCGCAAGATAATAATGACAATCCTAGAGAAAAATTCACAGTAGGTTTAAAAGCAGGTATGAACTTCTCAAATGTTTGGGATGAAAAAGGTCAAGATTTTCAAGCGGATGGTAAATTAGGATTTATCGCTGGCGCATTCGTCGCGATACCTTTTGGCGAATGGTTCGGCGTACAACCAGAAGTTCATATCTCTCAAAAAGGGATGCAAGCATCAGGAACTGTACTCTTTACACCTTACACATTTACGCGCACAACTACGTATTTGGACATTCCATTACTTTTTCAAGTAAAACCAAGTGATTATTTTACGATTGTTGTGGGACCTCAATTCTCCTATTTATTAAATGAGAAAAATGTGTACACATTCGGCGGAAATAGCGCAGAACAAGAACAAGAGTTTAACAATGAAGATCCACGCAAGAATATCTTAGGATTTGCTGGCGGAATTGATGTTAACATTCAACATTTTGTGATTTCAGCTAGAGCTTCTTTTGATTTCCAAAATAACAATGGAAATGGTACAAGTACAACACCGCGTTACAAAAACCAATTGATTCAATTAACAGTTGGGTTCAAAATCTAATTTTTTAAGTTCAACATAAGTGGGAGGTCAATTCAAGTAACCTCTCACTTTTTAAAATCTTTAAGTATGTCAAATATTTTTATGTATCTCGCAATTTTCTTCATCCTTGTTTGGTTGGTAGGATATTTTAATTTTAACCCAGGAGGATTGATTCATATCCTTCTTGTATTGGCTCTCGTTTCTTTTATTATACAAGTACTTCGCTAGTTGAATAATTCAGGGAATCAACAATTTAGACTTGTTTTAAATTAAGTACCTAATTGTCGATCGTCTAATTTAATTCATATATTAGACTATGCCATTTAATCGTTTAAATCATTCTGTACTAGGTGAAATTCGTCCTAGATTTTACTTGAAAACACATCTTGATCCAGATGTAGTAGCTGAACATATTTCTACAAGCATGGAAAAGGAGAAAACTGTTACAGGTGTGCGCACGAATCGCTTAATCTTTCTAAAAACACCATCTTGGTTACAGCATTATTGGTCTCCAGAAATGACTGTTCGCATTGAAAAAGGAGAATTTGCTGAACACACAACAATTTGTTGTTTACTTGGTCCACGACAATCTGTTTGGGCGATGTTTGCGTTGATTTATGCGGCGATTTTATTGATTACAACATTCGGAGGAATGTTCGGTTTAGTGCAATATTCCACATCAGGGTCTAGTCCTTGGATTTGGGTACTTCCAATAGGACTAATTGCATTATCGACAGTATTTATTTCAGCAAAATTAGGACAAAAAAAAGGACGCGATCAGAGTTTGTACCTTGTCAGTTTCCTATATCATACCTTGGCTGAAAAAGGTGATGTCGAGCGAATTGAACGTCGATAATTACTTCCGGATTACTTCAAAACGTATTGTTTGACTTACACCAAATTCATCAACAACGGTTAATTCATGTTTCCCTTTTGAAGGGTTCACTGCAATTTGATGTACGTCCGATGTTATTCCAAGAAAGTTTTTATCCAAATGCCAATAAACGTATGCATTCGTATTTCTGTGACTGACTTCAAAAATAGTTTTACCAAACGTTTCATCTAATTGAATTGGAATGTATAAACGGCTGTCAGGTCTTGGATAAACAATGGTAAATGATTTGTCTTTCACTCCGGCGAGGCAATCTGATCTGTACGGCGGCAACACAACATAATTTGGATGATTTATCTTGTAGTATTTTTCCATCAAGGCGGGAAGAACAAACCAATTCTTGTGTTGCATGTTGAACACACTTTCACAATCAGAATCAACGCGAAAACTTCCACTTTTGTCTAAATGAATTTGCTGATGAAATGGACAGGTTTTCGATAATTTACTTCTCTTCGGAATGAGTTCTCCCCTCACCTTTTCACAGTATCGACCTGCTTTGTAACCGCTCAAACTACAGACTTCCACTGCTTTCATTTCATTGATTGGCTGACGAAACCATTTACCAGAATTGGGCAATTGACGAAAAATATCAAACATCAAAGGCGCAGCGGCATTTACACCGGTTAATCCTGGACGTCCTTCCCCATCTGCATTTCCAATCCAAACCGCCACAACATAATCTGGTGTAACACCAATCGACCAAGCATCGCGAAATCCAAAACTTGTCCCCGTTTTCCATGCGATTTTGCGTGACGAAGCAAAGAGTTTCCAATTGTTATCTTCGTCTGGACGATTCACTTCAGTTAATGCTTCAAATGTGCTGTAAATAGCGGCTTTACTCCAATGGGACGGTAGCGGTTCTGAAAATAGTGGATGTGTTTTCGTCAACCAAAACCCTTTGTTTCGACCACATTCAAGTCGCTGAGCCAATTGACAATAGGCTGCAGAAAGATCGCTTAACTTTGTTTCTGCACCACCTAATATCAAGGATAAGCCATAATGTTTCGCAGGTTTATTCAAGGTTGAAATGCCCAGTTTCTTCAGCTCTTTATGAAAACGTGTTACGCCAAATTCTTTTAACAAATGAACCATTGGCACGTTTAAACTGCGCGACAAAGCTTTGTTCACGGGAATTGCCCCTTCAAAATGTCCTGAAAAATTCTTTGGCGAAAACGAACCAAATTGCGTTGGCACATCTGTTACCAGCATGGAAGGTGTAATATTTCCTTCTTCTAAAGCAGCACAGTATAAAAATGGTTTTAAAATACTTCCGGAACTTCTTGGAGCATCTGCACAATCAACATACGAAGAAAATTCTTCATCTTCAACCGTCGTGTTTCCAACATACGCAACAACTTCACCCGTTTTCACATCTGTAACAATCACGGCTCCGTTAAAAACCTTGTTACCTTTTAATACCAATGAATGAAGTTCCAAGGATCGTTGAATACTTCGCTGCGTTGAAGCCACAATTGAGCTTTCAATCGTTTGACCTTTTTTGCCAGACAAAATCATTTTCTCCAATAAATGTGGCGCAAGTTGCGGTAAAGGAAGTGGTTTTAGAGGAAGTGGTTCTGTAATTGCCAATTGATATGCTTCGTCTACGATAAATCCTTCGTCATGCAAATGTGTCAATAAGCGATTTCGTTTTGCTAATAATTTTTCTTGATTTTTACCTGGATAAATTAATCCCGGAGCATTGGGTAAAACCGCTAAAGTTGCAGTTTCGGCCCAACTCAATTGATAAGCAGCTCGACCAAAATAACGCCAGGCAGCAGCATCTAAACCAACAACATTGTTACCAAACGGCGCGTTGGATGCATACATATTCAAGATTTCATCTTTCGAATATGACCATTCGATGCGCGTAGCCAAGACCATTTCATAGATTTTTTGTCCATAGGTTCGCGGTGGATTCTTTTTCATAATACGCACCAATTGCATAGTAATCGTACTTCCTCCACTTACGCGTTTTCCAGTGTGCATATTTTGCCAAAGTGCACGACCTACTCCTTTTCCACTCACTCCAACGTGCCAATAAAAATCACGATCCTCAAATTCTACGATACAACGTTTAAATTTTTCTGGAACACTATCACTTGGTGCAAAACGCCATTGACCGTCATCAGCAATTCTTGCCCCCAAAAGTTCACCATTTCGATCCAATAAAACCGTAGAAGTTGGATCATTAAAGAGTTGTGCTGGAAGTACCAGAATATACCAACTAAGAAATAAAAGAATGAAAAGAGCGGAATAGAATCTCCTTTTCGCTTTTCGCTTAGCTCTGAAATTCTTCATCAATATATCCACAGGTTGTTTTTTCATCTTCGATCAATATGAATCGAATGTAATTGAATCAATTGGCTCTGTGCGTGTCAAATTATTATTCGTATGTATTTTAATGAAAAGTGTTTTCTATCTTTGATTAAGCATAAAATGATTTGACAAAAAAACTCCTCATAAGCTTTTTAATTCTGCTTCTTTCGACTATCTCAGTCAAAGGACAATTGTACAATTTCCACAACTATTCTGTTGAACATGGAATTGCGCAGTCACAAGTATATGCTTTGCATCAAGATCATCGTGGATTTATTTGGTTTGGTACGCGTGGTGGTGGATTAACGCGCTTTGACGGTATCAAATTTAAAACGTATACGGAGAAAGATGGATTAAGCAATAACTATGTTTACGACATCATTGAAGACAGTAAAAACAACTTGTGGATTGCTACGAACAATGGCCTTTCCTATTACAATGGAATAAAATTCAGTAATCATTTACCTTCTACAACAAATGCAATTCAGATTTATAAGATTGCACTTGATCAAAAAAACAATTGTTGGTTGGCTACTTCAAAAGGCCTAATCATGTTTGATGGAAAAACATTTAAAAACATTTCAAAAGAATTAAGCCTACCACAAGATAATGTTAATGCAGTTTTTGTAGACAACGATGGAACAATTTACTTTGGAGACAGCAAAGGTTTGTACAGTCTATCTTCAAATGGAAATCAGCTAACAAATTATGCGACAAAAAATCGCTACATGCAAAATGCGATTACTTCCATAAAAAAAGACAAACAAGGAAATTTATGGATTGGAACCTATGGTGATGGTGCTTATTGTTACGATGGCAAAAAGTTCTTTCGAATTGATTATCATCATGAATTATACAATCAAACAATTCTCGATATTTTCATCGATTCAAAAGAAACGATTTGGTTTGCAACGCTATCGAATGGCGTAATTGCATATCAACCTTCAAGCGCAAGTTTTATCAATTTGAGTGAACGAGAAGGATTGAGTAACAATCATGTGCGTGCTATTCGTCAAGATAATTCTGGTAGTTACTGGTTTGGAACCTCGGGTGGTGGCGCCTGTAATTATTTAGGAAAACAATTTACAACCTATGACAAATCCTCTGGTCTTGGCGGAAGTTTTATTTACAGTATTTATCGCGATAGTCAAAAGCGTTTATGGATTGGTAATTCTCAAAAAGGTCTAAGTTTTTATGCGAACGGAATCTTCAAAAACTACCATGCAGGAAATGGTTTTGAGGATGTAAAAGTGAAAGCCATTATTGAAGGAAACGATGGGATTCTTTACATAGGAACAGAAGGAAAAGGATTGTACAGCCTGAAAGATTCAACTTTTCGAGCAATTCCGTCCTTGGCAAAAACCTACATCAAAGGGTTGGCAAAAGATCAAAAGTACATTTGGGTTGCAACAGCTGGAAATGGACTTATCCGAATTGAATCTAGCGATGGAGATTTACATTTTACTCATTTCACGGTTGCAAATGGAATGCTTAGCAATCGCTTAACGTCTGTTTTTGTAGATCCAATGGGTGCAATTTGGTACGGAACAGAAAACAATGGAATTGGTTGTATTACCCAAAACGGGAACCATCTGCGGAAATTGACCACGAAAAATGGTTTAAGTTCAAATGCCATTCGAAGTATTGCAGCTGACAAAAAAGGTTTCCTTTGGATTGGTACAGCAGGTTCAGGTGTGAATGCTGTCTCACTTAAAAACAAACAGTCTAAACCACTCATTTTCAATTACAAAAATGGACTAACTTCAACTAATATTTACCTGTTAACATTTGATTATCATGGCAATTTAATTGTTGGAACCGAACGTGGATTAGACTATGTGTATTTGACAAAACAAAATGCTATTCGCAAGATAAAACACTACAACAAGGGCGATGGTTTTACAGGAGTTGAAACGTGTCAAAATGCCGTGTTTAATGATCAAGATGGGACAATTTGGTTCGGAACAATTAATGGATTAATTAAGTTTAATCCTGCAAGTCGTATGAAAAATACGGTTCCCCCAATTATACAAATAACGGATATCAAACTCTTTTATCTTCCGCTTTCAAAAACACCATTTAAAGCATTTTTAAAGGATTGGAACGTTGTTCACGAAATGGATTTACCATTTGATCAAAACCATATAACTTTTGATTTCTTCGCTGTTAATTTAAGTAACCCAGAATCAGTTCGTTACAAGTGGAAACTTGAAGGCTTTGATGATCATTGGTCTCCTGCCTCAACAGATCAAAGTATTTTGTATTCCAACTTAAATCCAGGAACTTACCGTTTCTTAGTTAAAGCTTCAAACGAAGATGGCGTTTGGTCCAATGAACCTGCAATGATTTCGTTTACAATTGCGACGCCAATTTGGTACCGCTGGTGGTTCATTCTATTAGAAATAGTAGGAATAATCGCACTTATCTACTTGGCAATACGTTGGCGCTTTAATCGATTAAAAGTAAAATCAGAAGAAGAGAAAAAGAAATTGCAATTGGAAAAAGAGGTTGTTGAACTCGAACAAAAAGCCTTGCGCTTACAAATGAATCCGCATTTCATTTTCAATGCCTTGAATTCAATTCAATCGCAAATTGGAACTGGAAACGATAAAGAAGCACGATATTATTTGGCCAAATTCTCCCGATTGATGCGTCAGATTTTGGATAATTCACGCAACACAACAATTACCTTAGAAGAAGAAATCAATACGCTTGAAAACTACTTGCTGATTGAAAAATTCTGTAATGGCGATCGTTTTGATTATTCCATTGAGCTTTCTGAAAATCTGGAAAAAGACTTTATTCGCATCCCTCCAATGATTGTGCAACCCTTCGTTGAAAATGCCATTAAACATGGAATGCGTAATTCCGACGGAACATCCATCCGTGGAAAAATCGAATTGCATTTTGAAGATAAAAAACAGTACATCCTTTGTACGATTATTGACAATGGAATTGGGCGAGAAAAAGCCGCTGAATTGAATAAATTATCGAAAGAAACCTATCATCGATCTACTGCATTGAATGTGACACAAGAACGACTTGAATTAATGTCGGATGAAGAACAATCAAAAGCCATTGAGATCATTGATTTATATGAAAATAAGTTGCCGTGTGGCACAAAAGTAATTTTACGAATTCCAACAATATGATCAAAGCAATCATCATCGACGATATTGAGCAAGCGCGCACGACTTTGCGCCAAGACTTAGTGGATTATGCGCCAGATGTGGAACTAATTGGTGAAGCATCAGGTGTTGTTGAAGGCGCCAAACTTTTGAAAAATGTTCAACCTGACATTGTGTTTCTGGACATTCAAATGCAAGACGGAAGTGGTTTTGACTTGTTGGATCTCTTGCCAACGATTCCGTTTAAAATTATTTTTATTACGGCTTCAGATGCGCATGCGATTAAGGCTTTTCGTTATGCGGCTATCGATTATTTGTTAAAACCAGTTGATCCTGATGAATTGGTTAGTTCCTTGGAAAAATACCGCAAGCAACAAATCAATGAAAATGAAAAATACAAATTGCTGAATGATTCATTGAAGAATCACTCCAAACCAACAGAACGTTTGGCGCTACATTCCCAAGATAAAATACACATTGTCAATATTTCAGACATCATTCGTTGTGAAAGCAGTGTAAACTATACAGAGTTTTATTTTGCTGACCGGAAGAAAATGGTCGTTTCAAAAACCTTGAAAGAATACGAGGATTTATTGACTGATTTAAACTTTTACCGCGTACATCAATCGCATTTAGTCAATACAAAATACATTCGTGAATTTGTTAAAACAGAAGGTGGACACCTCATCATGACAGATGGAAGCATGGTTCCTGTTTCAACACGTAAACGACCTGATGTTGTGAAAATGTTGGATGAATTGTAATTAGTGATTAGTGATTAGAAACAAGTGAATAGATTAATAATAAATAAAAACAATTACAAGAGGTTCGATGAATTAAAGACGATTCTTTAAATTAATATGCTTTTAAATCAAAAAAGAGCCCATTGCTGAGCTCTTTCGTTTGGTTTAGTCGGTATTCGACTGCTTGTGTCGCGATAGGTAGGCCGCTTCACTTTACTTTACAACTTCAACCCATTTTCCTGGTAATAAAGCTGAAATACTATTATCATACATTGCTTCCGTATAAATTCCTGGCAAGAAATATTTCCCCACAAAAGATGCGTTCAAGCGTACCCGAATTGTTTTTTCCTGCGCCGGTGCTAAATCGTAGTAACTCAATACACAATCATCTCTAAAATCTTGGTAACGTGCATTTGTTTCATAATTCATTTCATCCATGCGCGAATTGTGAATTTCCCATCCTGAAGGAAAGAATTGTGTCAAAGCAAGTTCTTTTAAGTACTTCGATTTGTTCAAATTCTTAATCGTTACCTCAGCCGTAAATTCTGTTCCTTGCTGCATTTTCAGCGGATTAATTAAACTTCCTTTTAAATCAACATAACGTATCGACAATTTTAATCCGTTTGCTTTCGCTTTTTGATTCTTTTCAGGTAAAATTCCATAAGCTGTAATAGTAACAAACAATTTTCCAGTTCCTAGATTTTTGAGTGTCCAATTGGTTTTTGCAGACAATTCATTTTCGTAAAATGCAAGCTTACTAATCGATTTTAAACTACTCACTGATTTTGCCGTAGAACCAGCCAATGTATGATTAAACTGAAGTTTCACGTTAATGCCTTTCTTTCCAGTATATGCACAAATGGCTAATAATCCATAGGCCGTTTCTTGTGTACTCATCCATTCTTCCGAACGAAGGCTTTCCGCAACTTCCTTCGCCAATTGATCCGTTTTCTTCTTGTCTTTTAAATAACTCAAAGCTTCCAATACCATTGCTTTGTCTCTAAAATCAGAACCAAATGTCCCAGATAATTCTTGGTAACTCGCAAACTTCATTGTTTGAGATGAAACAATTTTCTTCGCAATGTCAGCTTGACCAATCAACTGATACGCCGCTGCAAGTCGATAACGTGAAACCAATGATAATTCTGAACGCTCACGCAAACGATTCATAGCTCCGAGCGCAGGTGTTTTGTTCAAGGCCAAAACAAACAAACGATACGATTGAATCATTTCACCCGTTTCTGGTCGACTATTGTATGCAGCCACATCCCAATTTTGCGCTTTCGCCTTTTGATATTCCACCCAATTGGTTAACATGTAATCAGGAATTTTGTAGCCTTGGGCTTGTGCTTCGATTAAGAAATGTCCAACATAATTTGTTGCCCACTCGTTCTCAGTAGCTTCACCTGGCCAGTAAGAAAATCCTCCTGTACTAATTTGGAATCCTTGCAAACGGTTTATAGCAGCATCAACATTTGTTGAAATCTGTTTTTGCTGTTGATCATTTAATTCCATTACTCCATCGACATACAACTGAGGAAATGCAGCAGAAGTCGTTTGTTCAACACATCCATGCGGATATTGAATCAAGTAGTTCAAGCGTTTTTCCAACCCAATCGCTGGAGAATTTGACACTTCAATCACCACTTTATTTGTCCCTGTAATCCCAATCTTTTTCAAAACAGCATTTAAGGATTTTCCATTTTCAACCACGAAGCTGCTCACTTCTTTGATTGGCGGATTTGCAGGTCGAATATCCAATTCGGTTTCGTCCTTCCCTACTTCACCGTTTCCTTTAGCAACAATCTTAATTTTTCCAATTCCGGCTTTACGTTTAACGCGTACTCTAAAATACACCAACTGATCACCAATTTCAGAAAAACTTGTCGTTCTGCTAGTTCCATCCAAGACTTCAAAAAAGTCATTTGCTTCGATTGTCGTTGTTACACTTTTCACGTGTTTCTCCATGGCGAATAACGTTACTGGAACATTCAATTCTTCGCCTGGAGCAAGCACGCGTGGTAAGCTCGTAAGTACCATTAATGGTTTTCGAACAAAAACATTTTTTTCAGCATTTCCAAAAGCGGCATCGTTATCATGAGCAACAATCATTACACGCACGGAACCGATGTAATTTGGAATATCAATCTTGTGCGTACGCGTTTGTCCTGCTTCTAAAACAAAAGGTCCAAGGTGATGAATTATTGGTTTAAAACGATTCGCTTTCGGTCCAGAACCAGGCTCTACAAATCCATCTCCTCCAATTCCAATTAGGTTATCCAAACGTCCAGAATAAGCACCAATCACTTCATCAAACATATCCCATGTTTTAACTCCTAAAGCTTCACGTGCATAAAAAGTTCCATGTGGCTGCGGAGTCGAAAAGCGCGTTAAATCGAGTAAACCATTGTCTACAACATCGATCGTATAAACCATTCGTTTACCATTTTGCTCTTTCACTTGAATGGATGAAGTACTTTCTGGTTTAAACACATCCGCAGACAAAATAATTGGATTCAAATGCGTTGCTGGATTGTCCACTGTTATTGGAATAACGCCATACATGCGAATTGGCAAATCATTCTTCGTGTGAATATGCGGCTGAATCATTGTCACATGAACATAGCATGCTGGCGACATTGCAGCAGTTGTTTCAAATTGGAAATTCGTTTCTCCTTTTTGCGTTTTGACCCAATACGTTTGAACGATGCGTTGACCATTTTCAATACTTACCAAAGCTCTACCCGCTTCTGGTGACGGAAAACTAAGTTTTACTTGTTCACCGCGGATGTATTCTTTCTTGTCACTAGAGAAACTCAACATTTTTGCTTGCTCATTCTCGGTTCGGTTTCCACGGTTCCAATACGACCAATCGAAGTTGATTACTTTCCCGGTTTGATGATTTCCAGCAGGATCAGAAACCGTTATTAAATAGCGTCCATAATTTTCATTTCTCACTCTGAAATTGAAACTTCCTTTCCCTGCTACAGCATCAATCACTGTATCTTTAATGGCGATTGTTCCAGCGCGCGCAACATATTCCATCAAATCATCTTCTCCTTCTTCATACCACCAGCGCCAGTTCAATTTGTAAATTTTCACTTTTAGATTTGACGTATGAACTAATTTACCTTGTTCATTCAACGCCACTACATCAAACTTGTGCATTTTATCAGTTTCAACGGATTGATCATAACTTTTCATGGCAGGCGTTTTTAAACCAATGTAGGTTTTGAAAGGCGAGTAAATTGATTGAAAACGATCAATCGAAAAATCACCTCCTTCTTCAAATACTTTCACGACATACAATGCTTTCAATTTCCCAGGAGCATCAAATACGTTGTTCAATTTCGTTTTGGGATGAGCAATTCCTTTTTCATTCAATTTTCCTTCAAACATTGTTTCCACGTCTGAATTAAAATCGCGCAAGGGTGAATCAAACACGTATTCCTTAAACCCATCAAATTTGGTAGTTGTCGGTTGAAATCCAACTGTTATCAATGATTTAAGATTTCTAGCCACGGCGCCATGCAACCATGTTACACTCAATGTTGCAGAAGAATCAGCAGACTGAGTTGGATTCACTTTGAAGTCAATTTTTAAGCGATTTGGTTTGATTGTTTCAATCTTAATTGTTTTGGTGAATTCAAAATTCCCAACACGCGCAATCGCCAAGTAATTCCCAGACATTGCTCCTTGTTCCGTTTTGGTTCTAAAATCGTAGGTTCCTTCAACATTCTTCGTTTTGGTGACTTCATACACTACTTGTCCAGAAGGATCTTGTAATTCAAATTCAACAGGATGATTTTTAGGGAGCGATTTGTATTTATCGTTCAAGATAAAATTGAGGTACAGCGAATCACCAGGACGCCAAACACCGCGTTCACCATAAATAAAACCTTTGATTCCATTTTGTACCTTTTCTCCATCGACATCGAATTTACTGAGTGAATTCACATTTCCATCTTGTAATTTCAAGTAACCACGTTGTTTTCCATGTTTTGCAATCAATAAAAATGGCTTTTCTTTGAGTTTTACATTAAAGTTTCCTTCTGCATTCGTAACACCACTTGCTATCAACTCTTTCGTGTAAGAATAGTATTCCATCACAACATTAGCCATTGGTTCTGTTGTCAACATATTCGTCACGAAAGCGTGTCCAGTTTTGTCTTCATCCAATTTAAAGATCATTCCTAAATCTGATGCGAGAATGTTTTTGCTTACTCCTTTTCCGCGGTAATAATCATCTGAGCAAACAGGATCTTCGTCGTAGTAATCGTCCCAGTTTTCGTATTCATCATTGTAGAACCAACTCGACCATAAATTTTCATTCCAATTTGGATCAACTTCTTCTTCCTCTTCGTAATAATCATTCTCTTCTGAAGGTTCTTCACTAACTGGATTTGCTGGACAATCACACGTCGTATAATCTTTACTGAATTTAATACTAATGCGATAAATTGCTCCCGGTTGTGGATTGATATATTTCCCAAGGTCAACAACATGTTTCGACCATTGTTTGAAATTCATGTTTTTATCTTGATCAATGAAAATTTTCTTTTCAAAAATCACCTTTCCAAAACGTGTCAACTCATCTGATCCATTTAGATCGTTCACTTGTAAGAAATGGTGAACATTGTTTTCAAAAATGCGCATGATACGTAAATCGACAGCTTTTAATCCAATTGTTTCAAAAGGAAATATCAAACCTTGTGAATTGGGAAGAATATTTCCAGAGTCAACAATACGAACGCGTGGTTTTGGTTCTTCAAATTGAATAAATTGATGAAAGTTTCGTAGCATCTTATGTCCTTTGAAGTTCTTTATTCCGGCGAACACTTCAAGGTATTTTCTTCCGACAGTTCTGTTTGGAAGATAAACGGAAACATTATTATTATCAACACTAAAAGTCAAATTCTCTTGTCCTTCGATGCGAATGAATCCAGTTAAATCTTGGTCAGCCAAAATTGGTTCACTGAAAATTAGATTTACTGATTGATCATCATGATCGACAACTGTCACATCGGTTAAAGAGAAATTTCCCAATTCGACAACATCTTCAGCCAATTTTCCTTTACTCATTGAATTGATTGGCGTTCCATCCCAAAACAATTGCACTTTTCCTGGTTTATCTGTTCGCTCGATACTATCGACAATAAATCGATACTCATGCTCACCATACGATTCTTCCAAACGAATGTCTAAGCTTTTACCATTGCAATTGGCTGTTAGTGTTTTTATAAGCGTCGATGAATCTTCAAAATCGGTTGTTCTTACCTTTCCTTCTAAATATTGCCATTCAATATCTTCTTCATTATAGCTTTTTAAACCTTCCGATTCAACATACATGTGTTGCGTGTATGTCGCAAACTGAAATTTAAATTCTTCGTGACCATAATCCACTTCTGCAACACGCTGTAAATCGAACGATACAGTGTAAAATTGTCCAACAGGCAGATTTTCATCTGGAATAAATTCAACCGCATGTTTTCCTATCCAAACAGCCTTTCCTTTAATTTCTGGTTCGAATTGAAAAATATCATTGAGAATTTCCGTGTTCTTCGGATCAATATTTTTCAAGGTTGAATCACCAAGGTCTACGCGAATTCCAGAGGTTCGACTAACCATTCCACTGGTGTAACCTGACACGTACTTTCCATAAGCTGGATCTACTCGGAATAATTCTGGTTTTCCGTTTCCGCATGCATACAGAATTGTCACTAAAAGTGAGAATCCGGCTAAAAATTTAAAAGTTGTTGTTTTCATCTTCGATCAATTATGCATCAAAAATGATATTCCTTTTGCTTATTTAACAGGTCGTTTGAAGAGTCGCATGAACCTTTTGATTAAGTGTGTGTAAAATGGAATTATTCGTTTTCACAGTTTGACGTTCAACATTTAACTGAACAAAACACTATCTTTACTTAATGAAGTTATTTTTTCAAATCTTTCTTTCGCTGGCTTTCTTCAACTTAAGTTTTGCTCAACGACAAGTTCCATGTCCTGAAATAGATTCTGTAATGGCTATTATCAAAGAAGGTCCAAGTGAACTTGCTGCTTTGTATGACAAACAAGTCTTGTTCGATTGCGGCGATTTTGATGATGTCGATCGCATTTTGCTCTTTGGTAACTTCTTGAATAATTTCATGGCGGCCAACTTGGAAAAGTATGACACCTTGTCGTATGCAGTGATGTTGAAAGAATTAAAAGATGTTCAAGCTAGTCCAGCCTATCGCGAATCATATGAAATTTCGAAAACGCGAATGTTTGTATTGAATAGTATTGCTGACACAGTTTTATTCGATCAAAATAGTCAAACATTTAACGATTTCTTTCCAAATAGCGAAGAACGAAATTATGTTAGAACGTATATTGGTAAACATCAAAATGACACCTTAACTTTCATAGGGATTTTAGAACAATATTCCTCTATAGACCAAGAACTTGTAAATGACCAAGCACCACCGACTCAACAAAAAAATCAAGTTAATTTCTACGCCTTTTACGATTTAAGAACATCCTTGGAAAACGGATTTTACTTTGGTAAACCTATCTTATTGTATTATTCCGCTTACTTAAACAATGATGCACGCAGAATTGAAGAAACGTGGTTCAATGACAGTGAAATAAATGCATTAATGAAACAGTTGACTGTTTTTCAAATCATGTGTGACGACCGAATGCCAATGGAACCAGATGATGTGGCCTATTTCAAGAAAAAGTACAAGAAAACATTTACGTATTATGGTGATAAAAATGCCTATTTACAGCAAAAGGATTTCAAAGTAAACACGCAACCCTATTTTGTCTTATACACTGTTGAAGGAAAGAAAATCGCTTGTTTTTCGAGCACCACAAGCATTGAAGATTTTAAACTATTTTTGACTAAAATAAACAACTAATGTATGTTACCACCTATTAAAAAAGATACGCGGATTTTCACTTATGGAGTTGGCGGATTATATACGCTTGGAGTTTTCATCTTGTTCATTTTTTCGCGCTTATTTAACTTTATTGGAGTAAACGCTAATTCGACCGATATCAACCTATCCTTTTTTCAAAACTTGACGCAGAATTTCAACTATTTAATTCCCGTTTGTCTAATTATTGGAGTTGGATATATTTTACTAGGTTATAATTTAACCAAATGGCGTCAACATGCATTTAATATCAACTTGGGTTTGAGTTTATTTGCTTTGGTATCCATCATACTATTTGTTTTCTCCATCAACATGGACGTTTCATCCTTGTTTCAAGATTTGGATCAATTTCCAAAAGAAATGAGCTGGTTTATGTATATCATGCGTGGATTTCAATTGTTAATTGGCCTAGCAACGACCGTTTTCCCTCATTTGTATTTAGGTATTTTATATCGCAAAATGAATAACCCTCATGCGAATCAAGAAAACACTGCAGAATCTCCATTAGAACAAAAAGATCTTTTGGATGATTGATTCACTTTTTTTATCTTTCAGAATTAATTTACCCACCCTTTTATGAAGAATCTATTCTTACTTTGCTTATTCACATTTTCAATTGGATCCTTCTTTGCTCAAGACGAAGCTGCGGCGCTTAAATTAATTGATGAGGGAATTCAACTTCACGATAAAGGAAATTACGAAGCTGCCGTTAAGAAGTATGATGCAGCCTTAAGCTTGGATAAGGATAATTTTTATGCCTTAGCGGAAAAAGCAAATTCTCTTAATTCTCAGGCTAAATTTGAAGAAGCAATTGTTGTCTCACGAAAATGTATTGAAATTCATCCGGATGAAAAAGAACTAAATTTAGTGTATGTAGCCTATGGAAATGCCTTGGATGGTTTGCATAAATCGGAGGAATCTGTTGAATTGTATGAAGAAGGAATATCTAAATTTCCAGAATTCTATTTATTGCATTTCAACAAAGGAATTACCTTGATTAGTTTAAAGGAATATGATCAAGCCTTACTTTGTTTCGAGCAAGCGGCGAAATACAATCCTTCGCATGCAGGTTCGCAAAATGCCATTGGACGTTTTCAAGAAATGAATAAAAAGAATATCCCTGCGATAATGGCTTATTGTCGCTTTTTTGTCATTGAACCAACTGGAACAAGAGCTATCGAAAATTTAGCTTCACTTGAATCCTTGCTGATAGGAAATGCAACTAAAACGGGAAAAAACTCTTATTCCATTAATTTTGACATAACGGATATACCAGATACAACTGCAGATGGAAAACCAGGACCAAACACATTTACAACCACCGATTTAATTGTTTCGTTGGGCTCTGCCTTAGGATTAGAGAAAAAAGACAAAAAGAAAAATAAGGCTCAAATTCTTCAGACAAAAATGGAACTAATGATTTCCTCATTGGAAGAAGAAAGTGCAAAAGGTAATTCTGGATTCTACTGGGAATTTTACGTTCCTTATTTTATTGCAATGAAAAACGAAGCACAATTGGAAACCTTCACGTACATTGCTTATGCAAGTTCAGGCGATAAGAAGGTAATTGAATAGATTGAATCCCATTCTACCGAGATTGATAAATTCTACGATTGGGAAAAAGAATACAATTGGTAATTAACTGAAGAGAAGAGCGAGTGTTGCAATTGCGATGATGATAATAGCTATAATTTTTCCGATTAGTTGAACAGTCGGATTGCCATATACAATCATTGCTGCGATAATTCCAACAATAATCAATCCTACGAGCATAAAAAGAAAAAAATCTTTTATCAAATCCGACCAAAAGTTATCCGATGGTTGGATTTTTTTATGTGCCATAAATTGCTTCAATTTTGTTGGTGCTGTTTTGATTGATTGTACGGCTTCCTCTTTCTTCTCAACAACCAATCGTTTCACGACTTGAACTTTGGAAGCAGAAGACATTTGTTCGGCTAGCATTAGTTCTTCACTCGAAATTGATGCTTGTACATTTTCATGATTCATTTCAGTGGAAGACTGAGCTTTTTCAACAACATGCTCGTGTTGCTGCTTATCGGCATTTACAAATTTGAATGAACGCGAAGTTGAACATGCGCTCAACAAAATAATACTAACAAAAAATAGAATCGATTTAACTCTGCTCATCTTAATTACATTCATCGAACTTCGTTTGATCGTTCGATCCTGTAAAATTCGTAAAATTCCTTTCGTTAGCCAAACGTTAATATCATTACCTTAGCCGCATGAATCACATAGCTTCTACCCTTTTGTTAAAATGTCCAAAATGCTCCAAAGGCGATTTGTTCTCGTACAAAGGTATGTTTCGCTATACACACATGCTCGACATGCCTGAAAATTGTCCGCATTGTGGTCAAAAATATTGCATCGAACCTGGATTTTGGCTCGGCGCTTTGTGGACAAGCTATCCAATTGTGATTCTTACTGAACTTCCTTTTTTAATCGGAGCATTAGTTTCAAAAACAATTTCACCATTTTGGTTTTTTGGAGGAATGGTGCTTGCTTTTGTATTTGTTTATCCTGTAATGTTGCGTTTAGGTCGCTCAATTTGGATTCACATAAATATTCGTAAGTTACAATAGTAAATAATCATCTCACTACTTAGATATAAAACCAACCACCCACGTTTCGAATCCTATTTTTGTGATCAATGATTTGACAAATCACGTTCACCTTGGTTTGTTTCCCATCTTTCTGTTTTTGTGCAATTTTATTCCGCTCTTGCTCTTCAATGATTTCTCCAGGTGTCACCCAAGCAGGCGTAAATCCTTCGATGAAAAACTGAAAACTTAGCAATTGAAAACGGACAGAACCATTTCCTGCTAAACCATCTATTCCAACACTGACCTTTTTGGGAATTCGTGTTAAAGCACTTCCGCTTGCCATTGAATCTATGAAAACTGTTAGTTCTGGAAAAGGAATAACATCTAAACTAAACGTGCCCAAATTGCGTCGTTTATTCTTGTCAATCACTTGAATCATACACTTTATTGCGTATTCGTTGGGAAGCAGATAATACACACTATCTTTTTGCAGCAAGGTGCCATTCCCAACTGAAATTTGATAATTCTTCGCACACGAATCGCAATAAAACTCTAGTTGCGTTGGAAAATCAGCGTAAACAGTTTTACTTAATACTACTGGAACCAAATACCTTGATTGCCCATTGAGTTGAAGTGAAATAAAGAAGAAAATAGTGTATAAAAAATTCATAGACTTTTTCCTCCAAAATGTTCTTTGGTTAAAAAGTCACAACTTACAATTAGAATTAAATTACAGTAACACGATATACATCTGATTTATTTCGTCGAATACCTTTTACTTCAAATCCACCTGGTTCGGGTATTTCTTCTTTCAATGTGAATGTTTTACAATCGTTTGGCAATCCACCAAAGAATAGCGTAAATTTAAAAAAAACATTGTGTTCAATTATTGTCCAATAAGGAGCTTGACTGATTCCATCCCAAAACAAAAGCGGAATTTTCGTTCCTCCATCTGTGATTAAATAGGTAGATTTCCAGATACGTGCACCCATTCCGATTTGACAAGGCATAGAGCAATGAACAACTGTTTGTTTTTCTTCAAGAAAGATTGGTTTTATCTCACTTTTCGATTCAACAATTGGTTCAACCACTTCAACTTCTAACAAATCTTCTCTTGGCATAAATGAAATTATACGTTAAAGATAAAATCCTTTTTCATTTGTAATTAGGATTTTTTATATTTACTGTAATACTACTGCTTCTGTCAACCACTTTGATAATCATGTTTTATTGTTTCACAGGGATGCGTTTCGTTAGAAATACTCCGCAATGTTTGACTAACATGAATAAACTAATTGGACTATTATTCGTTTTCGGATCATTTTTAACCATTGCTCAAAGTAAACAGGAACTGATCGACATTTTGAATTTGCGCATTGATAGTTTAAAACGCGTAAATTTTGAGAAAGAACTGAGTCTCAAAAAAATCAATTATGAAAAAGAAGAATTCCAAAAGAAAACAACCTTGGAACTTCAACAACAACATGCTACTATCCAACTTCTTGAACAAAAAATCAGTCAAATGGCATTTCTTTCTAGCTTAGACGCTGCAGAAGAAAAACGTTTATATCATTTAATTGATAGCTTAAACAATTCTATCGTTCAATTAAAAAATAAATCGATTAGACCTTTACAAGCTGCTAAAATTGATTCTATTGTACAATCGTATGAAGTACACGAAACAGCGCCAGCGAATTTTTACATTAGTGTGAGAATTGGAACACAACAATGGATGACACAAAATTTGAATGTCTTCACTTTCAGTAATGGCGACACATTACCTCAGGCTCTTTCTCTTAAAGAATGGGAACAAGCATACAACAACAAACAAGCGATGTGGTGTTATCCAAATTTTGATACAACATCACCCAATAAATCTTCAAAATTATACAATTGGTTTGCCATTAATGATCCTCGCGGGTTAGCTCCAAACGGTTGGCATATTTCGACCGAAGAAGATTGGGATAAATTGAAACAATTCGCAGGACCAACCATCGGTCACACAATTAAAAGCACGAGCGGATGGAGTAATTTTGAACAACAGTCACTTTGTCCACACACGCTATCAAATGATTCAATTAACACCTGTAATTTATGCAAAGGAACCGGCTTCGTTTTTTCCGATTCAATTAGTGGAAATGGAACAAATCAACTTGGGTTCAATGCAACACCATTGCCGTATTTATCGGATGATCGTTTTCAAGGTAACACGGATAAAATAGCTTATTGGATAATGACTAATGCTAACGAAAAAGCCATAATTATTAGGCATTTTAGTTCTGAATTATACCTTCAAGAGTTGCCATTAAAGGCCCAAGGTTTTGCCGTTCGTTGTTTGAAAAATTAATGTTTACCAAATACTTTTTCAAATTTTTCAATTTTAGGCCGAACAACTAGTTGACAATATGATTGATCTGGGTTTTTCTCATAATAATCCTGATGATAATCTTCCGCTTCGTAAAAAATAGATTTCGGTTGGACAGCTGTTACAATAGGTGCATTAAACACTTTTTCTTTTTCAAGTGCAGCAATAACTTCTTTTGCGATTGTTTTTTGTTCTTCCGAATGGTAGAATATCACCGATCTGTATTGTGTTCCAATGTCGTGTCCTTGCTTGTTCAATGTTGTTGGATCATGCACAACAAAAAAGACTTCCAAGATATCCTTGACAGAAGTTAAAGTTGAATCAAAGGCGATTTGTACAACTTCAGCGTGTCCAGTTCTGCCTGTGCATACTTGTTCGTATGTTGGATTTTCAATCGAGCCTCCAGAGAAACCGGAATAAACGTCTACTACTCCATCCAAGCGTTCATAAACCGCTTCTACACACCAATAACAACCACCGCCAAGTGTAATTGTATCATTCGCAATTTTTCCTTTTTTGACATCATTTTTTGGTAATTCAGCCACATCGTAGGCGCACGAACTAAGTGAAATTGTCAAAAACAAGGCTGAGCAAAGAATTGAATAAACTGTTTTCATATGATACTTTTTTCATTTTAACGCTTGACCAATTCATTTGTTTGGTTTGACTTGTTAAAATTTCCTAAAGAAAATATTCTTTTACTATTTCCCAATAAATCTTAAAAACGCGTTAATGAAATACGATTGACATTTTTTGTCCGTTCTGCACAAAAACAAACGTATGAAAACATTGAAAGCTGGTTGGCTCGTATTTTTGAGCGCAATTGTATTTACTCTACTTTTTTATAAGCAAGCATTAGGTATCAATCTATTGATTTATGAATTCCTAGTTTTGGCTTGGTTATTTAATGAACGTGCAATTCAACTAAAAAACAATTTACACTTGTTAGGATTTAGTTCAGTCGTATTAACCGTTGTTTTCACAGTTCTACATCATTCAACCTTGAGTTTTTCCGCAAACTTTCTGAGCTTTTTCATTTTTTTAGGAAGTCTTGCTGCTCCAGAAATTCGTTCGATTCATTATGCGCTGATAAACTCATTTTCCACTTTAGTCATTTCACAAGGATTGTTTCCCAAAGAAATAAGTTTCAAAAGCAAACGCACATCTCGTTTCTCTTTCAAATTCAGACGTTTGCGTATTTTCCTTATTCCGATTGTAATTATTCTCATTTTCATAAGTATTTACAGTGCTTCCAACCCAAAGTTTGGCGCATATTTCTCTTGGTTCTTTGAACAAATATGGTCGTTTATTTCGACTCTTTTAGATTACATCGAAATCAATGCGTTCATGGTATTGATCCTGGGAATTATGTTTGGAAGTTTCTTTTTTCTGCGACGTAAAAACCAAAACGCAATTGATCGTGACGCTGCTCATTCAGACCAATTATTCAGAAAGAAAGAGCGTAAAAAATCAGTTTTCCGTTTATTATCGTTAGTGAATGAATACAGAGCTGCGGTATTCCTATTTCTTTCATTGAATGCGCTCTTACTCTTCCTGAACATCATGGACATTTCCTATGTCTGGTTCAACTTCAAATGGGAAGGTCAATATTTAAAAGACTTTGTACACCAAGGAACGTATTTATTATTGGTTTCAATTCTTGTTTCAATGATTTTGGTCTTGTATTTCTTCCGCAAGAATCTAAACTTTTATCAAAAAAATAGTCTGTTAAAGAAATTGAGCTATGCATGGATTTTCCAAAATGCCATCTTAGTCTTTTCTGTTGGAATACGGAATTGGTACTACATTCAATATTATGCCTTGGCCTATAAACGCATCGCCATTGTGTTCTTTTTGCTCCTGTGTTTGTTTGCATTGTTCACTGTCTTTTTAAAAATCTCAAAAGTGCGTTCAGCTTATTTTATGATCCGCACCAATTTAAATGCATTAATGATTGTTTTGGTTATTTCATCTGCGTTTAATTGGGATCGTATTATTGCTCAATACAATTTCAGTAAATCCAATTCTTCATTCGTCCACTTGAATTATTTGGCAACCTTAGCGGATAGTGCTCTTCCCTATTTAGATCATCCTTTGCAAAAGGTCCAGAAAATGGATCAACGCCAAATGGAACGCTTCAGTAAAGGTTCAATGGGTAGTTCGGACGAATCCAGCTTAAGCGGTTCATTCAGTTATTACAAACGCGTGTATTTAGATCCACTCGAATATGTGAATACCATTAATTACCGCAAAGAAGTTTTTAAAGAGAAATGGGAGGCAAAAAGTTGGCTGGGCTGGAATTTAGCGGAAGCGGAAGCGTATGAGTTAGTGACTAGAAACTAGTGATTTGTGATTTGTGATTAGTGATTAGAAATAATTTGATTGTAGGGACGTCGATGTATCGCGTCCCGAAAATTAGTTAAATCGTATAGCTTAAACTTATTCTTTAAAAATCGATATTCTATAAAACAAAAAGGGACGCGATACATCGACGTCCCTTTGAATAATTTTATTCAATCCAAATCATGAATCATTCCGCCGCGGCGGACATGAATTGTAAGTTATTTCTTTTGAATCATATCATTCGCCATCATTTGTTTCATGGTGCGGTCCATTCCTTCTGTAGAACCGTCTAAGAAAATAACATTTCCTTTTCCTTTTTCGGCGAATTCTTTAATGGATTCAGTCCACATCGAGAATAGAATCAACGACGTATCTAAGTTTGCTTCTTTCATTTTGTCAGCTGCTTCGGTCATACCTTTAGCCACCTCTTCACGGAATAAGGCGATTCCTTGCCCTTTCAACTGTGCAGCTTCTTTCTCCGCTTGAGCAGCAATTTTGATGGCATTCCCTTCCGCTTCTGCAGCTTTTGTTTTGGTAATCAACAAGGCTTGACCTTCGTTTTCAGCCGCTGCTTTCAAGTTATTTGAGGCTACTACTTTCGCCATTGACGTTGTAATTTCAGCGTCAAACGTAATATCGTTCAATTGCAAATCAATCAAATGGAATCCCCATGTTTCCAAAGTCATGTCCAAGCTTTCTTTTACATCGTCAACAATTTCGCGACGCAACAATAAGATTTCAGCTTGTTTTTTTGTTGCAACGAATCCACGAACAGAACCTTCAATCGTACGAATCAAGGCTTGTGAAAAGCTACGCTGATCCATGAATTTAAAGGCTACATTTTTGATTGTTTCTTCGTTTGCATCCAATACAGAATACACCAACATCGCTTTGAAATACACATTCGCTTGATCTTGCGTAATTGCTTGGAATTCCATTTCAATTGCACGGTTCTGAATAGAAACTTTACTGAAGATTTTTTCAAAAAGTGGAATTCTAAAATTCAGTCCTGGATGCAAAATTCTTCGGTACTTTCCGAACATTGTAACAACAGAAATAGTTCCTTGTTGCACGGTAACAAATGATCCAACAATCAGTAATAAGACAATTGGAATAATAATTAAATATCCATTAATTTCATTCATGGCTTCGGTTTTTTATTGGTTAAATTTATTGGTCAATATTAGGCAAAAAACACCTATAAATTGCAACTTTTGAAACTAATTTTACTCAATTTTCTCACTCCTTCACGAACGTCAACACATCCTGTTCGAGATCAACCCAACTCGTATTGATTTCTTGGAGTTTGAGTTTTTTACCTTCTAGGGAAACGACTTGTTTGATCCAAACATTTGGCGGACAATCTTCTGTTAATCCAGATATAAACGTGGCAACAAAGGTGTTATTGTTTATCCAATTGATACGCATTGTATCTGGATCATTTGGAAAAAGTTCATTTGTCCACGTAGCTCTGTTTCCTTTCATGAATTCAAATCCTGCCCAATCAGCTCCACGAAGAATGTATTTTCCTTTCAATAACTTGGCATAATTGATTTCTTCATTCGATGTGCTCTCTTGTACTTCGTTTTCTTGCGTTTCAGTAACAGGAACATTTTGCAATTCACTCTTTGCTTGAGTACTTGACATGCTTTTTTTCTCCGAATTCAAGGTCTTTGTCCAATAACCTAGAACAAAGCAAACAATGCCAATTAAACTATAGGTAAGAAGTTGTTTTTTGTTCATGAAAAGTATTTTATTAATGGAGTACCATTTATCAGTGAATGAATGTACGTATATGAAAGGAAATAAAATCAATAAAACAGATAGTTTATGTCGAAGGCATACTTCAATTTACTTTTATCTGTGTACCATGTTTCTCGTTGAAGCAAGTGTTTTTCGTCATATTCAAAATGTGCCATTGCAGCCGGTTTTAAATATTCTGTATGATACTCCCATGATTTGTAGGATTCAATATAATGCTCAATTCTAATTTCCTTAAACCATTGTTTATCCTCTATTTTAGTTTGATATACTCGCGACAAACTGTCTTTTTCATATTCAAACTTTGTTTGTTTTCCTCGATCGAAATTGTCATGAATTATAGATTCTGAATCTTTGAATCCGTGATCATTGTAAGTGTATCGTTTGACCGAACGAACATTAACCGTTGTCCAATGCATTTTTTCTTCTTTTAATCGATTGAAATGATCATACGCATACCTTGTCACCGCATTGGAATAAATGGTCATTTTTGGATTTCGCAGATACGTTGAGTGATCCTTTATCAATCGACCTTTTAAGTCATACGAATAAACGATTTGAATAATTGGTTCTGAATCCGTTGCACATAAAAATTCTAATTCTTCTTTTAATTTACCTTTTGAAGTGTACGTATAAATCCATTTCCGTGTGGAAGGACCAAAACCTGTAATATCGAGTAAACTTGAGTCTGTTTGGTCTTTAGGATATTCCAATTGCGTTTCAATTTTCTCAATTAATTGTCCTTTGGAATTATAGTTATAAGTGAATTCTTTTGAATACAAAATCACATCGAATAGGCGGTAATATTTTTCATAAACAATTCGCCCTTGACGATCCAATTCGATACGTCCAACTTCCAAAGAATCAATTTCGCTTAATTCAGCTCCACTTTTTAGATGGATTGAAATGGATTGAACATGATTTGATTCTAAAATATCTTTGCGCACTATCAAACCATAATCTTGGGCATAGTTTGGTTGAAGAAATGAAGTTAATAGAACGATTAACAACAAATAGCTCAAATTTCCTATAACTATTTTTCTCATTCAATTCATTTTTACAAACTTCTCAAACACTCCTTTTTGATCTAAACTAAACGCCATTGCGCGCGTGTGAAACACATACACAGAAGTTTTAATCTGATGAAAATACGGTTCGGTATTAAAATACAGATTGGTTTTTTGACGATTAAAGGCATTGAAAGCCGCCTCCGCGCTTGAAGCATCTTCAAATTGCCATTCTTCAATCACTCCATCCGAAATGATATATGCATGCGTTTTATCTCTGCAATAATACGCCCAAATTTGTTGAACCTTGGAAAGCGCTTCCTCTTCATTTCCATCGATGATTTGATCTACGTGTGTATCCTCATAACTTAATGTATAAAATGGCAGATTATTTTGCATCCGTAATTCAGCATTGCTCAAGTTATACATATCCAGCTGCTTCACTCTGGCTGTATCACTCACCCATCCGTCTTTTTCGATTTCTTGGACAAACTTTCTGAATACCATAGAAGGATGTTGGTAGTTGAAGGAATTCTTTTGATTGCAACTAAAATGAGTCGCAACCAAGAGTATAAAGAGTACGATGTTTATTTTTTTCAACATTGTTTTTCAAAAATTGTCAAATTGTTTCAAACGAAAATTTTATTCATAAAAGATTTCGTATATACGTGACTTATCTTTTGATACGCGTTTTTCGGAATGTGATTTTCTATTCTTTTCAATTCTTCGTGTATTCGTTTCAAAATCAAATGGAAATTGAATTTGGACGCTTCTTTTCAGTTTCTGTCGCACCTTTTTTTTGTAGTCCGGAAAAGGATAGTACCCCGATCCTGGTTCAAAAAATATCGTTTTAAGATCATACAATTGTTCACCAGATAGCTCGGGAATTTTTCGCTTATCAATTGTAACTTTGATTCTATGATCCAATCGTTTACAGGCATACTCAAGCCGATGTCCTTGACTGGTAACGGCAATTGCATGAAAGTGTTTTGCTTGACCTCTTTTGTTCGTCCAAATTTGAAATTCACGCTTTACAATGGGAATTCGTAGGTCATTCCATTCAACAGAGGTTTGTCTTTCTTTGTAAATGGTGTACGCATAAAACTTGCGAAAAAGCTTTGTTCCTGAAACCATTTCCATGTGGTAAGTGGTATCGTTATTAGGGCTATTTCGGCGAATATCGCATCTATAAATTGGAAAGTTCATACCTGAAACCCTATGTTCTTCGATGTAATAAGTGCGATTTGGATTGTAATTTTTTGAAATCGTTAAGTTAGTTGGTTTGTGTTCAATCAAATGATAATAGTCATGAACTTCTTTATCAATTTCAAGTGCTCCTTCAACCATTGCGCTATCTGTCCAAACAATTCGAAAAAGCATTTCTTCCTGTGAAACACATTTTGTCTCAGTATAACGACTGCTAATTAGTTCTGTGCAAGTGCTGTAATCAACCATTGATATATTCTCAATAACTAAAACAGAATCTCTATTCAACTGTGCAAATTGGACATACTGCTTGGCTAAAGCTGGCGTAACCATCAAAGCGCGCGAATACTCGAGGCTATCTGAACTAAATTCAATCGTAATGTTCGAACCATACTTTTGGATGCTGTCGTTCATCATTAACAAATTGATGGTTAAATAACAGTTGTTAATTGAATCAAAATAAGCATGTTCTACAAACAACCTACGCTCGGATGAAACCGCAGAATTCGTCCAATCCAACTCAAAAAACCCACCATCT
>CAJAVU010000058.1 GCA_903945495.1 uncultured Flavobacteriales bacterium | reverse complement strand
TCCAGAGCTTCCTTTAGTGTATTGTACCGTAATTATCAAAAAGGCTATCAAACATTTTACAACACTGGTTTTTCAGAAGGAAGTAATACACAAAATGAAAAAGGAATTTATGCTGGTTTGAAATTGAAACTTTCATCTGCATGGTCGCTGAATTCGTATGTGGATTTATTCAAATTTCCTTGGATGAAATACCAAGTTGATGCTCCTTCGGCAGGACACGAAATCATGGTGCAAGCGTCCTATAAACCAAATAAAATCCTTGAGATTTATGGTCGTTACCGTGAACAAGTGCGTCAAAAGAATAGTCGCGATTCAGATGGAACGGTAACGGAATTGGAAGATGTATTGCAGCGCAATTATCGTTTGAACATTTCCTATGCTATCAGTGAATTCTTTACGATTAAAAGCCGTTTGGAATATGTAACCATCAATCGGCCAAGTAATACGCTTGAAAAAGGAATGATTTTAACACAAGACATTTTATTCAAACCGAAGAACTTACCGTTTGATTTGTCCTTGCGCTATGCCTTGTTTGATACAGATAGTTACGATTCACGTTTGTACACGTATGAAAACAATGCTTTGTACGTATTTGCGGTTCCAGCGTATTATTACCAAGGAAGTCGTTTTTATGCATTAGTGCGTTATTCCTTCTTGCGTCATTGTGATTTGTGGGTGCGCTACGGTGTTTTCAAATACAATAACCGTACGTCTATCGGTTCTGGGGCAGAAGAAATTAAAGGATCTGTGAAAACGGATATAACGCTTCAGTTGCGCATTAAATTCTAAAACTCTTAGAACTCAATATCCAAGTTGAACGTTGTTTTTAAGGTGTGTAAGTTCGGATTCTTGCGCGCCAATGCTGCAAACTTATCTTTTCCTGTAAGGTATTTCACTTCTTGTTCCGGATTTTCATTCAAGGAGAAACTTACTTCGAAGGAATAGTTTTTCAATTCTTTTCGGAAGAATCCTGTCATTTCTTGTAAATGAGGCGTAATATAATCGACTTGAATTTGATTGTCCACATCCATCACAAAATGTGTTTCTGTTTTCTGGATTGGTTCACGCTTTACCATGGCGTTGTAGAAGGTTTCCATTCCTCTTTCCTTCATCTCGAAGGCGAAACGACGCCATAACATTTTCACTTGATCGTATGAAAAAGAATTCATTGGCATGTTCTCTGGCATGATGTTCGAAGCGGCTTGTTCCTCTTCTTTTTTCTCCATCAATTGCTTGATGGAAAGGGTAGAAGAGCTTAGTTTTCCGATTGGAACACTCACGTTTTTAGGTTCAACATGCTCAACAAGTGGCGCTTGACGCACAATTGGCGCATTCGGCTTTGGTGTTGCCGGAACGTTATCGCGTAAATTTTGACTTGGGAAAGGAATAATGTCAACGGGGTCCGTCAGCCATTTTTTTTTTTCGAGCTCCTGGTTCAAGGAACATAATTGCATCATGGCCATTTCGACCAGCAAGCGCTGATTTTTGGAAGACTTATAATCCACATCCGACTTACTCAAAATAGCAAGTGAACGTAAGATAATGTGTGCATCCAGCTGCTTGGATTGATCAATGTATTTTTGCTCGATGTTTTCTCCAACTTCTAGTAACGAAGCCGTTCGTACATCTTTACAAACCAATAAGTTTCTGAAATGATCTGCTAATCCAACAATGAAGTTGTGTCCATCAAATCCTTTTTCATAAATATCATTTAACAACAATAAAGCAGATGGAATGTCCTCTTTCTGCATGCTTTCAACAATTCTGAAGTAATAATCATAATCCAGAATGTTTAAGTTTTCGATAACGCTTTTGTATGTTAGGTTGTTCCCCGTAAACGTTACAATTTGATCGAAAATTGAAAGTGCATCACGTAAAGCCCCATCCGCTTTTTGTGCAATTAAATGCAAGGCTTCAGGATCCGCGGTAATTCCTTCTTTTGTTGCAATGGATGCCAAATGGTCTGCAATATCTTTCACTTTGATTCGACTGAAGTCAAAAATTTGACAACGCGAAAGAATCGTCGGAATGATTTTATGCTTTTCAGTGGTTGCTAAAATGAAAATCGCATGTTTTGGTGGCTCTTCTAATGTTTTCAAAAAAGCATTGAATGCCGAAGAAGACAACATGTGAACCTCATCAATGATATACACTTTATAATCACCCAATTGCGGTGCAATGCGCACTTGATCAATTAAGTTACGAATATCTTCAACTGAGTTATTTGAAGCGGCATCTAATTCATATACATTCAAGGATGCTCCAGAATTAAACGACAAACACGAATCACATTGATCGCACGCCTCAACAGCTTCTGTTCGATTAAAACAGTTAATTGTTTTTGCTAAAATTCGGGCAGTAGTTGTTTTACCAACTCCACGTGAACCACAAAAAAGAAAAGCTTGTGCTAAGTGATCGATTTTAATAGCGTTTTTCAGCGTATTGGTAATAGATTTTTGACCTACGACAGTGTCGAAAGTCTGGGGTCTATATTTTCTGGCTGAAACAACGAAATCACTCATTGGTACAAATTTAATGGAATCAATTAAATGTTCGTTCAAAAAAAAGCAATTGTTAAAAACTTATTTCCCGCGAAAGAATGGAAGAATGGTTAAAATGAAGAAATAGACACATGCTCTTATTTATGTTGATAAATTATCATGAATTAATTGTGATTTTTTTAACACTCAGGTGTGCGACAAATCTTTTTTTTTATACTTTTAGAGAAACCAAAATGATATTATGAAAAGAAACTTTTTAGCACTTGCAGCACTTGCGTTAGTTGTTGCATCTTGTGGAGGACCAGGTAAAGCAGAGTATGATACAGCTGCAGGTAAAATTTGTGATTGTATGTCAGAGAAAACAGCTGCTGCTGCTGCTGATACATCTGAGTTCAAAATTGACATGACTGATTTAGATTTCTCTTTATGTGCTTTAGATGTAGCTACTGAAGTTGATCCATTCGATGAGCAAATGGGTAAATCTATTGAAGAAAAATGTCCAGATTTAAAACCTGTTCATGATAATTATGTAAAAAGCGCTAAATAATCGTTTTTTGTAAAACATTAAAAATCCCCGTTAGCAATGCTAGCGGGGATTTTTTATTTAATCTATTTTAATTAATCGATAATTTCAATTGCATCGATAGAATCACCTTGACGAATGTCATCAACGATATCAACCCCCTCAATTACTTTACCAAAACATGTATGATTTCCATCTAAATGGGCAGTATTGTTTCTAGAATGGCAAACAAAAAATTGTGATCCACCAGTGTTTCTTCCAGCATGTGCCATTGATAACACACCTCTATCATGGTGTTGATTTCCACCACTTAATTCACAATCAATTTTGTATCCTGGTCCACCTGTTCCTGGCATTCCGTTCGATCCTTCACGTGAATTTGGACAACCTCCTTGAATCACAAAGTCAGGAAGAACGCGGTGCCATTTCAAGCCGTTGTAAAATCCTTCTTTCGCCAATTTCACGAAGTTTGCCACTGTATTTGGTGCATCTTCTGTGTACAAAGAAACACGCATGTCTCCTTTATTTGTTTTGATTATTGCTTCCATTGTCTTTTTTTTTGCAAAGATACCGATATCTTGAAAATCTGATTCGTTTATCGATTAAAACAATTGATTTTTATGAATAGATGAACCTAAAGTACGTGTTATCAAGCTTCGAACAAGGTGATATAGATTAGATTTTTTATTGACTTACATCAAGTTGATTATTGCACTTTAGTTTGTAGATTTGTTCTATGCATAAATTTACATTTCACCGACAGTTGACGGGTCTTTTTACAGATCAACAAAATCAGTTGGCATACAATCAAGAACAAGTATTACCTTTTATTGGTCAAACGTTTTCAGAAGCGAATTATGAAAAGCAAATTGACTTAAAGGAAGCGAATTTCTCGAAAGAAAGTAGAGAACGTTTGGTGAAAGTTTTAAACGCAAATTATGCAGGTGAATTAACGACAGTTGAGCAAAAAAAGAACCTCAATCTTCTTGAGAAATCTTCTACATTTACCATCACAACAGGTCATCAGTTGTCGATTTTTACAGGACCTATTTACTTTATTTATAAAATTCTTCATGTTATTCGTACAGCCGAGGAATTGAACAAAAACAATCCTGAAAATCACTTTGTACCTGTGTTTTGGATGGCTTCAGAAGATCATGACTTTGAAGAAATTCAGTCGGTTGAAGTGTTTAATCGTCAGATGACATGGGATTCTACTCAAACTGGACCAGTTGGAAGATTTAGTTTGGACGGATTGGACAGTTTAAAGAAAGAGATTGCTGGCTTTTTTGAAAATCAACCTGAGAGTGAAATTCAAGCAATTTTTGACGCCTATGATGGAGGAAATTTGGCCGAAGCTACGTTCAATCTAGTCAATAAATTGTTTGGAGCATATGGTTTAATTGTCGTAGACGGAGATCAACGAGAATTGAAAAATGCAATTATTCCCCTTGTTGAAAAAGAATTGAAGGAACAATTTTCGTTTCATGCAGTTCATAAGACAAATGAACAAATCCAAAAAGAAGGATTGAAATTGCAAGTCAATGCGCGTGAAATAAACTTGTTTTATATTGAAGATCAGATTCGCGAGCGTATTTTGCATTTGGATGAAGGGTTTTTTATAGAAGGGAAAGGGAAATTTTCCTACGATGAATTGATTCAATTAGTGAACAATCAGCCTGAATGTTTCTCTCCAAATGTTATTTTACGCCCCGTTTATCAAGAAACTATACTTCCAAATCTATGCTATGTTGGTGGTGTTGGTGAAATATCTTATTGGTTGCAATTAAAGGGAGTATTTGATGCTATCGAATTGGTTTATCCTTTAATTCAAGTGCGTTCTTCGCTTTTGTGGGTAGATGCTGGAACTTCTAAGCGTTTGGACAAAGCGGAAATTGTTTTGGAAGATTTATTTAAAGATAGTTCGGATGTTAAAAAGCACTATTTAGCTGAAAATGCTTCTGAAGAAATTGATTTCGAAAAGATTGATCTACAATTTGAGGAATTAAGAATGGCCATCATTGATAAAATTGATGCGATTGATCCTAATTTGGACAAATATGCACTTGCAGAAACAATAAAAATGCAAAAGCAACTTGAAGGCATTAAGGAAAAACTTACCAGAAATGTGAAGCAGCGACATGATGCGGGACTTAAAGCAATTGACCAAATATTTGAAAAATTGTTTCCAAACGGTGGAATGCAGGAACGTACAATGAACTTGATTTCAATGTGTGCAGACGGGAAAGTGAGCGCGAAAATTGCTCAGTTACATAGTTTCATTGATCCTTTTGATCCAGATTTTGTAATTATTCGAGAATCTTAATTCTAGCAATACAACGTTTGTTGCTCTATTTACGCGCTAAGCTTCTCGATTTTATAATATTTCCTTTCTCATTTCGTTAGTAGTACTATTTTTGTCACATGCGTTTATTATTGATTGCCGTTTTAGTCGTTTCGTTTCCTGTTCTCGCTCAAAAAGCGACGGTTACAGGTCGATGTATTGATAAACGCAGCAAAGGACTTGAGAATGTTCAAATTAAAGTTACGGCAGATTCAAATTTTATCGTTTACACGAATACCTTAGGAATTTTTGAGTTTTCTGTCAATTTAAATCAGCAGATTTCATTGGAAATGCTTGTGAATGACTTGACGGAAACGAAACAAATTGACGTCAAAAATCAAGCAATAATCCGTGTTGGTGATGTAAAATTTGGCTTCATTCAAGAAGATGAGGTGAAAATCCAAGGTGTCAGAACTGAGCCGTTTGAAATTCCAAAATTACCGTATTACGATGCTCAGAAACTTCCTTTAGGTTCTGTTGAACGTTCGTTGGTTTATATGACAGCCGCATCTTCGAATAATGAATTAACATCCAATTATAATGTCCGAGGAGGAAGTTATGATGAAAATTTAGTCTATGTCAATGGATTTAATATTTACAGGCCATTTCTAACGCGAAGTGGACAACAAGAAGGAATGAGTTTTATCAATTCTGCCTTGGTGAAATCGGTGCGCTTTTCAGCTGGAGGTTTTGATTCGCAATATGGAGATAAATTAAGCTCTGTTTTAGATATTGAATACAAAACACCTGAGAAACTGAAAGGATCAGCAATGGCTTCCTTAATGGGTGTTGAAACACATTTTGAACACAATCCAACATCTCGATTCGATTATTTGATTGGTGCACGATATCGCTCAAATGGTTATTTATTGAATTCATTGCCTGCAAAAGGTGCATATAATCCTGTTTTTTGGGATGCTCAATTTTTAACCAATTTTGCTGTTACAGAAAATATTAAATGGAGTGTAATAGGCCATTTCTCAAGTAATAATTACCGTTTTGCACCTCAAACCCAAGAAACAGATTTTGGAACTGCCAACGAAGCGTATTCGTTTAAAATATACTTTGACGGTCAGGAACAAACGAGGTTCCAAACAATGATGGGAGGAACGTCCTTGAAAATCAAAGCAAATAAAAAAACGCAATTGGATTTTTATGCAACGGTGTTTAATACAAATGAACGTGAATATTTCGACATTCAAGGTCAATATTACATCAATGAATTAGAAATGGATCCATCCAAAGAAAATTATGGTGATTCAATCGCTGTTTTAGGAATTGGAACCTTTTTAAACCATGCCAGAAATAAGCTAAACGCAACAATCTTAAATGTATATCACAATGGGCAATATGTTCTGAAGAGCAAGTTTAAAGATGCTGATCGTGTGCGCTTTACAAGTCAAACATTCAATTGGGGAGTCAATTTTCAACACGATGATTTTTATGATGTTCTAAGTGAATGGAAGATGATTGATTCTGCAGGATACAGTGTGCCGCAAGGAACAAGTAATCAAGTTGAATTATACGAAACAATTAAGGGTAAATTAACACTTCAATCCAATCGTTTAACTGGATTTGTTCAAATGAACTCAAGCTGGTTAAACACCAAACGTGACTTCCCAGTTGCGCTTGATAAAAAAGTAAAAGAGAAAGGGAAGAAAGTGCTAAAATCGTTCAGAGATACGATTGTTGAATCGAGTTCGCGTTTTGCTTTAAGTTATGGAACGCGTGTTGGGTATACAACAATTAATCAAGAAATGTACATAACTCCGCGTGCTTCAATTTCGTATTTCCCGCGCTTGTACATGGTGAATCATGGACGCGTTAAACGCCGAGATATGGGGATTCGTTTAGCATCTGGATTGTATTATCAGCCCCCATTTTACAGAGAATTTCGAACGTTTGATGGTCAGCTAAATTTGAATGTTAAATCCCAAAAATCATTTCACGTTGTTGCTGGTACAGACGTTTATTTCAATATGTGGAACCGAGAAGTACCATTTAAATTTACAGCAGAAGCATATTACAAATACTTATGGGATGTGAATCCGTATGAAATTGACAATGTTCGCACGCGTTATTATGCGAACAATGATGCAATCGCTTATGCGTACGGGATTGATATGAATATCAACGGGCAATTTGTTGAGGGAATCGAGTCCTTTTTTAAGCTGGGAATCTTATCGACAAAAGAAAACATCCTGAATGATTCGTACAAAGAATTTTACAATCAAGCGGGTGAAAAAATCATTTTTGGATACAGCGAAGATCAAGTTGTGGTTGATAGTGCAACAATTTATCCAGGATACATTCCACGTCCAACAGATCAATTCATAAATGTTGGCGCATTGGTGCAAGATAGAATGCCTGGTTTTGAAAGTTTCAGTGTTCAAATGGGCTTACAGTTTGGTTCACGTTTACCTTATGGTCCGCCAGATTTCGACCGTTATAAAGATACATTGCGCATGAAATCCTATTTCCGTGTTGACATTGGAATGTCCTATGATTTCTTATACAAGAAAAAAGAAAAGAAAAACTTTATTACGCGCAATTTCACGGATGCCGTTGTCTCCTTTGAAGTCTTTAATTTACTGGGAATCAACAATGTTTTGTCGAAACAATGGATTCAGGACGTTGAGGGGAAATATTATTCTATTCCAAACTATTTAACACAGCGCAGATTCAATTTAAAATTGATTCTTCGATTTTAAGCTGTTACTTTTTCATGATACTCATGTTCTATGAATATGAGAAATACTTACATTTTACTGGCAATCATTCTTTTGGTGAAAGGGTATGCCGCAGCGCAAGTTAATATTCGTGAGAACATTCGATTTAAAGATACTGTTGAAGTAGAAAAGTATAAACCAGATGACAATGGCTTTACATACCTTAAACTTAAAATGCAACCAGGTGATTATGTGATTCAGAATTTGGCTGAATTGTCAAAATTAGCAAATCAAACAATAGTTGGTGTCGATTTAGTCTACTCAGATTATCCAGTTGGAGCGGATTTTTCAGAATTAAATCGAAAGCGCATTCTTGAATTATACATGCAATTCCCAGATGCTTTCGGCGATCCAATGATTCAATGGCAACTCGTGAAGCAAACCGGAGTTGAGCACACTGGCGGTATACAAAATTATTTTCATGGGATCACAATCTATTATCGACCGATGCCAAGCTATGCCTCAGAAAATCAAACAATAGCGAATATTGTTAATGGTAAAACACCTCCTGATGATTCAACATTGCTCAAAGTGTTTACTCGTTCTAAAACGTGGAAAGATATGTTGGTGGTATGTGATGTTACAGGAAGTATGTCGCCCTATACAGCTCAATTGCTCCTTTGGATGAAAAGCAATCAAAAATTGAAAACCTTCAAACAAATTGTGTTTTTCAATGACAATGAAGAGAAAAGTACGAATCAATTGGCGGTATTGGATGAAGTTGGTATTTGGACGATAGAAACTGGAAACTCAGATAAAGTCGTGGACAAAGCCTATGAAGCAATGCAAAAAGGTGATCATTATGAAAACAACCTTGAAGCGATATGTTATGCAATAAAGAAATACCCTGAGAACAAGCAAAATGTGGTGATGATTGCTGATAATTGGGAAACACCTTGTGATATGAAATTACTCGATTTCTTGAAAAAAGAGAAAGTGGTTGTGCACATTGTGGTTTGCGGCGTTACTGACCGAATGAATACATCCTATTTGGATATTGCATATGCAACTGGAGGTTCGGTTCACACCATAGAAGAAGATTTGGTTGATATCGCTACAACGGGAGAAGGAAAGACGATTAAAGTTGGCGAGTTAAAATTCAAAATGACGGGCGGACGATTTATTCAAATATAATGATGGTAGAAAGCAGATTCGATTGAATCTGCTTTTGTTTTAATTTACTGTCCCTTTTTCCATTTTTTTGTACCTTCGTACCTCTTAAAAATGACTTATAAATTGCTTTAATGGAAAAAGTAGAACCGTATATTCCTCAAAATAAAGTGCGTATCGTAACAGCTGCTTCGTTGTTCGATGGACACGACGCTGCAATCAATATCATGCGTCGTATTATTCAAGCTACTGGTTGTGAAGTAATTCACTTAGGTCACGACCGTTCAGTTGAAGAAGTTGTGAACTGTGCCATACAGGAAGATGCTCAAGCAATTGCAATGACATCTTACCAAGGTGGACACACAGAATACTTCAAATACATGCACGATCTTTTGAAAGAAAAAGGTGCGCCACACATTAAAATTTTCGGAGGTGGAGGAGGAACTATCCTGCCTTCTGAAATTGAAGAATTACAAGCATACGGAATTACGCGTATTTATCACCCAGATGATGGACGTTCAATGGGCTTGCAAGGAATGATCAATGATTTGATTCAAAAATGTGATTTTCCAGTTGGACAAAATGTTCAAGCGCAAGTAGATCAGCTAAAAGCGAAATTTGTTCCAGCAATTGCTCGCGTTATTTCAGCTGCTGAAAACTTTGGTGAAGAATCAAAAGATATTTTAACGCAAGTGCATGAATTGGCAAAAACGACTTCAGTTCCAGTTCTTGGTATTACAGGTACTGGTGGTGCTGGTAAATCGTCTTTGGTGGATGAATTGGTTCGTCGTTTTTTAATTGATTTTCCAGTAAAACAAATTGCTGTTGTCTCTGTCGATCCATCAAAACGTAAAACAGGTGGAGCGCTTTTAGGAGATAGAATTCGTATGAATTCAATCAAAAGTGACCGTGTTTACATGCGCTCATTGGCAACGCGTCAATCGAATTTAGCATTGTCTAAACATGTTGCTGAAGCGATTACGGTTTTAAAGGCGGCTGAATATGACTTGATTATTCTTGAAACTTCAGGTATTGGTCAATCAGATACAGAAATTTTAGATCACTCAGATGTTTCGTTGTATGTAATGACGCCAGAATATGGTGCAGCAACGCAATTAGAGAAAATTGATATGTTGGATTTTGCGGATGTAATTGCATTGAACAAATTCGACAAACGCGGAGCGTTAGATGCTTTACGTGACGTACGTAAACAATACCAACGCAACCACAATCTTTGGGAAGCGGATGTTGATTCAATGCCTGTATATGGTACAATCGCGTCGCAATTCAATGATCCTGGAATGAATTCTTTGTATAAAGTGATTATGGATAAAGTTGTTGAGAAAACAAGTGCAGACTTGAAATCAACTTTCCAGATTACGAAAGAAATGTCGGAGAAAATCTTCGTGATTCCGCCAGATCGTACACGTTATTTATCTGAGATTTCTGAAAACAATCGTGCATATGACAAATGGGTTGATGCCCAAGTAAAAGTTGCCGATCGTTTACAAGGATTGTATTCATCCATTGAAACAATTGGTTCGTCTTCGTTGGAAGATAAAGATCGTTTGGTAAAAGCTTTACAAGAGACATTTGAAACAGAAAAATTAAACTTTGACCCGAAAAACTGGGATATTTTACAAAAATGGGCTGATAAAAAAGCCATGTATAAAAATCCAACGTTTGAATTCAAAGTACGTGATAAAGTATTGAAATTAGATACGCATACAGAATCACTTTCGCACCTTCAAATTCCAAAAGTTGCTACACCGAAATACAATGGTTGGGGCGATATTTTACGTTGGTCGTTGCAAGAAAATGTACCGGGTGAATTCCCTTACACTGCTGGTTTATTCCCATTCAAACGTGAAGGAGAAGATCCAACGCGTATGTTCGCTGGTGAAGGTGGTCCAGAGCGCACAAATAAACGTTTCCACTATGTTTCCCTTGGAATGCCAGCTAAACGTTTGTCTACGGCGTTCGATTCTGTTACGCTTTATGGAAATGATCCAGATGTACGTCCAGATATTTACGGTAAAATCGGAAACTCAGGAGTATCAATCTGTTGTTTAGATGATGCGAAAAAATTATATTCTGGTTTCGATTTATCTCACGCAATGACATCTGTTTCCATGACAATCAACGGTCCAGCACCAATGTTGTTAGGATTCTTTATGAATGCGGCGATCGACCAAAACTGTGAAAAATACATTGTTGCAAACGGTCTAGAAGCTGAAGTTGAAGCAAAAATTGCTGCGATTTACAAAGAAAAAGGTGTTGAGCGTCCACGTTATCAAGGTGGTTTACCAGAAGGAAACAATGGATTAGGTTTAATGCTCTTGGGTGTAACAGGTAATCAAGTTTTGCCATTGGATGTTTATAACCAAATCAAAGCAGAAACATTAACACAAGTTCGTGGAACGGTTCAAGCAGATATTTTAAAAGAAGATCAAGCACAAAACACGTGTATTTTCTCAACGGAATTTGCCTTGCGTTTAATGGGTGACGTTCAAGAATATTTCATCGACAAAGGAGTTCGTAATTTCTATTCTGTCTCGATTTCAGGATATCACATTGCAGAAGCAGGAGCAAATCCAATTACACAATTGGCGTTTACTTTAGCGAATGGATTCACGTATGTTGAGTACTACATGAGTCGTGGAATGAGTATCAATGATTTTGGACCAAACTTATCGTTCTTCTTCTCAAACGGAATTGATCCTGAATACGCTGTAATTGGTCGTGTTTCAAGAAGAATTTGGGCGAAGGCCTTGGCTAGAAAGTACGGAGCAAATGCACGTGCGCAAATGTTGAAATATCACATTCAAACATCTGGTCGTTCGTTGCATGCTCAGGAAATTGATTTCAACGATATTCGTACAACCTTGCAAGCGTTGTATGCAATTTACGATAACTGTAATTCATTGCACACGAATGCGTATGACGAAGCGATTACAACACCTACTGAAGAATCAGTTCGTCGAGCAATGGCTATTCAATTGATTATTAATCGTGAATTAGGTTTAGCGAAAAACGAAAATCCATTACAAGGTTCATTCATCATTGAAGAATTAACAGATTTAGTTGAAGAAGCAGTATTGTTAGAATTTGATAGAATCACTGAAAGAGGTGGAGTTTTAGGTGCAATGGAAACAATGTACCAACGTTCAAAAATTCAAGAAGAATCGTTGTATTACGAAACATTGAAACATACTGGTGAATTCCCAATTATTGGTGTAAATACCTTCTTGAGTTCAAAAGGATCTCCAACGGTTTTACCGAAAGAGGTAATTCGTGCTACAGAAGAAGAAAAACAATATCAAATTGAAATGCTAGCGAACTTGCACAAGGCACATGCGGATAAAATTGAAGTAGGTGTTCAAAATGTTCAAGAAGCGGCAATTCAAAATAAAAACATGTTTGAGCAATTGATGGAAACATGTAAATATGCATCATTAGGACAAATCACCAATGCCTTGTTTGAGGTTGGTGGTCAGTACAGACGCAACATGTAAGCTGAAATGGCTGAAAATACATTCATAAAATTTATCAAAGGAATCCCGAGGAGTTACTACTTCTTCGGGATTTTTTGTCTTTTGTTTACCGCTTTGATGATTTTCGTGGAAATCAAAAATGGTAAATTTTGGACGAATGATTTTAAAGTGTATTATGACGCTACAACCGATTTTTTCAATGGAAACAGTCCCTATGCAAAGGCATATGGATTAAGAAGCGGATTGTTTAAATATCCGCCAACCACTTTATATTTCTTTTTCTTTCTTACAAAATTTAGCTATTTCACTGCCCAAATAATCCACTCGAGTGTTCTTTTGGTTTCATTAATCATTGGAGTCACAGGATTACATAAAATCCTTTTTTATCAAACCATAAACGATAAAAAGAAACGAGGACTTTTGTATTTAGCCTTTGTTTTTATTGCCGTTCATTTGGTGCGAGAATTTCACATGGGGAATGTGAATTTGGTGCTTTTTGCATTATTCATACTAGGCCTGAAAGCATTTCTTGCAAAAAAAACAGTTCCATTAGCAATCGTTTGGAGTTTGATGGTAATCTTGAAACCAATAATTATTTTGGCTTTTATTCCTTTAATCTTCTTTAAGCAATGGAAAACGATTTGGGCAATGTTTTGTTTCGGAATTGTCTATTTCTTAGTTCCTTTCATGCACAAAGGATGGGAAGGAGGAATGAATCTATGGAAAGATTGGATTGCTGCTATTGATCGACATGGAGACTACATTGTCAGCGAAAATTCATTTAAGTACTTAGCAAAGTACTATTTTGGTGTGTATTCTGATTGGTTGCCATCACTAATTGGATTATTGATTTTAGTAGGTTTATTGTTTCTAACAATTCAAAAACAAAAGTTAAATCCTTTAAGTTTTATTGAATGGTCAGCATTGTTTCTTGCTTTTACACCCAATTTCTTTGTAACTGATACAGAGCATTTTTTGTTGAGTTTACCATTAATCCTCATCATTCTTAAACGTCTTATTCAATTAAGAAAACCACTCTTTTGGTTTGTTTTCGTGATATTAATTCTGCCGTATAGCTTGCAATCAAATGATTTGTTAGGTAAAACCTTATCAACTTTGGTTACTCAAGCAGGGTGGATGGGCTTAGCCAATTTTGCACTTATTTTATTCTTTTGTTTCTTGAATCTATCAACTGATTCCAAGAAAGAAAATCCTAAATTATCCTTTTCATGAAGTTAAAAACGTTCGCATCACTGTTGATTATACTAGTTGTTACAAAACTTGTAAATGCTCAGTCTATACCGACTATTTCAGCTGTTCAACCAATCGTTCCAACTCCAGAAGTATATAAATTAGTTGAAGGTCAATTGATTTTGGCAGACAATATTTCTGTTTCTTCAAAGGATTTACCAGAAAATATTAAAACCTATTTAATTGAAAAGCTTAATCATGTTTATGAGCTTCGAACCACCATTTCGGCTGTAAGCAAGGATCTTATTTTTAAGAAAATAGTGAATGTCCCAAAAGATTGGTATTCGATTAACGTAAATGAGACAATTACAATTACCTATAGTTCGGAAGAAAGTTGTTTTTACGCAGTTGTATCATTGCTGCAAATGATTGAAGGAAAGAATGGCGAATTATTTATTCAAAAGTGTTTTGTTCAAGATGCTCCTAATTTTCAATGGAGAGGATTGCATTTAGATGTAGCCCGACATTTTTACACGGTCGAAGAAGTGAAACGTTTTATTGATCTAATGGCTTTTTATAAGTTCAACACGTTTCATTGGCATCTAACGGACGATCAAGGTTGGCGTATTGAAATTAAGAAATATCCCAAATTAACGGAGATAGGTGCTTGGCGTGATAGTACAGTGAATGCACATTATAGCACGATACCAAGAACGTACACGGTAGAAAAATATGGTGGCTATTATACACAAGAACAAATTAAAGAAGTTGTTTCGTACGCTGCTGCTCAGTACATTACGATTGTTCCAGAAATAGAAATGCCAGGTCACGCACGAGCAGCTTTGGCGGCTTACCCTCAGTATTCCTGTACAGGTGAACAGCAAGGTGTTCCTGGTTTGTGGGGCGTTTTTGACGATATTTTTTGTGCGCATGAATCAACATTTGATTTCCTTTACGGAATTATGGATGAGGTGCTGGAATTATTTCCTTCGACCTACATTCATATTGGAGGTGATGAAGCACCAAAAGCACGATGGAAAAAATGTAAGAAATGTCAGGCAGTTATTCGTGAAAACGGATTGAAGGATGAACATGAATTACAAAGTTATTTCATTGGTAAGATGGATGAATACTTAACAGCGAAAGGTCGGAAATTAATCGGTTGGGATGAAATTTTAGAAGGTGGATTGAGCCCGAATGCAGCTGTCATGTCATGGAGAGGAATGGAAGGAGGGCTTGAAGCTGCAAAAATGAAACATTATGCGGTTATGAGTCCGGGATCACATTGCTATTTTGACCATTACCAAAGTGATTCACCAAGTGAGCCCTTAGCCATCGGCGGATATACTCCAATTGAAAAAGTGTACCAATTTAGTCCAATTCCTACAGGATTAGACAACGAAGGATTAACCTATATTTTGGGAGGACAAGCCAATTTATGGACTGAGTATATTCCCACCATGCAACAACTGGAGTATATGACCTATCCGCGTGCATTGGCGCTGTCTCAGGCACTTTGGTGCAAGTCAAGGCCAGCGTATGCTGATTTTAAAGCAACATTGTTGTATCACCAATTTGATTTTTTGGAACGCTACAATGTAAACTTTTCGAAAGCGGTAACTTTTGCTAAGTATTCTCTCAAAAACACTGAAAATGGTGTTAAATTAGAATTGGCGAAAGAGGCAGCTGATCAATCGTTTAATGTACACTATTCCGATACAAACGGTGCACACGATCAAGGATTAACGAAAGGTGATAGTATTGTTTTTGAACGAACGGAAATCAATCAAGTTAATCCTGTAAAAGTTGAAATCTCCAATAAATTTACGGATGATAAACAAGGATTTACATTGATTCAGCATCCATCTTTAGGTTTAAAAGTTGAGTTGATTACCAAACCATCTGCACAATATTCTGGAAAAGGTGGAGAAACGTTGACGGACGGAATTCTTGGTACTCGTCCATGGAAAGGAAACGAATGGCTCGGTTTTCAAGACCAGGAAATTGAATTACAAGTGGATTTGGGAAAAGTTTCCGCAATTGATTCGATCGATTTAAGCTTCTTACAGGATGAAGGGTCTTGGATTCACCATCCATATATTTTGCGATTTTCAGTTTCAAAAAATGGGAAGAAATGGAAGTATTTGAAAAACGCTGAAATTAAGACGTATGAATATACAATTGACCCAAATAATTTAATGCCTTATCGAGCAATTCTAAAATCAAAAGGACGTTTTGTAAGCATTAAATTAACGACCTTTGATGTGATTCCTGAAGGATTACCCGGTGAAAACAATGTTCCATGGACATTTATGGATGAACTTATAATCTATTTTAAGTAATGAAATTTGAACTTTGTGCTGCTTCAATTGATGCAATTAAGATTGCTAAAGAGTTGAATTTTGATCGTATTGAATTATGCCAAACACTGGAACAAGGTGGAATAACCCCATCTTATGGTATGATTGAATATGCGATTGCTTATGGAATTGAAACACATGTACTTATTCGTCCTAGGCCAGGAGGTTTTTTCTATTCTGAAGAAGAAGTAGAAGTGATGTTGCGCGAGATTTTGAATTGCAAAGAAATGGGTGCCAAAGGAATTGTCATTGGCGCATTGACAGAAGCAGGAGAAGTTGATGAAAAAATTTTGCAAGAAGTGATGCACAAGGCAAAAGGAATGGAAGTTACTTTTCACCGTGCTTTTGATGATTGCATCGAATGGCAAAAAGCAATGGATGTCTTAATCAAACATGGTGTGAATCGCATTTTGTCTTCTGGATTGGCGAGAAATGTTGAATTAGGTTTGCCAATTTTAAAGCAAATGGTAGCTCATAGTGCAGGAAGAATTGAAATTATGACTGGTGGAGGAATAAATGCAGCAAATGCAGGGAAAATAGCCCAAGAATTGAGGCCAAATGCGATACATTTTTCTGGAACAGTTAAAGTTCAGCAAGACGAGGAATCATTATTTGCTGAACCCGTTTTAATGGTTGATAAACCGCGTGTTCAACGAATCTTGACTGCGGCAGGATGCTAATGTATCGTTTTAGAACTTTTACGTTTTAGTCATATGAAGTTAATATTTGTCATCTTGTTTTTAGCTGTTAATTTTAACACAAATGCGCAATGTGACAGCATTGCTACGTTGAATCAACAGCTGCTGAATTTCGCCCAAACAAATCTAAAAAAGAAGGTTGGTAGAGGAGAATGTTGGGATTTAGCCAAGTATGCGCTTGAATCATGCGGTGCCGTTTGGGACCATAAATTCGAATTTGGAAAACTACTAACCATAGATGAATGTTTAATGCCAGGTGATATTATTCAATTCAATGGCGTAAAAATCAAATACAAAGAAGGAAAAACTACGTATTCGGTTACGATGGATCAGCATACGGCAATCGTCAACAAGGTTTTATCTTCAGATGAAGTTGAATTGATTCATCAAAATACTGCTTATACTGGAAAAAAAGTGGGTGTTAGTATGCTGAAGTTTTCAACGATTTACAAAGGTAAATACATGATTTATCGCCCTCAAAATTAAATTCGATCAAGCACGTATTTGATCAATCCTTTCATTTCTTCCGTATAACCTTTCGAGAATTGCATGTTTGGTCGATTAGCTACTCCTAAGCAGATTGTCGCACATTCATGTCCCATTGCTCTTCCTAAAGCGAAAATTGCAGAACTTTCCATCTCAAAATTACTCACGAATTGATTTTTAAAGCTAAATGATGTGAGTTTCTCATTCATTCCTTCAATTATATTCTTAATTCGCAATTGTCGACCTTGTGGTCCGTAAAAGCCACTACTAGTGACAGTAATTCCATTATGTGTCTCTACTGAATCCAATAGTGATGTCAATCGGGGAGAGGCAGAAATTAAATAGGGTTGAATTGTACTAGGTAAGTTCAAATGGTTTTGTAATGCATTTTTAAGTTCTTCTTCTTCCGTACTAAATGCAATAGCATAGAAATGAGCTACATTATCCAATCCAAAAGCGTGTGTTGATAATATATAAGAATGGACTGGTATTTCCGCTTGCAAAATTCCACACGTTCCAATGCGAATAATCGAAAGTGCTGTTTTATCAATTTTTTCTTCTCGTTTGATTAAATCAATGTTTACCAAAGCGTCCAATTCATTTAGTGTGATATCGATATTGTCTGTTCCAATTCCGGTTGAAATAACTGTAATCCGTTTACCTTGATACATTCCTGTGTGACAAACAAACTCACGATGTTGTGATTGATGTTCAATAGATTCGAAAAAATCTGAAATCATTGATACACGATCTTGATCTCCGACGAGAATCACTTTAGTTGAAATGTTTTCTGGAGATAATCCCAAATGATAAACTTGATTTTTATCATTCAATACTAGTTCTGATGGAGGAAATTGCATGTGTAAAAAATAAAAAGGGCACAGAAACGATTCTGTACCCTAAAGTATAAAAAAATGAAGATTATTTTGATGTTAAACTTCCAAATACCTTTTGCAAAATATCTGAAACACGTGCCATTGGATCTTTTCTAATTTTATTTTCTTCTTGTTCAACCATTAGGAACAAACCGGCTATTGCCTTTTCAGTCACATATTTGTTCAAATCTGGATTTAACTTTTCGCCTCCTGTCAACGTCATTGCTGAGTTGTATTTTGTGATGATAGGGTTCCAGTATTCAGTCAATTTTACTTTTGCGATAGCAGCCTCAACCTTCGGACTAAAAGCAGCAACAAGTTTTGCTGTAGTTTGATCTTTCAAAAATTTGGTTGCAGCACCATCTCCACCATTTAAAATAGTGAAACCATCGGAAATACTCATATTGGTAATTGCGTCAACAAAAATTGGAAGTGCTTCTTTTGTAGCTTCTTCAGCAGCACGATTTAAGGTAGTTTCAAATTTGTCCACTTGGCCGCTTAAACCCCAATCCAATGCTTTTTGCTTTACTTTTAGTGCATCTTCTGGGAAAGGTAGACGAATAGCAGCATTTCCTAAGAAACCGTCTGTAACAGATGTGAGGTTTACAGAATTTTTAATACCTACATTAAGCGCTTCTTTTAAACCTGAAATTACTTCAGTGTTCGTTAATTGCGGAGTTGTATTGGTAGTAGATGTTGTTGTTACCATTGAAGCAGCCTCTTCAAGAACATCACAAGCAGTAAAGGTAGCTCCTAAAAAAACTATGCTTACTGGAATTATTAATCGTTTCATGATTTTAAGATTTTGTCAAACTTACTATTTTTTGCGGTTTCTTTCAAAAACGATACCAAAAAGAAACAAAAAAGGGAGATGATTAATCTCCCTTTCAACTATTTATAATTTTAGTTTATCGAATTACGTTAATGTAACCATTAAACTCATATTTACCATCGTTGATTTCATCTTTTCCACTTGCTTTCCAAATGTACATTCCGTTTGGAACAATTTCACCATTGTAGGTACCATCCCATTTTGCAGATGGATCATGTGATTCCCAAATCATTTCTCCCCATCGGTTAAAAATGTATAATTCGAAATGATAAATGTCTAAACCATCAACATAAATTTCCCATGATTGATTGTGCTCGTCACCATCTGGTGTAAACGTATTCGGTGCATAGAAAATTATATCTTGAATAATGTTCATTGTCAATGTTGTCGTATCCGTACATCCGTGCTCAGAAGTTACAACTAAAGTAACTGGATAAGATCCTACTTCGCCTTCAGGGAATGTGAAAACTGGATTTTGTGAGGAACTATACGTTGGTGACGATCCAGGACTGAACCACTGATAATCTACAACATCAACTGAAGATCTGTCTTGTAATTGAATCGATGTTTCAAAGAAGGTTGCTGGATTAGCAGAGAAAGTGAAATCTGCAACAGGTAATGGTTTTACCTCAATTATATTAATAAATGTATCAGCATAAACACAACCGTAAATTGAAGTAGTTGTCATTGTTACAGAATAGAAGTTTGGTATTTCGAAGGTGTTAGACAATGAATCGATACCAACTTCTAAGAAATTATCACCATCAGTAAATTCAAAGTATGATGTAGCAATTTCTCCACCATTTGAAGATGTATTTTGGAATTCAAAATATCCAGGAATACAATCTTCGGTTTTATTCGGTAAAATACTTGGAACAATTGGAGTAGGGAAAGTGATTACAGTACAAGAATCATCAATTGGAGACCCACAAGCTTCTGATAACTCTACACAATACTGTGTGTTTGTCGTTGTTGGATCAACAGTGATTGAAGTACCTGTTCCAATAATAAGTCCATTTTGAATCCAAGTGAAAGTTTTAGGTGTAGAACCTCCCGTTCCAGTGACACTCAATAAAATATCATCCTCTGGACATATTTGAGTTGGAGGAGTCAATGTAGTAATTGAAAGTGGTGATGGTTCCGAAATCGTAGTGGTTGCTGTTACAACACATCCTAAATTGTCAGTTACAGTTACAGTGTGCGTACCTGCGTATAAATCATTCGCAATGTTTGCAGTAGACGTTGAATTGTCCCAACTGTATGAATAAATTGGCGTTCCTTGAGTAACAGTAACTTCAATAATTCCATCATTGTCAGAATTACATGTCGCGTCAACTTGATTCGTAATTGTTGCAATCATTCCAGGGATTTCTGTTACTGTTACATTGACAGTTCCTGTACAACCTACAGATGAAGTTACAGTACAAGTATAGCTACCTGCACTTAAACCAGTTGCAGTTGCAGTTGTTTGAGCTAAAGGATCATTCCATAAGTAAGAAACTGTTCCAAGAGCAGGAGTCATCGTTGCAGTGGCTGATCCGTCTGAACCACCTGGACAAGAAATTAACGTTGTTGTTCCTGTGAAAGCAGCTGGGGTATTTCCTACAATTACTGTTGCTGAAGAAGGACAACCATTTGCATCTGTCATCAATACAGTGTATGTTCCACCAGGAACGTTCGTTACCGTTTGTGTTGTGGCACCAAGTGCTGGCCAGTTAAAATTGAAAGGAGCTGTTCCGTTTCCTGGATTTGCAGTTACTGTACCAATTCCTGTACTACAAATATCTGGAGTTGACGTTGCACTTACTGTTGAATTTACACGTGTAATCCATGTTGTATCATTCGTTATCGAACCAATACTTGTGCCACATGCCGAACCTGTAATGAAATATCCAGTTGTACCAGGAGGCACAGAAGTTACATTTAATACACCATTATTATATGGGAAAGTTTGTCCTAAAGTATTTTGCCATAACATGTTTGTACCAGGCGATGATGCTAAGACATAAGGAATTGTTGAAACAGTATAATTTGAAGTATTAGTAGCAGATGTAGGTGTGAAACGTTTACCATCTTGATTAGCTGACCATTGTGTGTTGTTTCTACCTGGAGTAGTTACTGCCGCAGAACCAGTTGCGTTTTCATTCCCTTGAATTGCTAAACCACCATTCCAAGAAGTACATGGCGGTTTGTTACCAATATGAAATTCAACTTTGTTTGATGTTTCATACAACATAATCGAAAGATAAGTACATGAACCACAAGAGAACATTGGAATTTCTTTGTAAAGAACAACAAAAACTCGGTTTGGAGCTGTACCAACCGTTTGGTATTGAATTGTTCCACCTAAACCAGGATTCATATCTTGATAACAACCCATTGCTGACGTTTTTGCATCAAAAAATGTTGCGTTTGGTAATGCACCAACACCTCCTAAAGACCAAGCACAATAACCACCTGCTTTCGATAAATCAAATGATACAATCCCATTAGATCCAATTACACAATTGTTATACGTAGTACCATAAAAACTAAAAGGAAAACCAATTGGAACTGATCCTGACCAAACGTCATCCCACAAGTTTACACTGTTGGGAGCATTTAAACTAATACCTGCGGCACCCGAACTACCTGAACCTCCACAATTGGTAATAACAACTTGTTGTCCTTGACAAACCGTTGCGTCTTGACCCAGACAAAGATTCACCGCTGGCAAAGCTTGATTGTATCCAAAATATGAAATAAATGTGAAAGTGATAATAGAAAATAAGTTTTTCATCTCAAGTAATGTAATTGTTATGTGGTTTAGACGCACAAATTTACTTAAAGTTGCTTTATAGATTAAGAGAATGTTGCTTTTAATTTTTCAAAGTTATCTATTCATGAATATTTCGCTATAACCAATGAATATTTAATAGTTTTCAACGATTTAATAGATAACTTTTAATTTTCTGATAATTGGTTTAAAAAATATTTACATTTGCCTCGTTATTTTAAAACCAGATAAATAATGTCAAACAAATATCAAGCAGAAATTGATGCTTTCATGGAACGTGTGAAAGCAACAAATGGTCACGAAAAAGAGTTTATTCAAGCAGTTCATGAAGTAGCTGAAGCAGTTATTCCTGTTATTGAAGAAACACCAAAGTACAAAGCGGCTAAAATTTTAGATCGTATTGTTGAGCCAGAAAGAACAATTATTTTCCGTGTTCCATGGTTGGATGACAAAGGAGAAATTCAAGTAAATAGAGGTTACCGTGTTGAGTTTAACTCTGCAATCGGACCATACAAAGGTGGTTTACGTTTCCACCCATCTGTGAACTTGTCAATTTTGAAATTCCTAGGATTCGAGCAAATCTTCAAAAACTCTTTGACTACATTGCCAATGGGTGGTGGTAAAGGAGGTTCTGATTTCGATCCAAAAGGAAAATCAGATAACGAAGTAATGAAATTCTGTCAATCATTTATGACTGAGCTTTCTCGTCATATTGGTGCTGATACGGATGTACCTGCTGGTGATATCGGTGTTGGTGGACGTGAAATTGGTTACATGTTCGGTCAATACAAAAGAATTCGTAATGAATTTACTGGAGTGTTAACTGGTAAAGCACGTAATTGGGGTGGATCTTTGATTCGACCTGAAGCTACAGGATACGGTACTGTATATTTCGCGAAAGAAATGTTAGCTACTAAAAATGATTCTTTCAACGGTAAAGTTGTTGCTGTTTCTGGCTCTGGAAACGTTGCACAATATGCATGTGAGAAAGCTACTCAATTAGGTGCTAAAGTTGTTACTTTATCAGATTCATCTGGTTACATCTACGATGCTGACGGAATCAACGCTGAGAAATTGGCTTTCGTTATGGAATTGAAAAATGTAAAAAGAGGTCGTATCGAAGAATACGTAGCTAAATATCCATCTGCGAAATTCGTAGCAGGAAAACGTCCTTGGGAAGTGAAAGTTGATATCGCTTTACCTTGTGCTACTCAAAACGAATTGAACGGTGACGAAGCGAAAGTATTGATTTCAAACGGTGTTATCTGTGTTGCTGAAGGTGCTAACATGCCATCAACTCCAGAAGCAATCGCTGAATTTGATACTGCAAGAGTATTGTTCTCACCAGGAAAAGCGTCTAACGCTGGTGGTGTTGCAACTTCAGGTCTTGAAATGTCTCAAAACTCATTACGTCTTTCTTGGCCAGCTGAAGAAGTTGATCAACGTTTACACGGTATCATGGTTTCAATCCACGAAGCTTGTGTTAAATACGGTAAAAGAGAAGATAGTACAATCGATTACGTTAAAGGAGCAAACATTGCTGGTTTCGTAAAAGTTGCTGATTCTATGATTGACCAAGGTTTGGTTTAATCAATTACATTATACTTGAAAAGGCTGGTTCTTCTGAATCAGCCTTTTTTCATTTAAAGAAATTCACCTTTTTGCCTTTTTCTGCCACAAATTCGATTAATTTTGCAAATTCAATTGCAATTACACAAAGAATGGAAGTATTAGAAAAACGATACATCGACTTTAACCGCGAAGGATTTGATGACCAAGAATTATTGACGATTTATAAAACAATCCTTAAACCTCGAATGATTGAGGAAAAAATGTTGATTTTATTGCGTCAAGGGAAAATTACAAAATGGTTTTCTGGTTGGGGACAAGAAGGTATTTCCGTAGGTTGTGCGTATGCAATGAATCAAGATGAATACATTCTTCCAATGCACCGTAATCTTGGAATTTTCACAACACGCGGAATTCCATTAGAACGCTTGTTTGCACAGTTTCAAGGAAAACTTTCCGGCTTCACAAAAGGACGAGATCGTTCTTTCCATTTTGGAACACAAGAATATAAGGTTGTTGGTATGATTTCTCACCTTGGACCACAATTGGGAATTGCTGATGGAATTGCATTGGCTGCCAAATTGAAAAAAGAGAAAAAATCAACAATTGTTTTTACAGGTGATGGTGGAGCTTCAGAAGGTGATTTTCATGAATCATTGAATGTTGCCTCTGTTTGGGATTTACCAGTGATTTTTGCAATTGAAAATAACTGTTGGGGACTTTCAACACCTTCATCTGAACAATTCCGTTGTAAACAATTCATCGATAAAGGAATTGGTTACGGAATGGAAGCTGTTCAAGTTAATGGGAACAACATTCTAGAAGTAATTAATGCTGTCCGCAAAATCAATGAAGAAATTCGTGAAAATCCAAAACCATATATTTTGGAATTGATGACGTTCAGAATGCGTGGACATGAAGAAGCATCAGGAACAAAATACTATCCAGAAGGCTTGCAAGACGAATGGTCGAAACAAGATCCAGTGTCTAATTTCGAATTGTATTTGAAAGAAATTGGTGTTTTGACTGAAGAGCAAGAAGCTGCATTTAAAAAAGAAATTAAAGAAGAAATTCAAACAGGATTTGATACGGCTCACGCTGAACCTGCAATTATTGCTTCATTAGAAACTGAATTAGAAGATGTATACGCTCCTTTTTCTCAAGAAGTAATTGAAGGGAAAGGAAGTACAACTGAAAAACGTTTCATCGATGCAATTCAAGATGGTTTGCGTGAATCAATGGAGAAATACCCAGAATTGGTAATCATGGGACAAGACATCGCTGAATATGGTGGTGCGTTCAAAGTGACAGAAGGATTTGTCGATCAGTTCGGAAAAGAGCGCGTTCGAAATACACCAATTTGTGAAAGTGCAATCGTTGGAGCTGGTTTAGGATTGTCGATTGCTGGAATGAAAGCAGTTGTGGAAATGCAATTCGCAGATTTCGTAACATGTGGATTCAACCAAATTGTCAATAATTTAGCAAAAATGCATTGGCGTTGGTCGCAAAATGCTGACGTTGTTGTTCGTATGCCTACAGGTGCAGGAACGGCTGCTGGACCTTTCCATTCGCAAAGTAATGAAGCATGGTTTGTACACACTCCAGGATTAAAAATTCTTTATCCATCGACTGTTTATGATGCAAAAGGAATGATGAATGCTGCGATTGAAGATCCAAATCCTGTAATGATTTTCGAGCACAAATACTTGTATAGAAGTTTGAAAGAAGAAATTCCAAATGACTATTACACAGTTGAAATCGGAAAGGCACGAACAGCGAAAGAAGGAACAGATATCACAATTATTACATACGGATTGGGCGTTCACTGGGCAATGGAAGCAATCGAAGCAATGCCAAATGTGTCTGCTGAAATCTTAGATTTAAGAACATTATTACCATTGGACAATGAAGCAATTTTCGCTGCTGCACGAAAAACTGGAAAAGTGATTGTGTTACATGAAGATTGCATGACCGGTGGAATTGGTGGAGAATTAGTAGCATTGATTACTGAAAATTGTTTCACTGATTTGGATGCACCAGTTAAACGTGTAGCCTCTTTGGATACACCAGTACCGTTTGCAGTTCCTTTGGAAAGTCAATTTTTACCGAAACAACGCTTGGTTGAGGCAATCAATCAACTGTTAGAATATTAATACAATCGTTAAAAGAATCCGATTCATTTGAGTCGGATTTTTTTTCCAATCATGCCTCGAGAAGAAGAAAACAACATGGAAGAATTTACATTTAGAGATCTTAATTTGAATAAACCTTTGCTGAACGCATTGGATGATCTGGGATATACAATACCAACAACAATTCAAGGAAAAGCTTTTTCAGTTGTTATGTCAGGAAAGGACATGATTGGAATTGCGCAAACAGGTACAGGAAAAACCTTAGCGTATTTGTTGCCAGCCTTGAGACAATGGAATTTTTCGAAAGACCGTTTACCTCAAATATTAATCATTGTTCCAACGCGCGAATTAGTCGCTCAAATTGTAGAGACAGTTGAACAATTAACGACGTACATGACTTTAACGGTTGTTGGCGTTTATGGTGGAACAAATATTCATACACAAGCGGATCAAATCAACATGGGCTTGGATGTGCTTGTTGCAACACCTGGACGTTTATTGGATTTAGCTTTGCGCGGTGATTTAGTGCTAAAAGGAATCAAACGATTGATTGTCGATGAAGTTGATGAGATGTTTGACCTTGGATTTAAGCACCAATTGTTAAACGTTCTTGATTTATTACCTGAAAAGAAACAAAGTTTGTTCTTCTCTGCGACAATGAATGAGCAAGTGGAAGAATTAATCGATGAATATTTCGTGAATCCAGTGAAGGTGGAGGCTGCTCCAGCTGGAACACCTTTGGAAAACATTCATTTGACGGCGTATTCAGTGCCAAACTTTAATACTAAATTGAATTTGTTGGAAGATTTACTTGCAACGAAATCAGAAATGGAAAAGGTATTGGTCTTTGTTTCAAGTAAAACGTTTGCAATGACTGTTTATGAACGTTTATTGCCAAACTTTGAAGAGCGTTTAGGCGTAATTCATTCAAATAAATCTCAGAACAATCGTTTCGAAACAGTGAATGCTTTCCAATCGGGTGAAATCTCAATTTTGATCGCAACAGATTTGATTTCTCGTGGTATAGATATTACGGGAGTTACCCACGTAGTAAATTTCGATGCTCCAGATGATTTTGAGAACTTTATTCACCGTGTTGGTCGAACTGGTCGTGCAGATCGAAAAGGGGAGGCAATCAGCTTCTTTTCACCGTTTGAATCAACAAGCGAAAAACACATCACAGAAGGACTTGGCGATTTGAAATTGGAATATGTCGATTTCCCAGAATCGGTGGAAATATCGAATGAATTGATTTACGAGGAAGAACCGAGGATTTCAATGCCAGAACCTGCTGTTAAGATTAAAAAACGCGAAGATGTTGGTCCTGCGTTTCATGAGAAATCGGCTAAGAATTCTAAAGTCAATGTTCGCAAAGACTGGAAGAAAATCAAACAAGAGAAATACGGACGTCCGAAGAAAAAAGGACAGAAGAAAAAATAAGACACTAAAAAAGGCTACCGATTATGGTAGCCTTTTTAGTTTCTATTGGATCAACATTAATCTTTGATCAATGTGTAACCAGGATATTTTTTAATGTCGAATACAAATTTCGTGTCTTCAACCGTTGGATTCGAAGTGAATTTTGTCAAAGTGTACGTCATTGTCGTACCATCTTTTGTTTTCATTACCGCTTTTTTCAATTCATTCGATGCTTTTGAAATATACAAGGTGATTGTATGGTAATCAACTTTAGCAGGAACTTTAGGATACAAATTGATAACATGAACTGCTTCATTATTCAACTTGTCTTCTTTCTCGTATTTGTTTTTGAAACCAGATTCCCAAATTGTCATTAACTTTTTTGGGTTCATTGACTCTTCATCATCTTCGTTGGCATCAGTTTCATAAACTGATTTTTCTTCTTTTACAACGGTCCACGTTTTAACACCATTTGAAATGATTGTGTTATCACCATACGATGCGTAGAATTTATTTCCTTTTACCCATCCTTTTCCAGTTTCACTCTCGTTTGTTCCGTTCGATGTATTTTTGATATTTGCTGTGAACTCAATGTAGAAAGACTTTTGTCCTTTCATTTTCGTTGAAAGTTTGTCAAGAATTCCTTGAGATTTTGCATCCTGACCGAAGCTAGTGAAAGAAAGGATGATAAATAGCGATGCTAAAAATTTCATAATTGTTTATTTTTCGGTGCAAATATCAGAAATTGTGCCAAATAAAAAAAGATAAAGTTGAAATGAATGGATTAGCTTAATACTCGAGTCAATGTAGAAGGATCAATATCATGCTTTCCATCGAATCGAAACACCTCAAATCCATTTTCTTTATAAAATTGCATCAGTTCGTTTTGTTGTTGCTCATCGAAGAATTCATCTTGTTTGCCAATTACGAATTTGTTTGATAAACTGTTTGAAGGATTTATTTCAGATGATCGTTCTAAATCTGGTGGAAAAACACTCGCCCAAATAATTAATTGACTGGCTAATTTTTCATTGGAATAAAACCATCTTGCAGCAGCAGCAGCTCCTTGAGAAAATCCAAGAATACTGATTTGATTCATATCAAATTGTTTCGCAACGTGAGTATACAGGGTATTCAAAAAATTGATTGTATCCGAAATGTCTGTTAAACGTTCCTCTTTGGTCATCCAAGAAGCACCAACACGACCTGAACTTCCTTTTAGGTAAAAACGATGCATCCCTTCAGGGGCAACGATGAAGTACTCATCTCCCAAATCATTGAATTTTTGAATAAAATATTCAGGCAATTGGCCATAACCGTGCAGAACAAATAGAATTTTTTTAGCCTTTTCAGGATTCCCTAAAGTGAAATAGCGGAAGGTTTTTGAGGATTGTATGTAGTTTTTCATGAAAAATCGAGCTCTTGCGTAAATACCATTTGCCAAATTTATACATTTGTGTGTGCGAAAACTGATTTCATACCTATTATTCGGATTAATGACCTGGCAAATTATTGGATTTGTTGGTTATTTCGAATTTTCGCATTTCAAATTGAAGAAAGAAATCAAAAGCTTATTGAAAAAAGGTGTTCCAAAAGAAGAATTGGTTCAATTTACTTTTTCAGAGTCCGAAATTGCAGATCTAACGTGGTTGAAAAAAAATGAGTTTCAATTTCAAGGGAGTCTGTATGATGTTGTTCGTTCATCAAAACAAGCAAATGGACTAACAGTTTTTGAATGTATTTCCGATTCACAAGAAAAAGTACTCTTCGCTCGCCTTGGTCAAACTATTTCTAATAATTTAGGAAATGATGATCATCAAACGCCTGTTTCAAATTGGTTTAAATTAATCAAATTTCCGTATTTATCTGCTTCGGAGGATATTACAGTTGTTGCTTTTAAATATGAAGTACAAATTGAATTTGATAATGCTTACGCGAATTTCTTTCAATCAATCAGTCATTCGATTGATTCTCCACCTCCGCAATATTCTTAATTACTAAAATCAAATTCACGTGATGCCGTGAGTGGAATTTACTAATTAAGAAAAGAAAAAATGAAAAAAATAAGCTTACTTATCGTTTGCTTGTGCGCGCTATTTGGTGCTCAAGCTCAAACGGTCACAATTATTGATGACCAAACATTATTGCCAATTCAAGGAGTTCAAGTTTTTAAATGGAATGACGGATATGCGTGCGCTATTTCAGGAGACGATGGAATTGTTCAATTAAAAGACATTACTGAAGCAAATGAACTTTACTTTATTAAAGAAGGGTACATAAATTACTATGCAACCTTAGCTACGCTTAATAAAGTTGGATTTACTGTGAAAATGTCAGAAAAATACAATGAAATGCAAGAGGTAGTTGTTTCTGCAAGTCGATTTGAGGAAAAGAAAAAAGATGTTTCTCAAAAAATTCAAGTTATTGGATCAAAAGAACTGCAAAACATGAATCAAACATCAACTGCCGATGTACTTGCAAATTCTGGTAATGTGATGGTTCAAAAGTCACAATTGGGCGGTGGGTCTCCAATTATTCGCGGTTTTGAAACAAATAAGGTATTGATTGTTTTGGATGGAATTCGCATGAACAATTCTATTTATCGTGGTGGACATTTACAAAACGTAATTACCATGGATAACTCGATTATGGATCGTGTTGAAATTGTATTTGGTCCAGGTTCTGTTATGTATGGTTCAGATGCGCTTGGAGGAGTGATGTCTTTCACAACAAAAAATCCAACATTGTCTTATTCAGATAAAGTTGTTGTAAAGGCGAATGCGTATACGCGCTACATGTCCGCTGTGAATGGTTATGCTGCTCATGCAAACGTATCTGTTGGTGGTAAAAAATTCGGATCGTTGACTTCGTTTACGTTTTCTCAATTCGGTGATTTACGCCAAGGAGCAAATCGTGAACCATCTGTTGGGAATTTTGGTGCTCGTCCTTGGTACGTTCAACAATTCAATGGGAAAGATTCCATGGTTGTAAATGCAGATACAAACCTTCAAGTGGGTTCGGGATATTCGCAATATGATTTACTCCAAAAATTCCTGTTTAAACAAAATGAATTTGTAAAACATACGGTCAATTTTCAATATTCTACTTCTTCGAATATAGATCGTTACGACAGGTTAACATTAATGTCTGGCAGTAAACCAAAATTTGGAGAATGGTATTATGGCCCACAAAAAAGACTTTTAGCATCCTATGCATTAGAATTATCCAAACCAACAAAGCTATATGAAAAAGCTAGGCTTGTTGTTGGATATCAGCAAATTGAAGAGAGTAGGATTGATAGAAGATTTCAAAAAGTGGATCAAAACAACCGCATTGAAAACTTGGATATTATCTCTGCTAACTTGGATTTTGCGAAGCAAATAGGCAAAAACGAAATTCGTTATGGACTGGAAGGTTGGTACAATAAAGTGAATTCAACTGCTTTTGTTAAAGATATTGAAACCGGAATTGAATCACCTTTAGACACACGTTATGCTTCAGGAGGAGCAACAATGAGTTCGGTAGCCATTTACGCAACTCATACTTTGGAAATTTCTGATAAACTTATTTTAAATGATGGTTTACGTTTTTCGAATGTTGGCTTAAATGCAAAATTCACCGATACAACCTTCTTTAATTTTCCTTTTAAAGATGCGAAACAAAATAATAATGCTTTAAATGGAAATATTGGTTTAATCTATATGCCAACCGAAGAGTGTCGTATAACAACTGTGTTCTCAACAGGTTTTAGAGCGCCAAACGTAGATGATTTGAGCAAAGTATTTGAATCAACGCCAGGAACGATTAATGTGCCTAATCCAGATTTAAAACCAGAATATACGTATAATGGTGAAATTGGGATTTCGAATACATTTGGAGAATGGATTAAGGCTTCTGCAACGGGTTATTATACCTTGTATCGCAATGCTTTGACTGTTCAGAACTTCACGTTTGAAGGTCAAGATTCAATTATATATGCAGGTCAAATGAGTAAAGTTGTAGCTACAACAAATGCGAACAAAGCGTATTTGTATGGACTAGAATTGGCGGTAAATGGAAAAATCAATAACAATGTTTCTCTTTATGCTACATACAATTACACGCATGCACGAATTGTTACTGATTCAACAGCCATTCCATTGGATCATATTCCGCCAGCATTTGGGAAATTTGGATGTCAAATTATAGACAATAAATTCCGCGCTGATTTATTTGTGAATTATGCTGTTTGGAAACGTATTGCAGATTACAATCCATCAGGGGAAGACAACCAAGCGTATGCACTTCCAGAAGGAATGCCATCATGGTACACAATCAATGCACGCGTTTCGTATCAATTCAATAAACACCTTGGATTACAGGTAGCGTGTGAGAACATTTTAGATCAAAACTATCGTGTTTTTGCTTCTAACATTTCAGCTCCAGGAAGAAACTTCATTTTAACATTAAGAGGTTCTTTCTAATCGAACATTGGATAAAAAAGGCGATTCGTAATTTCGGATCGCCTTTTCTATTTATTTCATTTTGGTCACGTATTTTCCTTGCTCTGGCAAATAGAAAAAACGATACAGCACTTCATTCGTTGGAACCAAGGTTGGCACATACGTGTAGATATCTACGTCACTTGTTGGTTTTTGTAAAATCGATTTCTTTACTAAAATATCTTTTCTTGGATTTACCGTTCCTTCTGCGTATTCGAAATGAAAGGCTTCATACGTGTCAGCTGAACCAAGATTTCCAAAATGTTTCCATTGGAAAATGCGCTCAGGACTGTGATTGTTGACGGATAGGAAATCATAAAATGATCCACCTTTGATGCGGTAATCTATGATAATGTCTTTGTAAGCATCCGAAGTGATATTTTCAAACGCAACTTTCAGCTCAACTAGAGCACTTGAAGGAACAACAATATCTGGGGAAATTTTATTCAATCCTCCATCATAATAAAAAACATAGTTGTATTGCCCTAAAAATCCTGTTTCAGCTGCTTTTGCGGTTCTATTGGATTCGCTTGCTTTTTTCAGGGCAAACTGCTTGCGATTGACGACAATGATTGCATCTATTTTATTATCACTGTCCAAATGTTCCTTATAAATTTTGTAGGTATATTTTTCTGTTGCTGGTATCCCTAAAGTAGATTCTATATGACGTTTAGCCATACTTTCAACGGTTGAATTGGACGTTTTATCCTTTCTAGGAGGATTGTTTTCTACTTCTGTTTTTTCTCCACAAGAGGTGATAAGCGCGGCCACAAATGCTAGTTGAATGATTCTCTTCATAAAGCAAATATACAAGTTCCTTCAGAGAATTGAAATCCAATCACACTGGATTGATTATTTTTGAAACATGGAAGTGAAGATGGAAGATTCGTGGAAATTGGTTTTACAAGAAGAATTCAGTAAACCGTATTTCACGGAATTGACAAATTTTGTAAAGGAACAATACAGTCTTAAACCTGGAGCTATATTTCCAAAAGGAGATCAGATTTTTAGAGCCTTGAATACATGTCCACTGAAAAACGTGAAAGTTGTTATCCTTGGACAAGATCCTTATCCAACCCGAGGACACGCGCATGGTTTATGTTTTTCTGTCGAAGAAAATGTGAAACCGTTCCCGAAGAGTTTAGTGAATATTTTCAAGGAAATTGAATCAGATTTAGGTCAAGTATTTCCTGAAAACGGGAGTCTGGTGCGTTGGGCAGAACAAGGCGTGCTTTTACTGAACGCAGTTTTAACTGTTGAAGAGGGAAAGCCTGAAAGTCATGCACGAAAAGGTTGGGAGCAGCTAACGGATGCAATCATTTCGGTACTCAACAATAACAATGAGCACGTTGTTTATTTACTATGGGGATCGAAAGCACAGGAAAAAGCGAATCAAGTAGATTCGTCGAAAAATTTAATCCTAAAAACGGTACATCCATCTCCTCTGTCTGCTTATCGCGGTTTTTTGGGATGTAAACATTTCAGTAAAACAAACGAGTATCTTCTTGAAAAGGGAAAAAGTCCAATAATTTGGTAAAGATTTAAGGAGGATTTTTTAAACAAAAAGGATTGATTATCTTTGTCGTCAATGGAGTTAAAAAATGATTTAATATTGCGCGCAGCAAGAGGAGAAGCAATTGAACGCTATCCTGTTTGGTTGATGCGTCAAGCTGGTAGAATTTTGCCAGAATACAGAGCTGTAAGAGCAAAACTTTCTGGATTCAAAGAATTAGTTGAAACACCTGAGTTCGCTTGTGAAGTGACCATTCAACCGGTTGATTTATTAGGCGTGGATGCTGCAATTATTTTCTCCGATATTTTGGTTGTACCTGAAGCAATGGGTCTAGAATACCAAATGTTGGAACAAAAAGGTCCTTGGTTTGAAAAAACGATTCGTAGTGAAGAAGGATTGAAATATGCTGAAACGAATTTCGATATTGAAGATCGTTTGGGATATGTTTTGGATGCAATTCGAATGACCTCAAAAGAATTAGATGGAAGAGTTCCTTTAATAGGTTTTGCAGGTGCTCCATGGACAATTTTCTGCTACATGGTAGAAGGAAAAGGCTCGAAAACATTCTCAGAATCACGTAAGCTTTTATATACGAATCCAACTTTGGCACACGAGTTGCTAAATCGCATCACGGATGTGACAATTCAGTATTTGAAAGCACAAGTGAAGGCCGGTGCACACATGCTTCAAGTTTTTGATTCATGGGCTGGAATCTTGGGAACTGAACAATATGCTGAATTTGGATTGAAATACTTGGATAAAATTGCCAACGCATTGAACGAGGTGCCATTGACGATTTTCTCGAAAGGAGCGATTACGTCAATTCCTGCTGTTGCAAAATTAAATTGCAATACGGTTGGACTTGATTGGAACATGGATCCTGTGAAAACACGAGAAATAATCGGTGAATCAAGAACAATTCAAGGGAATTTAGATCCTTGTGCTTTGTATGCATCTCACAAAGAAGTTGAGAATTTAACAAGAAATATGTTAGATTCGTTCACAAGTAAAAGACATATTGTAAATTTGGGTCACGGAGTTTATCCCGATATTGACCCAGAAAAGGTTAAAACGTTTATTAAAACTGTAAAAGACTATGAATTGCGTTACTAATAATTTGAGAAAGTATAGCTCAATCGTTTTGATTGGATTATCAACTGCTACTTCATTTGCTCAAGAAGGTGAAAATCTTGTACCGAATGGAAGTTTTGAAGCAACAGACGGAAAAGTGAAGAAATTGGGTGGAATCGAATCTGCTACTGGTTGGACATCTCCAACTGGCGCAAGAGCTGATTTATATACACCAAGCAAAGTGCCAGATATCAATACACCAAATAACCTTTACGGGAAAGAAGAAGCCAAAGAAGGTACCAATTATGCCGGAATCGTTGGATATTCTTTCGGGAATAAAGTTCCAAGAACATATTTGATGGTTAAATTGGATGCTCCGTTGAAAAAAGGAATGAAGTATTGTGTGAAATTCAATGTTTCTTTGGCTGAAGCGTCTAAATATGCTACAAATAATATTGGAGCAAATTTGTCGAAAAAACCATTTGCAACGGAAGATAAAACAATCATTAAAGATGTTGCGCATGTGATGCACCCTGAAAACGACATGAAGAAATTCAATCAAATGTTCAGTTGGGATCAAGTGTGTGGAACGTTTACTGCTGAAGGTGGTGAGAAATACGTAACAATCGGTAACTTCTATGCTGACGATAAAACAAAATCGGAAAACAACAAAAAACCGAAAGATGTAAAAGTAGACCAAGTTATTGCTGCTTACTATTACATTGATGATGTATCAGTTGTGATGTTAAATGACGGTGAAAAATGTGATTGTATTGTTCCAGAAGACAACACTGAGTTCTCGGCAACTATTTATCAAAAAGCAATTATCTTAAATGATAAAATGACTGTTAATCAAAAAATTGATAAGCAACAAGTTTTCTTTGCTTTCGGAAAAACAGCGTTAACTCCATCTGGAAAAGAAGCATTGGATTTTATTGCTGAACAATTGAAAGCAAATCCAGCACTTAAATTGGAAATTCAAGGATATTCTGATCCTGAAGAGGATAAAGTTGGTTTAGAAAAACCACAATATGCTGAAATGTCAAGAAAACGCGCTGAAGCAATTACAGTCTATTTAACTGATAAAGGAATTGATGCAAGTCGTCTTATCCCGGTTGATAAAGGAAGTGAAAATCCAAATGATGAAATTTCTGATGCTGACGATGATGATTTGAAAATGGCAAAAAATAGAAGAGTGTTCTTTAGAGCATTGTAATTCTAAAACATAAATTAGTTTAGAAGGCTATTCGATTTTCGAGTAGCCTTTTTTTTACTCGAATTTTTGAAGTGCTTGATAAACTTCATGGGTTGGTAACCCAACAACATTGTTATACGAACCATTGATTTTTTGGATGCCAATATAACCGATCCATTCCTGTATTCCATATGAACCTGCTTTGTCGAATGGTTGGTATGTTTCTATGTAATATTCAATTTCATCCATTGACAAAGGTTTGAATGTTACTTCAGTCTTCACAGAAAATGAAAGCTCCATTTCGTTTGACGCAATAACAACACCCGTCGTTACAACATGTGTTCTTCCTGAAAGTAAGGATAGCATTTTAGAAGCTTCTGACGCATCTTTTGGTTTGCCCAATAAGATGTTATCAATTTGAACAGTTGTATCGGCACAAAGGAGAATTTCGTCATCCTTTAAGTCTTCTATTAAATCATCAGCTTTTAATTGAGCAATATATTCAGCAACTTGTTCTATAGGAAGTGTTTCTGGATAATTTTCATCCGTTTCTTTTGTGCGAATTTCGAATTGCATACCAATTGAAGATAACAATTCTTTACGGCGAGGTGATTTTGACCCTAAAATGAGTTTCATAAATGCAAATAGCCGATGTAAAATGTTGCTAAAACGCCAATCAACATACTGACTTTAATCAGCGCATCATACAATTTTAATCGCTTCGTTTTGTTAATGAAAATTAGGAATATTACCACTAGATTAATCAAAGCAGCAATCCCAAATGGAATAGTAGCGGTCCAAAAGTCAATTGTTCCAATAATCGAATCCATTTTACTTATACTCAACCAAACATAGAATACAGGTAAAGTGAAAAGAATAAACGCAACGAGGTACAATGATTTTTTTTGACCAATCAACATCGGTAAAGACTTTACATAAATCAATTTATCGCCTTCAACATCTTCTGCATCTTTGATAATTTCTCGTGCAATATTTTGAATAAAAGCAAAGAAAGTCAATAAATAGATCAGCGAATAATCAATCATAGCGGTCCATGATTCTGGAATAAATTCAGAATGTTCAGTCGCATACGAGTTTCCTACTTGAAAATAAATCAGAACCAATAAGGGAATCAATGCCGTTAACGTGGCAATCATGAAATTACCAATCAATACTTTTCGTTTAAAATACATGGAATAAAACCATAAGGCATTGATTGATGCCAAGTGAACAAGCACATACCACAACGATTGATATTTAATGCTCAAGAAGATGGCGATCGAAAAAGCAATTCCATTGAAAATCCAATGTGTTAGAATAGCCCAACGACGTTCGATATGCTTCGTAATAATTAGCTTTTCAGGTTTATTGATGCGATCTGCTTTTACATCAAAATAATCATTGATAATGTTTCCACCAGCCGCAATTAAAACGGTTGATACCACCAATAAAAGAAAATCAATCCAGTTATCATCGACCTTTTGAAAACTATTCGAATTTAAGATGTAATAACGCACACCGTACATTGTAAGTGCGATAATAGCAAGATTAATAGGTCGAATGAGCTTTAAAAAATGCATTATTTAATGATTTTATATTCTGTTCGTCGATTCGATTGATGAGCAGCTTCTTTAGCTTCCTCAGATGCTAATTTAGCAATTTCTGCGTCACTTACAATTGTTTTTGTTTCACCGTAACCTTTATACGTCATTCGTTTTGGATCAATTCCTTTTGCTACAACGTAATCATAAACAGCTTTTGCACGATCATTTGACAAAGTTAAATTGGCTTTATCATCTCCGCGTGTATCGGTATGTCCACCAATTTCAATTTTCAATGTTGGATTTTTTACCAAGAATTCATACAACTTGTTCAATTCAATATTCGATTCTGGACGCAAAGTCGATTTACCTAAATCAAAAAATACATTTGCAAGTAGGGTAGGACCTTCGCTTGTAATCGGAATCATTGGAACATCCATGTGAATCGATTCTAAACCATCCTTCGCCGTCATGTTAAAGTTTTTTGAGAAGAAATTATAACCAGGGTACGTCACGTTTAACGCATATTCCTGATTCAATGGCAATGAAACTAAAAATTCTCCTGTGATTTTATCCGCTTCAGAGAAAATAACCTCTTTACCTGTTTTTAAATCAATCAATTGGAATTTACCTGGGATTGGTTTTTTATCCGTTGCATCAAATACAATTCCATCAAAATACAAGGTTTTTGTCGGTCTGAATTCTTCTGGCATTTCAAAATAGTAAATGTCTAAATCTCCGTAACCACCTTCTCGGTCAGATGCGAAAAAAGCAATTTCACCGTCAGCAGCGACCAACAATGAATTTTCATCATATTTTGTATTGATTGGATAACCCAAGTTTTCAGGATTTGACCAAGTACCATCTGCATTCAATTTCGACATGTAAATATCGGATCCACCCATTCCAACATGACCTCGAGAGGCAAAATACAATGTTTTTCCATCTGGATGAATCAAAACAGATTCTTCTTCCATGTACGTGTTAATGTTACGCGGTAAACGCTCAGCAGTTGACCATTGGCCATTGTCCAACAAACGTGTAACAAAAATATCTGAATCTACAGGTTCTCCTTTTTTACTAACGCGACGAATGAAGTAAAGTGTTTTTCCATCCGCTGAAAGTGACGGTTGTGATTCCCAAAGTCCTGTATTTACACTTCCTGGTAAATTTACGGGGTCTAACCAACGTGAACCATTTTTGTGTGTATAGAACATGTCACAACTTCCTTTTCCAGTTCTTCCTTCGCCATATTCTTGATTATTCGTAACGTCATCTGAACAAGCTACAAAAATTAACGAGCGACCATCAGCTGAAATCGTTGGAGCACCTTCATTCATTGTTGTGTTGATGTTTATGGGCATCGGAACAGCTTTTCCCCAAATGTTTTTTTCCAAAAGGGAAACGTAGAAATCTTCTTGTTGCTTGTAAAGGGTTCTGTCATCATCTATGCGACGCGTAAACAATAACATCTTTCCATCAACAGTGATCGTTGGGAAATATTCAGGATCTTTTGTGTTGATTCCAGGTCCAATGTTAATTGGATTGAATTTTTGTGGATTTCGAATTGATTCTAGGGCAAATTTGCAACTCTCTTGAATGGAATACCCTTGGCGCACTAAATCAGGATTTGCATTTCTATTGCGCACATAAATGTCAATGTTTTTAATAGCATTGTCATAATCACCCATGGCTTGTTGCAAGTTCGCTAAATAGAAATACGTGCTTCCCGTTGGACTATGATTTGGATTGATTAACAAAGCCGCTTCATAATGTCCGATAGCTGTTGCGTAATCCCCAATGATTTCACTGAATTCACCAGCCAACATGTGTGCTTCCCAAAATTTCGGATCTTTCTCAATTGCCTTATCCATTAACTCAATTCCTGTGCGATAATCGGGACGATTGGTTGCAGGATCAATTTTATTCGGTGCTTGTTGACCGTCTTCAAACAGCTTAATAGCTTTTTTGTTGGTCGTAGAATAGCCTGTTTGTGCTGTTGAACAACTTGAAATTAAGACAAGTGAAAAGAAAATAAATAAAATTCTCATAGTTATGGTATGTTCATGAATTTATGCGTTTGTAATGAAATCCTCCATTTAGGGTGATTTTTCACATACGCGATGATTTCAGGCAAGAATCGTTCCTGTTTTGACCATTCTGGTTGAAGATACAGTTTACAGTTCGATGAAACTTTTGTAGCGTGTTCCTCTGCCCAAGCAAAATCGGAAGGATGATTAATAATTATTTTTAATTCGGATGCTTTAGAATAGGCTTCGTCTACTGGAGCTTTAAATTTCTTCGGTGAAAAGCAATACCAATCGATAGCTCCGAGCAGTGGATACGTTCCAGATGTTTCAATGGCAACTTCGATGTGTTGTTCCTTCAAGCGATTGACAAGCGTTGTTAAATCATACATGGCAGGTTCTCCGCCAGTGATAACAACGAAATCAGTTCCAGATGTTACAACTTCATTTAGTAAAAAATCAATGGTTTGAAGCGGGTGTTCGCTCATGTCCCAACTTTCTTTGACATCGCACCAAACGCAACCAACGTCACATCCAGCTAAACGAATAAAAAAAGAGGCTCTTCCAGAATATGATCCTTCTCCCTGAATGGTGTAAAAATATTCCATCACAGGCAAATGTTGACTTGTATCTACATCTTTCACTTGCATCTACACAAAAATAGAATTAATTTACAGATGTAACACGATTTAAATCGCGAACATTGAGTTCCACTTGACCTTTCTCATTGGCTTCAAAATTGCGTTCAAAGCGAACGTTTTCTAGCCATTGTGTTGAACCATAGGAATGTTTTTGGAAAATTGTCTGGCTAAATGTTTCATCAAAGGTCTCAATCAAAATGATAATTTCGATATGTCGCTTTTGCAATTCATCCAGGGAAAGTTCATACAAAGGAGAATCTTTGTTCACCAAATGCACCAAGGTCCAAGTGAGTGGAAAGAAGTTTACTTGGTCCGTTTCTAATTTCAGATCGAAATATTCTTTATTGAATCCCGTCGCTCCGTTTCCTGTGTCGAGCGTTACGATAGCATTCACTTTTGTATTTAATAATACATTGTTTCGCTGATTAACAATTTTAAACATCACAGCTTTTTCATTCTCAAACGGCGTAAGAATAATGTTTTTAGAAAAAGCAATTTTTAAAGATGGCTTGGAAAAGCGCCCGTAAAGTAAACCTGTAGCGATAGCGAAACTCAATAAACCAACAAAGGATTCAGCTACGGCAATGAAACTAATTGCATTGTTCGTTGGATGTAAAGCGCCATAACCGACGGTTGTAAATGTTTGTGCGGAAAAGAAAAATGCGTTTGCAAAAGGATTCATTTCAGAACTAATCCCAGAAATACCATCAACGCCAACGAGTAAATAAGCGGATGTAAAAATCAAGTTGAGTAAAATAAAACTTCCGACCAAAAAGGCTGAAAATACCAGGTAATTCGCGTCAATTAAAAACTTGTAAAAATCTTTGAAACCGTTCAGCTTTCCTTTACGAATGATGTTGTATGAACCGTCTTCATTCATTAAACGACGAACGGGTTTCACAAATGTGCTTCCTAATCCAGGATCTTTTGCTTTTTTCATAGCACGAAAATACAACCCATTTTAGTTGTTCTCGATAATGCGCCAATTATTTTTTAAACGATTGTATTCTTCTAGAAAAGCTAAAAAGCTATCTTCTTTGGCACTCGAAACTTCATTGTTTTGGATTTCCAAGTAACATTGTTTGATCAGTTCCAAGACATTCGATTCCAACAATAAATTAGACGTTTGTGTTTCAAAATTATAGGATTGAAAAACTTCTAGAATTCTGTTTTTATCGCGAATATCAGTCTCTGTGGGCGCTGCGATCTTGTCAAGTTTATATAAGATGGGCAGTAAACGAGCACTTAAATCAATGAAATGGCGAAGAATAATCACGGCCTCATTCACCTCTTGGATGTTCTTAACTGTCATTTTGTTAATGTTTGGGTTTCAATAATGAAAGACGTTTATTTTTTTAATATAGTTGGTTCAAGGTGTTATTTTAATGCAGAATGTGCCATTTGTGAATAAAAATATTTGCACCCTCAACAAATGGTTTTTTATATTTGTCGCGAAACTTTAACATGAATAGTGGAGTGAAAACTCCCAAATACTTCAGCAAATCATTTGTTTGAGTGATTTTTTGAAACGATTACAAGTTAACAAACGATTAATTACTTATGAAAAAAACTTTACTACTTATAACTGCTTTAGCAGGAACAATTTCTGGTTTTGCACAAACGCAAATTGGGAACTCAAATTTTGAAGCATGGGAAACAACATCTGCAGAATTGCATGAACCAATCAACTGGAATAGTTTCAAAACGGCTACAGGAACATGGACTAGTTTCGGTGGTCAACAAATGAATTGGTCAACTTTGGTTCGACCAGGTTCGACTGGAACAAAATCAGCAGTAATTTGGTCAAGAAGTGCAGGTTTTGGTGTGATTGCTAATGGGAACATGACTTTAGGGAGAATTGAAATGGGGTCAACAACAGCATCTAGTTCTTCAAATTACAATTATTCATCAACTGGTGATGCAGCATATTCTGAAGTTATGACGGATGCGCCTGATTCAATTGTGTTTTGGGTTAAGTATAAACCAGTTACAGCTGGTTCAAATAACGCTCGTGTTAGTGCTGTTATTACAAATAACACAAATAATTTTAAAGATCCAAATGATGTCGGAAATGCAAATACTGTAGCTACGGCTATATTGAACTTTCCAACAACATCTAATAGTTGGGTAAGAAAATCTGTCCCTTTCACATATGTTGGTTCAGCTTCAAATGCAGCGTATATCATTACAACTTTTACTACTAACAATGTTCCTGGTGGAGGTTCTGCAAATGATTCCCTATATATTGATGACATTGAATTGATTTACAACCCAGTGAATCAAGCTGTTGTTGCGAATGACGATGCGATAACAACGCCAGAAGATCAAGCAGTTGCGATTACAGTTGCGGCAAACGATGTAGATCCTGAAAATGATTTTGACTTAACGTCAGTTGCAGTGACAGTTGCTCCAACAAATGGTTCAACTTCTGTAAACCCAACAACCGGTGTTATTACGTATACGCCAAATGCAGGTTGGTTTGGTACAGACATGTTTACGTATTCAATATGTGACAATGGAACACCTGTTTTATGCGACCAAGCAATTGTTACGGTAAATGTTACAGAAGTAATCGTTGGAAACAATCAAATCATTGCAAACGACGACGTCGCAGTAACGAACATGAATACTCCCGTTGTAACAAATGTTTTGACAAACGATGTGGACGTTGAAAATCAAATCAATATTTCAACATTAAACGTTACAGTAAATCCAACAAACGGTACAACAAGTGTTAACACTACAACCGGTGAAATCACATACACGCCAGCAGCAGGTTACTACGGAAATGATTCGTACACGTATGCAATTTGTGATGCTGGAACACCAACGATCACGTGTGATACTGCAGTTGTGAATGTAACTGTAAATCTTGCGTGGGGAATCAATGAAGCAGATGCAAGTTTGATTCAAGTTACAGTTGAAGAGCAAGTGATTCACATTTTGGGTGAAGAATTGACGGGAACGTATGCAATTTATGCAAGCAATGGTCAATTGGTACAAAACGGTGACTTAGCAGCTACAATTCAAACAAATCAATTGAAAGGTATTTACTTCTTGACACTTATGTCAAACAAAGGAAATACAACCAAAAAGATATCGATTTTATAATAAAATCATCATTCTAAAAACTACTTCTGAGCTTTCGGGGGTAGTTTTTGTTTTATACCTACTAATATGAGAAAGTTACTAGTGTTTTTTGTATCGATTTTATCGGTCGCATCTTTTGCTCAAACAGGAAAAGTGGTTGGAAAGGTGCGCGATGAAAAAGGTGAAGCAATTCCAGATGCGGCAATTATTTACCGTAAGGATGTAACGATTGGAGCCGTTTCAGATGATCAAGGAAATTATGTTCTTGAAATTCCGGTTGGATTGAATCGTTTAATTTGCCGCTACTCAAACATGGTAACGGATACATTTGAAGTGAACGTATTTGAAAACCAAACAGTTTCTCATGACATCGTTTTAAAGCAATACATTAAAGAACTTGTTACGGTAGATATAAAAGTAGGGAAGTTTGATAAAGCCATTGAAGACCAAACCGTTTCGATGGAGATTATCAAACCTGCCATGATTGAAAACAAAAACACGCGAAGCATTGAAACTGCGCTGGATCAAACGCCTGGATTAAACGTTTTGGATGGTGAACCACAAATTCGTGGAGGTAGCGGATTTACCTTTGGTGTTGGTTCGAAAGTGGCTGTAATTGTTGATGATATGCCAATGCTTTCAGGTGATGCAGGTCGTCCAGAATGGGGTTTTATTCCCGTTGAGAACATTCACCAAGTGGAAGTGATTAAAGGAGCTGCTTCGGTTTTATCTGGTAGTTCAGCGCTTTCAGGTTCTGTACACATTCGTACTGCTTATCCAAAGCAAATTCCTTTGACTAAAGTGAACGTATACTCAGGAATGTACTCATCGCCATCAGATGAGAGTATGAAATGGTGGGACCAATATCCAGGAATTCACGGAGTTAATTTTTTACATTCACGCATTATTAAGCAATTGGATCTTGTAGTTGGAGGTAACTTTAATTATGATCATGGATATATTGGTCCTCCAAAAACTGATTCAATAGTTGCTACTTTGTTTCCTGATACCATCACCAATTTCACTGAGAAAGATTTGGTGTCAATGCGTGGACGTTTGAATTTCAATTTGCGTTACCGTTCGAAAAAGATTCGTGGTTTGAATTATGGAGTCAATGGAAATTTCATGAAAGCACATTCTGTTATGCCTTTGGCTTGGTTGAATGATTCAACTGGTTTGTATCGTGCGTATCCAGGAGCTGTTTTCCTAAACGATCAATTTATTTTTAACCTTGATCCTTTCGTTAATTTTTACACAGCAACTGACGGAAAACACAGTTTACGAGGACGTATATTACATGCTGACAATCAAATGTCCGCAAATCAATCAAACAAAGCAACGACGTATTACGGAGATTACATGTTCCAAAAAACATTCCGTCAATTGAAAAACTTGGATTTCATTGGTGGTGTAACGGGGACATTTACAGATTCATATTCCAATATTTATATTGGTTCAGGGTCGCCAAACAATCAAATGTTAAATATTTCGGCATATACGCAATTGGAAAATAAAATCAATAAGACGCTAAACTTATCAGTTGGTGGACGTTTGGAATATTTTCAGTTGAACGATACGAATACTGCATTGAAGCCAATTTTTAGAGCAGGAACAAGTATTAAAATCTACCAAGAAACGTATTTACGCGCTTCGTACGGTCAAGGCTATCGCTTTCCAACCATTACAGAACGTTTCATTAAAACAGGTGTTGGAAACTTTGGAGTTTTCCCGAATGCAAACTTAAAACCAGAAAGCAGCTGGAATGCAGAAGTAGGTGTCAAACAAGGATTGAAGTTTGGTAAATTGTACGGTTATTTGGATGTTGCTGGTTTCTGGCAAGAATACCAAAACACCATTGAATACATGTTTGGAATTTGGCACGAATTAACAACACCGCAAGCGATGGCTTCAAGTGCTGGATTCATGTTCTTGAATACAGGTGAATCGCGTGTTGTCGGTATTGACGCATCGTTTACTGGTATGGCGAAATTGGGTAAAAACGCTGAATTGACGTTTATGGCGGGTTACAACTACATTGTCCCAAAAACCTTAACACCAGATTACGTTTACGCAGTGGATTCATTGGATCGCGTATTCTCTTACAACAAAACATCCTTGGATTCAACCAAAGGAATTTTGAAATACCGTTTCTTGCACAATGTGAAAATTGACGCAGAAGTGGTTTTGTATAAGAAATTGGGGATTGGTTTTTCTGCAAAATATTTTAGTAAAATCATTAACATGGATGCGATTATCAAGGATTTCGAGCAATTAACAAATGATGTTGAGGTTTTACAAGATTTGCGATACATGGATTATTACGAAAATCACCGTTTTGGAAATTGGATTTTTGATGCGCGTATTTCGTACAATCTTACTGAAAAACATAAATTGGCAATCATTGGTTCAAACATAATGAACCGCAGTTATTCATTGCGTCCTCTTAAAATTGAACCTCCAAGAACAATCATGGTGCAATACACCTTGAAATTGGAAGGAAAGAAAAAGGAAACTCCGAAACAGTAGGGACAGTTCGCGAATTATATAAAGTACGAGCATCAATTGAATTTTATAAAGTAGGGACAGGTCGCGACCTGTCCCTACAGTAAATTCTAACTTCTACCTCTATATTCTAAATTTAAACTATCTTTGTACAGATTTTTGGTTCCACTTCGGTGGATTAATAAGGAATCCGGTGTGAATCCGGAACTGTGTCTGCAGCTGTAATCACTGTGAGATCGCTTTCAAAAAAGTCACTGTTAGCTGCGGCTGATGGGAAGACGAAAGCGAGTTGGTGAGAGTCAGAATACTTGCCCTAAATCATTAATGAAGACTTCAGATTAAAGTCCGACTTAGTGTTCGCCATTCTAGACAGCGAGTATTATCTCATTTAACTGATTTCTTCAACGTTTAATTTATTTTTTAAAAACGATGAAGAAAATTTACATGATGGCCACTGCAGCCTTTATTTGCAGTAATTTATCAGCACAAACGTATTACGGAACATCAACTTTTGAGGACATTACCTTACCTGCGGTAGATACTTTTGATAATGGATCAACAGGGAATGGACCATTTTACAGTGATAATGTTTTGTTTGCTAATTATTATGATGATGCTTGGGGATCGTGGAACGGATTTTCAATTTCCAACATGACTGACAACACAACAGCTGGTTGGGGAAATCAATACAGTTCATATACAGGTTCAGGTTTAAATTCGAGTAATTACGCTGTTTATTATCCATCTGGATTAATTTCTTGTACGATTACTGATATCGATTTAATTTTTGATTCTTTAAAGATCACAAATACGACTTACGCAGCGATTTCAATGCGTGATGGAGATGCGTTTGCTAAACAATTTGGATCTATTTACGCAGCGGATGGTATAACGATTGACGGCACAAATGGAGAAGATTTCTTTCGTCTATGGGTAATTGGTTCTGAATATCCAGGCGGACCAAAAGATTCCATGGAAGTTTATTTAGCAGATTATCGTTTTTCCGATAATTCTCAAGATTATATTTTAGATACTTGGTTGAATGTTGATTTAACTAATTTTAGTTTTCCTGTAAGACAAATAGCTTTTCGCTTAGAATCATCTGATAATGGCGCGTGGGGAATGAATACTCCTTCTTATTTTGCGCTTGATAATGTTGATTTTCACTATAACTCAACAGGGGTTGAAGAGCTGGAAGTTTTTATGAACGTTTACCCAAATCCGTTCAACGAACAACTAATTGTTAAAGGTGAAAATGGATTATTAGAATTGCGTGATTTAAAGGGGAAACTGATTCATACAGAAGAATTAACGGGGAATTCAATCATTGAAACAGCAACATTGCCTTCAGGAATTTATTTCTTGCAATTAACGAACGATCGAGGCACAGCGCTTCAAAAAGTGATCAAATAGGTTAGTGCGCGGCATTCAATGAAATTCACACTTATATTTTTGGCTTCAATGCTCAGTTTTCTGTCGGTTGCACAGTTAACTGAGCGTGAGCTACAAGAAGTTCGTGTGCGTGATTCATTGCGCAACAATGCTGAAAAAGTACAGGCGCTTCGTCGTTCTGCAATTCTTGAATTACAAGGAGAAGATGTTGGACAATTGATGCAGAAATTTGCTGGAGTATCGATTCGTTCGTATGGTGGATTAGGTGGCTTAAAAACGATTTCTGTTAGAAGTTTAGGGAGTAATCACAGCTCAATTGTGGTGGATGGTTTTACCTTGGTCAACAATCAAACTGGACAAATTAATCTTGGACAACTTCAAACTGAATCATTGGAAGGCTTACAACTCATTGCCGGAGCGCAAAAGAATTATTTGGTTCCAACATCAGCACAAGTTTCAGGTAGCAGTTTGTTAATTGAAACCTTTGAAGCAAGTTTTTCTGAGCATCAACATCAAGTGCGTTTTAGTTCTAAAATTGGTTCATTTGGACAATTTGACAATTATCTGAGTTACAAATACGGCAGAAATCGCGCGTATTTTAGCGTTTTTGGTAAATACCGATTGGCAAATGGAACGTATCCGTATTCCTTTCGAAATGGATCAACTGTTTATGCGGGTGAACGCTTGAATAATTTTTATCAAGACGCCATGGGTGGTGCCAATCTTGGATTTAAAACCAAAAAAGGCGGCATTTTTCAGTTGGCTTATCGCAAAGAATTGGTGGATCAAGAATTGCCAGGAGCGGTCATTTTGTATACTCAGAATGGTTTTCAAACGCTGAAAACACTTAATGATCGTGTTCAAGTTTCCTATTTGAGACATTTAAATCGTTGGAGTGTACGCGCATTCTCAGCTTATTCAGCGATGTCGATGGTATACACAGATTCAAGTTATTTGAATTCAGCTGGATTTTTACAAAGCGATTACTCCAATTCGATTGGTCAACTCGGTTTGAATGCACGCTTTCGCTTAAAAGAACGCTTGTATGTATTTGCTGGCATCGAAGAACAACTTTCAATGCTTGTTTCAACTGTTGCCGGAATTGATCATACGAAAAGAGCACATTCTTTTGGAGTCATAGGATTTAGTTATTACAATTCGAATTTCACTTTGACAAGCCAACTTTCAGGTCAAGTAGTCCTTGAGCAAAATGGCAGTAAAAATCGCACGCCATTGTATAAAATGAATCCATTCGTGCAATTGGAATCAAAGGAAATAGGGAAGAAGGTAAGAGGTCAATTGACTCTGTTTTATCGTAATTCATTTCGAATGCCATCTTTTTCTGAGTTGTATTACAATTCCATCGGAAACGCGAATTTAAAGCCTGAACAAGCAGATCAAATCTCTTTGGGTAAAACGCTAACGATTCGCAATTCGAAATCACAATTTGTGAATCGGGCAAATGTTTATTACAACCAAGTGCGTGACAAAATTGTGGCTATTCCAACAAAGAATTTATTTGTTTGGTCGATGCAAAATGTCGGAAAAGTGGCCATTCTTGGATTTGAAGAAAGTGCAGAATGGTGTTATACGCTTTCACAAAATTGGTCAACTTGTGTGGTGTTGAACTACACGTTTCAACACGTAAGTGATATTACAGAACGTGATTCCCCAACGTATCAGCACCAAATTGCCTATGTACCCAAACATTCAGGAAATGTTGATTTGACCGTAAAACGAAAAAACACAGGACTTCGAATTTCGAATTTCGCAAGTTCATTACGCTACTCCTTGAATGAAAATATTCCAGCAAATCAAGTTGATGGATATTGGTTAACAGATGTAGCTGTTTTTACCAAATTACCAATCCGAAACCACGATATTCGTTTGCAGTTTACGCTGAAAAATACTTTTAATTCTTCTTATGCAATTGTACGTTATTATGTCATGCCAGGAAGATCATTTTTAATCTCATTAAATTATGCGCTTAAGTAGTTTATTCGTGCTTTCACTTTTGCTCTTTGCGTGTGACAAAGACGATAATCAGCCAACCGTTACTGAAACGTTGGACAATGGAATTCTAGTCTTATGCGAAGGTTTGTTTCAGCAAAACAATTCATCCTTGTCATGGATAGATTTGAGCAATGAAACGGTCAATACTGATTTTTTCACAAGTCAAAATGGTCGTTTTTTAGGCGATACGGGAAACGACATGAAAGTGTATGGTTCCAAAATTTACATTATTGTCAATAATTCAAATACAGTAGAAGTCATCAATAAAAAGGATGGAAAAAGCATCAAACAAATTTCCATGACCAATGGCGCTGCTGCAAAACAGCCTCGTTCGATTACTTTCTACAATGGAAAAGCTTTTGTGACATGCTACGATGGTTTTGTGGATGTAATTGATACGACAAGCTTAACAATCAGTCAACGCATTCCGGTTGGTTCGAATCCAGAAGGTTTGGCCATTTCAAACGGTAAATTGTTCGTTTCAAATTCTGGTGGTTTGAATTATCCAGCAGTCGATTCAACTGTTTCAATTATTGATTTGGCAAGCTATACAGAATTAGACCGAATTGTTGTTGGTAAGAATCCAGGCGCTATTCAAGTGGATTCAGAAGGAGATGTGTACGTTATTACACGCGGAAATTATGGTACAATTCCTTCAAGAATGGTACGTATCAATTCACAAACGAACGCAGTAGAGCAAACATTTTCGTTTGATGCTTCTGGAATGGCATTGATGCAGGATTATTTCTTGATTTCGTTCTACAATTATTCGACACAAACGAGTGAAATTCGATTATTCAACACCTTAAGTGAAACACTGGCAAACAGCAATTTTATTTCAACAAGTGGTTTAACAACGCTTTATGGTATTCAGTACAACCCTGTTTCAGATAAAATCTATTGTTTGGATGCTATGAATTATACCAATTCGGGTTATGTACGTCAATACACAAGTTCGGGCGTTTTCGAGAAAAGTTATCATGTTGGTTTAAATCCAAGTAAACTCGTTTTTTATGAATAAGCTGCATGTTTTATTTCTGTTCATCAGTTCGACTTTTGCTTTTGGTCAAAGTTACGCTCCTGCACCTGAAATTGCGGGATCAACCGCCATTGCGAAAGATTCGTCGTGTTTTGTTGCATGGGCAACAGGCGTTCAAATTACACGCGGTTCGATCGATATTTCAACACCAACGTTGCTCTGGGCCACTTTTGGACAAGAATCGTATGCGTTAGGCATAGCGGAAGGAGATGGAACAAACGTTGTTTCCCTAGGAGATAGTGGAATTGCTGTTGTAACGTTTGCTTCAGCTATTACGAATGAGGCGGGACCAGATTTTGCCATTTTCGAGAACGGATTTTCGGATGATTACATGGAATTTGCACATGTTGAAGTAAGTTCGGATGGTGTCAATTTTGTTCGTTTTCCATCGCATAGTGAATCACCTGTTGTTGTTCAATTGGATAATTTTATGTTTGGTGATTGTCGAATGGTCAATAATTTAGCTGGAAAGTATCGCCAAGGATTTGGAACACCGTTCGATTTAGAAGAATTAACGGGAAATCCATTGTTAGATGTAAATGCGATTACACATGTTAAGTTAATTGACGTAATAGGAAGTATTTCTGAAGGAATTGGAACGACTGACGCATTCGGGAATTTAATTAACGACCCGTTTCCAACACCTTTTGAATCTTGTGGCTTTGATTTGGATGCAATCGGTGTAATTCATCAATTGCCTTTGAGTTTAAACGAGCAAGCGCTTTCGTATCAACTTTATCCGAATCCAACAACCGATATAATTCATTTGGTTGGAGCAATTCATGGAGAAGTGCGTTTGTATTCCTTGGAAGGAAAATTACTTTATCTAGAAGATGTAAACGGAAATCAGCACACCTTTTCATTGAAAAAATTGGATGTAGCAAGTTTAATCATGGAGGTTCAAACGAATGATTCGGTTTGGCGTGAGCGTATTCAACTGGTTTCTTCACATTGATCTACTTTCTTTTTTGCTTTACTTTAATGCATGAACGATTTTTTATCACCTGATTATTGGTCGCAGCGCTATGAAAATCAACAGCATGGTTGGGATTTAGGACAAATTTCTCCTCCAATCAAAGCGTATATTGATCAGCTGACGAATAAAGATTTGAAAATTCTTATTCCAGGTTGTGGAAGTGGGCATGAGGGAAGCTATTTGTGGAAAGAAGGATTTAAGCAGGTTAATATGCTCGATTTTTCTCCACATCCTTTGGAAATGTTCAAGAAAAACCATCCAGATTTTCCCGAAAACCAAATTCACTGTGAAGATTTTTTTCAGCATGAAGAATTGTATGATTTGATCATAGAGCAAACCTTATTTTGCGCTATTGATCCTTCGTTGCGCAGTAAATATGGAGAAAAAGTCGCGACTTTATTAAAACCGGGAGGTAAATTGATTGGATTATTGTTCAACCGAAGTTTTGAAGTTGGACCACCTTTTGGTGGAAATCAAGAAGAATATGAAAACTATTTCTCTGCGCATTTTTCTATTACAGGTTTTGAAGCGTGTCACAATTCGATTACCCCGCGATCAGGTTCTGAGCTTTTTATTAAATTTATTAAGTAATTCGTAGGCAAGGAGAATCTAATTAACTTTGCTTCAATGAAACACATGCTTCGGTTTTTCTTAATTTTCACTGTTTTATTGAGTTCTGCCCACTCTTTGGGTCAAAACACGAATTATGTTCCTTCAAAAATTATTTTCACAGCTTCCGAATTTCAGCAATTTGGATTTGATGAATCACGCTATTCCGCTTGGAATTCAAACTATGATTCTATCCAGCTTCAAAAAATTGGGTTTTACACTCCTGCTCATAAATCCGTTGGGTATGAACAAACAGATTTAGTGGATGCAGTCTTTTTGAGTAAAAGAATTATTTATACTGACAGTTTAAGTTTTGAAATTAGTAAATCGGTTGAGAATGGATTGCAAAATTCAGGTCAAGCAGTGCGATTTGTACAAAAAAACGATTCTAGTTTTACACTTTTCTTACCTGAACGAAAATATGATTATGTAATCATTGCCAAATACAAAGGGAATGTAAAAGGTGTTTTGCATGTGTATGTGTACAAACCTTTGCTTCAAAAAGTGATCATCGTTCCAATGGTTAAAACTGTTTTAATCAAAGATTCATTGGAATCGCAGTTGCAAAAGGTCTATCAGCCGGCAAATATTATTTTTGATTTGTCCATTGCTCCACTTTTTAAATTGGACAAGTTTAATGAAAAACTGCTCTTCGATAATCCAAGTCCTACAAATGATCGCTACACGCTTCAAATGCAGGAAATTCGAGATGCGTATTTTAAAAAACATCCGAATGCGGACAAACAAGCCTATTATGTTTTCATTATTCCCGGATTTGTGAATCCATCCTTGAATGGTTACATGGTTGTCAACAAAGCGATGGCTTTCGTAAAAGTGGGCGATTCTAAAGCAATAGGGAATACCTTAACACGGCAATTGGGGCATGGTATAGGAATGTTAAATGCGACTTGGTTGAACGATGGCCCACTAAAAGGATCGACCGATAATTTAATGGATGCAGCGGGTGGACATCATTTAACCTATTTTCAATGGTCCGATTTACGTCATTCTGCCAATAGCTATTCGTTTTACGATAATTATGAAAAAGTGGTCACGAACAATGGAATGGTGGCATATTTTTTCTGGGAAGAAGATGAAAATGGGTATATCAAAGTGATTGACAATGATTTGCTTGGATCCATTCATCGCCCCTATAAAAAGAATTATTTTTCCTACCATTTAGAGGTTGACAATTTCTTGTTTTATGAACTTTTTGTTGTTCCGTGGTTCAATGAAGTAATTTGCTCTTTACACATCATTGCTTTTGTTCTCATCTTCACTGTCGCTTTCTTGTTACGTAGAAAGTTTCATCGCTATTTGCGTTTTAAATTTCGAAGAAGTCGACTTTTACGCATTGGATCACGGTTAGTGTTTATTGGCGCTTCAATTGCTATTTTAACATGGTTCTTTTATTTGATTCGAATTGGTTTTACATGGTATGAGGTTGGTGAAGGTGAAATAAAGGTGATGCATGGTTTAAACATGGACGACGCTTCTGCTTTCATAAAGTCAAATGAAAATAAAAAAGGAGAATTTGAAGTAAATCTATCGTCTGAATTGTTGGTGAAACAGAAAAATCGTTGGGTTAAGAAAATACGAAAAAAAGTGCTTTATTTTTCCTTACAGAAGGATGAAAAAGGGGAGTGGACGAAATGTAAACTGGAAGCAAATAAGGATTCTTTGATCTTGCAAACGATGGATTTGAAAATCCATGCACAAAATCACTACATCGTATTTAATTATTTGGATGAAAACAATGCAGTAGTTGAGCAAAAGGTTTACAATCATTTAGGAGTTGAATTGACTAAAAAAATACGTTTACAAGATCCTGCAAAACGCATATTAATCTTGGTGAATGGGTATCGTCCAACTTCAATTGGTCACAATTTTAAAGATTATTTCAATGATATTTCTGCAAATGGTTTGGAACACCCCAATTCCGATAATATGATTTATGATTTTGACCGATTTGGCTATTGGAATCCATGGCAAGCTATAGATGAACTTTTTCAGAAACGAATTAATCCTGCAGAAACATATTATGCGGATGGCCATTTTTCGGTAAGTACGTCCAATCATGAGAGTTTGGTGAATTTTACTACTACAGCATCCATCTATCCGAAACGATGCACAAATTCTAAAAAGCATATATGTTATACTACAACGCTTTCTGGTTCGGGCTTGTTAGGTTCGAAAATTGTACCTACCTATGATTTACATCGCACGAAACCCAATAAAAAAGGATTTAGTGAACGAAGGTCTAATGGGATGATTGCTGGACGCAATATTTTGCAATTGCTAAACGAGTTGCCGAATAAATCGAAAAATGATACTTTGTACATTGTTGCGCACAGTATGGGATATGCGTATTCACTTGGAATGATTGATGTTTTAAGAGGAAGAATTCAATTTGGTGGATTTTATATTATTGCACCTGAAAATGCTTCTGCGGGGTTTGTTCAAACCCATGAATGGGAAGAGATTTGGCAATATGGAAGCAATTTGAATCCAGATAAACGTGAGGCACCTTGTTTACAAGATGGCGTTGCACCTCAGGCAAGAGTTGGTGGACTTTACCCTTCCAAACGCGTGTATATTCCCAAAAAGAACTACCGAGAAAAAGGTTTTTTTGACTCTCATTTTATTGGAAATTACAAGTGGATTTTGGATATAAAAGCGGGAAAACCAGGAGCAATTCGTCAACGCTAAAACAGCATGGTAACAATTATTAGTGTTTTGTAGAAATGGAATTAGCTAGGATTGCCTCTATCCAACTATTAATTGTCTGAAAATATCGATTCTATAAACCGTGTACTTAAAGGTTTATCGATTAATCCATTGACACAAGAATAGGATTTCGCGCGGTCTTTGTCACGATGGTCAAGTGTCGAACTCACTAAATATAATTTTGACGTAATACTATCTTGATCGAAATGATCCATTAACAAATCAATAAACTCAAAACCATTCATTTCTGGCATATTTAGATCCAAAAAAATCACGTCTGGCATATTCGCAGAGTCACTAATTAAATAATCTAAGGCTTGCTGAGCATACTTGAAGATTGTTATTTTGGCATCTGGCAACGCTTGTATGATTATTTGATTATGTATAAAATTAAAGATATCATCGTCTTCGATTAGTAAAAATGATTTCATAGTTCTTCAGGTATTGAAAGTTGAACAATTGTTCCCTCATTCTGTTTTGATTGAATT
>CAJAVU010000057.1 GCA_903945495.1 uncultured Flavobacteriales bacterium | reverse complement strand
GTTTATTAAAAAAGAATCAACTATTTAAATGGCTTTTGTTATGAAATTAAGTTTTCATTAAAAAAGCGGAAGTTTCCCCCCGCTTTAAATTCCAAAAGATTTAACTTTTTAGTGTTCGTGACAATGAACGACATAAACCGTTCCGTTGTCATTGTACCCACTCGCTTCAAGTGTTTCAATATCATCACCACACTTTTCTCCTAATTCAACCTCAAGCCCATCTTTGTCATAATGACAATCAGAACATTGATTTTTTTTACATGAACCCAAAGACAATCCCAAAATTGATAAGGAAACAATTCCAAGGCTAAACATTACTTTTTTCATATTGCTTTATTTTTGATTAAACATTAATTGATAAACGATACTTACATAATAATTTCTTCCAGGGAATGGAAGGTCAATATTTTTCAATCGTGATAAATGATCGATATAGCGTGTATTGAGAACATTCTTTACACCTATTTTTATTTCTAAAGGTGTTTTTCCTTCTAATTTCCCTTGAAGGCCGATATTAAACACCTGATAGCTTGGGGAAGCCGTTTCATAACTTGCCACTTGATTTTGTTCAAATGAATACTGATGTTGTACACTCAAACTTTCGATTCTAAACTTCGTTTTCATCGGAATTTCAAATTTAAGTAGTGTTGAAATACGCGATTGAGGCAATAGGGAAACATTAAAACCTTCAGATCCTTCAATTGAAACGTATGAAAACGAATTTTCTAGATGCAACCAATGCGCAAAGTGTGGATGCCAGTGCCAACTCACATCTGTTCCATAAGAATATCCTTTTGATAGTTGTTTATATTCATAAACGGGCAAGGAAGAAATCAAGGTATCGAGCGGCGACAAATAAATAAAATCTGTCAACAAGGAAGCAAAAGGATTAACTACAAATTCAATATGTTCGCCATGATATTCATAGGAAAGATCTAATTGATTGGCTTTTTCAGGTTTCAAATCAATTGAACCAATTTCATATCTCAATGCGCCGTGATGAAAGCCATTTGCTAACAATTCTGATAAGTGCGGCGCTCTGAATCCAGAAGAAACATTCATTCTAATGGTTTGTTCTTTAAATGATTTAACTGCACCAACTGAATAATTCAAACCTTGATACAATCGTTGAATCGGATCTGTACCTTTAAACGTTTCTAAGCTTTTCACTTGACGCACATCGTAACGCAAACCAGCCTGAAGGTTCCATCCTTTCTTTTCGAAGTAGGCAATAACAAATGCTCCATTATCCATTGTAGTTGCATTTGGGATCAATTGTTCTGTCGCTTTCGCGCTATTTATATTGTTCTGATACATTCCTTGCAAACCTGAAATCAGAGAAAATTGCTCATTTAATTGGGTTTTCAATTTTACAGTGTAAAGCGTGTTAAACAGGTCAGCACTAATACCCGGAATTGTCAATTTATCCTCATATTCTGTCAATCGATTGAACGTTTGACCTAGTAAAACTGAAACTTCATTTCGTTTTAAAAACCATTTATTCTCGAGCGAAAGAAAATGATTGAAAAACACTTGGGCAGGAACCGTATTTTTTCTTTTTTGCGCATCTACTTGAAAATCGGCTGTATTCACGATGGAATCATGTGTATGACCTGGAATTCCAGCTCTTGTCGTTGAGAAGTTATATCGTAGATTCATGGACCAACTTCCTTTGTTCATTCCGAAAGCCAATTTTGCAGCTTTATCGTTGAAGCGAGAATTCTGAGCAAATTGTCCAGATGGGAGCTGATAATCAGCGTTATTCGTGTAAAGTCCTCCAACACTAAGTCGAACATTTTTCTTTGCCATTTTATATAGCAACTGATTCTTTGTCCCCAAACTTGCTGATTCAAATTGTGTTTTTGCTGTAATTTCATGTGAATTGCTTTTCGCAAAGGCTTCATCTTTAAAATAAACAACACCACCCAAAGCATCCGCACCAAACAGCAAAGAATTAGGACCTTTAATTACCTCTACCGAACCAATTCCAAGTTCTGTTATTCCCATACCATGATCTCCACCCCATTGCTGATTTTCAATGCGTAAACCATTTAAGAATGAAACCACACGAATACCTTGGGAACCGCGGATTACTGGTTTTGAAATCCCAACACCGGTAGAAGAATTGTACACGCCTGGTATTGTCGCAAGTGCATCGCCTAAAGTGGTTGTGGTGATTGTATTCATCTCACTTAACTTGCGCGTTTCGATGTGTATCGCACTATTTCTTTGTAGTGTATTTTTCGCACCTGAAATTGTTACTTCATCGAGAGCAATGTGTTTTTCAATAAGTGTGAAATGGAAATCCTGATTAATATTTTCAATCTTTTGAAGCTGTGCATCATAACCATGTGCGTAAATACGAACTGTAAAATGGCTCGGTAATTCGTTTGAATAGTTAAAATGTCCGAGTGAATCGGATTGAAATTCAACTTCAATTTCTACGATGGAAAATATAGCATTAGCTATTGGAGTATTTGACGACGCACTTGTAACCTCTCCATGAAAGGATTGGGCGAACGTCATATTTACACATAGGATTGCTCCTATAATTGCAATAAAACGATTCATTTTAAATTTATTAGATAACGAAAAGAGTGTCTGACAAGAAGTTTGTCGACAACACGAATTTTTTCACTCGAATGAGTAAAAACTTTATAAAATTAACTAATAGCTGGGGGACCCCGATGGGAGAATTGCTCGAATTTCTTTTTGAAATAAAGCGAAGCAATTGTTAAATCGAATTTAGTAAAATACGATTTATTAAAACGATAGGAGAATTGTTGTGGTTGGTCTATAATTCCTAAACTGAAATCACAGGCAAAACAATTCTTTTCTTTTACTTCTGTTTCTTTTTGATTGGAAGAATGATGGTGATCACAGTCATGCCAGAAGCTTCTCGGTGTTAGGACAACGAAAAAACTCAATAACAGGCAATATGCAATAACCTTTTTAAATTTCACAAAACAAATGTATACAAAAAAAGTGGAGATTCATCTGAATCTCCACTTTTAAAAATTATAATCGAGTGCGATTAATTATTTTTTCATCAAAGCTTCCATTTCTTTGAAAGAATCACATTCTTTCAATTCTTTTTCCATAGCTTTTTTCTCAGCATCAGTTTTACCTTCGTCTAATTTTTGACATTTTTCCATGTCAGCTTTGTATTTAGTTTCGATTTCTGACATTTTAGCAGCCATTTCTTCTGGTTTTGTTCCAGCATCTTGCATAGCTTTCATTTCTTTAGACATTTCTAAGAATGTATCTGCGCAGTCACATACTTCACTTTTACCGCAAGAAGCCAATACTAAAGCAGCAATTGCAGTAGTAGTTAAGATCATTTTTTTCATAAGATTGTTTTAAATTCGGTTAAAACTAAAAAAAAATACTCAAAAACAACAATGGAAAATGATTTTTTCATCCACAATTTGATGAACGGTTTAATAAATGCGTGAAATTGGAGGATTTCGAATTGCTTTTATTCTTTATCAATGTGAATTTTCTTAAAATCCGAAAAAGTTCTCAAACAAGAAATATAGGCCTATACCAACTAACAATACCAAAAAAAGTCCATTCGCACCAATCGACATCCCCATTCCTGTCCAAGCAAGTTTTTTTCCTTTTAATGTTGTTGGTGATTTATTAATTTTTCGCAGACTATTTATAGCTAGTATCAATGCGATAACTGCAAGAAAAATGGCTAATAAAAATAGTCCAGGATACGACATTCCAAATAAAGCAACCCAACCATTATCAGTGAGAAGAAGACAAATATGGATAAACAAAAGGATTGCTGCAGAACTAAAGAAAATTGAAACGACACCTAACGGCTCTTGTCTTTGAGAATTATTTTCAAGACTTTCAGCATTCATTTCGTTATTTTGAACTTCTATAGTCTCGTTTTCTTGAGATATTCTAACTGGATCTTCATTCCCACTCATCTCTGAGTCCTTCTCTTCTTTTGTATTCAACGAAGAAGCAACAATGTCAGATGTGTTTAATTGATAGTCATCACTAGAACTGATAGAATCTTTTTGATTTGATAAATCAGAAGGATCAATACTCGATACGTCTTCCAGGCTTTCTTTGTCGGAGATTGGCGATGTACGATTAAGTGAATTGCGCCATTCAATATGCCAACCATTATTATGAACACGTTTTGTTAGTGTGCACGACATCAAAGCGCTTAAAACCATGGCTGTATAAAGTAATTTCATAAACCCTTTTAATAATTTGACTTCAAAAATAAAGAATCAAACTAAATGTAATAGGTACTAATTGAAATTTAGAGCTTATGAATTTATAAGTGAGTTGTATTAGTTTTTAATACCCGCATCTCTTAAACACTTACGAACTTTCTTTTCATGCGCAGCGCGCTCTTCCGGTGTTCTATTTGCATCTTGAATTCTAAATGCTTGACATTTTTCATCAATAACGTCGAATCGAGCGGCCAAGCGATCAAATTCAGCATCTGGCAAATTTGGTTTTGAAAATGCCTTATTTATAGAATCGCCTTTTACTACACAATCACAAAAATCCCATTGCTCTCCATATTTTTCCTCAATTTTTGCAATCGATTCTTGAAGTTCAGTTGTATCAACTTGTGCTGGACCAGTTTTGGCTTTAGCTAAGGCGTCTTCCATACTAACTTCCTTAATATTCAAGTTTACGCCACAACTTTCACAATCTGTACATTTCGATTTCTCAGTACACGATGAAATAAATACAATTAAAATAAGAGCAAAAATAGTCTTCATATATGATGGTTTCTAAAGTAATAGCACCTAATGGTTGAGTAAATATACAAAAAAATATATTTTTCCAAGGGGTGAAATTTTAATCAAAAAAAAACCGCCAATGATTAGCGGTTTTTTTTGATGATTCAATCAATTATTTAGCCATCAATTGATCTTCTGATGAAGAAGCAATTGCACTTTTTTCAATTCTAATTTTCGTTCCTTCAGAACTAATCAAAACAGTTGAATCTGCCATTTCAAGAATTTTACCGTGAATTCCACCAATTGTAACAACTTTATCACCTGGTTTCATTGCTTCACGGAATTTTTTCAATTCTTTTTGTTTTTTCATTTGTGGACGAATCATGAAAAAGTAGAAAACTACTAACATCATGACAATCATCATTAAAGATCCTCCTCCTTGCATTTTGCTTTATTTTATAGATGTAATTATTATTTAATATTCGCTTTAATTACCAATTCAGTAATTGAAGGCTCTGTATTCGCAACAACGCGAACCGATTTTGACAATGGTGCTCCAGCTGCAGCATTTTTTGTTGAAACTTCAGCTTTAATAATCGCTTCTTGTCCAGGTTTAATTGGATCTTCAGGTTTATCAGCAATTGTACAAGAACATCCTGGTTTTACTTCTGCAATAATCAATGGATAATTGCCCGTATTTTTCACAACAAATTCTGCTTTAATCACCTCGCCTTTTACAACCGTTCCACCATCAAAAACTGGTTCAACTTGCATTGACGTTTTGTTACCAACAATAACATCCTCAGTGTTGTTACAAGACAACATCAAAGCTAAAACAGGTAAAAAGAAAACTATTTTTTTCATACTATACACTTATTAATTCATTAATCCACGACCAATTTTTACAATTTTCTTTTCAGCTTGTAAACGGTCTATTGCTTTATCTAAAATTCCATTGATGAAACCATTACTTTTTGGAGTACTGTAAAATTTAGAAATTTCAATGTACTCGTTCAAAGTTACTTTGGTTGGGATATTGTTGAATATCTGCAATTCTGTAATGGCCATTTTCATTAAAATAACATCCATTTTAGCAATGCGATCCAATTCCCAATTTTTTGTCAATTCATCAATCAATGCTTCATTCTCTTTATCCATTGAGATTGTTTTTCTCAATAGTTCGCGAATAAATTCTTGCTCATCGTCATCCACTTTGTACAAAGGAAGCAATTCAATTACTTCACCTTCATTCACAGACTTAAGCGTTTTCAACACCATTGAACAAGCTAAATCTATGTCATCCATCCAATGAATACTTTTCTCCTCAAAGAAATTGTATAACAATTCAGAATTTGCAATCTCCACTTTAAACAATTCCAAAGCAAATGCCTTGTCATCTTCAAATGTTTTCGATTCATTGTTCATGTACTCAAAATAGATCTCGCTATCTTTAATAATCAAGAACATTTTTCTGAACATTTCTTGGTGCTCATCTCCTACCCAATTCACTTTACGCTCTTCTGACAAACGTCTCAATTCTTTATTCTCTTCCAATAAACGAATGATTTTGTTGTCAATAAACTTTGTGTTCGGGTTTAAATCTTCCTCCGATGGACGAATTTTCTTTGTATTTTCTTCAATTCTGTTTTCAGCAATACTTTTGATTTCTGAGAACGATAAAAGTAGATATAAATACAAATCTTGGATTCGCTCAACTGCTTGCATTAGCTCATTTTCTGTACGACGAAAATTATCTTCGTTCGATTGAAAATAAGCATATAATGCTTGTAATACTTTAATTCTAAGGTGTCTTCTGTTTAACATTTTATAATGGCAATTTCACTTTTCCTATCGCTTCAATTCTCTCTTCCGCCATTTTGTTGGCAATTTGGTACGTTGGAATGTTTTCCGCGCTTGAACGCTTAACTATATTTCCAATCGTATTGTAAATTTCTTCCGCTTTACCCATCGCCCATTCTGGAGACAAACCTTTCACTTCTGAATAACAGTTAATTACACCACCAGCATTCAACGCGAAATCTGGTGCGTAAATAATTCCTTTTTCAACAACCATACGACCATGAATATCTTCTTGACGTAATTGATTATTTGCAGCACCTGCGATAATTGAACATTTCAAACGAGATAAAGTCTCTTCATTTACTGTTGCACCTAACGCACATGGAGCATAAATATCCATATCAACATCATAGATTTCATCTAATCCAACAACATGCGCTCCATACGTTTGAGCAACACGTTTCAATGTTGGTTCATGAATATCTGTAATATAAATTTCAGCATTTTCTTTCGCTAAAGCTGCAACTAAATATTCTCCAACGTGTCCAACACCTTGAACTGCAACTTTTTTACCAGCTAATGAATCTGAACCAAATTGTTCCTTAGCACACGCTTTCATTCCAACGTAAACTCCGTGAGCAGTAACTGGAGATGGATCACCACTTTTTCCTGGCAAACCAACTACGTGATTCGTTTCCATATTCACATAAACCATGTCTGCTGTTCCAATACCAACATCTTCTGCTGTAATGTATTTTCCACCAAGACTGTTTACGAATTTACCAAATCGACGCATCAATGCTTCTGATTTCATTGTTCGTGCATCGCCAATAATAACCGCTTTTCCTCCACCAAGATTTAAGCCTGAAATAGAGTTTTTATACGTCATACCGCGAGACAAACGCAAAACATCTGTCAACGCGTCAACCTCATTGTTGTATGCCCACATGCGGGTTCCACCCAATGCAGGACCTAAAACCGTGTTATGTACAGCAATAATTGCTTTTAAACCGGTTTCATTATCATTACAAAATAATAATTGTTCGTGATTGTATTTGCTCATCTGAGCAATAACTGGATTTTCTAGGAGGTTTGTTTCCTCAATATTTTTTACCTCAAACATATTTAAACGATATGTGTTATAAACTTAATTCAAGCCGAATGTCTATTTTTGCATCGCTTTGCAATCTTGGGCACAAAAATAGGAAATTAATCGTATGAAGTCACTGAGCTATCTCAACAAATATTTCTTTAAATACAAATGGCGGTTTTTACTCGGCATTGTTTTTATCGTTATTTCTAACTATTTCGGAGTCAAAATGCCTAAATATGTGGGAGATGCAACAGATCAGTTACTCAAAAACACATCAATTAATACAACTTCAGAAATCATATTTTTGGCGTTAAAAATTGGTGGATTGTATGTTTTATATTCCGTTTTAAGTGGTTTTTTCCTCTTTTTGACACGACAAGCCATTATAGTCATGTCGCGTTTAATCGAATTCGATTTGAAAAATGAAATTTATGCGCACTATCAGCGCTTGGATTATTCGTTCTACAAAAAAAATGCAACAGGAGACTTAATGAACCGCATTTCTGAAGATGTGAGTCAAGTGCGCATGTATCTTGGACCAGGAATCATGTACTCCATCAACCTAGTTGCACTATTTTTCTTGGTAATTTTTCAAATGATTGATTTAAATGCATGGTTGACCTTGTTTGTATTGATTCCATTGCCAATCATGTCTTTCTTGATTTACAAGGTATCCTCTAAAATGAATAGCTTGAGTACAGATGTACAGAAAGAGCAATCACTTTTATCGACCATTGCACAAGAAACATTTGCGGGAATTCGCGTTGTCAAAGCTTATAGTCGTGAAAAAGAAACACACGAAAAATTCAACGCATCGTCATTGAATTACAAAAAGAAAAACATGCGTTTGGTATTAGTGAATTCGCTTTTTATGCCGACAATCGTTTTCTTAATTGGTGTAAGTACAATTACGGCTATTTATATTGGTGGATTATTGGCTTATGACGAAAAAATATCTGTTGGTGGAATATTAGCGTTCATCATGTTTGTCAATAAGTTAACTTGGCCATTCGCAAGTTTGGGTTGGGTAACCTCCATTAATCAGCGAGCTGCGGCGTCACAAAAACGCATTAATGAATTCCTTCAGATTCAACCTGAAATCGTTAACAAGAACCAGGATTCTTTTGAACTTAAAGGTGATATAGAATTTAACAATGTAAGTTACACCTATCCAAATTCTGGGATTGTCGCACTGAACAATTTAAATTTCAAAATCAAAGAAGGCGAGACATTTGCCATTATTGGACGAACGGGAAGCGGAAAATCAACGATTGTCAATATTTTGATGCGTCAATTTGACCCAACAAACGGATCAATCACTGTCAACGGAACCGACTTAAAAAGTTTAAATTTAGACGAATACCGAAATCAAACTGGAGTTGTTCCGCAAGAAGTTTTTCTATTTTCAGATACCATTGCAGAAAATATTCGCTTTGGTCGAAATGATGACGTTCAACCGGAAGAAATTAAAGAAGCAGCAAGAAAAGCGCACGTATTACACAATATCGAGGCCTTTCCAGATCAATTTGAAACCATTTTGGGTGAACGAGGTGTGAACCTGAGTGGTGGACAAAAACAGCGCGTTAGTATCGCACGAGCCTTAATTCGCAAACCAAAATTATTGGTGCTTGATGATTGTTTATCTGCGGTTGATACTGAAACGGAAGAAATAATTCTCTCAAATTTACAACAAGATACAAAGAGCCGAACAACAGTCATTGTAAGTCATCGAATCTCGTCCATTCGCAATGCGTCAAACATAATTGTTTTAGATCATGGTAAAGTTATCGAACAAGGTTCTCATGATGAGTTAATGGCGCAAAACGGTCTTTATACAGACATGTACCACAAGCAATTAGCTGAAGAAAAGTGATAAGATATCAACAGAATTTGTTCTTTTAAAAAAAAATACCATATTTGTTAGAACCTAAATGTTGTGAGAACTATGGAAAATGATAAAAACAACGAAGTTTATTCGAAAGTTGTTCGTGCGGGGAAAAGAACATACTTCTTCGACGTGAAATCTACGAAAGGAAACGACCTGTACATCACTTTGACGGAAAGTAAAAAAACGTTCAATGATGATGGACGCGACAACTATCAAAAACACAAAATTTTCTTGTACAAAGAAGATTTTGAGAAATTCAGAGAAGGATTGGAAGATGTATTGTCGAAAATTGATGAATTAAGAGATTCTGGCGAATATGTTGATTCTGACGAGAATGTTTCAAATTATTCGGCTGTTTCTTTCGACGACTTATAAATTCAAGTACTATTTACAGACTTTTACAAGCAATATTAACATTGTCTTGGTTAATAATTTAGGATAACTTAATTCGTTATTCCTGTTTGATAATTGTATCTTTATCGTTTAATACACGAATTTAAAATGGGAAAAATAATTGCAATTGCGAATCAGAAAGGTGGAGTTGGAAAAACAACAACTGCTATCAATCTAGGTGGATGTTTGGGAGTGCTGGAGTATAAAACGCTTATTGTAGATGCTGACCCGCAAGCAAATGCCACTTCTGGTGTCGGCTTAGACCCAAAAAACACAAAGAATATTTATGATTGTTTAATCAACGAAGTTCATCCTTCGGAATTGATTATTCATACAGAAAATCCAAATTTGGATATTTTACCATCGCACATTGACTTAGTTGGGGCGGAATTGGAAATGATTAACCTTCCAAACCGTGAACACATGTTGAAATTGGCCTTGGAAAAAATTCGTGATCAATATGATTTCATTATCATCGACTGTTCACCTTCTCTAGGTTTGATTACTGTGAACGCTTTAACAGCTGCTGATTCAGTAATGGTTCCAGTTCAGTGTGAATATTTTGCATTGGAAGGATTGGGTAAATTGTTGAATACAATTAAAATTGTTCAAGGTCGTTTGAATCAAGACTTAGAAATCGAAGGGATTCTTTTGACAATGTATGACACACGTTTACGCCTTGCAAATCAAGTTGTTGATGAAGTAAAAACACATTTCCAAGAGTTGGTTTTCGATACAGTTATTCACCGTAATACGAAATTAGGCGAAGCGCCAAGTTTCGGTGAAACAATTGTAATGCACGATGCAGCAAGCAAAGGTTCGATAAATTATCTTAATTTTGCCCGCGAAATTTTGCAAAGAAACAATCTAACAAAAATCGGTAACGAGGATAAAATAATTGAATTCAACGATGAGCTCTAATACAAAAAAACGTTCTGCTCTTGGTAAAGGTTTAAGTGCCTTATTAGAAAATTCTGAAACAGATATTACATCTAAATCAGACAATGCTGGTGTTGTCGGTTCTGTCTCTATGCTTTCAATCGAAAGTATCGAAGCGAATCCTTTCAACCCACGTACGCATTTTGAGCAAGCTGCTTTGGATGAATTGAGTCAATCGATTGCAATTCACGGTATCATTCAACCGTTAACGGTTCGCAAATTGGGCCGTGATAAATACCAATTAATTTCAGGTGAACGTCGTTTTAGAGCATCTCAATTAGCTGGTTTAACGGAAGTTCCTGCATACATTCGTGTTGCAAATGATCAAACGATGCTGGAAATGGCATTGGTTGAAAACATTCAACGTGAAGACTTAAACGCAATCGAGGTTGCACTTTCGTATTCTCGCTTAATTGAAGAATGTGATTTAACACAAGATCAATTGAGTCAAAAAATTGCAAAGTCGCGTTCGAGCATTACGAATCATTTGCGTTTATTGAAATTACCTGCTGATATTCAAGCATCTGTTCGTGATAGTGTTATTTCCATGGGTCACGCTCGTGCTTTGGTTTCTGCTGGAGACGAAGATTTACAAATGGCGATTTTTAACCGAATCGTTTTGGATGGTTTATCTGTTCGTGATGCAGAAGCGTTGATTCGTGAAGGATATGTTGAACCGCGCACTGAAACTCCTGGTGTTGATGTAAAAACAACGCGTACTCCAAGTGTAACAAGCTCACAATCTACGTTCAAAGAACATTTAAGTGATAAACTTTCTACGAAAATTGAAATTAAAAAATCAACTTCTGGAAATGGTAAAATCATTGTGAACTTCAATTCTGAAGTAGATTTAAATCGAATCATCGAAATTCTAAATCGTTAATGCGATCACTGGTTGTCTTAATACTATTGTGCATTGGAAACTTTTCCTTTTCACAAGATTCGTTATCGAGTCAACCTACTCTTGATACTGTAAAAGTTCATTCGCCTAAGAAAGCAGTTATTTACTCGGCTATTCTTCCAGGTGCTGGACAAGTTTACAATCATATCGCCATGCCGAAAGGCCAGAAAAAAGCATTTTGGAAAGTTCCTTTGATTTATGCTGGTTTGGGAACAATGACCTATTTTTTAATTTCCAATCAAAAAACGCAACTTTCACTGCGTAAAGAATATGAATACCGCATTGATTATGGAATCTCTGTTGATCCTCAATGGGAATTATATGATGAAAGTGCCATTGATTTATTGTACAACCAATATTTGAATCGACGTGATTTAAATATCTTAGGATTGGGAGCGATTTATTTGATTCAATTGGTTGATGCAGGAATTGAAGCGCATTTTGTTAAATTTGATATATCAGAAGATTTGTCATTAGCAATTCAACCCGCTTATTTCGGTCAAAATGCCGCTGGAATAAATCTTCGTTTTAATTTTCGTTAAAAGACTTGTAAAAGCGCACTAAAAATCTAATTTTGTTTAACAAACATAAAAAATGAATATTGCATTAATTGGTTACGGAAAAATGGGAAAAGCAATCGAGAAAATTGCTTTAGAACGTGGACATACGATTGTTGCGATTGTCAACAGTGAATCCCCTATTTCTGAGGTTGATTTGTCGTTGGCAGATGTTGCAATAGAATTTACCCGACCTGAACTTGCTGTAGACCATATCAAAACGTGCATTGATCAAAAATGTCCTATTGTTGTTGGAACGACAGCGTGGCATGAGCACCTTTCAGAAATAACTGATTTGGTAAACACGAGCAATGGAACATTCTTACATGCAAGTAATTTTTCAATTGGAGTTAACATTTTCTTTGAAATCAATAAGCGTTTAGCCCAATTGATGAGAGGTCAAACAGACTACAAAGCGTGCATGGAAGAAATTCATCATTTACAAAAATTGGACGCACCAAGTGGAACCGCTATTACATTAGCGAATGGAATTTTGGAGAATAACACAGATTATTCATCTTGGGTTTTAGGCGAAGAAAACGCACCTCACACGGTTGATGGCCAATTAGGGGTTACTTCTTTCCGTTCACCAGATGTTCCTGGAACACATATTATCAAATATACTTCACCTGTTGATACCATCACCATTTCACATGAAGCGCACAACCGAACTGGTTTTGCTCTTGGAGCCGTGATTGCTGCTGAATTTGTATTCAACAAAAAAGGTGTTTTCACTATGAATGACGTATTAAATTTATCGAACTAATGGCTTTTATCTATTTATATCTGTTTTTATTGGTGCATCCTTATTTAGCGATGTGGTTCAAAAGTTTCAAACAAGCTGGACACCAACCTTGGGAAGCCTTAATTCCAGTTTACAACTATTATGTTGCCTTCAAAATTTCGTGCAAAAAACCATTTTGGTCTTTGTTAATGGTCTTTCCAGGAGTGCACTTAGTTATGTGGTCAGTTGTTAACACTTCATATATTCGTCGTTTTGGATACTATTCGTTTGTTGATACCTTACAAGGAATTTTCTTTCCGTATCTGATTATGGCAAAAATAGCAAACTCGAATGCTGATATTTTACCTGAAACAAATTGGGCGAATAGTCGTGATACTGAAATTAGAAAATGGGGCGATCACATTGCTTTGTTTTTGGCGCTTCCAATCATTGGGCATGCAATCGCTTTAGCACTAAATGCTATTACTCGTGAAAAACCAGGCTCTCGTTCAAAAGTAAAAGAATGGGGAGATTCAATCATTTTTGCATTGGTTGCAGCAAGTATCATTCGTACGTATGTGTTTGAACCATTTCAAATTCCTACTGGTTCGATGGAAAAAACCTTGTTAGTTGGCGATTTCTTGTTCGTGAATAAATTGGCGTATGGACCAAAAGTTCCTGTTACTCCACTTTCATTTCCATTGGTACACAACACTGTTCCATGGGTAAATGTAAAATCGTATACAACATTGGAAAAGGGATCTTACACACGTTTACCTGGTTTTAGTGCTGTCAATCGCTACGATGTAGTGGTATTCAACTATCCTTCTGGTGATACAGCTGTTTATGATCCACGTATGCCAAACGGATTAATGGGACATGATTATTACCAAATTTTAAATGACGAAGCATTTTTCTATTGGAGATCTAATTTTGAGCAAACGCGCACGGCTGATTTGAATGCATTGAAAATCGAAGCAAACAATGACGGAGAACTAGCGTTTCAAATGATGATTGAAAAATATGCTCCTGAGTTTTTCAATTCAATTGAGTCTTGGAAATCAGAAGCTCGTAAGGGTATGGCAGGAGGAATAACGTATTGTCGTGGTGGAATGCCAGAAAAAGGATTGAATTATATTGAACATTATGGATTGGTTTACCGACCTGTAGATAAACGTGAGAATTACATTAAACGTTGTGTTGGCTTACCTGGTGATTGGATTGAAATTAAAAATTCGGTTCTTTATGTGAACAACAAACCGGCACATGTAGCTGAATTCCAAAATCTACAATACACGGTAACAAACTTCTCACCGATGTCAAAAATTGCGTTTCAAGAGCGATTTGGCTTGGAAGAAATGCGTGGAGATTATGAATTGTTAAGTGATGGAGAAACGTACATCATGAACTTAACGAAATCGCAATTGACTCAGTTAAAAAAGAAAAATCCAGATGCGAAGTTTGATTTGGTGCGTTATCCTCAATATTCGGACACAAGTAAAGTAGCGCCAACTTCTATGCAAATGTTGACAAATCTTGGCGTCTTCCCGAAAGATCCAAACATCAACAATACGGTTACAGATTTCACGAAATTCCAAATCCCGCGTAAAGGACAAACAATATCTATTTCTGCAAAAAACATTGCTTGGTATCGTCGTATCATCACTGCGTACGAAGGACATACCTTGGCTGAAAAGAAAGATGGAATTTACATCGACGGTAAGAAAACAAGCAAATACACGTTTGGCATGAATTACTATTGGTTGATGGGAGATAATCGTTACAATTCAGCGGATTCACGTATTTGGGGATTTGTACCAGAAGATCACATCGTTGGACGTGCTTCTATGGTTTGGTTCTCTAAAGCTGCTGATCCATCAATTGGTGTTCGTTGGGATCGTTTGTTCAAGATGATTCACTAATGCCTGCTGTATTTCCTGTTGCTTATTTCGGGAACATTGATTATTTCAGAAAACTAATTGCCTCTGAAAACACAATCATTGAAACGAAAGAGCATTTTATTAAGCAAACTGTTCGTTCTCGTTGTACGATTCTGAGTGCAAATGGTCCATTAGTGCTATCAATTCCGATTGAGCGTAAAAATGGTTCCAAAACGTCGATGGACGATGCTGTTCTGAGTACTGAAACAGATTGGCGTAAAATTCATTGGAAAGCGATTGAAAGTGCCTATTCCTCTTCCCCATTTTTTGATTATTATGGACCAGAAGTGCATGATTTAATCTATCAGACTGAATCTTCACTTGTAAGATTGAATGCTGCAATTACGGAACGTATTTTCGAATGGCTTGATCTAGATAAGAAATTGACATTTTCATCAGACTACATTTCTCCGAAAGAAGCACTCGATTTTCGAAACGATGAATTTGACGATTGCTCGGATATTCGCCCATACACACAAGTTTTTTCACCAAGCAATCAATTTGAACCGAACATGTCTATTTTGGATCTTATTTTTTGCGAAGGTCCGTTGGCCAGACGCTGGATTATTTCTTCACAGAAAATTAATTAAGATGTCCACTTCAAGCGCTTTCGTTTCATTATCTTTACAAAAATTTTGTTCATGAAATTCCTTAACATTTTCGCATTTACACTTGTAATTGCAACTAGTCTTCAGGCTCAATCAACACGTGAAATCGCATTTTACAACGTTGAAAACTTATTCGATACATTAGATGGCGCGAATGATGATGCTGAGTTTTTACCAGCTGGAAAAAATGCTTGGAATTCTGCACGTTACAACGAGAAATTAGATCATATCAATAAAGTATTTGACAATTTTTCGAATCCTTTGTTCATCGGAATGTGTGAAATTGAAAATGCAACTGTTGTGCGCGATGTGATGAAACATTCTGTTAAATTGAACAACTATGGTTTGGTTCACTACGAAAGTGCTGATGCACGTGGAATTGATGTTGCATTGATTTATGACAGCTCAACCATGATATTGAAAGAATCAGGTTTTATTCGATTTTCTTTACCAGGAGAAGAATCAAAAGCAACAAGAGACATTGTTTGGGGGAAATTCTCATACAAAAAAGAGACAATCATTGTCATGGTGAATCACTGGCCAAGCCGCAGTGGTGGACAAGAAGCAAGTGAACCGAATCGTTTGGAAGCAGCAAAAAATGCACGCACGTTCATTGATTCATTGCTAAGCGAAAATAAAAATGCTAAAATCGTTTTCATGGGCGATTTGAATGACTATCCTACCAACAAAGCTCCGCAGTCAGTTGCAGAAAAGTTAACGCCACAAATCACTGCATTATCGGGTGATTTCGGTGGAACATACAATTACAAAGGAGAATGGGATGTTTTGGACCACATTATGGTTTCAAACGGAATGATCAATAAAAAGTGTAAGCAGAAAAAATCGATTAGTCTAATCCCAAATTCAGGTGAGATTCACGCATTTGATTTTCTATTGGAAGAATACAAAGGTCAAGTAGTTCCATTCAGAACATACGGTGGAAGTAAATATCTTGGAGGTTATTCAGATCATTTACCTGTATCGATCGAAGTTTCTTTGCCATAAGGAACTTTCGCTTTACCAAATTCATACGGTAAACGTTCCTTGTACAAGAATTTCTTTTGAGTTGACTCAAACGGACGATAGATATAATACACAAAATTATCTTGTATCGCTATTTTATCGATGTAACGAAATTCTAGCTTTACCTTCTCCTTGATTTCACCCGTTTGCAAATTGACCAAGCCTAAATAGGTGAATCCAGCAATGTCGAAAACGGCGTATACTTCACCTGTCGCTTGATCTTGAATCAATTGCTTTTTCCATCCTGTTGTTTTAGGCTGATAATGATGGTAGATTGCAACACTGTCCAATCGATTTCCGGCAGCATCGAATTTGAATAATTTATCCTTGTAATAATCGAAGACAAATACAGTGTCGTTTTTTACAAACATTGGCGCATACAACTCTTTGTAATACAACGATTGTGTGAAGTAATTGGCACCAACCCAAATTTCCGCATCAATCCCTGTTTCATATTCCTTGTTCTTCGCCCACAGTTTTGTTCGAACATCGACCCATTTATACTCAGAACGATACAATTCCATCATCAATTCATCTTCAATTTCAATGATTTTTGAATAGGTCGAATCGAATTGATCGAAGGCGTAATAGTCAAATGCTGGATAATCTTTCGAGAAATTTGAAAAGAACATTTTTGAGTAGTTCGTATCAACAATTGGCGCCAAGTATTTCAAATAATACGCTTTGTCTAGAGTGCTAATACCAATTTGGCTATTCGAAACGTACAAACCATACACATTGTCTTTGCACAAAACATGTGGATTTCCGCGATAATCTCTAACCAATTCCTCTGCAATGCCGGGAACACTGAAAGTATTTACCACTTCAACTCCATTATACAACAGAAGTTCACTACCCTTTTTCAATTGCTTTGGATACGCCAATAAAACCATTTGACCATTCTTCAACAATTCAAAATCTGCAACACTCAAGCGTTTCGATTCAAAAACTGTATCAGGAATTCCTGGGGCTTTTACGGTTACAGAATTTAACGTTTTACCTTTGTAAGAAAGCATTTCAACTGAAATAAATGAAGTATCAGTGCTTGATTTTAATGATACCTTCTTCGTTCCACTGTACGACTCGAAAAGTGGATGTGTTAACTGATAATTCAGTTGTGCATTGTTCGGTACGTAAATCGAAATACGTCCTTTCGAATTCGAAGAGCGAATAATCGTTTTATTGTTGATTTGCAAAGTGGCATTCACATTTTGAATTCCTTCTTTATAAGTTTTGTCAACAATTTCAAATCGAACAAGCACAGAATCCTCTTGAGCATACACAGCAACACAAGTCACAAAAAATAAAAACGTTAGAATCGATTTCATACAAAGAATTTTACCTATGATGAAGTTTGAGAATTATTCCATAAAAAAAGTCCCGCTAAAAACGGGACTTTTCAATTATACTTTCAAGCACCAACCGAATTCATCTTCGATTTTTCCTGCTTTTAGGTCATCTAAGTAATTTTTGATTTTCGTTGAAATCACTCTTGTTTCAACAGGTGGCAATTCAAGAATTTCATCTCTGAATCCAATTTTTATAATCGGAGCAATTGTAGCAGCTGTTCCCGCTCCAAATGCATCTTGTAATTTACCTTCTTTGATTGCTGTAACAATTTCCTCAACAGAAACTTTGCGCTCTTCAACTGGAATTCCCCATTTCTGAGCAACTTCAATCACCGAACGTTTTGTAACACCTCTTAGAATTGTATCTGCATCTTCAGATGGTGTAATGATTGTGTCATTGATTACAAATACAATGTTCATCGTACCTGATTCCTCAATAAACTTATGCTCTTTTCCATCTGTCCAAACCAATTGGTGGAAACCATTCAATTGACCTTGTTTTGCTGGATACAATGCTGCACCGTAGTTTCCTGCCGTTTTTGCACGACCAACGCCACCAACAGATGCACGTGTGTAGTGCTCTTCAATTTTCACGTTCACAGGCTCCGTGTAGTATGAACCAACAGGGCACGTAAAAATCATGAATTTGTAAGTATCAGAAGGTTTAATTCCAATAAATTCGTCTGTAGCAAACAAGAACGGTCTGATGTACAAGGAATATCCCTCTTTTGCAGGAATCCAATTTTCATCAACCTCAACTAGTTTTCTTACCAATTCTGTAAATACATCTTCCGGAATCACTGGCATGCACATGCGCTCACATGATTCTTTGAAACGATTTGCATTCATATCAGGACGGAAAATTAAAATATCTCCTTTTTCAGTTTTGTTAGCTTTCATTCCTTCAAAAATCGATTGTCCATAATGAACAGCCGACATTGCAGGATGCATTTGAATTGGTCCGAAAGGCATAATTTCAGGTTGTTGCCATTCTCCATTCTTATAATCCATTACCAACATGTGATCAGAGAAAATCTTACCAAAAGGCAAATTGCTCCAATCTACTTCTTCAATTCGTGAATGAGTGGTTTTAGTAACCTTCACTGTAAGTGTGTCTTGTAACATAATGTGTTTTTCAAGTTGCGAATATAATTAGAAACATTGAGCTTTCAAATAGTTTGAAATGCCCAGAAAGAAATTAATTTCTTTATTTTTGAGCCTGTTAAAAAGCCAATGGACAAAAGTCGCGACATACTAAAAAAATACTGGGGATTCGATCAATTTCGACCACTCCAAGAAGACATTGTCGACGATGCGATAAATGGCTACGACACCATGGCACTTTTGCCAACTGGAGGCGGAAAATCGATCTGCTTTCAAGTACCTGGAATTGCACGTGAAGGAATAACCTTGGTCATTTCTCCATTGATTGCTTTGATGCAAGATCAAGTAGCTAATTTACAAGCGCGTGGTATTCGTGCAAAGTCGATTATCAGTGGAATGAGTTACCGTGAAATCGATATTACACTTGACAATGCGCGCTTTGGCGGCTTGGATTTTTTGTACACTTCACCTGAACGCATTCAAAGTAAATTGTTCATTGAGCGCTTTAAATTGATGAATGTTGGTTTAATTGTGGTCGATGAAGCGCATTGTATTTCGGAATGGGGACATGATTTCAGACCTTCGTTCAAGGAAATCTATAAGTTGCGCGAAATACATCCTGAAATTCCAATTATCGCCTTGACCGCGACTGCAACTGACCGTGTTCGAGAAGATATTGTTAAGCAATTACGCTTGAATAAGCCAAAAATTCACGAATCGTCGTTTGAGCGAAATAACCTGAGTTACGAGTCTTACAAAACGAATAATAAGCTAACTAACATTTTGGAATACTGCCAAAAGCATGTTGGCGAATGTGGAATTGTCTATTGCCAAACACGCAAAAGTGTGAAGGAAATGGCGCGTTTGCTTCATGCGAATAAGGTAAGTGTTGGAATTTATCACGGTGGAATGACCAAGGAAGATCGTGACTTGATGTTGTCGGATTGGTTATCAAACAAAATCAAAGTGATGGTTGCAACAAACGCTTTCGGAATGGGAATCGACAAACCAGACGTTCGTTTTGTGTTGCATTATGAATTTCCACCGTCCTTGGAAGCGTATTTTCAGGAAGCAGGACGCGCAGGAAGAGATGGAAATGAATCGCGCACGATTGTTTTTTGGGAAGAGAACGATGTTGCCAATTTAAAATTGAAAAACGACCAACAATTCCCGCCAATTGAGCGCGTGAAAACAACTTATCGAGCACTTTGCAATCATTTGAAAATTGCCATTGGCTCTGGAAAAGATGAAACGTATCATTTTGAAATCAAAAAACTGTGTGACAATTTTCAATTGAATCCATTGGAGACTTATAATTCCTTGAAAATATTGGAATTGAACAACGATTTGGTGTTTTCGGAAGGCGTCTTCCATCCTACTAAGGTGAAATTTTCCGTTGGGAACCGTGAATTGTACAATTTTCAGATTAAACATTCAAAATTTGTTGGCATTACGACCTTGATGTCACGCACCTATCCAGGAATTTTCGATCAATATTTTGAAATTCACGAAGCCGAATTTGCGAAACGTTTGAACATTAATAAAACCGAATTGCTAAGTCAATTGGAGCAAATGGAAAAATACGGTGTTTGTGATGTTTCGTGGAGTAGTTCATTGCCATCTGTAACGCTAACGCACGAACGTTTACCCGATGATTATTTATCCTTGTCGCCGGAAGTGTACCAAACGCGAAAAGACAATGCACAAACTAAATTGGATGCAGCATTAAACTTTATATTGTTGGATGAATGTCGTTCGGTGCAATTGTTGCGCTATTTCGGACAAGAATCGAACGAATGCGGTAAATGTGATGTTTGCTTAAAGAAAAACAAAAAAGACTATCAAATCGCTGAGTTAAAAGCGTTATTGGTCGGTTTCCTGAAAACAGAAAAAACGTTTGAAGAATGTTCACACTACACATTTGCGCAGGACGAACAACTCAAATTGGCCTTAAAAGAGTTGATCTTGGACGAAAAAGTTCAGTTCAATGGCTCGAGTTATTGCGCCAACTAACACCCAGGTAATTACGAACGATTGATCGCCACTTTCAATTCGTGGATTTCTTTCTGTAATTCTTGAATCGACTTACTCAAATCATTGTCATCCATGCGTACTTCTGGCAATTCAGGAGAAATATAGTTGACGAACTTCCACATTTCGATGATGTTGTTTGCGTGAACGATGTACGGTTTGTAGAATGTATTTGTCGAACACAACTGAAACGACTGAGAAGTATCCAATAAATTGTGAACTACTTTAAACACAATTCCTTCGTCTTTTGTGATTACAATACATGGCGTTCCAGAGCGAATGGTCATCCAATTTTGAATGTATTCAGCAACAACGTATGAACCTTCCACAACTGGCGGCATTGAATCACCTTTAATTGGGAAAGAGCGGTATTTTTTATTTTTCGAAAGGAAAGGCAAATGAAACGTTGGTAAGACTTTCAAGTAATCTGGATCAGCATAGCCAGAAGTATAACCAGCACTTGCTTTCATTGGAATCATTTCGATTAACTCCTCCTCGTTTTGATCAACGAGGGAAGTAAGAACACGGAGTTTTTGACCTTTGACATCGGCATACAAACCTTTATCGATACGCTCCCACTCCGAATCTGAAAACGATTCAAAATCTTTCTTAACCAAATCATCGATTGGCACTTTATAGTATTCGCTGAACGCTACAAGACTTTCCAAATTAGGTTGAGCAACACCATTTTCGTATCCGCTATACGAAGAACGCGTAAGATTTAATTCTTGTGCGACTTCTTCCTGCGATTTCTTCAAGCGTTTTCTCAGTAATTTAAGATTGTTGCCAATTTCCATGTTCGATTCTTTTGATTGAACCAAAGATAAAACTAATTCTTAGATAATTAGCAAATTATTGACAATTTTTTAATCAAACATATTCATTACGAAAAAATAAGGAATTGTGCTGAAAAATATTTTCCTGATCAAATCAATCTCACTCCACCTTCTTTTTCTTCTTCGGTACGAACACAAAATCTTCGCTAAACGAAATTGGCTTTCCGACTTTCTTGGCGTAAACACAGGTGAATTTTGCACCGAAGAAAATGATTTGGGAGCTGTAATAAATCCATGCTAGAATAATAAACAAGGAACCTGCAATTCCAGCTTTTGCTGCGAAAAAGTAGTTGAATAAATAGTATTTGATCAACAATTGTCCGCCATAGAGTAAGATAGATGTAATGATTGCTCCACCAAGGGCTAGTTTCCATTTAACATAGCCGTCGTGAACATATTTGAAGACCAAGGTAAAAATGATCACGTTTGACAATAACGCCAATCCGTGGGTTGCGATTCCAGAAAAGATTGTTTGGAAAAAGGCACTATCCGGGAACCATTCACTTGTTGTGGAAAGTAAAATGGTCTGAGAAAAATAAATTACGATGACAATTACGGTCATTAATCCAACGAATACGACTGAAACTAGTCGAAACAAGACGTTATTCAGAAAGGCCTTTCGTTTGGTGGAATAATTTACTTCCAAATCGAAAAATTCATTGATACTTTGTTTCAGAGCAACTAAAAAGGCGGAACTAGCAACCAACAAGGCAACCATACTGACAATTTCGAGCATGAAATTTCCTTTTTCGAAATCCATTCCGCTCAAGAATTCCATAATTCCATCAACATCCTGAATACCAATTTGGTTTCTCAACAAATTCGAAATGATTTCCAACATCACCTCTTGACCAATGATTTTTCCAAAAAAAGCAATGCACAAATAGAACAATGGAACCATTGCGAACAGCGTGTAATAAGCCAATGCAGCGCCATGGAACAAGCCTTTTTCAGCCAAAAACTCTAAAAACGCATCTTTGATTAATCCGGGAATTTCCCTCCACTCAAGATGCAGAACTTTTTTTCTTGATGGCGATTTTTGTGACATCCTTTAAGGTATTTAAACTGATCAATACTACTTTCTCATTTCGTTCAGTCAAAAAATAATTCTCGTAAACTGGACCTGTAAACAAACTATTTACAAATGTTAAATCTACGACCTCATCAGTTGAAAGTGGTTCCAAACTATATTCATCCGGACGAAATGCAATTCTTTTATCCTTGATTTTGATGCTGTTGATTGCACCAAACAATTTTGCTTCTTCTAAAACTTTGTATTTATAATACACTTCAGACGGTTTCCCTTTTTTCGTCAACTGTCCATTTTTCATCGTGTAAATCACATCTGCCAAACTCAACATTTCAGCGCCATCATGCGACACAAGCACAAAACTCGTTCCTCGGATTTCTTTTAAGGCTAAAAGATAATTTGTCAACTTACTGCGTAAACGTCCATCCAAATGCACAAAAGGTTCATCCAGCAACAAGACTTTTGGTTCACAGGCTAAAGCTCGTGCAATAGCTAATCGTTGTTGTTCACCACCAGATAAGGTTCGCGCTTGTTGTGTTCGCACCTCATCCAATTCAATCAACTCCAACAATTCATTCACCAATTGATCGCGTTCTTTTTTCGGTAAATACAGAATTTGTTCGCGGATATTTTCTTCAACTGTGTGATACGTATCTAAATGAAAATCTTGGTTCACCAATTGAATTTCTGGATGTCCTGGAACCAATTTCACCGTTGGACCAAGTACTTTTTTATCTTCAAAAAAAACGTCACCAGAAGTTGGGTCGAGTAAACCACTCATTATTTTCAAGAACGAGGTCTTCCCCGCTCCACTTTTACCAACAATTCCGATGATTTGTCCTGATTTTAAACTGAAATTGATTCCTTTCAGAATTGGTCGGTCAAATTGTAAAACGATATGTTTTGCCTCAAGCATTAAAACACCAAAGCTTTTGGAAATTCTTGTGCGGCAATGTAAATCCCTGGAATTGGATTCGCCATTGGTTCGAAATCTTTCAAGAACAAGTTGATAGTAAATCCTTCGTCTGTTTTTACCAATTCATGATTTTCAATAATGCTCATTGATGCACCAATAAACGTTGACGGAGCATCCGAAGATTTAATTTCAAACAGTGACATCGCAGTTACCTCTTCCTTGAACGGTTTTCCATCAGGCAATTCACCTTCTAAAGGAAAAGCAGCGTTTTCGTGCAATTCAACTGATTGAACATCTGAAGTTACTTCAAACTCATCTTCCCATTCGTAACGCAGGTTATTTTCCGATTCTTTTCCATCGTGATGCGCCTCAGCGTGTTCAGGAGAAAAATGTTCATTTAAAAGGTAAACATGGATTGTACACTTCATGATTTATGTTTTATAGAACAAAAATACACACTTTAAGTCGAGGAAACACAAAGTATTCAAGAGAGAATCCACATCCTTTTGTTATTTTTGTTGCTATATTAACTGCAAAAAGATTTTCATTTTGAATACGGTACAAATTCACAAACATAAAGTTGATTCAATACTACGCCGTCACCCGTGGGTATTTTCTGGAGCAATTATCACTGAAACAGAAGACTTAACAGATGGCGAAGTTGTAACGGTAGCTGACCACAAAGGACGTTTTTTGGCGCGTGGACATTATCAGCATGCAACAATTGCTGTACGAATTTTATCGTTTGAAGATCGTCCGTTGGATGAAGACTTTTTCATTGAACGCATCGGAAATGCAGTTGAATTGCGTAAAAAATTGAATCTATTAACGAAAACGAATACCATTTGCCGTTTGATACATGGTGAAGGCGATTCGCTTCCTGGTTTGGTCGTTGATTTTTACAATGGCGTAGCGGTGGTTCAATGTCACAGTATTGGAATGTATACGAGTATCGCTTCAATTGCTGAAGGATTGAAAAAAGCTTTTGGAAAAGAACTTAAGGCGATTTATTCAAAATCTTCTGACACCTTGCCTCAACGTGCGGATGTAAAAGATGAATATATCTTTGGAACGTGTGAAACGCCGCACATTGCATTAGAACATGGCGTTAAATTGAACATTGATTGGGTTACAGGACAAAAAACAGGTTTCTTCATTGATCAACGTGAAAATCGTTTCCTATTAGGGAAATATGCGCAAGGCAAAAAAGTATTGAATACCTTTTGTTATTCAGGTGGATTTAGTTTGTTAGCCATTAAAAACGGTGCAACGCTTGTTCATTCATTAGATAGTTCGAAGAAAGCCATTCAATTGACTGAAGAAAATGTTGCTTTGAATAAATTTGAAGACAAGCATGGTTCAATTGTCGCAGATGCGATGGATTACATGAAAGATTTACCAGAAGATTACGATATTATTGTTTTGGATCCTCCCGCTTTTGCGAAGCACCGCGAAAAACGTCACAAAGCAATTCAAGGTTACAAACGCTTGAACGCACATGCTATTCGTCAAATTAAACCAGGTGGATTGATATTTACGTTCTCTTGTTCGCAAGTTGTAGACAAATACTTATTTACGAATACAGTAATTGCATCAGCGATTGAAGCAGGCAGAAACGTACGTATTATTGAACAATTACATCAACCGGCAGATCATCCGATTAATGCATTTCATCCAGAAGGAGAATATTTGAAAGGATTGGTGATACAAGTTGATTGATTTTGAGAACCGAGAACCGAGAACCGAGAGCTGAGAAGAAATAAATGTTAGACTTAAAGTACAAGACCATATTAAAAGTTGCTGTTCCGTTAATGGTTTCCAGTTTCATACAGTCTGTTATTTTGATAACGGATGCATGGTTTATTAGTCGCTATGATCAAACATCTCTTTCATTTGACGCTGTTGGAAATGCAGGTTTGATTTATGTTACGGTTTTCATGGCCTTGGCTGGAATGGGTGATGGAGCACAAATTTTAATCGCTCGAAGAATTGGTCAAAAAAATACCGATGCGATTGGACGAATTTTCGGATCCTCCATCTTATCCAACTTTATCATTGCTTTAATCTTGTTTCTTGGAATTCAATTTATCATGCCCGATATGTTGAATTACTATTCGAAACACAAAGACTTAGCCTTATTACAGGGACAATTTATCCAAATTCGAAGTTTCGCCTTGTTCTTTGCGATGATTACCTTGTCCATTCAAGCATTCTTTCTCGCTACAGGAAAAACATGGGTTGTGTTGGTCGCGGCAGTCATCACAGCAACTTCAAATATTTTACTCGATTACCTTTTGATTTTTGGAAACTGGGGATTACCAGCCATGGGACTTGAAGGCGCTGCCATAGCGAATACCATTGCTGACGCTTGTGGAATGACGTTTTTAATCATCTTCCTCATTTTCTCGAAAGAACGAAAAGAATTGGAATTATTTTCTCACTTCTCCATCAATTGGCCTTCCTTTAAAGAATTGTTTAAAATTGGAAGTCCACTGATGTTTCAAGGATTTATAGCTTTAGCAACTTGGACCGTATTTTTCACGTGGATTGAGCAAATGGGAAAATACGAATTAACCGTTTCTCAAAATATCCGATCGATTTACTTCCTAGCTTTCATCCCTATTTCAGGATTTGCTGGTACAACCAAAACCTATATTTCACAATACTTAGGCAATAAGGATTATGGCGCTTTGAGAACAATCCAGCGGAGAATTCAATTTTTGACAATTATTTTCCTCTTCCTCGTTTTCCATGGAGCATTGTTCTATCCTAGGCTGATGATTGAATTTATTAATCCGGCAGAAGCTTACCTGGATAAAAGTGCTGAGATTATGCGTTTCGTAGCTGGGTCTATCATGATTTTTGGAGTAGTCAGTGTTTACTTTCAAACCATTAATGGAAGTGGAAATACCATGGTATCATTTATTATCGAATTTATTTGTGTTGGCGTTTATATTATCGCCGCTTACTTATTAATCAAAGTATTCAAACTCGATATATTTTGGATTTGGACTGTCGAGTACGTCTACTTCTGTGCTTTAGGACTTTTCTCGATCCTTTATTTAAGAACATTTGATTGGAAGAAAAAAATCGTATAATGAATAAACAAGACTTTCGTATCGTTTTTATGGGAACGCCAGATTTTGCCGTTCGCATTTTAGATGAATTGATTCAACAAGCATTTAATGTGGTTGGTGTTATCACCGCTCCTGACAAACCAGCAGGACGTGGACAACAAATGAATGAAAGTGCAGTAAAAATATATGCCGTTGAAAAAGAATTGAATATCCTTCAACCGACGAATTTAAAAGACGAAGCGTTCATCCAAGAATTATCGGATCTGAAAGCGGACTTATTTGTTGTGGTTGCATTCCGCATGCTTCCTGAAGTTGTTTGGGCAATGCCTCCAAAGGGAACGATTAACTTACATGCTTCTATTCTTCCAAACTATCGTGGTGCGGCTCCAATTAACTGGGCAGTTATGAATGGTGAAGCACAAACAGGTGTAACAACCTTCTTCATCGAAAAGGAAATAGACACGGGAAAAGTCATTGAGCGATCTTATGTAACCATCGGCGAAAATGAATCTGTTGGTGAATTGCACGATCGATTAATGGAACTTGGAGCGCAAGTTAGCGCGTCAACCGTGCAAAAAATCATGGATGGAACAGCTGTTGGAATTGATCAATTAGAATTGGCCGAAGGAGAATTGAAAAGTGCGCCTAAGATTTTTAAACCGACATGTGAAATCGATTGGAAGCAATCCGTTGCCACCGTTCATAATTTTGTAAGAGGACTTTCGCCCTATCCAGCTGCTTGGACCACTTTGACAAATAGCACCAAGAACGAAACCAAAACGTTCAAAGTTTTCTCAGCAATCAAAACTGATTTTACCATATCTGATGCGACAACCTTAAAAGAAACCAAAGAAGGAATTTTATTTCCATGTGGCGATTGCTATTTATTGGTAAGTGAGTTGCAACCTGAAGGTAAACGACGAATGAATTACAAGGAGTTCTTGGCTGGGAATAAAATTGAGGAGTGGAAGTTGGTTTAGCAAGTTCTATCTATTCATAATATTGTATTTGGTTTAGGCACCGTCCGCTGCGGCAGATAATTCGTGAATTTCCTATATCTTTCAGTAACCCATTCGTAATATTGCGAATTTGCTAATTCGCGAATTTCCCAAATCACTTTAATCTCGTTCTTAAATTTATCAACAAGGCGTCAGCCCCGAGTGCAATTAAAGAATTTCCTAAGTTAAAGATATCCCTTTCGTAACATTGCGAATTGGCGAATTTCATAAGAATATTATCGGATGTACTTAGTCAATTTCCAAAATCATTTTTATAACCTATTCGTAATATTGTGACGGGCATAGCCAGCATAGCAGATAATTTCCTAAAAACATTATATCCCATTCGTAATATTGCGAATTTGCTAATTCGCGAATTTCCAAAAATATTTTTGCCAGAATTTTTTGTTTTAAATGATAATTCCTCATAACTTAATAATAGTATTCATTAAAACCTACATTTTATGGGAGCGTCAAAAACTTCTCAATTTAACCAACATACCATTCAACTTGCAACTATTGCGAGAGCACTTGCTCATCCAGCAAGAATAACCATCATTGAACACTTATTAAATCATCAATGCATTATGCAAAAGGAAATTGCATCAATTGTGAAACTCTCACCTGTTACGGTTCATGATCACATTTCAAAACTCAAGGATGCGAATTTGCTTGATTTTCATTTTATCCATAATCAATATATGGTAAGTTTGAAATTGAACGATATAAGCGTATTGACCAATTTCCTCCCACAATCCCACTCCAACACCTAATCTTTAAGGCTTTAACTCACCATTTTCTTCAACGATAAAAACACATTATTGGTCGAAATAACCCCAAAAAACGGGCTTTTTTGCCTTGGTTATCAACAAAACACCACTTTTTTCAACAAAAAAGCACTTTTTTTTGCCAAAATGCTTGTGTGGCTTGGATATTCAGATATATTTGTTTCGATAATTAATTACAAACATTCTAAAAAACCAAAACTATGAACAAAGCAGAATTGATCGATGCTATCGCATCTGAGGCTGGATTGTCTAAAGCAGATGCTAAAAAAGCATTGGACGGATTTGTTAACGCAACTGCAACTGCATTGAAAGCAGGAGATAGAATTTCTTTAGTAGGATTCGGATCTTTCTCTGTTTCTAGCCGTGCTGCAAGAACTGGACGTAACCCACAAACTGGAAAAGAAATCAAAATCGCTGCTAAAAACGTTGTACGTTTCAAAGCTGGTGCTGAACTTTCTGGAAAAGTTAACTAATCCACTTTCTGTAAAGAAATTAAAAAGGAGAATCGGAAGGTTCTCCTTTTTTTTGTTTCTATAGTTCAACTACCTATTTGAATTTGCTAATTAAAATGCATTTTATATTTCCTACTTTTGCGCCATGCATTCTGAAGATTTAGCCGTTTTAGCGGAATTATACGACATTATTACTCCTAGTAAACGTGAAATGTTTGACCGTATAGCGGCTGACCGTACGAATTATATAACCGTTGCACTCGAAAATGTGTTTCAAGAACACAATGCTTCTGCAGTTTTACGTTCGTGTGATTGCTTTGGCATACAGAATTTACATGTAATCGAAAAAGACAATCAATACAAAGTTCAACGCGATATTGCCTTAGGTGCTGGAAGATGGGTTGATATGTACAATTACGACCGAGGACCAGAACCAGAAATCGATTGTATTAAAAATCTGAAAGAAAAAGGCTTTCGCATTATTGCCACAACACCGCATACAAACGATGTTACAATCAATGATTTGAATCTTGATAGTCCAATGGCCTTTGTTTTTGGTACTGAACGACGAGGAATTTCTCCAGAGATTATGGAACTTGCCGATGAATTCGTGAAAATCCCAATGTATGGTTTTACTGAAAGTTTCAATATTTCAGTTTCGGCTGCAATTACCTTAAACGTTATTCGTGAGCGTTTGGAAAATAGTTCAATCGATTGGAAATTAAACGCTGAAGAGCAAACAAAATTGAAGTTAAAATGGTGTCGAAAAATCTTGCGTGGCGGACAAGAACTAGAAGATGAAATTAGACGTCGTTTATTTAAAAAAGAATAATTATATTTGCCTGACGATCAAGGTTACTTTTAAAAAAATTAGACTATTATGGGAAGAGGAGATAAAAAAACAGCGAAAGGAAAAAGAGCGATGGGTTCTTACGGGAACACACGTAAAAGAAAAACAACAGCAACTGTTAAACCATCTGTAAAAAAAGCAACTGTTAAAGCGGAAGCACCGGCAGAGAAAAAAACAGTAGCGAAAAAAGCTGCAGCTCCGAAAGTAGCCGCTGAGAAAAAACCAGCAGTGAAAAAAGCAACAACCGCGAAAAAAACGACTAAGAAGTCTGAAGAATAAATTTTAAACCCCGATAATTCGGGGTTTTTTTTTAACCGATTTTTTGTAAAAAAGAAGCATCTTTTCTATCATTAAATCTTTTATTTTTTTCACATTTGTAAAGTATTTTAAACGACGATAAACAATAGCAAACATGAAACACAATTTCGGAGCAGGTCCTTGTATTTTACCACAAGAAGTTTTCAAACAAGCAGCTGATGCTGTCTTAGATTTTAATGGTCTTTCTATCCTAGAAGTTTCTCACCGTCACAAAGATTTCGTTGCAGTTATGGACGAGGCGTGTGATCTAGTAAAAAAAGCACTCAACGTACCAGCAGGTTATTCTGTCGTTTATTTACAAGGTGGTGCAACACTTGGATTTACAATCGCTGCATTGAACATGATGCGCGACACGAAAAAAGCAGGTTACATCAATACAGGAACTTGGGCTTCTGGAGCAATCAAAGAAGCGAAAAAAGTTGGAGTTGATGTGAATGTCTTTGCTTCTTCTGAAGACAAAAAATTCTCATACATCCCTAAAGATTTTGTTGTTCCAACGGACGTGGATTATATTCACTTCACTTCTAACAATACAATCTACGGAACACAATTCCATAATTTCCCAAAAACAGATTTGCCATTGGTTTGTGATATGTCTTCTGATATTTTCTCAAAAGAAATCAATGTTGCTGACTTCGATATGATTTACGCAGGAGCGCAAAAAAATCTTGGTCCAGCAGGTGCAACTTTGTATATCGTGAAAGATGAAATTTTAGGAAAATCAACATCGCCGTTCATGCCAACTTATATGGACTTGAAACAACAAGTTGAAAAAGAATCAATGTTGAATACACCTCCTGTTTTCTCTGTTTACGTTGCTATGTTGAACTTACGCAATTTAATCGCAAATGGCGGAGTGAAAGCAATGGAAGCGAAAAACATCGCAAAAGGAAACTTGTTATACAATGAATTAGATGCAAATCCTCTTTTCAACGCTACAGTTGCAAAAGAAGATCGCTCAAACATGAACGTAACGTTTACATTAACGAATGAGGCGCATCAAGAAGCATTCGATAAACTGTGGAAAGATGCAGGAATCGTTGGTTTACCTGGACACCGTTCAACTGGTGGTTACCGTGCATCAATGTACAACGCGTTGCCATTGGAAAGCGTACAAGTATTGGTTGACGTATTGAAAGAGTTCACTCGTACAAACGGTTAATTGAATTAAGAATCCCGAATAATTAAGGAATGAAAATATTAGCAAACGACGGAATTTCCGACTTAGGAAAACAATTACTTGAAGAGGCTGGTTTTACAGTAATTACTGATAAAGTAGCTCAAGAGGAATTAGCAAATGCAGTGAATGAACAAGGGATCGAAATGATTTTGGTTCGCAGTGCAACAACAGTTCGCAAAGAAGTGATTGACGCTTGTCCAAATTTGAAATTAATTGGTCGTGGCGGTGTTGGTATGGATAATATCGATGTTGCTTACGCTCGTGAAAAAGGAATTACAGTGATTAATACTCCTGCTTCTTCTTCTCAATCAGTGGCAGAATTGGTAATGGGACATTTGTTTGCCATTTCAAGAGGCTTACACGATTCTTACAAAAACATGGAAACGGGAGATTTTTCTGCATTAAAGAAAAAATACGCAAAAGGTGTTGAATTGAGAGGAAAAACACTTGGAATCATCGGTTTTGGTCGAATTGGTCAAAGTCTAGCTTCATATGCTTTAGGTTGCGGAATGAATGTTGTAGCCGTTGATCGCACTGGAAATCCAGTAAACATCAATGTTCCAATTGGAAATGGTCATGAGGCAAACATCTCAATTACACCAAGTAATGATTTACACAGTGTTTTAGGTCAACTAGACTATATTTCAATTCACGTTCCTAAACAAGCTGACGGAAGTGCTGTAATCGCAGCAAAAGAGTTCGCTATGATGAAAAAAGGTGTTCGAATTGCAAATGCAGCACGTGGTGGTGTGATCAATGAAGATGATTTATTGGAAGCATTATCATCTGGACAAGTTGCAGCTATCGCGTTGGACGTATTTGAAAACGAACCAAATCCACGTAAAGACTTATTGAATCATAGTGCAATTGCTTGTACTCCGCACATTGGAGCAGCAACATTGGAAGCACAAGATCGTATCGGTGAAGAACTAGCAAGCTTGATTATCGGGCAGTTCGCTGTAAAAAACTAAAAACTAATTCAACCCTGTAGCATGAGGATAGCCTCGACTACAGGGTTTCGTATGTAAAGACCATGACTAAAATTGCACCCTTCAAAGCGCTGAGACCAGTTCGCGACAAAGTACATCTTGTTGCTACGCGTCCCTATTATTCATACAAAAAGAATGTATTAAAGGCGAAATTGGAAGACAATCCATTCACTTTCTTGCGCATTATCAATCCAGAATTTGGTACAACCGTGAAAACGAAACCCAATTCAGTTGAGCGTTTCAATTTGGTGAGTGAAAAATACGCTGAATTCATTGAAGAAGGCATTTTGATTAAAGATCAAGAAGCACATTTGTACGTTTATCGTCAAACAAAAGATGGACACGAATTCACTGGAATTGTAGCAGGTGCAAGCGTTCAAGAATACGAAGACGATTTTATTAAGAAACACGAAGCAACTTTGACGTCGCGTGAAGCAATGTTTACGAATTACTTGGATATCGTTGGCTACAACGCAGAACCAGTGCTTCTATCCTATCCTCACGAACAAGCAATTGACGATTTATTGATGAAATATACGGCTGCTCGACCGGAATATGAATTCACAACAACCGATCGTATCAAGCATGAGTTATGGGTTTTAACAGTACAAGATTCAGCTTCTATGATCAAAGCCTTTGAAAAATTGCCTGCAGCCTATATTGCTGATGGTCATCACCGTTCTGCTTCGTCTGCTGGATTGAAAAAACACCGTCAAAGCCAAGGAACTTCTCAATTCCCCAATGAAGATTATTTCTTGGCCTATTTTATTGACGAAAACAGATTAAAAATACTAGAATTCAACCGTTTAGTTAAAACCCTGAATAACTTGACGAAAGAAGAATTCCTTCAAAAATTAGAAGATTCATTTGTGATTTCTACATTAATTGGTTCATCTAAACCAAGTCACGAACACCAAATGACCATGTGTTTAGAAGGAAAATGGTTTGAATTGAATTGTAAACCGAGCATTATCGATGAAAACCATCCTGTTAGGTGTTTAGACGCTGAAATTCTTACTCAAGCAGTCCTTACACCAATTCTTGGGATTTACGATCTTAAAACGGATGAAAACATCGAATTTATAAGTGGTGCAGAAACTATTGAATCCTTTGAAGATAAGATTGTCAAAGGAAAATTCAAAGTTGGCTTTGTTTTGTATCCTGCCTCAATGGATCAAGTTAAAAAAGTAGCTGATGCTCAATTAATTATGCCCCCAAAATCAACGTGGGTTGAACCTAAAATGCGCAGTGGATTAACAATTTACAATATCAACGAATAATGATTGAGGATCAATTAAAGGCTGTTTTAGCGACAATTACAGAAGATGCGACCTTGATTGCAGTTTCTAAAACGAAACCAGTCAGTGCATTGTTAGAAGCGTACAATGCTGGACAACGTCATTTTGGAGAGAATAAAGTTCAGGAAATGGAACTGAAATATGAAGCTTTACCGAAAGACATTCATTGGCACATGATTGGGCATTTACAAAGCAACAAAGTCAAGTACATTGCGCCTTTCGTTCATTTAATTCATTCTGTTGACAGTATCAAATTATTGCAAGAGATCAATAAACAAGGAGAGAAAAATAACCGTGTTATCAAGTGTTTATTGCAATTCCACATTGCGGAAGAAGAAACAAAATTCGGATTATCGTTAAGCGAAGCAGTTGAATTATTGAATATGCAAGAATACGCTGAAATGAAAAACATTGAAATCGTTGGTGTGATGGGAATGGCTTCTTTAACGGAAGATCAAAACAAAATCCACGATGAATTTCATTTCTTAAAATCACTTTTCGACGGACTTAAAAGTGGCTATTTTGCAGAACAAGAATCCTTCAAAGAAATTTCCATGGGCATGAGTGGTGATTATAAAATTGCTTTGCTTGAAGGCAGTACAATGGTGCGTGTTGGTAGTTCAATTTTTGGTTCAAGATGAGATACCTAACTATATTATTATCATTATTTTACATAAATTATTATACCGCTCAATCGTATGAAGATTCATTGATTGAATTACGTATTGTGCGCATGGGTGAAATGATCGATTCAAGCTCACATATTCTCGACGCTGAAGAACAAAAGTCGTTTGAAGGATTGCAATTTTTTAAAGTTGATTCAAACTTTCGCATTCAGGCAAAATTCACAAAAGAAGTCGGGAAGAAATTCGAAATGCCAACGTCAACTGCACGCAAACCAATTTATCGTCAGTTCGGATTTATTGAGTTTTCATTAGAAGGAAAAGCATGTAAGTTGTTCGTTTATCAAAATATGGCTTTACGTCGCAAAAAAGAATACAAAGATTACTTGTTCATCCCCTTTCGCGATGCAACAAACAGCAATGAAACCTATGGTGGCGGACGTTATCTAGACTTTAAGAAAACAACAAATCCTGAAGTTATTGTTGATTTTAACACAGTTTATAATCCATATTGTGTATATTCGCATAGGTACTCTTGTCCAATTCCCCCGGCAGAGAACACCTTAACAGTTCCTATTCGCGCTGGAGAAAAAGTTCCAGTCGGATATGCTCAGGACCACTAAAATGCGATTATGAAAACAAAAAAAGATATAGTAGAAAACTGGTTACCACGTTACACAGGTGAAGAGTTAGAAAATTTCGGTGAGTACATTTTGTTGTGCAACTTCCACAATTACGTAGATAAATTTGCAGAAATGCACGGTGTTGATATCGTTGGAAAAGGTCGTCCAATGCAATGCGCAACGGCAAATGGAATTTCCATCATCAACTTTGGAATGGGAAGTGCTTCTGCAGCGACTTGTATGGATTTGCTTTCAGCCATTAAACCAAAAGCGGTCTTGTTTTTAGGGAAATGTGGCGGATTAAAACGTAAAAACGAAGTTGGTGATTTAGTTTTACCAATTGCAGCCATTCGCGGTGAAGGAACCAGCAACGATTATTTTCCACCAGAAGTTCCTGCTCTACCCGCTTTCGCCCTACAAAAAGCGATTTCAACGACAATTCGCGATTTTAACGAAGATTATTGGACTGGAACGGTTTACACCACCAATCGTCGCGTTTGGGAGCACGACGAAGAGTTTAAAGGCTATTTACAGAAAGTTCGTGCAATGGCCATCGACATGGAAACAGCAACCATCTTCACAGTAGGTTTCGCGAATAACATTCCTACAGGCGCATTATTATTGGTCTCAGATCAACCGATGGTTCCAGAAGGCGTGAAAACAGAAAAAAGCGACACCGTCGTTACTTCTAAGTTCGTTGATAATCACTTAAAAATCGGTATTGAATCATTGAAACAGTTGATCAACAATCGAAATACAGTGAAGCATTTGAGGTTTTAATCAATTTCTAAAATCCTTCCCTGTTGGACTTTCGAAAATCGTTAATTCGAACAAAGGGACAATGGCGAAGATGTGATCAAAAATATCGGCTGTAATTAACTCGAATTCGTTCCAGACTTTGGTTTTAGTGAAACAATACACTTCAATTGGAACACCTTTATCGGAAGAATCTAACTGACGTACAAGCAATTGCATGTTTTGATTGACCTCTGGATTGTGTTGCAAATAATACTCAATGTAACGTCTGAATAACCCAATATTCGTTTGCTTACGCGCATTTATAGCTTGTTCACCCACAAAACCATTCTTCTTGTTGTACTCTTGAATTTCTTTTTCGCGTTCTTGAATAAAGTTGTTCAAGATTTTGATTTTGCCCAATTGTTTGATCAAGTCTTCTGAGGCAAAATGGATCGAATCGATTTGAATATACACCGAACGTTTTATGCGTCTTCCCTCCGATTCCTGCATTCCACGCCAGTTTCTGAACGAATCTGAAATGAATGAATAGGTTGGAATTGTGGTAATGGTTTTATCGAAGTTGCGCACTTTCACAGTTGCTAAGTTGATTTCTTCCACTTCTCCATCTGCGCCAAATTTCTCCATTGTCACCCAGTCACCAATGCGAATCATATCGTTAACGGACAATTGAATACTTCCAACGAAACCAAGTATTGTATCCTTGAACACCAACAATAAAATCGCTGAAACAGCTCCTAAAGACGTTAAAAAGAACACTGGAGACTTACTCGTAACAACTGAAAGCATGATTATCAAGAAGATACCAGAAACGACAATTTTCCCAACCTGGAAATACGATTGAATTGGCTTGTCCGAATACACATCTTTCTCCTTAATGATATCACGAAACGCATTTAAACCGCGATTGATGGAAATCATAACAGCAAACAAAATTAGAACCGCAACAAGTTTAGAAAGTCCACCATGCATCGAAGGGAACTGATAAAAGACAATGGATAAGAAATAATCCATGAACATCAATGGGACCAAATGTGCCAATGAACGGAAGACTTTGTTCTTTACCAAATGGTCATCCAAGCTACTTTTAGAGCGGTCCACCAACGCATACAATACTTTGATCAAAATGACACGTGAAATATACCAAACAGCCAATGAGAAAGCCACCAAAACAGCAAACATTCCAATTGCCCAATAAATTGCTTGTTGATCGTATGCTGAATGATTAAAATTCGTGGTTCCATAAAAACTACGAATCCATTGAATGATTGCGTCTTTCATATTTTGTTACTTTCGTGCAAAATTACCATAATTGAGCAAACTACGCATACATTTAATGGGCTGGATTACACTGTTAATCTTTCCGTTGCCTGCCTTTTTGGTGATGTATTTTTACTATGATGTTTCTTGGAGAGATCTTCTACAACTTGAAAACATTAAAACCATTCCAATTGCTTATGGTTTAGAATTTGGAATTTTGTATGCTTTTCTTGCCATAATCATTCTAAAAGCACCTATTTTTGATCGTTTGCCTTTAAAAATTGACAAACTAGTAAAAGATTTAAAACTCAACTATTTCGATGTTTTTTTCCTTTCAATGTGCGCTGGAGTTGGTGAGGAAATACTCTTTAGAGCAGGTTTACAAACGTTTACAGGTGTTTGGCTTACTTCCTTCATCTTTGTTGCGATTCACGGTTATTTCAGCGTAAAAAACCTTGAAATGAACTATTACGGCTTACTTGTATTCCCGTTCATTCTTTTGATTTCATTGGGCTACGAACACTTTGGATTGTGGTTTAGCATTTCTGCTCATTTTGCCTACGATGCCGTTTTGTTTTTAGAAATGCGAAGCGAAAGCCGCGAATAATAATTCAACCTTACTTCTGAATGATGGTCAATCGATTCGTTTGTTGAACAAGTAAACAAGTTGGAAGAACACATTGCATGTCAATTTCAAGGAGTTCAAGTCGACGCAAATCACAAAAATTTTCAGGGATTAGAATCAATTGCCCTGCCCCAATTAAGTAGATCTCCTTCAATCCTTTTATTAAACCTAAACTTTCAGGTAAAGCATGTAAATTATTACGATTCAAATAGATAAACTTTAATTTTTCACAACCTCCGATTGATTCAGGCAAACTATCCAACCAATTATAATTCAGCTGTAAATTTTCCAAATTCTTTAAATCCCCAAGTGTTTCAGGAAGAAAATGCAATTCATTCTGACTCAATTGAAGCCATTTCAAGCTATCCAAATCACCAATTTCATCCGGTAAACTGTCAATTTCATTGTACTGAAGCGACAATACTTCCAGCTTTTTCAATTGACCTATTTCTGGTGGCAAGGTTTTTAAATTGTTTTTTCCAACATATAACTTCTTTAATTCTTTGAGTTCACCAATGCGAGCAGGCAATGAATCTAAGCGATTTCCGTACAAATGTAATTCTGTCACATTCTCAGTAAGGAACACACTTTCTGGGATTTCTGTCAAACCTTGACGTTCAAGTTTAATGACATTTCCTTTTTTCTCAAGCAACCTTGGAGACAAACAACTCGTCAAAGAAGCAGTAAAAACGGTCAGAAATAAAAGCATCATGCATTTCATAGTGGAAATTTACACATTTGTTTTTCACTAAAAATGTTAATTGCTCAGGAAAATGACCATTTTTTACCTTAAATTCGCACAAGTTAGAATCGAGGCACATTATTTGCCAAGACGGAATGAACAATTAAAAATTAGAACTATGAAAATGTTAAATGCAGTATTAGTTGGTGCAGCTTTGATTTTAGGAGCAGCAACGGCAACAGCACAAGACCATGCAAAATCAAAAAAGACGCCTATCGAACGTGCTGAAATGCATACAAATAAAATGGCGAAAGAATTAACCTTGACAGAAGAGCAAAAAGCTAAAGTTCTTGAATTAAACATTGGAATCGCTCAAAAAAATGATGCAATCAGAAACGATGTGAACATGACTCCTGCTTTGAAAAAAGAATCATTGAAAGGAAATCAAGATGCGCGTGATATTCACATGAAATCAATTCTTACTGAAGAGCAATACAAATTGTATTTGGCTAAAAAAGCTGAAATGCAAGAGAAAAAAGAGTTGAAAAAAGAAGAAATGAAGAAGAATAAAAAAGCGAAAAAAGAAACTGTAGCACCTGCAACAGAAGAATTAGAAGAGCTTTAAGATTCAATAAACACTAAAAAAATCCCGTTCAGAAATGATCGGGATTTTTTTATTTATTTAAGTTTCTCAGCAAAGACTGATTTGAATTTTTCCACCTTTGGTCGCACAATCGATTGACAATAAGCATTTCCTGGGTTCAATTCGAAATAATTGTGGTGATACTCTTCCGCTCTGTAAAAATTATTCAGTGGAGTAATCAGCGTTACAATCGGTTTATCCCACACATTCTCTTCTGTAAGTTTTGCTTTATAGTGTTCTGCAATCCCTTTTTGAATGTCGTCATGATAAAAAACTTCAGAACGGTATTGCGTTCCAATATCATTTCCTTGGCGATTCAATTGAGTTGGATCATGCACAAACCAAAAAACTTCTAAAATTTCCTCAAACGAAATCTGTTCATCGTCAAAAACAACCCGTGCAACTTCTGCGTGTCCAGTCGTCCCCTCGCAAACTTGTTTATAAGTCGGATCTAACACATGTCCTCCTGCATAACCCGGATAAACATCAATTACACCTTTCATGTCTTTGTAACAGGCTTCAATACACCAAAAACATCCAGCTCCTAACGTTGCTTCTTTTACCATTTTCTCAAGTTTTATCAAATTTAATGACAATTTTGGAAAGAAAATGTTCAAAAAGAGATGCTTTTCATCCTTTCGAAGTACTTTTGCACCATGTTTAGGAGTTATAGCAAGAATTTTTGGGTATTGTCTTTTTCGATGTTCCTATTCATGACGAGTTTTAATCTTGTCATTCCAGAATTAAACGATTTCATTACAGACCTTGGCGGAGCAGATTACAAAGGATTAATTATCTCCATTTTCACGATTTCCGCAGGCCTTTCTCGGCCTTTCTCTGGTAAATTAGCCGATACTATTGGCCGAAAAAAAGTTATGCTCTTTGGTACGGCGGTTTGTTTCGTAGTCTCTTTGCTTTACCCCTTATCCTTTTCAGTTTGGTTTTTTCTGGTTTTACGATTTATTCATGGATTCAGCGTTGGCTTCCAACCTACAGGTGCAACAGCGCTTGTAACGGATATTCTCCCTGAAGATCGACGTGGAATGGGCATGGGGATTTGGGGAACATTCATCTCGCTCGGAATTGGTGTTGGCCAAGTATTTGGTTCCTACTTTTTTACAAAAATCGGTATCAATAACTTATTCATGATTGCCGCTGGCACAGCTGTATTATCCGGAATATTAATGATGTATGTTCAAGAAACGCTAGAGAATAGAGTTAAATTTTCGTCGAAATTATTAAAAATAAAAGGGGAAGACGTCGTAGAACCCTCAGTCTTACCATCGGCCATTGTAATGTTTCTAACAGCCACTTGCTCTGGAATTATTTTCGTTATTACACCTGATATGTCGGGTTATTTAGGTTCAGAAAATAAAGGTTTGTTTTTTGGCTATTACGTCGTTTCAACCATTATCGTTCGCTTATTTTCAGCTAGATTATCAGATAAAATTGGACGCAGAAAAACCTTAATCATTGGTTTTACATTGCTATTAACAAGCATGTTACTAATTGGATTCTCCCGAGATTTAACGTCATATATAACAGCGGCAATCATCTTTGGCTTCGCAACCGGCGTAAGTAGTCCTACTCTTTTCGCTTGGACAGCAGATCTTTCACATCCAGAACGCCGTGGAGTTGGTGCTGGAACCATGTTTATTGCCTTAGAAGCTGGAATTATGGTCGGTTCTGCATCAACGTATTTAACGTATCACAATACGCTGAATTCTGTTCCTTTGCCGTTTATCACTGGCGCTTTCATGGCCTTGGTGTCAATTGTTTATCTGATTTGGCATTTGAAATTTCGACAGTCGAACACTTGATGATTCATGATTCATAATTCATAATTCGTGATTCGTGACTAACCAACAAGTATCGTTCTTTCTTCGGTTTTGTAAATTCCAAATATTTTCTGTCTGCCGACAGGCAGGAAATTTTGCAATGTTTGAAATTTGCAACATTACAACTTTGCATCTTTACAAATTAACAAATTTGCAAGTTAACAATCTTACTTATAACTCCTGATTTCATTGACCTGTAGGAGATGATTTGAATATTTGAATAGTTGAATTATGGAACCATTCTCCCTACTCAGAAACTCTCAAATAACGTTTCACCAAATAATGTCCTAAATAAATCATTGGCGTCAACAAAATGGCGATGATGAGTTTCAAGAAATAATTCGTCGGGGCGATTTCCAAGAATTGGTCAAAGGTTAAGGCTCCAGGTAATACGAATCCAATGTAGAGTACAACAATGGTATCAACCATTTGCGAAATGACCGTACTTCCCGTGCTTCGCATCCAAATGTATTTATTTCCTGTTTTGCGCTTGATCCAATGAAAGAGGGTTGCATCCATTAATTGAGAGAACAAAAATGCAGCAATACTTCCAACAATTACCATTTGCGCTTGACCAAAGACCTTGTGAAATTCATGATCAGTGGCTAAACTAGAATTCGGGATTTCTTTAGCTGGAATTGCCAATGCAACAGAAACGATAATGAAACAATACGCAATCAAAATTGCCGTAATCCAAGAAACACGACGCACAACCTTCTCACCGTAAAATTCATTGAGCAAATCCGTTAAAATGAATACGACTGGCCATGGAATTACACCAATGATTGTTGTAAACGGTCCAAATTTCGTTTCTCCAATAGAAAATAAAGCTGGGATTTCAATCAACTTATTGCTGATTAATTCGGCCGTAATTGCATTTGTAATGAACAATCCCACTAAAAACACAAACAACCACTGACGACGTTGATTCACACTTGATACTTCTCCTATTTCCAAAATCTTTGAATTTGATGCTAAAATAGTAAAACCTTGAAAACGGAAAATGTTTAAATAATAACGAAATATTCTAGAATCACTTCGAACTAATCACTGGTCACTATTTTCTAGTCACTAATTTATTTCGAAGCTGGAACTCCGTAATCCAAGCGTTTCGCCTTGATAAAGCGCGCAATGAAGTACTTACTCGTTTTGAAATTTTCGATGACAACTCCGCGAGAAGTAGAGGAATGAATCATTTTTATGGCATCTGGAGACACTTCGACAACCATCGCAACGTGACCAACACGTGTGGAATGCACATCACTTCCTTTGAAAAATAATAGATCGCCCGCTTGAACATCAGCTAATTTCACAGTTGCACCAAATTCTGCCATTCCATAGCTCGAATGAACCAAACTAAATCCAAAATTTCCAAAAACGTATGAAATGAATCCTGAACAATCGAATCCAGAAGGCGTTGTGCCGGCATAACGATAAGGCGTACCAAGAAACTTTTTGGCGTAAGAAACAATCTGATCGATTTGCTCGCTATTCTTAGGTTTCACAGTGTCTTGTACCGTTAACGAATCATTTACGGTTTTTACAAGCGTATCGTTTCCAGCTGTTTGCGTGAAGGCGCTTAAAGAAATAAAACACACAAACAACAACAAATATTTTACTATGAATGAATAACCTTGCATTGCGGTTGCAAAAATATAACTATTTTCGGGATTAATTCAATTCAACGTTTTGGAACAAATCGATATTAAACAACTTACGAAGCTCTATTACACCATTGGTGAAGTCGCTGACATGTTTAGCGTAAACACTTCATTGATAAGGTTTTGGGAAAAGGAATTCAATTTAATTCAACCCAAAAAAAGTAAAAAAGGGAACCGAATGTTCACTCCAAAGGACATTGAAAATTTTAACAAGATTTATCATTTAGTTAAAACGAACGGTTACACCCTTGAAGGAGCGAAAAAAGCGCTTAAATCGAAACAAACGGTAACAGATTCAAAGGAATCAACGAATTCAAACCAACAGTTGACTGAGGCTCTCGAAGTCAACGATTCTCTTGTTCAGAAATTGGAAGAAATCAAACAGAAGTTAATTCGCTTAAAAAACGATCAATAATCTTTTTTGATCTAGAACGACTTTTTAGCTGAGTGCATTCTGGATTATACCTTCTAGCTCTAAATTCTATTTAAAACTTTGTAAACGGAATAAATCTCGGAACACGTTTTTGATAGTCTTTGTACTCCGGATATTTCTTTGCCGATAAATCTTCTGAAAAGTCTGAACTTCCTTTGAACAAGATGATTAACAAGATACAACCAGCAACCGACCAATTGATCCACTCACCTGTGGCAACAACGCTAAACAAATAAAACACCACCCAAATTGATTGCTCAGAAGCGTAGTTCGGGTGACGTACTTTGGACCATAAACCTGTGCGAACAAATCCATGCGCGTATTCATCCATAGGCAAATTGTTGTTGATACGACGGTATTTCTCGGTTTGAAAATCGTATTGTTGTTGATCCGCGATGAATTCAATTACTACAAATCCTACATACAAGGCCGCTAACAAATAATCAGCCCACATCAAAGGTGCTGTGTTTGTTCCTAACGACGTTAAGATTGGCAAGGTAAACAAGAAAATCAATACATTTTGGTAGGTACAAATGAAAAACAAGTTGAAAATCATCCAAACGATGCGGTTATTGAATCCAGGACGCTTGCGCAACTCTTCCCAACGATAATCTTCTTCCCCAGCCCAAAAACGCCATGTATACGCGCCTCTTCGTGCAAAATTGAAGGTCAAACGACTACCCCAAATGCTTACAAGAATTGCCATCAATACCATTCGTTCATTCATATCTCCTAAAATCGTCATGTTCCAAACGTAAACAATTGGTACAATCGACCACAATTTATCCACTTGCGAATTGTTCATTGTTAATTCACCTACAACAAAGCAATAAGCAATAATACCAGCAACAATATACGCTGTTGACCAAAGAACTTCTACTTGTAAAGTATTTAAAGGCGTTCCGAAATAAAACGAAACAATTGGCATTACAATAACCGTAAAAATCAATAATAGAATAGTAATCAACATTGTGTTTTAGTTTAAGTTAATCTTGTAAATTGTTAAGTAATTCAAGGCTTCACTGATTTCTTCAGGCGAAACAAAACAGTCAATCATCGAATCTCCAATAGCTGATAACAACGTACAATTGATTTTGTTCTGTTCATTCTTCTTATCGTGCAATGTTAAACGAATTATTTCAGTGATATCTTCTTCCTCCAAGTGAATCATTGGGAAATGTTGTAAAATAATTGTTTCAATTTCATGAAATGCTTCTTTTGCTAACGTTGTTCGTTTGTAGGCAATATGTGCTTCAGCCAACATTCCAATCGCAACAGCATGACCATGAGCAACAGGATCTTTGTCCATAAAATACCCTTCAATCGCGTGTCCAACTGTATGACCGTAATTCAAGACTTTTCGAATGGCTTTTTCAAGTGGATCTTGTTCAACAATCGTCTGTTTCACAGCAATACATTGCATCAATGTTTCGACATCTGCCAATTGCGCCAAATCGTTCATGACTTTCAATTTATCCCACAAAGCTTTGTCGTAAATCAAACCATGCTTCAACATTTCAGCGTAACCATTCAAAAATTCCTCAGCAGGCAATGATCCCAAGAAAATTGGATCGACATAAATCATTTTCGGATGCGCAAAAACACCCAATTGATTCTTCAAAGGTCCCAAATCAATTCCTGTCTTCCCTCCGATTGCTGCATCTACCATTGCTAAAAGCGAAGTTGGAATGTGCATGAAATCGATTCCACGTTTGAAAATAGACGCAATAAATCCGCCCATATCCGTCACAACTCCACCACCCAAGTTGATAATCAAGTCTTTTCGTCCAATCTGATATTCTGAAAGCGCTTCCCAAACTTGAAAACACACTTCCATCACCTTGTTTTCCTCTCCAGCAGGCAATAACATTACTTCCGCTTCTTTCAAGACATCAAAGGTCGTCAACAAATACTCCAAGCAGGAATCGTGTGTGTTTTCATCAACGATGATCACAATTTTGGAATGGGCGTAATTATTCAGTAAAACTGAGTTAAACGACGATTCCTCAATCGGTCCAACTTCGATACTATATTGTGCAGAATTAAACGTATGCATGCTCGGCAGTGGTATTTTTGACAAAAATAAGAAAGCATTTATAATTCGGGATTTATAATTCGGGATTTGTGATTCGGGATTCAGGATTTGTGATTCGTTATTTGTGATTTCCTGCCTCGACGTATATCGCGCAGATAAAGATAAAATGTTGCCTTCGAGAACCTCAGTCAACGGAGTTTCCTACAAATGCAATCTCAGGACATGTGCGTCTAATTTCTTTTAAATGATTTGATTGATGCGTAGCATTTCGAGCATTCGGCCTTGAAAACAACCGAAAGAAAACAAGCAATTCTGAAGCAAATGTGAACCCCGTGTTTGACGACAAAGGAGGAGTTTGGGGTGAACATGTGAAAGAATGCGTATGTTTTCGAGGAAGGTTTTAACTTCGTTTCTTCTTCGAGGTCACAGCCTTGATTTTTTTGTTTCTTTTTTGATCAAGCAAAAAAGAAAAAATGAATAATTAAGCACCATATCTACCAAAACAAATTAATTTTACACTATGATTTCTTTCGATAATACAGAAATAGCATTCAAAAGCAAATCGAATGCTGATTTGAGCAGAGCCTATTGGTTGTTTAAAATCATTGGTAGTCCAACAATGGTTAAAGTTGGTAAATGGTCTACTAACACTGCCTTAAACGTTGGTTTGCCAATTAAAGGCATTATCAAAAAAACGATCTTCAAGCAATTTTGTGGTGGTGAAACGATTCCAGAATGTAAGCCAACGATTGATTTGTTAGCGAAATATGGTGTTGGAACCATCCTTGATTATTCGATTGAAGGAAAAACAAGCGATGAAGATTTCGATGCAACTGTGCAAGAAATCATTGATACGATTCACGCTGCGAAAAAAGATCCAAAGATTCCATTTGCCGTATTCAAAGTGACTGGTATTTCACGTTTTGCCATTCTTGAAAAAGCGAATGACCCGAAAACAGAATTGAGTGACTTGGAAAAATTGGAATTAACACATACAATTGACCGCATCGATAAAATCTGTAAAGCAGCGCATGACAATGATGTTCCTGTATTTATAGACGCTGAAGAAACATGGATTCAAGATACGATTGACCGTATTACCTTGGACATGATGTTGAAATACAACAAAAAACGGGCGATTGTATACAATACTTTACAAATGTATCGTCACGATCGTTTGGTGTATTTAACACAAGAAATAGCTGTGGCGCGTAAAAACAATATTCACTACGGAATCAAATTGGTGCGTGGTGCTTACATGGAAAAAGAACGTGATCGTGCAACTCAAAAAGGATATGCTTCGCCTATTCAACCAGATAAAGCGGCATGTGACAACGATTTCAATGCAGCATTGGAATTAATCGTTGAAAACATTGATACCTTGGCCTTGTGTGCTGGATCTCACAACGAACAAAGTGCGGAAGTTTTGGCGCAAGTCATGGAAAAACACAACATTTCGAAAGACGACAAACGCATTTACTTTGCTCAATTATTGGGAATGAGTGATCACATTTCATACAACGTGTCGCATTTAGGCTATAATGTTGCGAAATATGTTCCTTACGGTCCAATCAAAGAAGTCATGCCTTACCTCCTACGCCGTGCCGATGAAAACACTTCGGTTGCTGGTCAAACAGGACGCGAGTTGTCATTGATTATGAAGGAACGGAATCGTAGAGCTAGAAATTAGAAGCTAGAACCGAGAGTCGAGAGTCGAGAACCGAGAGTCGAGAGTCGAGAACCGAGAACCGAGAGCCGAGTCCGCTTCGGCGTAAGAAGATAGAATTAGAATTTAGAAAATCCTGTAATTGAGGGATTTTTTTTACATCATATTTTCTATTCTTTCCATCAGAATCAAAATACATCCAGTAATTCGTTAACTTTTTCTGTTCTTGCAAAATACAATTTCCAAGTGGTAGGTAAAACGGCTAAAAACAGAATAAAAAGATACGTTAAAGGAGGTAAACTCATCAATGTTTTTTGATTCGAATGGTACCACGGTTTTAATGATGCTGTGAAATCAACAAAAGTGTAACCGCTGAAGTGAAAATTCGCAAATTGGTAAGCTATACTTCCGATTGCAACAAACACTAGTAGAATAAAACTCAATTTATTTCGAATTAACAAGCACGCACTTAACAAACCTAAAATAAGCATTGAACCTCGGCTTATCGGATAATCCGTTTCTAGCCAACACACAATTTTCATGAAAAAGATGAACAATAAGAAAAAAGCTAGCAGGACCAACAGTATGGATGTTAACCATACAAGAACGTTGAATACTGACTTTAATTTACTCATGTGTTGTTATTGATACCACCCCGCTAGGGTTTTTGATTCGTTTGTGTTGATTACTGTTATTGGGATGTCGCTCCTACGGAGCTGGATAGATTTTATTTTTTTGCACGAATATCTATTCAAACTCCGACTTCAACACCAACGCCTTCAATTTGTCGCGCTCGGTGGTTGAATTGAAACTCAATTGTATTTGCATCCAATGCTTTGAAACGATTCCAATGAATTGCAAATCTCCGTGAGACCACTTTCCCGTTGAATCAATTAAAGAATTCTCTACAAGTGAAAATGGAACACCATCTAGTTGAACTTCTGATTCCTTGTGTTCATAACGATAATCACCATTGATTGAAATAAATCCAGCATAGCCTTCTATCATATCTTTTACACACGCTTTTTTCGTTGTTTTCATACCTTCTTGTGGTACTAAAAACACATACAAGCTGTTTGGTAAGGGATCCTTCCAAAGCGTATCTTTTTCTCGAAGTTTTAAAATCTGTATTGTGGTTGTTTTTGAGTACTTACCACACATATTGTTGTGCTCAATGGTATCAGGTATATTGGCAAACGAAACGTAATTATTCGGCAATTCAATCAACCATTCCTTCTCTCCAATTTTAAAATGGGTTCTTGTATCTTTTTTCGCAGACTCATCCGTGGAATTGGTCGAACAAGACGAAAAAACTACCAGCAAGAGCAAAAATAAATGAATGGAATTTGTTCTCATTTGTAGCATCTTATTTACTGATTGACAATTTTCCCTGTTTTAAAGAAAGCAGTCCATTTTTCTTTTAATTCTTTTGGAACTGTTGCTTCTTTCACTGCACGAAAGTTTGTGTAAAGTGCCGTTTTTCCTTGCACAACATACCACAATTGTGATTCAGGTTTTTTGTCGTTCTTAAAACTTGGTGATTCAATTGTGAAAATAATCCATGGATATTCAGCGGTTTCATCTTTTTCAATAAACGTAAGAACTGCTTTAGGTGACAGCTTTTTCGCTTGATCATACATCAAGTTCATTGCTTGGTCCATCGGAATATTTTTAGCGCCTTTAATTGACATCATGCATCCAAATTCTGTCCAATTTTCTAATGTTTCATCGGAATGAATCAACTCCAACATCGCCATTTGTTCGTTATCTTGGCTACTGCCTAATTTCCAGTTTTCACTTTCTGGCCAATCCAACATCAACGATTCACCCGCCAATTGTTCATTGCCACAAAATTGTGTTAAGTACTTATCGGCCTGTTTGTCACCATTTTCCTTCGCCAATTGAAAATCTTCACATGCTCCTCCTTTGTTTCCTGTTTGTGCTCTAATTTGTCCACGCAAAGTCAATGCATTGGGAAATTCTGGGTCCAATTCTATCGTTTTATCTAAATCCGGCAATGATTCTTTATATTTTTCTTGACTCACATACACTGTCGCGCGACTGTAATATGCTCTCACGTATTTTGAATCCAATTCAATAGTTGAATTAAAATCGGCCATTGCACCTTTAAAATCATTCAAGGCCAGTTCACATGCTCCTTTGTTGTAAAAAGCATCTTTATTGGTTTTATCCTCCTTAATTGCCTTGTCGTATTCTTTAATCGCACCTTTGTAATCTTGTTGTTTGTGCTTGGCAATTCCACTTTTTAAGTATTCTTCTGAACTTTGTCCAAAACTGACAACTGTCAAGAATAATGTAAAGATTGTAAGGATATTTTTCATTTTTAAAACTGTTTAGCATGTATTAAATCGCAGGTTTTTCTGCACTTGCACTACTCAAAACTAAGAAAATTATTGCAAAGAAAGAATCAACTCAAACATCTTCCTTATTGACGGCCTAAATTCTATCCACTAGTTCTATCCTCTATCTCTAACTTCTACTCCAATGTTCTCTTAAATCGCCCACCGCGTGTCTCATTGCCTTCCAACAAAACGACATCTGTGTGCAAAAATTCTGCTGCAGCTGCCGAATCGCGTACTTTTGGTGCGCTACGCTCGAGCATTGCTTCTTCAAAGGATTCCAATACAGTTGTGCGCAAACCATCTTCTTTCCATTTATCAGATGTTACGCATTCCTTGTAAACCATTCGCGCTAAGATCAAAGCATCCAGCAAGGCTTGATTGGCTCCTTGGCCTTTGAACGGACTCATTGGATGTGCCGCGTCACCAATTAAGGTTGCTGCACCTGCGTTTGAAAAATTTGTACTCGTTAAAATTTCTCTATCATAAGCTGGATAACCAGAAATAAGTGTTTCTGGAGAAGCTTGAACCATTTCTGGAATTGGACTGTGCCAAGGCGTTCGACGAATTGCTTCTTCTTTCAAGGCCTTCACCCCTTTTTCGCTCAATGCTTTTGCTTCAGCTTCGTCGATTGGGAAACTCAACTGCCACATCACTTCTTCTTTGGAAAATGGCATCACATAAATGCGTTCGTGACCATTGGCCGTTTGAAAAACAGTTTCAGCATTCAACAAAGGATCATTCAAGTGTTTCAATGCTTCCAGGCTACAAATTCCCAAAATCACAATACAACCTAAATAGCGCATTGGTGTTCGTTCTTCTCCGATTAATTGCTTGCGAACAACACTGCGAATTCCATCGGCACCAACGACCATATCAGCAGTAACATGCTTCATCTCACCATCGGCTTGAAAGTGCAATTCAAAACGTTTATCAGGAAGTTCATTGAAATCAATTAATTGATGTCCCCACTGAACAGATGGATGATTGTGCAATTGTTCCAACATCGCCAAACGCAAGGATTGACGTGCAATGTGAACATTCGTTTTCTTTGAATAGGCTTGTTCGTTTGGATCCAACCATTTTTTTGCGCCCCATTCTCCAACTACTTTTCCTTCCGGATTATGAACGACATGCCACTTGGAAACCAAACCTTTATCGAGTTTAAACAATCCAAATCCTTCGATGGCTTTACTCGCTTGTTGCAAGGTAAGTCCATATCCTTGAGATCGATCTGCAAAACTTGCGTCGCGCTCAAACAAGGTAAACGGAATTCCGCGGTGAAGGCAAGCAACTGCTAATGCCACTCCCCCAATTCCGCCGCCAATAATTGCAATGTGCGGGAATTTTGTTGAATCTGCTGGTGGATTTGTTTCTGAACTGCGCAATCCTGAACCATTGCAAAATGAACAAGTGACTAATTGCCCTTTTGGAGGAACAGGCGCGGAACCTTGCTGATTCGATTTTTCAAACGCATCACGCTCAAGTTGATAACGGTAACGTTCATTTTTGGTGATTTTCCCGTTTCTTTTTCCGCTTCCTTGACAATCGAGACAAACTGTCCACGTCAGTTCTTTATTTTCCACTTCTGAATCTTTCTTCGGAACTTTTCACTTGGAAGTTAAACTTTGAGTGAAGCAAGCTACGAAATCCTGTCAAAGATAGCAGTTTTGAAGGGTAAATGTGCACTACCATTCGAGATTTATGTAGATAAAAAAAACCTTTGATTTAACCACATAGGCACATAATAGGAATTTGACGCGCACTCCCGCAAGATTACATCAGTTGAACATTTACAAGTAAATTTAGCTATGCGTTTCTTTAAACTTCTTAGCACTATGTCACTATGTGGTTTTCAATTGAATTGCTCAATCCTATTCACTTTCAATTGTTTTCACAAACTTCAAGATCAATTCATTTGAACCGATGAATGTGTACTGATACACAAATGTTTCTTTCCCAGAAAAATAAAGTAATTGATTGAAACGATCGATAAGCATTGGTGTTTTTCCAAGATAAACACCACTAGCTACAACCAGGTCTTGTGTTGAATGGGAATATGAATAATTCATCCCTATTCCATTCGTATTTCGTTGAAATGAAAGGGATAAATAATGTTTAAGTGTTCTATCCTGCTCACCGTTTTTATACAAGTGAAATTCTGTCAGGGAATCCTTCCATCTAAAAGGAATAGGTTCATTGCTTGCTAATTCCCAATTTCCAATAAGATGAGAAACAAGCGAATCGTATTTTGCGGATGGCGAACGTTGATAGCGGTAATTCACCTTTACGACATCGAATCCCAAAGGCGATTTAACATACTCCTCACTGGACAAGACCATTTCTTCAAAATCAAGAAGTTCAATCGTGAGTGAATCAACTTGTTTTCGTTTTTTCTTTTTCCCGAAATACAGCTTCATCACATTGCCATCGATCTCAAAGTTGTAACCTTCATATCGCTTGTAGTATCGTTCCTTGTGCGGTATAACTATACTATCTGCTGTGATTTTAATCGTGTATTGGTTGGTTTCTAACCTGTGCATTGTCGTCATCGAATCGTATTGATAATTCGATTCAATAATCGTTTCTTTCAAATACCAATCGCCCACGATTAATGAATCAATCGGTTCAGAAAAAATTGGCGAAGTTCTCCGTGACGAAACTTGACCAAAACTGACATTCGCTAAAAGAAGAAAGATAAGTATGCGCATGAATGTATAAGTATTGAAACTCAATTTAGTTAAAAATGTTAATTAATAATCTCTCTGTGTTTTCATTTTTCTCCGTGCCTCTGTGGTAAAAACTAATTAATAATTTATACAATTTCACCCGTTATTTCAACCGCTGCTATTATCGCCTTCGAAAGAACATCCAAATTGATATCAGCACATTTTTTGAATTTAATGCAATAGCCCGTAACACTTGCTTTTCCGATTGTTTCCTTAAAGTTATGAATCAAGAATTTTTTGTCTGGAATCCCCATCAAATAAACTGAAATTCCAGTGGTATTGGCACTCAATCCTACTTGAAAAAATTCACGAGTACTTCCATTGGCATAATGAATCGTATATGAGCCATAACCAATATTCGGATTACTAATTACCTTCCCTTCTTCGTTCTTGCCATCTTCAAACCATAATTTACAGTTGGGCAGCAAAGCCAGAATTTGTTCATGCAAGCCTTGCATATCTGCGCGTTTTGGCTCAACTTGACTCGCAATGTAGCGTTGAATGTTTTCTTGGATGTTCATCCTTCTAAAGTAATTTAATTTCTCTTTGCTTCATATTTCGAACGTATTTCACATTGAAATTCTTCACGAATACCTTCAGATATCACTTCAATTCTACCGGAGCTTTGGAAGCGATACTTTCGATCCATGTTCAATTGAACTGGAATTTTATACGTTTGTCCAGGTGAAATTTCCACATAATTATTATTACTTCTCAAGGCCTGAGCATCATTCCAAGCTACAAAATCTTTGGTACATAAAATTGGCTTTTTCGTAGTGTTTTTAATCGTAAAATAATACGTTAGACGAAGTGAAGGATATTCTGAAATGGTATCCGAACGCAAAAAATCCGTTACTCGTTCTGTTGCGTCAATGAATAAACTGTCGTACTTAATCAATTTGCTTTTTCCAAATGTTAGTTCAAACGTCAGTTTTTCACGGTAAATCTTTCCTTCGTAATAAAATGGCAAATACGCATACATCGTTGTATCGCGTTGTTTTCGGAAAGCAGCATAATAATTAAACAACTGTGTCGAGTTTAAATCAATCTGATTTGATTCCCCAGGTTTTGAGATATATTGTTTGTAAAAAACTGTTGTATCGAGAAAGGTAACATGTTCACCAACATTCGTAAAGGTATAACTGGCATTCGTTGAATTAGGATAATAATTCGTTGAAAATCCCTTACCATTTGACTTGTTATAGGCAGTTGTATCTACATTCAAATTAAACGAATTGTTCTTCCATTTAATGGGTGATTCTTGTGCTTGAAGCAATAAGCTCGATAAACAAATGAACAGTGCGTAAAGAAACTTGGCTGGTTTACTCATTTTACAATTTTGTGAAGTGAAGTTAGGCGAAAACCTATGCGAGGACGAAAGTTTAAGAACTTTTTAACGTATGAATGACTTCAGAGAAACAGTTTAACTCCCAGTTTTTACTATTTTTAAAAGCGTTTGAAATCGTTCAACGAACTAATTGTAACCAAATAATCCATGAAAAAACTTCTCTTTTCAAGCGTTATGCTTATATTTCTTTCAAGTTGTAGCTCTATTAAACTTCTTAAACTATTGAAAGAAGGTTCTGTTGAACAAGCATCGTTTAAAACCGAGATTCCATTTGAAATGCGTTTAGGTTTGATCATCGTTACTGTAACAATCAATGGGAAAACCTACGATTTCTTGGTGGATACAGGCGCGCCGAATTTATGTTCGAAAGAAGTAGCTGCTGAATTAAACTTAACACCGGTCGTTTCTCAAAAAGCGGGCGATTCACAAGGCGTAAAAGAAGAATTGGATTTTGTTGTTATGCCGGACATGTATTTGAATGGCATTTGTTTCAAGCAAACGGGTGCTGCTGTTGCCGATCTCAATAAATCCGAAGTATTGGCATGTTTAAATGCGGATGGAATAATTGGCGCCAACTTGATGAAAGAAGCGGTTTGGGAAATTGATTACGAACGAAAAGTGATTACAATCAGTGAAACAAGAAGCTCGTTTACAATTCCTGATTCTGTTATTCATGTACCTTTTTCACCAGCTTTATCCTTCACTCCACGCGTAAATATCACGTACAATGGCGTTGAAGATAAGAACGTCACATTTGATACAGGATCGAACGGTTATTTCGCTAGTTCAAAGGTGGTTTACACATCAATTAAAGAAAAAAATCCTACGATTAAAGAAGCAAAATCATACGGTTCTTCTGGATCTGGGCTTTACGGTGCTGCCGTTTCAGATACCAATTTCACGGCATTAATTGAAACAACGAAATTGGGTGATTTGACGCTAACAAACAATGTCGTAACGTTTGAAAAAGGTTCACGCACTCTTGGAACAAAATTTTTAAAAAACTACCGCGTAATCATCGATTGGAGCGTAAATGAAATTATTTTAATTCCTGTAAAACCTTTCGTACACAATACCAATGAAAGTTTTGGTTTTAGTCCATTTATTTCAGAAAACAAGCTCATTGTCAGTGACGTATTCATCAATTCACCGGCAAGTAAAAAAGGCATTCAATTGGGGACTCAAATTTTAGAAGCAAATGGTGTTGATTACCGAAACCTTACTACCGACCAATGGTGTTCAATTATTCAAAATGGCTTCGTTCCAGAAGAACAAAAAACACTAAAAATGCTCGTTTTAATCGACAACAAAGAAGTGGAAATTGAATTAACGAAAGTCGATTTAGTGAATTGGTAAGATTCAAAAGCTTTATTTACTTCCAAACAGCCATGAGATTCCTGGTACTTTGCTTTGTCTTTCTCTGCTTTTTCCTTTGTACGCATGAAGTTCACTTAAAGCTGCTTTTAACGTTAGAATCTGTTCATTCCATATAAAATGCTTAGGAATAATTTCGCCAATCATTGAGTTTTCGTTTTTATTTCGGAAAATAATTCGTTGTTGTTTGTCGTCATCTTGAGAAACTTTTGATTCAAAATAAAACTCAAAATTATTCAGATCAAGTACTTGAAGTTGATGTTTTGAAAAATACAAATTGGTCAATTCAAAACGAATTTGTTGCTCGTCTTGTTCAATTTTCACAATGTAATTCGTTTTCTGATTCTTGATAAAAATGTATACGTTCGCAATGATGACCGCCAATACCGTTAAACCAAAATAAACCGCAGGATGATTAAATAAATATTCAATAATTGAAATTCCCGGGTCATTTGATGAATCATGGTTTCTCGATCTTGAATTAAGAAACATTGGTCCAAAAAACAAAAGGATAAACGTGCCTGTAAATGTCACTGCTGAAACCAAAACATGTTCCCAAACGATAAACGATTTACTTGACGGTTTTTTTATTTCGAGGAGTGTTTTCATTTTTTTGATTGTATAATTAGTTCAAATTCAACTTCTTTTGGCGATAATCGTCAACTAAAAAGCCAACAATTAGCATCGTTAACCCACCAAAATTAAAAAGAAATGAGAGTGGCCAATGTTTGATTTTGAAAAGTACTTCAAGCATCATGAATACCATTCCAATGTAGATTATTGGATTCAATTGTTCAAAACGTTTACTAAGCTTTCCGAAAATTTCAAGACCAATCCAAACCAATGTTATTAGAATAACTGTCCACAAGTTGATTTTTACACCTGCCAAGTGGTACACTATTAAAAATCGAAGTGAAATGTAACCTGCAATCAATCCCAACTTTGTAAAATCAAGTAAGTTCTTAGCCGGTTTGTGAAGAAAACGCAAGAAATAAACACATCCAAGAACAACCAACCCAATCTTTACGAAATACTTATTTGTGTCCCAATGCATCACACTTGCATGCGCACCCAAAAGCATTAAAAGCAGAATTAGTGCTAAAAGCAGATTGTATTTTTTGGAAGAGATCGTTTTCATCCTCAGTTTGGAATCTTCAATTTGTAATCATTTCCCCCCAGGAATCGTTTCCTCCAACACCATATTACCAGCTCGATCAAAATACGTGCACGTCATTTCCGATAATTTGATTTCCCATTTTTCGATTCCCGTTTCGGCGCACATATGAATGAACGTCAAATAATCTGTTCTACCTTGTTGATGTGCTAAAAGTTCAGTCTTGAAAACCGCTTCGTTCACTTCTTCTGCTATTTGAATCGCATCATATTTCGCTGGCGATGTTACTTTTTCATTGTTCGTTCCGTGATAATCTGTGTGTCCATCAGAAACATAAGCTTCGTAATGGCTAACACCAAGTGCTTTAATTGCTTGAATGTAGGCTGGAAAGTCAGCGCCAGATTTTACTTGGCTGTGTGCGTTTTGGATTTGTTCGAGTGTCATGCTGGCAATTTATAATTCGTGATTTCCTGCCTGTCGGCAGACAGGGTGATTCGTGATTCTTGATTAGCTGCCGAGTCGGAGTGATTCGTTCTTATTTTTCTTTGCATTCAATAAAACTCTTACGACTATAAATATCATTTCCAATAGACAATTCGTCCTTATTTGGATCCCACTTGGCAAAGGCTGATTGCATGTTTTCCCACAGAAATGAAAGCGTAATTTCTTGATTTTGAATTGACGTTCGACTTAATTTAATTTTATCACCGTTTTTTGGCATAAAATCTCTTCCAGATAAATGCTTTGAATGAATTAAGTAATTGCAATCGATTGTTATTTCTTGTCCGTTATCGTTAGAAAAGGTTCCTCGTAAATCGTCTTGTACCTTGCACGAAACCAGGCAACCAACAATTGAAAACAACATCAATAATTTTATCATTTTTTGCTTGTATAATGTGATGAATTATCTGAACCTAAAGTAATCATTTTTCAATTCTCAATCTTCAATCTTCAATCTTCAATCTTCAATTTGTAATCTTCAATTTGTAATTAATCAACAAATCAACAACAAACGGTACTCACCTGGATTTTCATTCGGAGCGCGGTGTAAACAAGGCGGAACTTGTTGTTCGGGATGATCGATGGCCAAGCGCCAAAGATGTCCGAGTCCGAGAACGTGCGGCTCTGCATCGTGCAAGGCTTGGTAGTGAAGATCATAGAAATTCTCAATTAAATAGTCTTCAAAATCCTCTTCTCGCCCATCAAAGCGATTGCGGAGTTCTTGACGAATTTCTGGAATCAAGATTTTTTGAACGGCTTGTTCGTTGGCAACAAAATCGCTTGAAGCGCCCGCGTAAGTGCATAAAAAAGTATCACTTGGAATTGGTGAACGATCAACGTGATACGAATATACATCCGTTGGGAAAAAATCATCATCGCGCTCATAGCATTTGATGACGTTCAAAACCGGAGCTGCTCCATGTTCCGTTAACAACTTCATATCGTTGATTAGCACCTCACGCGCCAACTTTCCTTGTTCGCTCAAATCCAAATCCAACAAATCTTCTTCGTCTACAACGGTAATATTCTCAAGGCATTCAAGCTTGTCAACGATTTCCGTAAAATCACCCATTAAGTTACGTTCCCAACACAACGCATTGATTTCACCGCGAAAGGGCGTATTCACAAGGTCTTCGAAGTTCGAAACTTTAGCGATGTGTTTATCTGTGGGAGATGTTTTCATTGGATTGTTTAATAGAATGCCCCTACAACAACGTAAAGAAAATCACCATCAACATACCTGGGAAAATAATTACCATTGAGGCAATGCGCGCGAAGTTGAACCACGGCTTTTGGCGTTTGAAGATGAAGGTAAGCAAAGGAATTAAAAGAAAAAGTTGAAATGCTGGAAACCAGTTGAACATCGACATTTGTCTCATTTCTACGACTTCTTTTGTGGTAGTTTCATTCAATTGAGCTGAGAAACTTAACTTCTTCGGCGATCTGAAAATAGGAGAATACGTCATTTTAAGACTACTTTCTTTTCGGTTGCTCCAATCTACAATGTACGGGGAAAACATACAACCTTCGATGTCGAGTACTTTGTGCCAGGTATATTCCCAATCGCGATCGATTTTACATGCTTGTTCGCTAATCTTCTTCGTTGGACCATCTACCAAAACTTCAATCGTTGAAACGACAACCATTGTGGTACACAAACCAACAACAATCTTAAAAAGGAGCCACTGCCAACCAGTCGTAATGCGTTGATAAAATTCGTTTTCTTCTCGCTGCTCTTTCTCACGTTTCAATCGCATGCGCTCTGCTGCGATTAACATTTTCTCTTGTTGGTTCATTTACTCGTTATAAAAATCAGTTACTGTTGCAATAATACTCAATAATTCGTGATTCGTGATTCGTGATTTGTGATTTGTGATTTATGATTTGTGATTTAGAATTTCCTGCCTGTCTTAGCCTCCAGCGCAGACAGGGTGATTTGTGATTGGTGATTAATTGTATATCGACGTTCATCACTTACCTCTCATCACTCATCGTTCCTTTCTCCCCTCTTCTATTCACTTTTCGCAAGTCACTAGTCACTAGTCACTAGAATGAACCATTCTTTGTCTCACCTGTATTCCCTCTCATGAAAACTATTTTTTGCTTTCTTTTCGTGTCGTTTAGTTGTTTCTCGCAAGAATTTACTTTTGGACAACAGTCATTAATTTTTAATGAAATCTCTTTACCCATTTACTATTTTCCGTTCTACGATAGCGTGCAAATCATTGAAGTCGATTATTACACGCAATCACTGCACCAGGGCGCAATGGAAAATGCGCTTCATCCTCGTGGTGGTTCTTCTTACCACGATGCAATGATGTTTAACCGACCAAATGGCTACCTCATCCGTAACCGAAAAGGTGAAATTGTAGCGAATTATGGTGTTAAAGACTTAGCTGGATTGAACTTGCCTCAACCTGATTCGTGTAAAACAATCTCACACCACCAACGCTTGAACATGCCGCGAAATCAAGGATATCAACGCTTTGAGCAAACGACAAAAGATCTGTACGGAAATGGTTATATGATTTATAGAACGTTTGTTCCAGCGCAACGAACCGAAATGCCTGAAATGGGCATACATCTGATTGGAATTCTCGATACACTCGGAAAAATTGTGCTACCAATGGATCACGTTTCGATAGATTACTTGGAAGGCGAGTATTTGGTACAACGTTACGAACGCATGTACAATAGAGTTCCTCTGTACAAAATCAATAATCGGTCTGTTGAACCATTTGATCAAGACGTGCTAAAACGCTATGCCATTTACGACAGCGCATTTAACTTGACATTAGACGGTTCTGATGTTCCAATCAAACGCATTAGCCAATCATTGTACACCTTGCTATCAAATGGCTCCGTTGTTTTTATAGATAATTACGGAAACTATCTAAATTGCAACAATTATCACTATATCTACGATGCGCCTTATGGGAATTTAATGATTTATTCGCAATATGAGAACGATACGCTCTACCAAGGACTTCTTTCGCGACAATTGGAAGAACTTACGCCAGCCATCTACAATTCTATCCTCCCAAACGAACACGGATTTATGCTGGAAGATCGCAACAATCGTAAAGGTTTTTTGAATTTACAAGGTAAACCGCTCGTTCCATGTGCACTTGAAGCGGAGACAATCGACTTCCGACGCGACCGTTTTATCATCTACACACGCTATGTGACTGTGGCCAACGGAAAAATGCTCTGTTCAGGCTTGATTGATTCAACGGGGAAACAACTGCTGGAGCCTGTTTACTGGGAAATTGGCCAGTTTTATACCGATATCGCTCAAGTGCGAAAAGACAACAAATGGGGATTAATCAACCGTTCTGGTGAAGTGATTTGTCCGACTGTTTACGATCGAATTGGACAGCTGCACCGCCCTTTTATTGATGTTACCAAAGATGGAAAACAAGGCTTGGTGGATCATTCGGGAACCATCATTCTTGAACCGATCTTCAGCTATGTAACTTGGTACGATTCACTGATTCACTGCGGTAACGACAAAGACGAACATTTTATTTACGACCTGCGCAGCAAGCAAACGTACAAGCATAGCTTTGGCAAATTAGTCCAACAAGAAAACGGTTTATCCTTTTTCCTCAAAGACAACAAATATGGCTTGGTGAATGCACAAGGAAAACTACTTCTACCCGCTCAATTCGATAAAGTACGTGCGTTTCGAAACAATTTTGCGCTAGTTGAATTAAATGGCAAATATGGACTCATCGATCATAATGGAAAAATCGTTCAGGCAGTTAAGTATACACAATACAGCTATGATAAAGAAGGGAATTATGTGTTGGAGTGAATAGAAAGCAACTATTCCTTTGGAACTCTCAATCCGGCAGCGCATGCTGAATGTTCGTTGTGATAATTTTGTGAACGGATTTAAGTTCCGAAATCGATTGGCAACGATTAAAAATTCATACGACAACATTTCTTCTGACTCGAAGCTAAGGTCCGCAATGAGTTGATGTTGCTCGTTGAAATAAAGTGTGTAATTTCTGATCTGTTGATTTTTTAGGATCTTTTTTGCTTGATCAATGTTCATTCCTTCGTTAAATTCAATCGTTACAGTTGGTGAAAAATAACGTTCGTTTCCAGAAGTAGAATAAATCGCTTCCAAGAAATGAACTTCCTTTTTTTGAAGGAGTTTCTTGACTAATTGAGTTCGCGTATAGTTAGAATTGACGATGCGATACACATTCCTTCTCGGATTCAGTCTGACAAGTCCAAGATCTTTTAAATCCTTTTCAAATTGCATGTTCAGTTTATCCCGTTCATCGCTCGTCAAGGTCTTCATTTCCTTGTTGAAGTTAAATTCGATATAAAACAAATCCAAAGGTGGTTCGAATGGAATTTTATCCCCATTGATAAAACAGTAATAGGAATCTGAACTAACTGGTTTTGATACTTTCGATGCCGGTGGTTGCGGAATCACTTTCTTAGCTGAAAACGAAAATGTATCATCAATCGATGCGTGTTGAGTTACGGATGATTTGTTGGATGGTGTTTTAACTTCCGTATCATTGTTTACTACTCGATCGTTTTCAGCAGGCTGAGGAGTTGATTGACACGCAAACAGGATGATGAGGAGACAGATGGTGAGAAATGGGTTCATTTTTACGAAGATAAAAAAAGCAACTTCAACTGTGTATTTACAGGGAAAATAAATTAACCACACCGCGAAGCATCCAGAGAGTGAGATTCACAGATGGATCGTAAATATTCAAACTAGTTTCGATGTAACTTTTAATCAGTAATGACTAACAAATAAATACAGTGGGTTTTAACTTCTGATAATTATCTGTGCATCTGTTGCTAAAAATAAGCGTAGCGCAAACTCCGCGCGCTCTGTGCCTCTGTGGTAAAAAAACAAAAAAGCCAAGCGCCAAAACAACCTAAGCCCTTTTAAGCGAAGCGCCTCCTACCTGATAATCGTCAAATGCCCATCAAACGTATACTTATCATCGTTGTTAGCATCCGAGCACTCAATCGTCCACGTATACGTACCGTCTTGCACGATTTTTCCACCATACGTTCCATCCCATCCAACTGACGGATCATGTGATTCCCACACAATTTGTCCCCAACGGTTGTAAATGAATAAGTTGAAAGCAAAAATATCAATTCCAGAAATGTGTACACTCCACAATTGGTTGAACTCGTCGTCATCCGGTGTAAAGGTATTCGGCGCATACAAAATCACATCGTTCAATACTTGTACAACATGCGTTATGCTATCAATACATCCGAAACTGTTCTCAACTGTCAAAGTAACTGGATATGATCCTGGCACTCCGAAAGGATATACCACTTGTAAAGATGGTAAACTTGATACCGCTGGCGTTCCTCCTTCAATGTCATAGTTCCACGAAACAACATCGTTCGAACTTTGATTCAATAAATTCACTTGTGGCGCGAACATAGAAACATTGTTTGGTAAAATTCCAAAATTCGCTTCTGGATAATTGTACACTTCAATTAAATTGGTGTAAACCGTTTCATAAACACAACCTACTGTCGAGGTAAGTGTGACTGTAACCGTATAAATTCCTGGTGATGTATATTCATGGAAGAACGATTGATTACCAACATATTGTCCTGTGGTACCATCACCGAAATCAATATCCGTTAGTGCGATATCAGCTGATTGCGTCGTATTTACGAAGTTCACTGGTACAGGATAACAACCATTTAAAGTATCTGGTAACACACTTGGAACAATCTCCGCTGGTGTTGTAATCGTCATACATTCCGTAGCCGTTGGTGAACCACATGCTTCTGATAAGACAACACAATAGTCAGTCGTTAAGGATGTTGGTGTAACTTGAATTGTTTGACCTACTCCTGCTGGATTTCCATTTGCTGTCCATGTGTAAATATACGCACCATTCCCTCCTGTTCCTGTTGCAGAAACTGAAACTTGTTCTCCCGGACAAACTGTAAAATCTTGCGTAATAAATGTGATTTGCAAAGGCGTTGGCTCTGTAATCGTGAATGTTTCAGTATCCGAACAACCATCTAAGGTAAAGGCTTCAACTGTATAGTTTCCAGGTGCTAAATTCGAGATAGTGAAAGGTGAAGTAGCATTAATCGTTGCTCCTCCATTTAGGGTGTAACTCACAATACTATTTCCAGAAATAACTGCAGAACCATTGTTTGCACTGTTGCAGTTTACATTCGTTACTACAGAACTTAAATTCAAGGTTGTAACACCTACAGTGACTTCTGATTCGTCAATACAACCCAAACTATTTACCGAATAGGTATAAATTCCTGGCGCATTCACAGTAGGATCGTATGGCATTGTAATGACAGTTCCTGCTGCATTTGTCCAAGTTCCGTTTGCATCTGTTCCTGGTCCAAGCAATGGAAATAAGTCTGTTGGATTCCCATTAACACAAAAATCAATCGTTGCATCTTGACCCGCATTTGGATTCGAAGATAATGTAATTGAGATATCATCACTCACCGCACATTCTGGAATACCAATCGGATTCACCGTTAATGTTAATGTTGTTGGGGTTGTTAAGGCAAACAAAGGATCCAAAATCGTTACGTCAGAAATTCCGGCAGGTGGCGACCACGTGTATTCCCAATCACCAGCACAGTTTGCCGTAATTGTATTTGTTACAGGTCCCGCCAAAAATGGCCCTTGTGTAATTTGTGCAACGCCATTTTCATCAAAGAGCGTGTAAAAACATTCGCTGACAAATGCACCATTGGCATTGAAATTAAAGGTGGCCGTTGCTCCGGAAGGAATCGTTATTGGGAAGTTTTGAATTAATCCCGTGTTTAATGTATAATCCGTACTCACACCATTGATCACAACTGTTAAGGTATTTCCATTCCAACCATCACCAAAATCATCTTCTAATTGCAAATCATAGGTACAAGTCGAAACTGCTCCTGCCCCATTTAATGTTCCGTTCAATTGCAACGAGTTTCCACCACACAAGGTTGTGTCATTTCCTGCAAAAACAATTGGACTTGGAGTAACAGTTACATTTACTGAAGTATCGTATGTACAGCCGAAATCATCAATAACCGTGTAAACGTAATTATAGGTTCCTGCAACCGTTGGCGCAATTGTAATCACGTCTGCATTAGTGGATAAAGCAGTCGCATAAGGTGCTGGCATATTCCAATAAGAAGAATCAGCTCCCCAACCAATTTGCGGTTCGAACTGTGAAATCGGTGGATACAATGAAGGATCTAAGTTTAAGCCAAAGGAAAACAAAACGCCGTCATCCGCAGCCCAGTTATCAACTACAGATAAAGTCCAAACGCCATTCGTTGGACAACCAACTAAATTCGTTAACGGTTGAATTGGTTCGTAACTACCAGCAGGTAAAGTTCCTCCTCCATTCGCTGTTACCCATTCTACCCATGTTTCCGTGGCTGTTGGCGTAAAGCAATAATTGAAGGGTGTGCCCAACGTTGCAGGATTCGAACAATCAACATCATCTGTTGGTACTGGAATTCCCAATTGTGTTCCACCTCCACCTTGTTGGTGTAGGATCACATTTTGTCCATTTGGACATTCGAGAATCACAACAATATCGCCCATGAATGAATGCTCTAATTCAACACAAACACTTTGGATTTGAGATATATTAGTGATGGTCGTTCCAGCTGAAAAACCTGTTTGAAGAAGATTCACATTTTGAGAAACACCGAGCAAGGTATCTGGTAAACAACCGTCATCAATGGTTTGTGAACCAGGGAAACCATTCCACAAAACCTCATACGATTCGGGAACAGCAGTAAAGACGACATCTTGTCCAATACAGAGCGTGGTATCTCCAGGGAAACCGGTGAAATCAGGAATTGTACTAACTAAAACAACTAAGTCAGTTAAATTTGGATTTGAACAACCATTGTCATCGGTTACAAATAAGTTTACGCGATATTGACCAGGAACAGAGTAACTGTGCGAAACATTTTGTCCATTTGCAGTAGTTCCATCCATGAAATCCCATGAATAATCAACTAAGTTAAATCCTGGCTGCGCAATCGATCCGGAATTTTGAAAATTCACAACATCACCCACACAAACGCGAATACTGTCAGGTGTAATTCCTCCTTGAATTATTCCTCCTGCGAATGGGTTATTACATGGTGTATCACACGACGCACTTGCTGTAAACACTCCTGTTCCAGCAGTATTTGAAGTGAAATTCAAAGTAATACATCCTGTTGGATTCAACACTGTGGCTTGGATTACCACTCCTTGTAATTGATTTCCTGTATACGTTCCTAAGGTATTCGCAGCAGTTGACGTTCCATCGTACACATTCATGTAATCGACATTGGTAATGTTTGGTGCTGGATTATCATCGGTTGTCGATAAAGCAAACGTATTAAAGGTAATCGAAATGATATCTCCCGGTGTATCTGGACAAATCGTTATGGTTACATTTTCCCCATTGGAATATCCCGTTCCTCCTTGTCCACCAGAATCAATAATGAATCCATTACAGGTATTAAACGTCTGATTGTTACTTGCAGCAGAAAATGGAATGTTTAGCTGTGCATGTAAGATTGAACTTAAAATGAAAGAACTAAGAAGGAGAAAATGTTTAAGTGTCATAACGATTTTAAAAACTTATACTACTAAATACGTTCAAATCAAAGGTTCGGTTGCTTTGAAAAATGATATTCTTCAATATTATTTCAACAGTCCTTCTTTTTCTGAGTAAACGAAGGTAACTATTTATAAAAAAAAAAGTGAGACAAATGTCTCACTTTCTTGTATTTCTATCGGATTACGTTTACGTGGCCAACGACCATTTTACGTTCATCTGTTGCGAGTGTTTTAAACTCAATTTTCCATGTGTATGTTCCGTCTTGAACCATTAGTATTTCACCATTGCTTCCATACGTTCCGTTCCATCCAACATTTGAATCATGTGATTCGAAAATAATTTCACCCCAACGGTTAAAGATTAACAATGTGTAATCGTAAGGATCAAAACCTGAAGTAAATACTGGTTTGAAGATTTCATTGTAGTTATCATCATCTGGTGTATATGTATTTGGTACATAGAACAACAATGCTTCTTCTACTTGAATTGTTGCGTAAGCAGTATCCGAACATCCTAAAGGAGAAGTTGCAACTAACTCAACAATATAGTTTTCTGCAATTTCTGGATACGTATGCGTTGGATCAACTGTGCTTGTTGAAGCTGAACCGTCACCAAAATTCCATTCGTAAGCCACCGCACCGATTGAATTATTTGTAAAGTGAACTTCTGTTTGAATTGTAGTCAATTCATTTCCAGACGTACTGAATGAAGCAATTGGATACGCTTCAACACAAATTAAATTCGTTGAAGTCATTGAGTTCGTACAACCATCCGTAGATGTTGTTGTCAAAGTAACATCAAAACATCCTGGTTGTGTGAATGTCGATTGAACTGTTCCACATCCGTTGATCACATCACCATTACCTAATGTCCACACACAGTTCGATGCATTCGGCGTTGTGTTTGTAAATGTAACAACTACTGGCGTACAACCTTGTGTTGTATCTGGCATGAAACTCACAATTGGAAGTGGATTCACCAATACGTCAACTTGATCTGTATTGATACAACCTGCTACGGTAGTTCCAGTTACCGTATATGTTGTTGTTCCAATAGCCGGTGTAAACTGACCTCCGTCAATTACTCCGTTATTCCACGTGTAAGTTGCTGCACCAGAACCTGTCAAAGTCAATGTTTGATTCTCACACAATGTGATATCATTTCCAGCAAATACGTTTGGAATAGGATTCACCGTCACTGTTACTTGGTCTGTACTTACACAACCAGCAGCCGAAGTTCCTGTTAATGTATATGTTGTTGTCGTTGAAGGCACAAATGCATTTCCATTCGTAATACCATTGTCCCATGAATACGTTGCCGCACCTGAACCAGTCAATGTTACTGAAGTTCCAGCACATACCGCAACATCAGCTCCAGCATTTACTACTGGAAGTGGATTCACAATCACAGAAACTTGATCTGTATTTGTACAGTTGTTTCCATTCGTACCTGTAACTGTGTATACTGTTGTTCCTACAGCCGGAGTAAATGCTACTCCATTTGTAATACCATTATCCCACGTATATGTATTTGCTCCAGAACCATTCAAGGTTACTTGTGTTCCAATACAAACTGTTTGATCAGGTCCTGCATTCACAACTGGTAAAGCATTCACCGTTACGATTACTTGATCTGTATTTAAACATCCATTCGCATCCGTTCCTGTTACAGTATATGTTGTTGTCGCTACTGGAGCAAAAGCAACACCGTTTGTTATACCATTGTCCCAAGAAACAACTGATGCTCCAACTGATAAAGGAAGTGTTCCGAATAAAGTTACCGAGTTACCGATACAAATTACTTGATCCAAGCCAGCGTCAACTGATGGTAACGGATTCACTGTTACAACTACTTGATCTGTATTGATACATCCGTTTCCGTCTGTTCCAGTTACAGTGTATGTATTTGTCGCAGCTGGAGTAAATGCTGTTCCATTCGTAATACCATTATTCCATGTATATGTTGTTGCGCCTGCTCCAGAAAGTGTTGCCGAAGCTCCGATACACAATGCTTGATCAACTCCTGCGTTCACAACTGGTAAAGCATTCACTGTTACAACTACTTGATCGGTAGCAATACAACTTGCTCCACTTGTTCCAGTTACTGTGTACGTAATCGTTCCAACACCTGGTGTAAATGCAACACCGTTGTTCACACCATTGTCCCATGAATATGTTGAAGCACCTGTTCCAGTTAATGTTACTGCTGTTCCCACACAAACTGTTTGGTCAGGACCTGCATTCACAATTGGTAAAGTATTTACAGTAACCAACACTTGATCTGTGTTGATACATCCGTTCACATCTGTTCCAGTTACTGTATACGTTGTTGTTGCAGCAGGTGCGAAAGACACACCGTTTGACACACCGTTGTTCCAAGAATAAATTGAAGCACCTGAACCAGTAAGTGTCACTGAAGCGCCGATACAAATCGTTTGATCAACTCCTGCATTCACCGCTGGAAGTGGATTTACTGTAACAGTTGCTTGGTCAGTATTGATACAACCGTTCACATCTGTTCCTGTCACTGTATACGTATTTGTTAAAGCTGGTGCGAATGCCGTAGCATTTGTTACACCGTTGTTCCATGTATAGGTTGCTGCTCCAGAACCAGAAAGTGTAGCTGTTGCACCAATACATAAAGCTTGGTCAGGACCTGCATTCACAATTGGTAAAGCGTTCACTGTTACATTCACTTGGTCTGTTGCAATACAACCAGGACCACTTGTTCCTGATACTGTATATGTTAATGTTCCTACAGCTGGTGTAAATGCTACACCTTGCGTAATTCCATTGTCCCAAGAATAGGTTGCTGCACCAGTTCCTGTTAATGTTACAGCTGTTCCGATACAAACCGTTTGGTCTGGACCAGCATTCACTGTTGGCAATGCATTTACTGTTACCAACACTTGATCTGTGTTAATACATCCGTTTACATCTGTTCCAGTCACTGTATATGTTGTTGTAGCTGCTGGTGCAAAAGAAACACCATTCGTTACTCCGTTATTCCATGTGTATGTTGCTGCACCTGAACCGCTCAATGTCACTGTACCACCGATACATGTAACTTGATCAGCTCCTGCGTTCACCGCTGGAAGTGAATTTACTGTTACAACAACTTGGTCCGTATTGATACAACCATTTGCATCAGTTCCTGTTACTGTATATGTATTTGTATTTGAAGGAGCAAAAGCAACTCCATTTGTAACACCGTTATTCCATGAGTATGTTGTAGCACCAGCACCTGAAAGTGTTGCCGAAGCACCAATACACAATGCTTGGTCGATTCCTGCAATTACAACTGGTAAAGCATTTACTGTGACTAAAACTTGATCTGTGTTAATACAACCATTTACATCTGTTCCTGTTACTGTGTATGTTGCAGTTGCCGCTGGTGAGAATACCACGTTATTTGAAACACCATTGTTCCATGTATAACTTGAAGCGCCACTACCTGCAAGTGTTGCTGAAGCACCGATACAAATCGCTACGTCTGGTCCTGCATTCACTACAGGAAGAGGATTAACAGTTACTAGAACTTGATCCGTATTAATACATCCGTTCACATCTGTTCCTGTTACAGTGTACGTGTTTGTTGCTGCCGGAGCAAAAGCAACTGCATTTGTTACACCATTGTTCCACGTATAAGTTGAAGCACCAGAACCAGTTAAGGTTACAGAAGCACCGATACAAATCGTTTGATCTAATCCTGCATTTACAGCTGGAAGAGGATTCACTGTAACAAGCACTTGATCAGTGTTGATACATCCGTTTACATCCGTTCCTGTTACTGTATATGTATTTGTTGCTGCTGGTGTGAATGCTACTCCATTCGTTACACCGTTGTTCCATGTATATGTTGAACCACCAGAACCATTCAATGTTGCTGTTGCACCAATACAAATCGCTTGATCTGGTCCAGCATTAATTAATGGAAGAGGATTAACCGTAATATTTACTTGATCTGTATTCACACATCCATTGATATCTGTTCCTGTTACAGTATACGTTGTTGTTCCAATTGCTTGCGTGAAAGGAATACCATTTGTGACTGCATTGTCCCAAGCATAATTCAAACCACCTGTTGCTGTTAAAACCGTTGCTATTCCTGTACAAACTGCTTGATCTAATCCTGCATTAATTGCTGGTAAAGGATTCACCACTAATGTTACGTTCGCAACACTATCACATCCTGATGCAGTTGTAAATGTTTGAGAATAAACTCCCGCTAATGTTTGAGGAATACCATGAATAGTTGCAGATTGACCTTGACAAACCGTTACCGTAAAGTTGGCTGTGATTTGTGCATTTTCTGTAACTGTAAACACTGGTGTTGTTGCAGAACAACCAAATCCATTTGTTACGGTAACTGTGATTGGGTTATTTGCAATTGTTGCATTGATCGTTGAAGTTGTTGCTCCAGTCGACCATAAATATGTTGTGTAAGGAATATTTGTTCCTAATGTTGCTGAGAAAGTAGCACAATATTGCGTTGGACCATTGATTGTTGGTACTGGGTTAGGATTAACTGTTACGATTACTTGATCGGAAGCAATACAACCAGCAGCAGAAGTTCCTGTTACTGTATACGTAATTGTTCCAACCGCAGGCGTAAACCCTACTCCATTTGTAACACCATTGTCCCATGAATATGTTGAAGCACCTGATGCAGTCAACGTAATTCCTGTTCCATCACAAACTGTTTGATCTGGTCCAGCATTCACCATTGGAAGTGGATTCACCGTCACAGTTACTGCATCCGTTGAAATACATCCTGCAGCTGAAGTTCCTGTTACTGTATAAGTTGTTGTTGCTGCTGGTGCAAATGCTACTCCATTTGAAACACCGCCAGTCCAAGTGTAAATTGCTGCTCCACTTCCTGTTAAAGTTACTGAAGCGCCGACACAAATTGTTTGGTCTGGACCAGCATTCACAACTGGAAGAGGATTCACAGTTACTACAACTTGGTCTGTATTGATACAACCTGCTACCGAAGTTCCTGTTACCGTATATGTTGTTGTTGCTGTAGGAGCAAAAGTCGCTCCATTCGTAACACCATTGTCCCATGTATATGTTGCAGCACCTGAACCAGATAATGTAATTGAAGCACCAATACAAATTGTTTGGTCAACTCCAGCGTTTACTACTGGTAAAGGATTTACTGTAACCACTACTTGATCTGTTGAGATACATCCTGCTGCTGAAGTTCCTGTTACTGTATATGTTGCTGTCGCAGCTGGAGCAAATGCTACTCCATTCGTAACACCATTATCCCATGTGTAAGTTGCAGCACCTGTTGCAGTCAATGTTACAGGTGTAACTCCAACACAAATCGTTTGATCTGGACCAGCATTTACAACTGGTAATGGATTTACTGTTACTGTTACAACGTCTGTTGCAGTGCATCCTGCAGCTGTTGTTCCTGTTACTGTATATGTTACTGTTGCTGCTGGTACAAATGCTACTCCATTCGTAACACCACCTGTCCACGTATAAGTTGCAGCACCTGCCCCATTTAATGTCACTGATGTTCCCGCACAAACTGCTTGATCAACACCTGCATCCACAATTGGAAGAGGATTAACTGTTACTGTTACAACATCCGTTGCAGTACATCCTGCAGCAGTCGTTCCAGTCACAGTATAAGTTGTTGTTGCTGCTGGCACAAATGCAATTCCATTCGTTACACCACCAGTCCATGAATACGTTGCCGCTCCTGTTGCTGTTAATGTAACCGAAGTTCCAGCACAAACTGTCTGATCTAATCCAGCATTTACAACTGGTAAAGGATTTACAGTAACTGTTACTGCATCTGTTCCAACACATCCTGCCGCATCTGTTCCAACAACAGTATATGTTGATGTAGCCGCTGGAGAAACTGAAAAACCATTTCCAATTCCTAAACCATTGTTCCAATTATATGTAACACCGCCAGTTGCTGTCAATGTTGTTGAAGCTCCTGTACAAATTGCAACATCAGGTCCAGCGTTGATTGGTGCTGTTGATAATACAGTTACAGTTACTGCATCTGTATTAACACAACCATTCACATCTGTTCCTGTTAAAGTATATGTTGTTGTTGCTGGCGTAAATGCTACTCCATTTGTAATACCACCTGACCAAACATAGATCGAAGCACCCGAACCATTTAATGTTACTGGTGTTGAAGTACAAACTGAAATATCTGGACCTGCATTTACCAATGGTAAAGGATTCACTGTTACTACAACTTGATCAGTATTGATACAACCAGCAGCAGAAGTTCCTGTTAAAGTATATGTCGCAGTCGCACTTGGTGCAAAAGCTACTCCATTTGTGATACCACCTGACCAAGAATATGTTGCTGCACCGGAACCAGTCAATGTTACTGATCCACCGATACAAACAGCCACATCTGGACCTGCATTCACAGTTGGAAGAGGATTTACTGTTACAACTACTTGATCTGTGTTAATACATCCGTTAACATCTGTTCCAGTAACAGTGTATGTTGTTGTTGTTGTTGCAGTAGGAGCAAAAGCTACTCCATTCGTTACACCATTGTTCCATGTATATGTTGCAGCACCTGAACCACTCAACGTAACTGAAGCGCCCACACAAATTGTTTGGTCAACTCCAGCATTCACTGTTGGTAAAGGATTCACAGTTACAACTACTTGGTCTGTTGAAATACAACCTGCAGCAGATGTTCCTGTTACTGTATATGTTGTTGTCGCTGCTGGAGCAAAAGCTACTCCGTTCGTTACACCATTATTCCATGTATACGTTGAAGCTCCTGATCCATTTAATGTTACTGAAGCACCTACACAAATTGTTTGGTCAACACCAGCATTTACTGTTGGTAAAGGATTTACCGTTACAACCACTTGGTCTGTATTGATACATCCTGCTGCTGTTGTTCCTGTAACTGTATATGTTGTTGTAGCTGCTGGAGCAAATGCTACTCCATTCGTTACACCGTTATTCCAAGTATACGTTGCTGCTCCAGAACCACTTAATGTTACTGTTGCGCCAACACAAATTGTTTGATCTAATCCTGCATTCACAGTTGGAAGCGGGTTAACTGTAACTGTTACAGCATCCGTTCCGGTACATCCACTAACATCAGTACCTACAACTGTGTATGTTGTTGTTGCTGCTGGAGAAACAGAGAAACCATTTCCTGCTCCTAAACCATTGTTCCATGTATATGTTGCACCACCTGTTGCTGTCAAGGTTGTTGAAGCACCTGCGCATATTGCCACATCTGGTCCAGCATTAATTGAAGCACTACCGCTCACCGTTACTGTGATTGGATCTGTTGAAACACATCCTGCTGCGCTTGTTCCTGAAACAGTATAGGTAATTGTTGCAGTTGGTGTTGATACAACAGAAGCTCCTGTTGTTGCACTTAAATTTGTTCCTGGTGACCAAGTATAAGTCGAAGCTCCAGAAGCATTTAATGGAACTGAACCTCCCAAACATACTGTCACGTCATTCGCAACGACTACTGGCAAAGGATTTACTGTCACCACTACTTGATCTGTATTCACACATCCTGCAGCTGAAGTTCCTGTTACTGTATATGTTGTTGTTGCGGCCGGAGCAAAAGCTACTCCATTTGTAACACCATTGTTCCAAGTATAAGTTGCAGCTCCTGAACCAGCAAGTGTTACCGATGCACCGACACAAATTGTTTGGTCCGCACCAGCATTCACAGTTGGTAAAGGATTCACAGTAACAACAACTTGGTCTGTATTAATACAACCAGCAGCTGATGTTCCTGTAACAGTATACGTTGTTGTCGCAGTTGGATTCGCCGTAACTGATGCAGTTGTTGTTCCACTAAGCGCAGTTGCTGGTGACCATGTATACGTTGCAGCTCCTGTTGCCGTTAATGTAGTTGCAGCTCCAGTACATATTGCTACATCTGGTCCAGCACTAACTGTTGGCAAAGGATTCACTGTTATAATCATTTGATCCGTTACAGCTAGACAAGGTCCAGCAGGATCATTTGTTGTTAATGTTAATGTCACCGTTCCACTTGTAATGGAAGGTGTGTATGTTGAAGTTAAACTTGATGCATTTGAGAATGTTCCTGTTGGAGCAGACCATGTTCCTGAAGTTGCACTACCGCCAACTGCACCAGCCAACGTAACGGTTCCTCCCGCACAAACAGCTTGATCAACATTTGCATTTGCTGTTGCAACTGGATTCACCGTAACAACCATAATATCTGTAACCGCTGGACAAGGTCCTGCTGGGTCATTAGACGTTAAAGTAAGTGTTACTGTTCCCGATGTGATTGTTGGTGTATATGTCGATGTTAAACTTGATGCATTTGAGAATGTACCAGTTGGTGCTGACCACGTTCCTGTAGTTGCACTACCGCCCACTGTTCCTGCTAAGGTAATTGAACCTCCAACACAAACAGTTTGGTCTACATTGGCATTTGCCGTAGCAACTGGATTCACTGTAAGTACCACTTGATCAGTTGCTGTACATCCTCCTGTTGTTCCAGTTACTGTATAAGTAATTGTTGCAGCTGGAGTTGACGTAACAGTCGCTCCTGTTGTTGCACTTAATCCTGTTGCTGGAGACCAGGTGTACGTTGTCGCACCAGAAGCAGTTAATGTTGCTGAACCACCCGCACATACTGTTTGATCCGCTCCGGCATTTACAACTGGTGGAGGTACAACTGTTACTACTACTACGTCAGTTGTAACGCAACCTGCTGATGTACCAGTAACGGTATATGTAGCAGTACCTGTAGCTCCTGCACTAATCGTTACAGTAGGATTTGCAATTGTAGTTGAACTCGTGATCGCGATATTCGCATTTGCACCAGTTTCTACCCAAGAATAAGTCATGCCAACTGGACCCGAAGGAGCCCCTCCAATTGTAAGTGTTGAACCTGGACATCCTGAGACATCTGGTCCTGCATTTACAGGTACATTGGCATTTACTGTAATACATTGATTTTGCGTCCATGTACAACCAAAATTATCTACAACTGTATACGTGTAACATGGTGCACCCGCTGCAGTTGGAGTTATTGTTGCAGTTGTTAATCCTGTAGATGTTAAACCTGTTGCAGCATTCCATCCTTGCGATGCGATTGTAGGTGTAAAAGAACCAGTAGCTGGTGGAGTTGTAAAGTTGACATCCCAGTTAAAAATGTACCCATCATCTGCTGAAAGGTTATCCGTAACTTGAATTGTCCAAGTTCCATTCAATGGACATCCCACCAAGTTGGTAAATGGATCAACTGGCATATAGTTACCTGCCGCGATTGAGTTACCAGCCGGAGAACCTGAAGAAACCGTTCCCCCATTCACAAGTAAAGTTGAAGCGGCCGGTGTAAAACAGTATAGTGATCCTGTACCTGGCCCACCTGTTGTATTATCAATTGGATTTCCTAAATAAGTTCCATTCCCACCACTTGCATATGATTTTAAAATCATTTGTTGTCCATTTGGACAAATCAACACAATTTGTAAATCTCCCAAATATGAATGCTCAAGGGTTAAACAAATATTACTAATATTCGAAGCTGCTGTAACCGTTTGACCTGCATTGAAACAATTCACAGTAATACCTGTTGAGTACGAAACCCCAGATCCATCTGGTAAGAAGGTTGTTCCAGAAACTGGTGGCGTACAATTGGGCACATAAGGTGTCATTGTTACATTGGCTGTTAAATTGGCTGACTGACCTAAACAAATTGGATTGGGTGCTACTGCTGTAGTAATTGTTGGTGTTGTCGCCACTTGAACAATTACAGTACTTGATGTTGTAGTTGGACAACCGTTCGCATCAGTTGCCGTTAAGCTTGCTTGGTATGATCCGGCAGTTGCATAAGCATGAGAAACATTTTGACCTGTACCTGTGGCACCATCTCCATAATTCCAAGAATACGTGTAAGGTCCTGTACCACCTGATCCAGCTGTTGCACTGAAAGAAACTGATTGTCCAGGACATCTTTTAACTATTCCAGCAACCGCTGCTGGAGTCGTACTTGCAATTGAAGTGGTAATCGTTGGACAAGGAGTTGAACATGAAATTGTTGCCGCCCATCCTGCAGCTACTCCAGATCCATCTGATGTAAATCTAAAAGTAATACAACCCGTTAGATTTGTTGGAGAAGCGGTAACTGTTCCAGGACCAGTTGTTCCCGTATAGGTACCCAAAGAAGGTGCTGCTATTGAATTTCCATCATAGATATACAAGAAATCCCAAGCATTTTCAAGACTAAAGCTTGTAAAGTTGAACATCATATCTGCCCCTGGTGTAGAAGGACAAAAAGTATAAGTAAATGTTTGGCTATTACCATAATTTCCAGTACCTCCTGGATCGTAAAATGTTCCACTACATTGAGTAGAGGAACCATTCGACATAGTTACGTTTTGTCCGAATGTAATACCAACAACAAAAATTGGAAGTAGTACGAGTAGTTTTAAAAATAGTGTTTTCATAATGATAGCAGTAGTGAGCTTATTTCAAAAGGATAGATTCTTGTGGGATGATGTAAATAATTTTATTTACACCTTTTAACTTATAGACTTGAGCATCTTTTGTTGAAAAAAACTGATATCTCAATGGATTAAAATTTGGAGAGGCAGCCTCAAGTAAGAATTGTTCAACTGTTATCGCTGTTTCCGTTTTACTTACAAGAGGAATAAATTCCAAAGGAACGAGTTCCGCGTCATATTTCCCTTCACTAACCGTTCTAACACTAAAGCCATGGTCAACATATTTATCCATAAGAACCAATAAATCAGGGGCATCCACTTGCATCCGACTGTACCATTCTTGGCCATAAACTTCGATAATTTTATCTTCATGATTGATTTGTGAAAATGAAATTCCACAAATGAAAATAAAGAGTGTAGTAGTAATAATGCTTTTCATTGTTAAAAAATATTCTACCAATGAAACATCCATTTCAATTTTACCTGTAAATAAACATATCGATTATATGTTATCGCTTGAGTAGTGGCTTCAAAATGAGTGGTTCATCAATAAGTAATTGTTACTTTTTTCGATTAGACGGCCAAGTTAATAAATAGTTGCCAAACTTCATTAAAAGAAATATTCACAATTTGTTAGCAAACGAATATATCCTTTGTTTTAACAAACATTTGAAAAAAACAATTCAAAAAAAAAGGCGCCTTAAAAAGCGCCTTTCATATTTTATCGAATAATGTTTACATGTCCTTGTATTTGTTGATGGGCATCATTGATTGAACGTTTATATTCTATCGTCCATGTATATGTTCCATCTTGAACAATTTTACCATCAACACCATACGTTCCCTCCCAACCAATTTCAGCGTTGTGCGATTCAAAAATCACTTCACCCCAACGGTTGTATATTAATAAAGTATAATCGAACGGATCAAATCCAGAAGTGAAGATTGGTTTAAACGTTTCATTGTAATCATCAAAATCAGGTGTAAATGTATTTGGAACATAATACAACAATTCTTCTTGTACTTGTATAAATCCATAAGCTGTATCAACACAACCTAAAGCTGATGTCGCAATTAATTGAACATTATAGTTTCCATCAACTTCAGGGTAAGTATGATTAGGTGATTCAATCGAAGAATTCATTGATTCATCACCGAAGTTCCATAAATAATCTACCGCTCCATAAGAAGTATTATTAAATTCAACTGTTGTATTCAATGTGGTTAATACCTGAGAAGCAGGAGTAAATGAAGCAATTGGATCTTCTTCAACACATATCATATTTGAAATAGTTAGATTATTCACACATCCATTAGCACCAGTTGTTGTTAATGTAACATCATAACATCCCGCTTGTGTAAATGTAGTCTGAACAGTTCCACAACCACTCAATGTTGCACCGTTTTCAATTGCCCAAGAACAAGATGCTGCACCTGGAGTTGTATTTGTTAAATTCACTAGCAAAGGCGCACAACCTGTAATTACATCTGAACTAAACGATACTGTTGGTAGAGCATTTACAGTAACATTTACTTGATCAGTTCCAACACACCCAAATGCATTCGTACCCGTTACGCTATATGTAATCGTTCCAATTGAAGGTGTAAACAATACACCATTCGAGATTCCATTATCCCAGTTATAATTTGTTGCACCGCTTGCCGTTAATGTTACAGACTGTCCATCACAAATTGTAACATCATTTCCTGCAAAAACAACTGGAATTGGTCCCACTGTAACCACAACTTGATCTGTTGACACACATCCATTAGCATCTGTTCCTGTAACCGTGTATGTATTTGTCGCAACGGGAGTAAATGCAACTCCATTTGTCACTCCATTGTTCCAAGTATAGGTTGTTGCGCCTGTTCCCGTTAAAGTAACATTAGATGTTGCACATAATACTTCATCCGCACCTGCACCTACAATCGGTAAAGCATTCACCGTTAAAACTACTTGATCTGTTGCGATACAACCTGCACCACTCGTACCTGTTACTGTATATGTTGCTGTTCCAACTACAGGTAAGAAAGAAACACCTTGGTTGACTCCATTATTCCAAGAATAAGTTGATGCTCCAGTTGCTGTTAACGTAACTAAATTACCTTGACATAATGTTTGATCTATGCCTGCATTTACAACTGGCAAAGAATTGACAGTTACCACAATTTGATCCGTATTTGTGCATCCATTCACATCCGTTCCAGTAACAGTATAAGTGTTAGTAGCTGCTGGATTAAAGGCAACACCATTCGTGACACCGTTGTTCCATGTATAAGTAGAGCCTCCAATTGATAATGGCATTGCACCAAATAAAGTTGTAGAGTTTCCTGAACAAATTGCTTGGTCGACACCTGCATCCACAAGAGGAATTGCGTTCACTGTAATTACGACTTGATCTGTATTGATACAACCGTTTGCGTCTGTTCCAGTAACTGTGTAAGTATTTGTTAAAGCAGGTGAGAATGCAGTAGCATTTGTTACACCATTGTTCCATGTATAAGTTGCTGCTCCAGAACCTGAAAGTGTAGCTGTTGAACCAATACATAAGGCTTGGTCAGGACCTGCATTTACAATTGGTAAAGCATTCACCGTCACCGTCACTTGATCCGTTGCAATACATCCAGGCCCACTTGTTCCTGTTACTGTATATGTCAATGTTCCAACTACTGGCGTAAATGCCACTCCTTGGTTTATTCCATTATCCCATGAATAAGTAGCTGCACCCGTTCCTGTTAATGTTACTGCTGTTCCGATACAAACCGTTTGGTCTGGACCAGCATTCACTGTTGGCAATGTATTCACTGTTACTAATACTTGATCTGTGTTGATACATCCATTTAAATCCGTTCCAGTCACAGTATATATTGTTGTAACTGCCGGTGCAAAAGAAACACCATTTGTCACACCATTATTCCAAGTATACGTTGAAGCTCCTGAACCGCTCAATATCACTGTACCACCGATACATGTAACTTGATCAGCTCCTGCATTCATTATAGGAAGAGGGTTTACTGTAACAATAACTTGGTCTGTGTTGATACATCCATTTGCATCAGTCCCAGTTACTGTATACGTATTTGTATTTGAAGGAGCAAAAGGAACTCCATTTGTAACACCGTTATTCCATGTATATGTCGTAGCGCCGGCACCTGAAAGCGTTGCAGAAGAACCAATACACAATACTTGGTCGATTCCTGCATTTACAACTGGTAAAGCATTTACTGTTACTACCACTTGATCAGTATTTATACAACCATTTGCATCAGTTCCTGTTACTGAATAGGTAGTTGAACCAATTGCTTGTGTAAATGGCACTCCATTCGTAATAACGTTATTCCAAGTATATGTTGCAGCACCTGTTGCTGTTAATGTTGTCGCTGTCCCAGTACATACTGATTGGTCGATTCCAGCATTTACAGCTGGTAAAGCATTCACAACCAATGTTACATTTGACACACTATCACATCCAGAAGGGGTTGGATATGTTTGAGTGTAGAGTCCGGCAACAGTTTGATTTACACCATGAATAAGCGCCGATTGACCTTGACAAATTGTTACCGTAAAGTTCGCTGTAATTACAATATTCTGAGTTAATGTAATACTTGGTGATGTTGCTGAACATCCGAAGCTATTTGTAGCTGTAACAGTAATTGGATTATTTGCAATCGTTGCGTTGATAGTTGGCGTGCTAGCTCCAGTTGACCATGCATAAGTTGTATATGGTACGTTTGTACCCAAAGTCGCTGTATATCCTGTGCAATAACTTGTTGGACCATTAATAACAGGAACTGGTAATGGGTTCACTGTAACAATTACTTGATCAGTGGCTGTACATCCAGCTGCTGTTGTTCCCGTTACCGCGTATGTAATCGATCCTATAGCTGGAGTAAAGCCTACTCCATTCGTTACTCCATTATCCCATGAATAAGTTGATGCACCACTTGCAGTTAAAGTCACCGATGTTCCAGAACAAACCGTTTGATCTAAACCTGCATTTACAATTGGTAAAGGATTGACAGTTACCAAAACTTGATCTGTTGATGTACATCCAGCTGCTGTAGTTCCAGTTACTGTATAGGTGGTTGTTGCTGCTGGCGTGAATGCTACACCATTATTAATACCATTGTTCCATGTATACGTTGCTGCTCCTGAACCATTTAATGTTACAGAAGTTCCTGCACAAACAGTTTGATCCAATCCTGCATTCACTGTAGGAAGAGGATTAACTGTAACTGTTACTTGATCTGTATTTGTACAACCAAGCGCAGTGCCTGTAACCGTGTATGTTGTTGTTGAAACAGGAGTGAAAGCAACTCCATTTGTCACTGAATTATCCCATGAATAAGTGGTAGCACCTGAACCATTTAACGTTACTGGAGTTCCTGAACACACTGTTTGATCCAATCCAGCATTCACAGTTGGAAGTGGATTAACCGTAACGGTAACCTGATCAGTATTGATACATCCGTTAACGTCTGTACCAGTTACTGTGTATGTTGTTGTTGCAACTGGAGCAAATGCTACTCCATTCGTAACACCGTTGTTCCAAGTATACGTTGCTGCTCCTGAACCACTCAAAGTAACTGAAGCACCAACACAAATTGTTTGGTCAACTCCAGCGTTCACTGTTGGTAAAGGATTGACAGTTACAACTACTTGATCTGTATTGATACAGCCTGCAGCAGAAGTTCCTGTTACTGTATATGTTGTTGTTGCAGCTGGAGCAAATGCTACTCCATTCGTTACCCCATTGTTCCATGTATATGTTGCTGCTCCTGAACCACTCAATGTTACAGAAACCCCAGCACAAATTGTTTGATCTAACCCAGCATTGACAGTTGGAAGTGGGTTTACCGTAACCGTAACTTGATCTGTATTTGTACATCCAAGCGTTGTTCCAGTAAGCGTATAAGTTGTTGTTGACGATGGTACAAAAGAAACACCGTTTGTGACACCGTTATCCCAAGTATATGATGCTGCTCCTGCGCCATTTAAAGTAACAGAAGTACCAGCACAAATTGTTTGATCTAATCCTGCATTGACCGTTGGTAAAGGATTTACTGTAATTGTCACTGCGTCTGTACCTGTACATCCACTTGCATCTGTTCCTACAACTGTATATGTTGTCGTAGCGGCTGGCGCAACAGAGAATCCATTTCCGTTACCTAAACCATTGTTCCATGAATAGGTTACGCCACCTGTTGCCGTTAAAATCGTTGAAGCACCAGTACAAATTGCTACATCCGGGCCTGCATTAATCGCAGCATTTGATAAAATCGTTACCGTAATTGCATCCGTTGCCGTACAACCAAGAGATGTTCCAGTTACTGTATAAGTTGTTGCTGCCGCTGGACTAACAGTAATTGAAGCTGTTGTTTGACCTCCCGGACTCCAAGAAAAGCTTGTTCCTCCAGATGCAGTCAGAGTTGTAGAACCACCAACACAGATAGATACATCCGCACCAGCATTCACTAAAGGTAAAGGATTAACAGTAACAACTACTTGATCGGTATTAATACAACCATTAACATCTGTTCCCGTTACTGTATATGTTGTTGTTGAAGAAGGTGCAAATGCTACTCCATTTGAAATTCCATTATCCCATGTGTAAGTTGAAGCTCCAGAACCAGCAAGGGTAACAGATGTACCAGCACAAATCGTTTGATCCATACCTGCATTAACCGTTGGAAGTGGATTAACAGTTACCAAAACTTGGTCTGTATTCACACAACCATTTGCATCCGTTCCTGTAAGTGTATATGTTGTTGTAGCAGAAGGTGTAAAAGAAACACCATTCGAAACTCCATTGTTCCATGAGTACGTTGATGCGCCAGCACCAGAAAGTGTTACAGAAGCACCAATACAAATAGTTTGGTCTACTCCTGCATTTACTGTAGGCAAAGGATTAACTGTAACAACAACTGCATCAGTTGCTGTACATCCAGAAGTTGTTCCTGTTACTGTATATGTTGTCGTTGCAACAGGAGTAACGTTAATCGTTGCGGTTGTTTGACCACCTGGTAACCATGAATATGATGTAGCTCCAGATGCTGTTAAAGAGATTGAAGCTCCAACACAAATTGAAACATCATTTCCAGCATTCACGACTGGAAGCGGATTAACAGTGACAATCATGATATCTGTAACAGCTGGACAAGGTCCTACAGGGTCGTTAGTTATCAATGTTAACGTTATGGTGCCACTAGTAATCGTTGGGGTGTATGTAGAAGTTAAGCTTGTTGCATTTGAAAAAGTTCCAGAAGGCGCTGACCATGTTCCAGCTGTTGCACTCCCCCCCACAGTTCCTGCAAGGGTAATTGTTCCTCCGGCACAAACCGTTTGATCAACATTCGCATTCACTGTTGCAACAGGATTTACTGTAACAACAACTTGATCCGTTGCAATACATCCAGATGTTGTACCTGTAACTGTATAAGTAGTGGTTGCAGCAGGTGCAGCTGTAACTGATGCACCCGTTGTTGCGCTTAAACCTGTTGGTGGTGACCATGTATATGTTGTAGCTCCTGAAGCAGATAATGATGCTGAACCGCCAACACAAACAGCTTGATCCAAACCAGCATTTACTATTGGTGGAGCAGTAACTGTTACAACAACTTGATCAGTTGTTACACAACCTGAAGCACTTGTTCCTGTAACTGTATAAGTTGTTGTTACCGCAGGGTTAGCCGTTACACTAGCACCAGTTGTTCCACTCAGACCAGTCGCTGGTGACCATGTATAAGTTGAAGCATTGCTTGCCGTTAATGTAGTTGATCCACCAGGACAGATTGAAACATCTGCGCCTGCATTTACCGGTGTATTTGCATTAACAGTAACACATTGAACTTGATTATATGTACAACCAAAATTATCTGTCAATGAATACGTATAACATTGTGAACCAGTTGCTGTTGGAGTAACAGTTGCCGTTGTTGTGCCTGTTGAAGTCAATCCCGCGGTTGCAGTCCAGCCTTGAGAAACAATAGTTGGAGTAAAACTACCTGTCGCAGGTGGAATCGTAAAGTTCACATCCCAGTTAAAGATATATCCGTTATCAGCAGCCAAGTTATCAGTTACTTGAATTGTCCAGTTTCCATTCAATGGACATCCAATCAAATTCGAAAATGGTTGAGTTGGCATATAATTCCCCGGTGCAATGGAAGCCCCTGAAGGTGAACCTGCTGTAACAGTTCCACCGTTTACTAATAAATTTGTTGCAGCGGGGGTAAAACAATAGGTAGCTCCCGTTCCTGGACCAGTCGTTGGATCATCTAATGGCGAACCAAGATAAGTTCCATTTCCGCCATTCGCATATGATTTTAGTATCATAGATTGTCCGTTAGGGCAAATAAGTACAATATTCAAATCACCCAAATATGAATGTTCCATTGTTAGACAAACATTCGAAACCTGATTGGCTGCAGTAATTGTTTGAGCGGCATTAAAACAATTTACAGCAATTGAGGTTGTATAAGAAACACCAGATCCATCCGGTAAGAAAGTTGTTCCAGAAACTGGAGGTGTGCAATTAGGCACGTAAGGAGTCATCGTCACATTTGCCGATAAATTTGAGGATTGACCTAAACAAATGGACGTTGGATTGGCAGTAGTCGTTATTGTTGGCGTTGTTGAAACCTGCACAATAACACTTGCAGAATTGTTGTTAATACAACCTCCAACATTTATTGATAAACTTGCTTGATAACTTCCGGCGGTTGGGTATGTATGGGAAAAAGTTGTACCCGTGCCAGTTGTTCCATCACCAAAATTCCATGTATATACAGCACCTGCGCTACTTCCACTGAAAGTCCCAGTTCCAGTAAATGATACAGCTCCTCCTTGACAAATTTTAACTATTCCTGAACTCGCTGCTGGTGTTGTGCTCGTTAAATTCGCAGTAATTGTTTGACACGGTACTGAACACGAAATTGCCGCAATCCAACCTGTTGATGTGACACTTCCATCAGAAGTAAAACGAAAAGTCAAACAACCCGTGGCATTTGAAACTGACGCAGTTGCTAATCCTGGTCCCGCTGCACCAGTATAAGCACCCAGTGTTGGAGAAGCAACGCTATTTCCATCAAAAACTTCAAGAAAATCGAAACTATTCTCCAAATTAAATGCACTAAAATTGACAATTACCTTTGCTCCAGGAGTTGAAGGACATATGGTATAGACAAATGTTTGACTATTACCATAATTTCCAGTGCCTCCTGGATCATAAAATGTTCCTGAGCAAGCTGAAATATTAGCAGGACCTACTCCCATTGTGTAGGTTTGAGCCACTGCTCTGCCAAAAAACAAGATTGGCAATAGAATTAAAATGCGTGTAACTATACTTTTCATAATACTATGGTCTGAACGATTATTTGGCAAGAATTACGTCTTGTGGTAAAATGTAAATGATTTTGTTAACCCCTTTAAGTTTGTAAACTTGGGCTTCCATTGTTGGAAAAAAATTGTAATCTAAAGGATTGAAATCCGAAGACTCCACATCCGCTAAAAACTCAGCAACGGTCACTACTCCGCCGTTTTTAGTGTTCAATGGAACAAATTCCATTGGTTCAAATTCCGCATATTTACCTTCGCTTACATTTCGAATATTGAAACCATACGAAAGATATTTATCAAATAAATTCAATAAATCAGGAGCTTCGGTTTGCATTTGAGCATACCATGCTTGTCCGCGACTTTCAATAATCTTGCTTTCATTTTTGATTTGTGTAAAACCAAAAGAAGAAATACAAATAACAAATACAGAAGTAATTAAAACCTTCATTTTCTACATTATTTAAGCTCAGCAAATGCTGAATAAAAACTCATTATCAAACGCGAAAAAATAAAAACGCGCCAGCATGAAAAATCATGCTAATGATTATGTAGAATGGTTTTTTTTTAAATAAGAAAATAGTTTCTGGATTCCGGGTAAAAATCCATTTTTTTTAAGGTGGCAGTTTTCAGACGCAAATTTAATTAATAAGTTGCCCAAAAAAAATCACACTTATATATTGTTGATAAGTTATTGAACATTGTTAATCTCTCACTTATCATTTCAAATGTGAGGTTTATCAAAAGAATAGAATATAATGCTAGGAGAATAAGGCGAGAATTACATAAAAATGCACAATTCAAATTACGCATTTATACGTAGTAGGAGTTTATAAATACGAAATTCCCTTTTTTAAAGAATCTGTTGTGGATTGCTCTTTATCAGACTGAGGTTGATATTGGTATTCCCAAGAAGCATCTGCCGGTAAACTCATCAATATTGATTCAGTTCGTCCTCCAGACAATAAACCAAATTTAGTTCCACGGTCATTCACTAAATTAAATTCAACATATCGACCACGACGAATATTTCTCCATCTCAAGTCTTGCTCTGAGACTGGAAGATTTTTCCCTTGAACAACCTGATTTTCATACAATGCAGCAAAATTATCTCCAAGTTCAAGGCAAAATGCAAACAATTGATCTTTCGCTAAACCTGAATTTTCATTTTGGTGATCGAAGAATATCCCGCCGATCCCACGTGTTTCATTGCGATGAGGTATAAAGAAATAATCATCTGCCCACGACTTAAATTTCGGATAGAATGTTATATTATAATTATCACAAATGTTTTTTAATCCTAAATGGAATTCTTTTGCTTGTTTCGGGATAATATAATGAGGTGTCAAATCGATTCCTCCTCCAAACCAAAAAACACCTGTGTTCAATTCGAAATAGCGCACATTCATGTGAATAATTGGCACATGTGGATTTGATGGATGCAAAACAATCGAAACACCAGTAGCAAAGAAATCATCACCATCTAAATTCAGTTGCTTTTTCATTACATCTGAAACTGGACCGAAAACTTTCGAAAACGCAACACCACCTTTTTCGATGACTGCTCCATTTTGAATGATACGGGTTTTTCCCCCTCCTCCTTCTTCTCTATCCCAATTATCTTGACCGAAAAGAGCTAAACCATCCACTTTTTCAAGTCGCTCACAAATTCGTCCCTGAAGTTTAGCAAACTCCCCAGCAATAAATTCTTTTGTCATTTTGACTGCTCAAGGTTGATTAATTCATAATCGACTTGCTGAAGGATGTAACTGTTCACATTCTCGTAGCCGCTATCGGCATTGCGTTGTTTCATCTCAAATTCGTTCATTACCATATTGTTGTTTTTCTTATTCAACAATAAATCCGCACAAAAATACAATGTAACATCGAATCCTTGAACGGCCATCTTAGTCATGTCGGAATTGTATTTTGAACGATACTTTAAATGCAATTTTTCAGTTTGATTGTATTTATAATTCAAATCTGAAGGACTTGCAAATGTATAATGAAACTTGTTCTTGTATTGCGGTTTAATAGCATCGTAATTCACCCATTCTTTTGTACCAAAAACAAAAATATTGTCTGAATTAAATTTACCCGCAACACCGTTCAAATTGTTCATAAACTTAGTTGCAAGCGACTTTTCATTCGTTGGGAAAACCAAAATTACCTTCACACCTTTTTTCATAAATGAAGTAAAATTCTCCACTGTTGCTTCAGTCAATTTTGGACGCGTACCATAAAAAGATGTCGTATTAAATGTATTTCTAAAACTTTCATACATCGCCAAATCCTTATCAGACGATGATTTAATCAAAATAATTTGTGCGGTTGAATGGTTTTTCAAGGTGTATTCTGCCAATCCAGCTGTTAAAGTTACATCTGATGCAACGGCTGAATAAACAACTTGATTTCCTTTTAAAACATTGGTATTCACAGAAACAGGACAAACCATCCTTGCTTTGTTTTCTTTACACCAACGCGCAACGACATCTACTTTATCAGGAAAAAGAGGTCCAAATACTAAATCCATTCCAGAAAATTCTGGTTTTGCCAAAATCTTTTTAATTGAATTCGTATCATTTCTGGTATCGTACACATACAATTGTGCCTTCAAACCTAGTCTTTCCAAAGAGTCTACAGCTAACTGAGCCCCCATATAATATTCTGTTGCCAAGTTTGTCAGATAATCACTACTTCCCTCGCCTTTTTCCAGGAAGAAAGGTAATAAAAGCGCGATTTTATAATTACTTTGTTTCGGAAACAAAAGTGTCGAATCAACTTTTCTTACTTGAATTCGTTCAATTTCTCGCACTTTAACTTGTTCCACTTTTTCCTTTTTAACTGGAATTTTAATGGTATCTCCTGGTTTTATTTTAGTGGATTTCAAACCGTTTAACTTCTGTAAATCCTCTACAGGAACCATGAAGCGTTTTGAAATACTGTATAAGGTCTCGTGATCCAACACCACGTGATTGATAATCGTATCAGAAAAAGAAACAACATATTTTGGAGCAGAACTTACAACCGTGTCTTTAACAGCTGAAGTTGAAGGCGTTTCAGTTGAAAACGTTTGTGTTTTGCTCACAAAGGTTGGCTCTACTCCCGGAATCGTTAATTTTTGCCCAACTTTCAATCCTGCTTCAATCCCAGGATTTGCTTTGGTAATGGCTTCAACTGTTACATTGTATTTTTTTGAAATACCGTATAATGTTTCCTTTGATGCGACTTCGTGAATAATTGTTTTTAAAACAATTGGAATCAATAACTTTTGTCCTTCAGTAAGACCTTTTTCTGTTCCAGGATTTTGCTTAATGATTTCTTCAACACTTATATTATATAAGGAATGAATTCCATACAAGGTATTTCCATCCTGAACGATATGAACATAATATTTCTTACCATTTACAACTTCAGTCGTCGCATTTTCCGGTTGAGCAAAAACACCAAACGAAACAAATGTTAAAAGTATTAAAAGCCAATTCTTCATATGATTTTTTTTATTCCCGTTAGCAAGCAATATGCCATTAAATTATTCCCATTCAATTGTTGCTGGTGGTTTCGAACTAATATCATACGTTACTCGGTTAATTCCTTTCACTTGATTAATAATACGATTCGATATTTTCGCTAAGAATTCATATGGTAAGTGACACCAATCCGCTGTCATTCCATCTGTCGAAGTAACCGCTCTCAAGGCAACTGCATTTTCATACGTTCGCTCATCTCCCATTACACCAACTGATTGAATTGGTAAGAAGATTGCTCCAGCCTGCCAAACATCGTCATACAATCCATCCTCTTTCAATCCATTGATAAAGATTGAATCTACTTCTTGCAAAATGCGCACTTTTTCAGCTGTCACTTCACCTAAGATTCTGATTCCTAATCCTGGACCTGGGAACGGGTGACGACCTAGCAAAGCCTCGTCGATATTCATTGAACGACCAATGCGTCTTACTTCATCTTTAAACAACAAACGTAAAGGCTCAACAACTTGTAATTTCATATAATCTGGCAATCCCCCAACATTGTGGTGCGATTTAATCGTTTGAGAAGGTCCACCATTAACTGATACAGACTCAATTACATCTGGATAAATTGTTCCTTGTCCCAACCATTTTGCATTTTCAACCAATTTTGATTCTTCGTCAAATACTTCGATAAACACACGTCCGATTGCCTTACGTTTTAATTCAGGATCCGTTAAACCTGACAATGCTTCATAGAATTTTGCTGATGCATCAACTCCTTTCACATTCAATCCCATATGCTTATACGAATCCAATACTTGAGCAAATTCATTTTTACGCAACAAACCATTGTCAACGAAAATACAGTGAAGATTAGCGCCAATTGCTTTATTCAAAAGAACAGCTGCAACTGAAGAATCTACACCACCAGATAATCCAAGAATTACTTTATCCGAACCGATTTGCGCTTTTAATTTCGCAACTGTTTCTTCAACAAATGAATCTGGTGTCCAATCTTGTTTACAGTGACAAACATGAGCAATAAAGTTTTTCAATAAAATCGCGCCCTCCAATGAATGATATACTTCAGGATGGAATTGAATTCCAAACGTCTCTTCACCTTCAATTTGGTATCCTGCAACTTCAACATCACTCGTACTTGCAATGATTTTATAATTCGATGGAATCTTTTTGATCGTATCACCATGCGACATCCACACTTGCGAACCATCTGACATTCCTTTTGTCAAAATATTTGAATGATCTACATACGATAAATGTGCACGTCCATATTCACGTGTATTTGAAGGCATTACTTCTCCACCAAAATTGTGAGATAAGTATTGTGCTCCAAAACAAACACCTAACAAAGGCATTTTACCTTTAATTGCGTCCAAATTAGGTTTTGGAGACGCTTCGTCTCTCACTGAGAAAGGACTTCCTGACAAAATAACGCCTTTAATGTTAGGAGTTAATTCAGGACATTTGTTCCACGGATGAATTTCACAATAGACATTCATCTCTCTAACACGGCGCGCAATTAATTGTGTGTATTGCGAACCAAAATCAAGTATCAAAATCATTTCATGCATGGTGCAAAGATACTATGAAAATCAGAACTTGAAAGCAAAGTTTTTATTCTTAATAAACACGAATTGTTAACAAATCAAAAACGACAATTTGTCATAAAAAAAGACTTTGGAATGGTTTATGACAAAGCAGAACAAAATTTTAAGAATATTTATGCTTAAAAACTTCATTTTTTCATTAGATTTGGAGCTTTTAAAAAACACAAACAACCTCAGATGATAGCAGGAATTTTAAAGAAATTATTTGGTGATAAATCAGCGAAAGACCGCAAAGAATACCAACCAATCATTGACAAAGCAACTGAATTTTTCAATTCATTTAGTAACCTTACTGATGATGAATTACGTGCTAAAACTGCAAACTTTCAAGCTCAAGTAAAAACTGCTGCACAGCCATTAGAAGATGAATTGGCAAGTCTAACTAAACTAGGTTCAGACGTCGCAACTCAAATTCACGAGAAAGAAGCAATCTTTGAGAAAATTGATAAACTTTCCAAAGCGATTGACGAAAAAATAGAAGAAGTTTTAAAAGAAATTCTTCCAGAAGCATTTGCCGTTGTTAAAGAAACTGCAAGAAGATGGGCTGAAAATGGTCAATTAACTGTAACTGCTCAGCAATTTGATCGTGATTTAGCAGCGAAGAAAGACGGTATTACAATCGAAGGAGATAAAGCAATCTGGCACAATGCATGGACTGCAGCTGGAGCAGAAGTTAAATGGAGCATGGTTCATTACGATGTTCAATTAATGGGTGGAGCTGTGCTTCATGGCGGAAACATTGCAGAGATGCAAACTGGGGAAGGAAAAACGTTGGTAGCAACGCTCCCAGTATATTTAAATGCGCTTTCTGGAAAAGGTGTTCACGTGGTAACGGTGAATGACTACCTTGCAAAACGTGACTCTGAGTGGATGGGACCATTATACCAATTCCACGGATTAAAAGTAGATTGTATCGATAAACACCGTCCAAATTCTGAGGAACGTCGTTTGGCTTACCTAGCGGATATTACATTTGGAACGAATAACGAATTTGGTTTTGATTATTTGCGTGACAACATGGCAGGAGCTGTGGATGAGTTAGTTCAACAAAAACATCATTTCGCAATTGTCGATGAGGTCGATTCAGTTTTGATCGATGATGCGCGTACACCATTGATTATTTCTGGTCCAACTCCGCGCGGTGACGAACACGAATTCTACGAATTAAAACCACGCGTTGAATCAATTGTTTCTGCTCAAAAAAGTTACATCAACCAATGTTTAGCAGATGCAAAACGTTTGTTGGTTGCCATCAATGGAACTGTTGAGGCAGGACAAGATTCAAAAAAAATGATTGAAGAAGGTGGAATTGCCTTACTTCGTGCTCATCGCGGTTTACCTAAGAACAAAGAATTAATTAAATATTTATCAGAACCGGGAATTAAAGCGCATTTGCAAAAAACGGAGAACTTCTATATGCAAGAACAAGGAAAGCATATGAAGAAAATCGACGTTGAGTTATTCTTTGTAATTGATGAAAAAAACAATACAATTGAGTTAACGAGCAAAGGTATTGACTTAATTTCAGGAAACGACGAGCGTGACTTCTATGTGATGCCAGATATCGGTTCTGAAATTGCAAAATTGCAAAAAGAAGGATTAGAGAAAGAAGCATTCTTGGAGCGTAAAGATGCGTTAGTGCGTGATTACAGTATCAAATCTGAGCGTATTCACTCGATTAACCAATTATTAAAAGCATATACCCTATTCGAAATCGAAAATGAATATGTGATTTTGGATGGTAAAGTAAAAATCGTTGATGAGCAAACAGGACGTATCATGGAAGGTCGTCGTTACTCTGACGGTTTGCACCAAGCGATTGAAGCAAAAGAAAATGTACAAGTAGAAGCAGCAACGCAAACATATGCGACGATTACGCTACAAAACTACTTTAGAATGTACCACAAATTATGTGGTATGACAGGTACAGCCGAAACAGAAGCAAAAGAATTCTGGGATATTTACAACTTAGAAGTAATTGTAGTTCCAACGAATAGACAAGCTGTACGTATTGATCAAAACGACTTAGTTTTCAAAACGGCTCGTGAGAAATTTGATGCTGTAATTAATGAAACAGAAAAATTAGTTGCTGAAGGAAGACCAGTATTGGTTGGTACAACAACAGTTGAAATTTCTGAATATTTGAGTGCTTTACTAACTCGCAGAGGAATTAAACATCAAGTATTGAATGCGAAACACCACCAACGTGAGGCGGAAATTGTTGCGGATGCTGGTAAAGCTGGAGCTGTAACAATCGCTACGAATATGGCTGGTCGTGGTACAGATATTAAACTTGGTGAAGGCGTTAAAGAAGCTGGTGGTTTAGCAATCATTGGTACTGAGCGTCACGATTCACGTCGTGTTGACCGACAGTTAAGAGGTCGTTCTGGTCGTCAAGGTGATCCAGGTTCTTCTCAATTCTTCGTTTCATTGGAAGATGATTTGATGCGTAAATTCGGTTCAGAGCGTATTGCTAAGTTAATGGACAGAATGGGCTTGAAAGAAGGAGAAGTTATTACACATAGTATGGTTTCTAAATCAATCGAGCGTGCACAGAAAAAAGTGGAAGAAAACAACTTCGGTGTCCGTAAACGTTTATTGGAATATGATGATGTAATGAACGCTCAACGCAAAGCTATTTACAAAAAACGTAAAAATGCACTTTATGGAGATCGTTTAGATTTAGACATTGACAACATGTTCTATGATGTATGTGAAACAACAGTATTCGCTCATACAAAAGACGATTTCGAAGCATTTGAATTAGACTTATTACGTTTGATTGGAATTGAATCACCAGTTTCACAAGAAGAATACAAAACGGTTGATCGTCAAGATTTAGTTGAAAAAGTTTACAATTCAATGTTCGAACAATACATGCGTAAAAATGAGAAAATTGCTCACAAAGCATTCCCTCAAATTAAACATGTATACGAAACAATGTCGGATCAATATAAAAACATTGTGTTCCCATTATCTGATGGACGAAGAGAAGTTCGTATGGTGATTGACTTGAAAGATGCATACGAATCTGAAGGAAAAGAAATCACTAAATCATTCGAGAAAAATATCATTTTAGGAATGATTGATAACGAGTGGAAAGAGCATTTACGCGAAATGGATGATTTACGTTCAGCAGTAAACAATGCGCAATACGAGCAAAAAGATCCATTATTGGTTTACAAATTGGAATCGTTTGAATTGTTCAAAGCCATGTTGTCGCGCTTAAATGGAGAAGCAATCGAATTATTGATGAAATTGGACTTACCAATTGTTCAAGAAGTTGAAAGTACAAACAGTGAAGTAACGCATCAGCACAATTATGATAAAGCGCAATTGAACCAAGGTTCAGATTCGAATACTTCTTCGACTTCTGCTCCACGTTTCTCTGGAAGTGATGGTTATCAGCAAGCAATTCAAAACTCTATGCAACAACCTGAGAAATCTCAACCAGTTGTGGCTGACCCGAAAATTGGACGTAATGACGCTTGTCCTTGTGGAAGTGGCAAGAAATACAAACAATGTCACGGTAAATAATTAAACTAATTTTCCCGAGATGAAAGGCATACAAACGATTTCCATTGTTGGAACAGGTAACGTGGCTTTTCATCTCGGGAATTCTTTTTTTGAACAGGGAATTACAATTTCATCGGTTTTTGGTCGCAATCAAGGAGAAGCCGAAGCTTTTGCCAATCAATGGAAATCCCAATCAGTTAAGCAGATTTCAGAGCTCGAAGCTGACTTAATCCTAATTTGTGTTAGTGATGACGCTATTTCGTCCATCATTAAGCAATTGCCAACAACTCAAAAAATCGCGTACACCTCAGGTTCAATTGAACTTTCAAGTTTCATAAATCATGAGAACGTTGGTGTCTTCTACCCACTTCAAACATTTTCCAAAAACAAAGAATTAAACTTAAACGAAGTTCCTTTTTTAATCGAAGGAAAAACGCCAGAGCTTTCGCAAGAGTTATTTGATTTAGCTTGGAATTTGAGCAGCAAAGTTTCATTTGCCAATTCCTCAGACCGCAAGAAATATCATTTAGCAGCAGTTTGGGTGAACAATTTTACGAATCATTTAGCTTTTCAGTCGAAAGCAATTATCGATAACCATGAATTGAATTGGGACTACCTGTTGCCCTTATTAAAAGAAACAACAGCTAAATTATTGACAATGGATCCTTATGACGCTCAAACTGGGCCAGCACGAAGAAATGATCAAACAGTTATTTCGGCACATGCAGACATGCTAGAAGGACTACAAAAAGAACTTTATCTACTCCTTTCAAAAAGTATAAACGACACGTACAATAAACATGATTAGTTACAAAGAACGATTGAATCACATCACTACATTCCTATTTGATGTTGATGGAGTATTGACCAACGGAGATGTACTTTTATTTCAGAATGAAATCTTGCGTACCTTGAATTCGCGTGACGCGTATGCCATTCAGTATGCTATTAAAATGGGTTATAAAATCATTATTGTAACAGGTGGGAATTCGCAAGATGTTAAAGATCGTTTGTTGGGATTAGGCGTGCAAGAAGTGCACCTCTCTTCGTTCAATAAAATGAATGTTTACAACGATATCAAAGAGCGCCATACGTTAACAGATACTGAGATTTTATACATGGGTGACGATATTCCGGACTATCAAGTCATGAAACATGCTGGAGTTGCAGCTTGTCCACAAGATGCTGCTGTTGAAATCAAGGCAATAAGTCACTATCAATCACCGTTTAATGGCGGCAGACATTGTGTACGTGATGTAATTGAACAAACATTGCGCGTGCAAAAGAAATGGTTCACAGCCGAAGCTTTTGAATGGTAAAATGACAAATCAAGCGAGATGGATTTTAGGAATAGTAGTGTTAATTAAAATTAGCATTGGACTTCTATTTATTACCCATCATTCCGTTGATTTAGATGAACCCTTTTCCATTTTCCATGCACAAAACAACTTTGGAGACTTGTTTGGGATTTTCAAAAACGAAAACAATCCTCCACTCCATTTTTTGTTGTTGCATTTCTGGGAACAAGCATTCGGAATTTCACCATTTGCAGTTCGTTCGATGTCATTGATCTTTTCAGTATTAACTGTAGTTGTATTGTTTAAAATTGGACTGAAGTTCTTTTCACAAAACGTCGCGATTTTCACCTGTCTGTTCTTCATTTTTTCAGATTTTCATCACTATTACGGTCTTGAGGCACGCACCTATTCCCTTCTAGTTTTTGAATATTCAATTCTCATTTATCTTCTGTTAAAACTCATTTTAACACCAACAGAAAATACTTGGAAAACCTTTTTATCACTTGGAATTGTCAATGTAGCATTGTTTTACACGCATTACATTTCTTTGCTAATTTTCCTTTCTGAAGGCTTCCTTTTAGTAGCATTCATTCGTTCTTACAATTTGAAAAACTTGCTAATTACAGCAGGCATCGTGATAGTTGGTTTACTTCCTTGGGCTTCCACTTTCGCTGGGCGCGTAAGCAATGTCACAAAAGCAGGGACTTGGCTCACACAAGCAAACTACACAGAGTTGTATGGATTTCTCAATAAATTTTTGAACAACAAATGGGTATTTGCTATCGTGCTTTTGCTCGGCGTTCTATACCTACTGACGCATTTCACTCAATCTAAAAATAATCGTCAAGGATCAGGGAGAATCTATTTTACCCTGAGTTCTTTATTTATCCTACCGTTTTTAGCGGCCTTTATGCTATCTCGTTTTCAAATTGCGGAAGTCTATTACGACCGTTATTTGTTCTTTTTAACACTGCCTCTTTTCATCGGTTTAAGCTATTTTTTTCTTTCAATTGAACGCTTCTCAATTTACGCCTTGTCGAGCATTTTAATCGCATTTATCGTATATTTCGATTACACTCCTGAAAACAATCGTGAAACAGATCAGATCGTCGCATTTGTCAAGAAAAACAAGGTGAATAACATCGTGATTTTCCCAGAATATTACGACATTCACTTTTTATATTACTACAATCAAAACTTATTTAAAGACATTGATTTTCGTAATAAATTGAAAGCCAATCATATCTATCCATTGATGGATGTACAAAAAGTAAAAGAATTAAATCTAAAAGGAACCATTGCTGTTGTGGATGCAGATTTTCAATTTCTTCAAGCCAATCAAAAAGTTAAGAAAAGTTTTTTATTATATGGTTACACCTTAATAAAAGCACAACAATTCAAAGGAAATTTTACAGTTTATCTCTTTACGAACTAGTTAGTAAACACACAATTTAATTGATTTCACTACTTTGTTTTCTTGAACAACACGGAGGTAATACATTCCTTTTGTGAAGGAAGAAACATCAACCGCTGAGCCGTTTTCAATATGATATTCTCCTAACATTCTTCCATTTAAATCGATTAATTGAATTGCTCGTTCGTGGTTAGATTTAAACTGTACCAGACCAGAAGTTGGATTTGGAAATACAGTAAAGTCAACAAAATCGCTATTTTCCTCATCAATGTTCACTAAATCATATATTTCATTACTTGAAATATCGTTTAAGTTTATTATCGGAAAATCTGCATTTGGACCAACTTTGTAGACGAACACACTACTTCCACCCATTCCTGGCATCGTCATGTAACCAACAACAACAACGCCTTCATCATTTGTCAATGCAAGTTCTTCATTTCTATCTTCACCAGGAAATCCAACTGAACAGAAAGCGGCATCCCATATAAGATTGTCATAAAAACGTGTAATATCCGCATCAAAACTACTTGAGGCGGACAATTCATCATTGTGAAACGAGGATAAAAACACTTTACCACCGGTTCCATATGGCATTACATGGTCGTAAATGGTTGTACCTGAAGATTGATCACTTGCTTCCCATAATACCGCGCCTGCATAGCTCATTTGCACACGGTATTCATCAATTTCATCTGATTGCGGTAATTGACGCTTTCCAACAGCATAAATAGTCCCAAAACGGAAATAGAAATCATAGAGATGATATGAGCCATTTGGTCCAAATTCTTTTTCAAGTAATACATTACCGTCTTTATCAAATTTCACTAACACACCTTTCGAATAGGTAGAATCAACATTGTATTTATGCCCTACAGCGTAAAAGGTATTTGCGTCAAACTGGTGAATCGATTGTAATCCATCTTCGCCCGCAGAACCAAAGTTTCGCGTCCACAAAGTATCGCCGTTATTATCCGTTTTAATTATGTAATAATTTTGGTCACCATTCGCTGTCCCTGTTGTTTCACCAACCATGTAAATCATTGAATCAGCAGTAAAAAGTGCATCATTCACTTTGTCCCAACCAGGATGATTGTAATGTTTTTGAACAAGTTCATTGCCATCCTCATCTGTCTTTACCAAATATGCATTGTAAGAACCTGCTCCCAATGAGTTTGAATAGCCCGTGATGTAGAAAATACTATCATTCCAATTTAATACTCGTCTCCCCCAATCACTTTCTGTTCCGCCGTAATTACGCGACCAAACATAATCGCCGTGTTTGTCCAATTTCAATAAAAACGCTTGAGCTGGAGAATCGCTAAAACTACTTGAACTTCCGGTTACTAAGTACGAACTATCATTCAACTGAACAACACCCTCGCCATAATCATACCCGTCGTTTGTGTAGATTTTGAAAAACTTCACTTGTCCGAATCCAACGAAAGCATTCAGCAACAAAACAATAAGAACTATAACTAACTTTCTCATATTTTATATCTTAAACGAAGAATAACCGATTTTCCTTTTCCCTGATTTGAAACTAGTCCAACAACATCTTCTGAAGCCAATGCAATTGTCATGTTTTTGAATGAACTTTGTGCATACAACCCGGTTCTAAACCGAGTGAACCCACCGTAACTAGCATTTACGCCGAATGACAACCATGAATTTGCTCTTACATGCGCTCCTCCAAAAACCAAAGGCGCGTAGGTTGAAATTGTATACAAACGAACACCAAAAAATCCTTGTAAACGCTGCTGACTTGATTCATCAACTATTTTACCGACTTGGATATAACCAGGTAAAATACGAAACTTTGTTACAGATAATGAGTCAATTCCCAATGTATCCAAAATGCTTGTTCCATTGTCCAAGACATTCGAATTGCCAATAAGCTGATCAAACGTAAATCCTTCAAATGTTAAAAGCGTATCCACTTTATAACGCGTAAGTTTAGACGTCATTTGGGCAAATCCAATGTTTTTAGCTTGCAATTGAATAATGGCTGATTTCTCTTGATTGATTGTCACTGCGAAACGATAATCAACATCTAGTCCAACACCATATCCTTTCATAAATGAAGAAGAACCAGCAAAATCAAACTGTCCATCTAAGGTCAAACTGACAGAATCACCGCTTTCGGATTGATATAAATACCCATCGTTGATGAAACCTTCTGCATAATTCGAAAAATTATAATAATTCAAGGAAAGCGAACTTTTTGATTTTTTATCAATTACACCAAAACCAATCTTTTGAAAAGTAATTGCTGAAAATTTACTTCCAGAAAAATCCGCATCGCCTCCTAAATAGCGTTCATTTCCAAAAAACGTCAAGCCAAATAAATCCTTTGCATAAATCGCAGATGCGTAATTGTAATATCCTGCCTTGACAACGAATCCATATTTTTCATTTTTGAACAGATTCACATTCATGTTACGGTATTCAAATTCAGCAGAAGCATCAATTCCAAAGCGATTGATTCCTTTGTGCTGATCAAAAGAGTTGTTTTTTATTTCGTCATTAATTTCACCACCAAATATGAGTTTGGAAGACATGGAATTGAGGATTGAACTTGCCGAATAATCCATGTTTCCACTTAAAATAAATTCTTGTTTGTACAGCGAAGTGTCGTATTGAATCGGAAGTACGTTTTGAGCTTTCCCCATAAGTGAAATTAGTACCGAAGCAACTAAAAGAAGACTATTTTTCATCAGATAATTGCTTTAATTACAAACTTCGACTTCAATTTCACGGCGATAAATGCTCCAACTGGAATCGCTTGTTGTTCGTTCAAGGTTGTCGCTGGATTTGGCGTATTGAATGTCGTTTCCACAGCAATATTTTTAATCAAAGCTAAATCGGCTAATACATTTTCAGGAAGAACAAAATTCACTTCTGAATTGGTCTTTAACATGCCATCTTTTGGATCGACAGAACCATATAAACTTGATTCAATTGGTGAACTTCCATTCACAATGTGCAAAGTTGATCCGTTTGCATCCAAGAGATATATTTTGACTGAACTACTCATTGGAAAAGCATTGGAGGCACTTAAGATTAACCTTCCAGATTCAATGTGCGATTTCTCTATATCTTGAGTTATATCCAAATCAAACGTATCGCGTAAAGTCAAACCATCTGCTCCGATTGCCATTGGCATTTGTGCTTTCAATTTCACTTTTAAGCGACTAGTCGAATAAATTTCATTGAAACCTCCTGAAGTATTTCCCCACGGATTCAATTCGACTTTATAACCAACAGTATGTTTGTTACCAAGGTTTTCAATATAGCTTTCCAAATTACTATTTGTTCCATTCAAGGAAATGGTCTGCGAAGAAGGAATGTACGACCATGCACTTCCTGTTGCCGATTCCATGTAAACTGGATTACCAATCAATGAACTTGATAAATTAACTGTAGAACCAAATGTATTTGTATTTGAAAGTTTTGTCAGAGTTGCTCGTCCTTCGACTTTCATTCCATTTGTGATTAACAATTGAATGGCACTAGAAGGAATATCAATTGAACCAGCTGTTAAACCATTCAATAAATCAATCGTGTAGGTTGTTGTATCTGTAAAAACCTTATTGCCAAAATAGCCTTTCGCATAATCAATTTTCACATTTTTAAATTCCGCATCGACTTTAAATACGTGTTGGTTGGTAACAGTAACATTTGCCCCTAAAGGATCCGTATTGATCACCAATTTGGACTGAAGCACATTTACTTCTCCCCCCGAAACTCCGGTTAAATCAATATCATAACCCGAAATGTTCAAATTCGCTTCAACACTACCCGGCGTCGAACCAACAGCCGCAGGGGCGAAATAATTTTGTTCAAATGTGATACCATTTTGTGTTACACCAGGCAATTGCACTGTGAAATATACTTTTGAAGCAACTGGATTATAGATTTTCAATTTAATAGAACCTTGGCTAATACGAATTTTCTTTAATTCAATTGGCGCTAAATCAATTGTATGTTCTTCAATTTGATTCACAATACTTGTACCTGGAGGAATCGATAAACTCGAAACGACGATTGAGTAGGTTTGACTAATTGTTGTATCAGGAATTTCAATTAAATCTTCAATTCCAAAATCTGCAATGGTGCGCGTTAAATCCAAATTATAAACTCCACCACTTTCAACAATAGTAGAGTCATTTACATAATCCTTCAATGAAAGCGTGTCACTCACCAAGGGAGCAACCCAATCCGAATCCCATGTTGCCTTTTCTTTTCTACAAGAAAAAAATGCAAGCAATGGAAGTAACAATAAGCCAGTTTTCAATTTCACAGTTCTATAACGGATTTAGATTTGGTTTGGTTGGGTTTATGCACGCTCAATAATTGTTGCATAACCTTGTCCAACACCAATACACATTGTTACCAAAGCGTAACGTTTATTTGTTTTTTGAAGTTCGATTGCTGCTGAATGCAGAATACGTGCTCCTGACATTCCAAGTGGATGACCTAAAGCAATTGCTCCTCCATTTGGATTGATGCGCGGATCGTTATCAGCTAAACCTAATTCACGTGTACACGCCAACACTTGTGCTGCGAATGCTTCATTCAACTCTAAAATATCCATTTGATCCAAGGTCAATCCTGCGCGATCCAATGCTTTTCTCGAAGCGTGTACCGGTCCAATCCCCATGATTCGTGGCTCACAACCAGCAACAGCGGCACTAACAATGCGCGCCAATGGTTTTAATCCATGTTGCTTTATAGCATCTTCAGAAGCAATTAACAAAGCTGCAGCTCCATCATTTAATCCAGAAGCATTTCCTGCGGTTACTGAACCATCTTTTTTGAAGGCTGGACGCAATCCTGCTAAACTTTCAATGCTCGTTTCTGGACGTGCAAATTCGTCTTGTTGAAAGATGATTGGATCCTTTTTACGTTGTGGAATTGATACCGCAACAATCTCTTCGTTAAAACGTCCTGATGCGAACGCTTTTGCCGCTTTTTGTTGTGACCAAAGTGCAAATGCATCTTGATCTTCGCGACTAATACTATACATTTCAGCTAAATTTTCAGCAGTAGTACCCATTGAATCAACGCCGTAAATATCTTCCATTTTAGGATTAATGAAACGCCATCCGAATGAAGAATCAAACATTTGTGCGTCACGACCGAAAGCCGATGATGTTTTAGAAATAACCCAAGGTCCGCGTGTCATGTGCTCTACTCCACCAGCGATATAAATGTCACCAGCACCATCTTTAATTGCGCGTGCCGCATTAATTGTTGCAGCCATTCCAGAAGCACATAAGCGATTTACCGTTTCTCCACCTGATTGTACAGGTAAACCAGCCAATAAACCTGCCATGCGAGCCACATTTCGATTGTCTTCACCTGCTTGATTTGCACAACCAAAAATGACATCTTCCACCAAATTCGGGTCCAATGAACTGTTTTTTTCCATCAGTGATTTAATCACATGTGCTGCTAAATCATCAGCTCGAACGCCTGAAAGTGTTCCACCAAAACTACCAATTGCGGTGCGCACACCATCGACAATATATACTTCTTTTGACATACAATTATTTTGAAGGTTTAAAGTTAACATTTTTGCCATTGTTGAAAACTAATTTCCCATCACATTTCGAATGTTTGTATCTTGGAGTTCCTAAATAAAGTAAAACGACGTGAAAAAAAAGTATCTGCTATTGCTAAAGCTGTGCCTGGCTTTTGGAATAAACTCCTATGCACAGATTGAAGAACTCACACCAGCTGAACTAGCTTACCGTGATTCTATTAAAGCCTTAAATCTTCAAAATGAAGCTGTTGCAAAAAGTCAAGAAGCCTATAACAAAGGAATTCAACTTTTTACTGCAAAAAGCTACACAGAAGCAATCAAGGAATTTTCTAATTCAATTGGTTTTGACCCGAACTTCACTGCAGCCTATTACAACAAAGGTGTAGCGGAAAATGAAGCGGAAAAATATGCTGATGCGGCTAAAACATTGAATACCTTGATTGAAAAAGATCCAAATTATTCAAAAGCGTATTTCCAACGTGGTCGTGCTTTTCAAGGAATGAATGATTATTTGAAAGCTGAAAAAGACTACGAAAAATCAATTCAAATTGATCCTAAAAATGCGAAAGCTTATTACAATTATGGAACGTTGCGTTTTCTTCAACAAGATTACAATGGTGGAATTAAGCACTTCACGAAAACAATTGAGTTAGATCCAAATTTTGCCTTTGCGTATAACGATCGTGGAAGTTGTTACCGCATGTTAGGCAATTACCCGAAAGCTGTTGCTGATTACGAGGAAGCAGTAAAGAAAAACCCTAAAATGGCATTTGCCTTGAACAACATAGGTACGACAAAACGTAAAACAAAAGATTACGTTGGTGCAATTGCTGCGTTCAATCGTGCAATTTCTGTGGATGCTAAATTCTATATGGCCTATAACAATCGTGGCGCAGTTCAAATGGACCAAAATCATATGGACGATGCGAAAAAAGACTTTGAAAAAGCATTGGAAATCAATCCAAAATATGCTCCTGCAACATCAAATTTAAGTGCCATTTATTTCAAACAAAAGGATTATAAAAAAGCACTTGAATACGCGAACAAAGCAATTTCTTTAGATCCAAATTATGCGAATGCGTATGTAAATCGTGCGAATGCAAAAGAAATGAATCGCGACATGGAAGGCGCTTGTGAAGATTGGCACAAAGCAAAAGAATTGGGTGCTGAATTAGGAAAAAATTACTATTCAAGCAATTGTAACGAATAAAAGAAAAAACCATGAAAAAGTATCTATTATCAGCGTTTGTGGCGTTTTTCTCTCTGCTATCATTCGCTCAAAATGTTGAATTCAAAGCGGCTAACTTCAAAGACGATAAAGAAGGATTGAAAAAAGCTGAAGAGGCAATAAAAAAAGGAGATGAATTTCTTACACTTGGAAATGAAGCAGTTTTTCTAGTTCAAAGTCCTGGATTTAATTTCCAAAAAGCGCTAAAAGAATATTTAGTAGCTCAAAAATTCAATCCAAACAATGGCCATTTGAATTTTAAATTAGGCGTTTGTTACGCTTACTCAACAGATCCAACAAAATGTATTGAATACTTCAAAAAAGCCAATACACTTGATCCTGCGTGTGATCCATTTATAAATTACTACCTTGGTTATGCGTATCAGTTAGAAGAAAAATTTGATGATGCAACAAATGCATACGTAGCGTTCGAAACAAATTACAAGAAAGCAGATAACTTCACAAAGTTTGTTTCACAACGTAAGAACGAATGTAAATTGGCAAAAACGGCAAAAGCAGCTCCAATTCGCGCTTGGGTTGATAATGTGCCAACATTGAATTCTGAATTTGATGAAATTTCTCCTTCTATTACAACGGATGGATCTGAATTGATTCTTACATCGAATCGTCCAAATGGTCATGCTACAAATGAAGTTGGCGGTTATGACAAAGACATTTATACAGCAAGTTTGAGTGACGGAAAATGGTCAACACCAAAAGCAATCACTGGTCCAATCAATTCTGACGGAGACGATGTTTCGAACAGTATGAATTATGACGGAACGAAGTTGTTACTCCACCGTTTGGTAAATGGTCAATACGACATTTTTGAATCGAAATTAAGTGGTTTAAATTGGTCAAACCCTACACCTGCTCATTTTGCAATTTCATCAACTAAAGCGAACGAACAATACGGAACGTACAGTGATGATGGTTGGAGTATTTACTTTATGCGCGACAATGACAGCCGTGCAAATGGATTTGACATTATGTACAGTTCTATGCAAAGTAAATTGCAAAAAGACTACATGGCGGCAACAATGATTCCAACGGTAAATTCGAAATTCAACGATGGACCAATTTACTTGCACATCGATGGAGAAACAATGTACATCGCTTCTGAAGGTCATGAATCAATTGGAGGATACGACATTTTTGTATCGAAAAAAGTTGGTGGACAATGGTCGAAACCGGTAAACATGGGTTACCCTATCAATACGCCATACGATGATTTCTTCTTCGCTTCTACAGCGAATGGTAAATTTGCTTACATCTCTTCAAATCGTGCTGGTGGAAAAGGTGGTTACGATATTTACAAAGTAACGTTCTGGGGTCCAGAAAAATCGCCAGTGGTAGATGTTGAAGATTATTTATTGTCATCAATTGCGATGCCGATGAAAGATGCACAAGTGGAAGCAACGGTTGACGTGAACAAAAAATCTTTCACTGTATTCAAAGGGATGACGATTGACGCAATGACGAAAAAACCAGTTGAGGCACAAATCGAAATCACTGATAACGTAACAGGAAAGGTAATTGAAACGTTCACTACGAATAGTGCAACAGGAAAATTCATTATCACTTTGGCTTCTGGTAAAAACTACGGTATTGCTGTGAAAGCGGATAAATACTTGTTCCACTCAGAAAACTTCGACATTCCGATGGGATCTGCTGACAACTTGGTAAACAAAGTAATCGAATTGAAAAACATTGCCATTGGTAGCAAAATTGCGTTGCGTAATATCTTCTTCGATACAGGAAAATCTACTTTGCGTGCGGAATCGAATGCTGAGTTAGATCGTTTAGTGAAATTGATGAAAGATGTGCCAACTTTGAAAATTGAAATTTCAGGTCACACGGACAACACTGGTTCAGCAACATTAAACGAAACACTTTCACAAAGTCGTGCAGAAGCAGTTGTTGCGTATTTAACAACGAAAGGAATTGCTGCAAATCGCATGACTGCAAAAGGTTACGGAGCAAGTAAACCAATCGCTTCGAATGCCACAGACGATGGAAAACAACAAAATCGTCGAACTGAGTTTGAGATTAAAGGAAATTAAAAAGAAAGGCGAGTTTACTCGCCTTTTTTGTTTCTATAATGCTTAAATTTAAAGTATAAACAACCACTTTATGCAAAACAACGAATTCAAACTTTCTTTCCTTGGCGGCGCGGGCACCGTTACAGGTTCCAAAATTTTAATTGAAACAAACGATAAGCGCGTACTTGTTGATTGTGGTCTTTTTCAAGGCTTGAAAGAATTGCGCTTGAAGAACTGGGCGCCGTTTCCGATTGATCCAAGTTCGATTGATGAATTGATCTTGACACATGCGCATTTGGACCATTGCGGTTACATTCCCTTGCTGGTTAAAAAAGGATTCAAAGGGGCGATTCACTGTTCGAATCCAACCAGAGAATTAGCAGAGATTATTTTGCTGGATAGCGCTAAAATTCAAGAAGAAGACGCTGAACGTGCAAATACTCACTCCTATTCAAAACATGAGAAGGCTGAGCCGTTGTATCGAGTTTCTGATGTTGTGCAAGCAATGAAGCAATTTGAAACGCACGAAACACACGAATGGGTGATTTTAGACAATGACATCAAATTTCAATTATTGAATAGCGGACATATCATGGGGTCAACCTTTATCGACATGCGCGTTTTTGATAAAAAGATCGTTTTTTCAGGAGATATAGGTCGCACGAAACCAATGTTATTATATCCACCAGCGAAAATAAAAGATGCGGATTACATTATTTTAGAATCGACGTATGGCGATCGTGTCCATTCAAAAGAAAATGTAAAAGAGGAATTGTTGCGCGTGATTGAAGACACCTTCGAACAAAAAGGAATTTTGATGATTCCGTCGTTTGCTGTTGAACGAACGCAAGAATTAGTTTACTTATTGCATGAATTAAAACAAGAAGATAAATTACCGCACATCAAAATCTATTTGGATTCTCCAATGGGCGTAAATTCTACAAATGTGTACAATAAATACAGTGATTGGCAAAACATTTCTGGTTACGATATTTCGCGCATGTATGACGACATTGTGTTTGTCAACGACTTCGAACATTCGCGCGCAACTGTATTGGATAAACATCCGAAAATTGTCTTAGCAGGAAGTGGAATGATGGAAGGTGGACGCATTTTACATTACCTGAACAATCACATTTCTGAGGAAAAGAATACACTCTTGTTTGTTGGTTATCAAGGTGAAGGGACACGAGGAAGACAAATCATGGAAGGAAGTAAAGAAATCAAATTCTTTGGTGAATACCGCAAAGTAAATTGTCAAATTAGAACAATTTCTTCGCTTTCTGCACACGGAGATCAAAACGAAATGATTGATTGGTTGCGCAATTTTCAACATGCACCAACTACCCTATTTTTGAATCATGGAGAAGCTCATCAAGCAGATGCTTTGCGAACAAAAATTAAACATGAGCTCAATTGGGAAGCAGAAATTCCTAAATTAGGCGCCGAATATCTATTGAAATAAAAAGACATGCATCCATTTCGTACCATCAATTCGCAAGACATCGCATTTTTTCAAGAACTTTTGGGCAACCGTTGTTTCCTGGATGAAACGAATTTAACCGAATATGGTCACGATGAAACGGAAGATTTGTGCTTTCTGCCTGACATTGTAGCAAAACCTGAAACTCCGGAAGAAGTTGCAGCAATTCTTCGTTATTGTAACGTGAATAACATTGCCGTAACGCCTTCAGGAGCGCGAACAGGATTAAGTGGCGGCGCATTGCCGATTCACAAAGGAATTGCTCTTTCAATGGAACGTTTCAATCGCATTTTGAACATCGACGAAAAAAACCATCAAGTAATAACAGAACCGGGAGTTATCACTCAAGTCTTGCAAAATGCAGTAAAAGAAAAAGGCTTGTTTTACCCACCCGATCCAGCAAGTAAAGGAAGTTGTTTCATTGGAGGAAATGTTTCAGAGAATTCTGGCGGTCCAAAAGCAGTGAAATACGGTGTTACGAAAGATTATATCTTAAATCTAGAGGTTGTTTTACCAACAGGAGAAATTATTTGGACAGGCGCAAACGTTCTAAAAAATGCAACTGGATACAACTTAACGCAATTGATTGTAGGTTCTGAAGGAACGTTGGCTGTGATAACAAAAATTGTCTTGCGTTTGATTCCACATCCAACAAATGATTTGTTGATGTTGGTTCCATTTTTTGACGCAGAGAAAGCCTGTGAAGCCGTTGCAGCGATATTCCGTGCAGGAATTACACCGAGTGGATTGGAATTCATGGAGCGCGACGCACTAACGTGGACACAAGCATTTACGAATGATTTCACCTTGGAGGTGAAAGAAAATCACGCTGCACACTTGTTAATTGAAGTGGATGGATTTGACCAAGATGCCTTAATGCTTGAATGCGAAAAAATCATGACGGTGTTGGAAAGCTTCCAAACGGATGAAATTTTGTTCGCTGAAAGTGAAGCGCAGAAAAATAGTTTGTGGTCCTTACGCCGAAAAGTTGGTGAAGCAGTGAAATCACAATCCATTTATAAAGAAGAAGACACAGTTGTTCCCCGTTACGAACTGCCGGCACTTTTACATCATGTAAAAACGATTGGAAACAAATACGGTTTACATTCAGTTTGCTATGGTCACGCTGGCGATGGAAATTTACACGTGAACATCATTAAAGGGGAATTGACTGACGAACAATGGGAAAATGATTTACCAAAGGCCATTCGCGAAATTTTCACTGAAGTGGTGAAATTGGGTGGAACATTATCTGGTGAACATGGAATTGGATTGGTACAACAACCATACATGGACATTGCATTTCCAGAAATCAGTTTGAACATCATGCGTTCAATCAAGGATGTATTTGATCCAAATGGAATTTTGAATCCCGGGAAGATTTTTAATTAATTATTCAAAAAATTCATACTACCACTTTTCATATCGTGGTACGCTTTTGCTAAATAAGCAATTAGAATTCGCATGGCGTCAAATGCTTCCTCGGTTTCTGCACTGATTTCTTTCTTTTGTAAACGAAGTAAAAGTTTCATATACATGGCGTGAAACACAATTTCGATTGCATTTTTGTCTTTCAAATTGGAAATCTCCTTGAATTCCTCAATGTAAGGCGTTGCAGCTGTGAACAGTGTTTTGTATTTCTCGTCGTTTGAGATATTAATCAATGTATTGTGCAAATACGACAATTCAACAATGATATCCTTTAAATCGTGCAGGTGTCCCGTTTTTTGAATGCGCTGAGATTTCATTTGAGCAATCAAATCGCGGTACCATTCTTTGTATTGTTCGATGAACGAGCTATCCGGCAATTGCGGACGAACATATCCATCAATAATTGCTTCTAAATCAAAATCGTAGGCACGAATTAAATCTTCAATCTGAAACATGTACAAGACATATTCAGCAATATTTTCATTTATCTTTTGTCTTGCAACTAGCATTCAACTTATTTTAAATCCTTTTCGATTTCAGCTTGTTTTTCATTCAAAAAGTTCACAAATTCTGTTGTTACATCCATAGAAGGATTTACAAAATTAATTTGTCCACCAGGTCCGTGCATTAGCAATAAATCGATACCGTTTTTCTCACTAAATTCTTTTCCGAAGGCTTCAATTTTCTTGTTAATTGCGGTTGATTTATCGAATGATTCTTTTTCCAACTTGGCTCCTTCAGTTTGCTGATACTGCATCAAACTAGCTTCCATTTTTTGGGCTTTTTGCTGTATTTGTTGAGCATCAAATTCGGATAATTGACCAGATTGTAAACGTTCGTTGTTGCGTTGAATAAAACTTTGATATTCATTTGAACGTCGTTGAATCTCTGCTTCAAATGCTTTTTGTTTCTTTGTAATAATCGCCTCTTCGTCTTTAAAATACTTAAACTGTGTTTTTAAACTATCATTGTAATAAAAAGCAATTTTTAGTCCTTTTAAATCTCTCGCCTCAACTTTTGGAGTTGTATCTTTTTTGACTTCCTCTTTTTGTCCACAAGCTGCTGTGACAAGCAACAAACCAGTGAATACAATCATCAATTTATTCATGTTCAATTTTTTAAGTTTATTTAGATAGTTCATTTCGCATTTTAAAAGCCTCTTCCCAATCTGAACGCATTTCAATGAATCGTTTCAAGCAGTTACTCAATAATGTTGGAGTAATCATTTGTTCAACTTCTTCAAGAGAATACACGTCTGTTTCACCAATTTTGTAAATCTGCTCAAATTGAGCTAATTCAATTTTCAGAATATACTTGGCATTGTAACTCATTAGCTGAATTTTATACCTTTCGTGGGGAATGTCTTTTAATAATCTCATGCTTTTGCAAAAATAACAGAATTCCACTACTGAAAAAGTAAAGCACAAAAAAAGCCCCGAAATTTCGGAGCTTTTTGTATAAAAAACGTTAATTAAATCGCAATAGCGATATCATTATCTGCATATTCTTTAAATACGAACGGAACTTTTACCATGTAAGCATAATCTTGCCCAACTTCGTACATATCTTCATCTGTTTGACGATACAACCATTCAACATGAACATCTTTTCCAGCATCCGCCAATTCATTCAGCTTATACAACAAGAACAATATTCGTTTAGAAGAAGAAATGTTGAAATATTCTAAATCTATTTTAACCACTGTTTTATTCACTGGATTCAACAAATAAGATTCAAACCAGTTTAAAACTGGAATCCAAAAATCATCTGGTTGATCAGGAATAGAGCGTCCTTTAATTTCCATCACACCACTTTTATTGCTAAAGTGAATCAAAGGGGTCTGAGGGCCTTCATTAATAAACAAATCTTCCATTTATCATTTGATTTATACTGCAATTTGCATTTTTTTTAGACAGCTTTTTTATTTTTTCTACCAATCGCTAATTCTTGTAGATGAATAAGCGATTTAGCCAAACAAAGTTCCGTTTGATTGACTAAAGTGTGCTTTTTATTGATTAAAGTGTGCTTTTCATGAAACATTTCGCTAATTCGCCAATTGGCTTTTCGACCAATTTCACCACATTCCACTCTTCTTTTTGGAACAAATCATTGAAAAGCCTACCTTGAGAAAAGCCATACGACCCAACAATTCCAATTTTTCTGTTTTGCTCCGTTTTGGGAAGATATAAATTGATAAAAGTCATCGCATTTTCTAAATGAACCGCTAAAAGTTCCTCGTTTTGTAAATCCTTCAGTAAAAACGAAATGCTTGCAACAAATGATTTATCGGGACTATCTCCTAATTTTTCAATTAATAACGCTTTGTGTCCAAGTAATTCGATTAATTGTTTTTCTGTATTTTTTGAAAAATGTCCAGCAATGATTTTTTCTATGATTAATTTACCAAAGTAATATCCACTACCTTCATCACCTTTTAGATATCCTAATCCTCCAAAAATTTCGCTTACCTCGCGATTTTCAATTCTTCCAATAACTGAACCTGTTCCCAAAATAGCAACATACCCATTTTCTTGATTAGAAGTTGCCAAATAAGCAGCAAGAATATCTGATTTTACTGAAACGTTTCTCATTCCCCATTGTTCAAAAGCAGCCAACATTTTCAATTGGTTTTCCTCCCTCAAACAACCTGCTCCAAAAAAATGAACCTCTAACTCATACTTTTCTGTGTAATCGAGCCAAAAAGAAGATTTCTCCTGAATCCAATCATTAGTCACATGAATTGGATGGTATGAATCGGTAGTGAAATAATGACAATTATTCAATTCGTCAATTAAAACCCAATCAGTTTTGGTTCCTCCACTATCTGCTATTAATTTGGCACGTTTCATTCCCGAAAAATAAAGGTTTTTCCTGAAATAGAAACTTACATCTAACCATTTAAAGGATTCTTTTAATTTTACCTAAAAGATGGAAGGATTATCGAAATACCGCATACTTCATGAACTCGGTTCTCAAAAAAATCGAAAGTTTGGGAAAGTCTATTTGATTGAACATTCAGAAAATGGAATCAAGGCAGTTTTAAAACATCTCAGGAAGGATTCTGTTAAAGAAACGATTATTGAGCGATTAAAATCTGAAGCTTCATTTGATTTCGAAATGACAGGCTTACCAAAAACTCTTTTCTTTCATGAAAATGAAACAGAGATTATTCTAGTAAAAGAATATTTCGAAGGCGTTACATTGGATAGTTTTTGGAAAGAAATTCGAAAAAAAGACCGTTTAAACACATTAAAATCAATCTTCAATCAATTGGCTCCGATTTTTCATCACTTAAAGGAGCAATCAATTGCCCATTGTGATCTGAAACCAAGCAACATAATTGTTCGACAAAATGAAAATGAATTGTTTGTGGCCTTAATCGATTTTGGTATGGCGATTCGTTATCCAGCCCAAGAACAACGATCTATTCTCTTTCCTTTAGGATATGCTGCTCCTGAATTATTGTTAAATGAATTGGAACTAATTGATGATCGAACGGATTTTTATTCACTTGGAATTATTATCTGGCGCTTGTATGAAAACAAACTTCCATTTATGCATCCGAATCCAAGTATTTATACGAATTTACAAATCAATCATCCTCTTCCAGAACCGGATTATATGTCAAAAGGATTGTTCAATCTTGTTAAAAAACTAAGCGCAAAACACACTTTCAATTTGCCTCCAAATCAACTAAAATCAGAACAATGTAGGATGAACTTAAAAGCGGCAATGAATGAGAGACCTTCAAATTTTTCAGAAATACTAGCTGAATTAAATGAAGTGAAGGATAGAAAATGGTTATTTTTCTGAAACATTCAATTGAATGAATTTACACTTAGATATTTAATAAAATTCCTTTCTAAATCCGATACTAAATGTAAACAACAAGTTGCTATATAAATTTGTACTTTGAGCTGTAATATTACTTGGTTTTCCAATTAAAACATAACCAAAACCTGCGTCACCGTATAAGGTACCAATTCCAGCGAAGGTATGTTTAACCCCACCATTTAATCCAAAGGCAACACTAAAAATAGAGCCTCTAGGTATTTCAGAAACAGGAAGTGAGTATTTTGTTTCATCGTAATCTTCATAATTTCGTTTAACAGAATTAAACATAAGCATAAAGTTTCCTCCACCATACGCCCCAAATCCTGAATCATAACCATCGCCAATGTAAAAACGGTTACCACCTTCCAAAACTGTATAATTCAGTGAACTTTTATACGCAACGTTAATCGTATATGGACTAGTTAGCAAATCGTTTGCCGTTAATACAGTAGTAGTACTTATAGTCTCTGTTTGTTTGGCATAAAATGAAATTCGTCCATATATCGAGTTTTGATCATCACGCGGTAATTCACCACCAATATGAAAACCAACAAACGGCTGTGGAATCCCAAATCCTTTGAGCATACTAACGCCACCAGATAATCCAAATTGGGCATTTGAGTAGTTTCCTAAGATCAATAATGCCAATACTAAACCAAAATTCTTCATAACTCCATCCATTTGGGTTGCTTTTTTGCAACTACATCAAAAATAATACAATTTTCATCATGTGCTCCTTTTAGGTAGCCCGTGCTCATCAAAAATTCATTGACAATTTCACCTCCTACAAATTTAAACGTCTTTTTGAACAATTTAGTCCATTCTTCACGTGTTTTTGGATGATGATGGTTCAACCATTGTCTAAAGGAACCAAATTCCTCTTTTAACTGTATTATTTGTTGAGCGTTGTGAATTGCTGCATTAACTTTCAATCGGTTGCGAATAATTCCAGGGTTTTCGAGCAAATTACTTCTATCATCTTCTGTGAAATTTGCAATTTTCTCGATTGAAAACTGAGCATACGCCTGTTTAAAATTATCTTGCTTTTTTAAAATCGTTTCCCAAGACAAACCTGCTTGGTTTATTTCCAAAATTAATCTTCCAAACAATTCATCATCATTTTCAATTGGAAATCCATAGTGCCAATCATGATAATTCTTGTGGATATTATCTTCTGTTTTGTCTGCACAATACGCACAATAGCTCATTTTATAACGTCATTAAACTCTAGTGAATTCCAAAGATGAAAAAAAAAGATGAAAGTTATCTAAAAAACAAATTCCTTGGTATATTTGTCTAGCTAAAAACATGTCAAGACAAGTCTATTTTTCGTTTGTTATTGTTGCGCTTTCTTTCATAACGGTTAAACGTTTGCAAGAGGCTGGTGTAATTCATTTTCAATTTTTACAGTCTATTTTTCATAAAGAAAATGGTTGGTTCAATTTCAAGAAGCCAGACTTTATTTTGAACTTACCGTTTGAATTAAGAGAAATATCGGGACTTACCGATCAATCCAACAATGAAATTGCCTGTGTTCAGGATGAAAATGGAATTTTGTTCATTTATAATTTAGAAAACGATTCAATTATTCAGCAATACAATTTCGCGAAGGACGGTGATTATGAAGGATTAACGCGAGTTGATAGTACGTATTATATTCTTAGAAGCGACGCCACTTTGATTGAGCTTAGTTCGCCTTGGGATTCTACATCAATCATTGAAACAAAATTAGCTATCCCAACCCTCGACAATGAAGGTTTGTGCTTTGATGAGCGTGACAATCGATTACTAATTGCTCCCAAAAGTAAACTTGGAAAAGGTCCTGAATTAAAGGATTATCGAGCAATTTATGCGATTGATTTAACCACAAAAAAATTGATTGAAACACCTTTATTTGTTATAAGCGTTTCTGAAATTGAGGCCTTTGCCAATGTCAATAATTTACACCTTCCTCAAAGAATCCAAAGAAACAGTAACGATTCAATAAGTGCATTAAAATTTATGCCTTCTTCAATTGCTGTTCACCCAAAAACGGATGAAATCTACATTATATCGGCAATTGACAAAACAATGGCCGTGTTTGATAAAACAGGAAAAATCATGTCGTTTGTTAAATTAGATGATAAATTATTTAACAAACCTGAAGGAATAACCTTTCTTGAAAACGGTGACTTAATTATCACAAATGAAGGAGAATTAGGTGTGCCAACGCTCTTAAAATTTAAATGGCAAAAATTCGAAGAGTAATTTTCATATCTTCGTGAAAACTAATCACATGAAAGCACTCTCTATTTTAATCGTATTCATAACAATTTGTTTTGCTACTTCTTATGCTCAAGGCACAAAAGCAGCACAAAAACCACCTAAAAAAGAATATGGTGGAAAAGATGACAATTGCATGTTGAATGGCAGTTACAATAAACCATTAACCATCACGTCAGTTACTAAAAATAAATCAACGAGTACAATTAAGGCAAATGATTTTGTTCAATTTAATTCGGATGGTAGTTATACTGAAGTTATCAATGGCGTAAAAAGCACCGGTAATTGGTCATTTGATGCATCAACAAAGAAAATCAATGTCAACTGCAATGGCAGTAAGACCTATGATTTATATGAATTACCAAATGGACAATTCGAACTAAAAGAAGGTTCATCATCGATTCATTTCAATAAACAATAACAAATGAAAATTGAAATTTGGTCGGACATCATGTGTCCATTTTGTTACATTGGTAAACGCCACTTTGAATCAGCATTAAAACAATTTCCGCATGCAGAAAATGTGCAAATTGAATGGAAGAGTTTTCAACTTGATCCAACCATCCCTAAAATGGAGGAACGTGTAGATGTTTATCAATACTTGGCTGATAAAAAAGGAATGTCACTAGAGCATTCCAAAGCTATGCATGACAATGTCATTCAGATGGCAAAAAATGTAGGATTAGACTATAATTTCGATATCGCTGTAGTTGGAAATTCAAAAGACGCGCATCGTTTAATCCAATTTGCAAAAACAAAAGGTTTGGGTGATCAAGCGGAAGAAGCCTTGTTCAAAGCCTATTTTACAGATGGAAAAAACATGGCTGATTTGAACGATTTAGTTGAACTTGGTACTTCAATAGGCTTAGAATCACAAGAGTTAAAAACGATACTCGAAAGTGATGCATTTGCATACGAAATGATGCAAGATATTCAAGAAGCTCAAAATATTGGTGTTCAAGGTGTTCCGTTCTTTGTGTTTGACCGAAAATATGCTGTTTCGGGCGCTCAACCTGTAGAAGCATTTTTACAGACCTTAGAAAAAGTGTATTCTGAACAATAGTTGAAAACAATGGATGAATCTACTGAATTAAGCATTCGTAAGGCTTTTCCTTTACTAAATAAAGAATTGATAAAAGAAATCATTGAACAGGCAACAGTACAAACCATTCCAGCCAATCAATTGATTTTAAAAGAAGGACAATATGTCAAAGTGATTCCATTGGTTTTGGATGGATTAATCAAGGTTTTCTCAAAATACGATGATAAAGATTTGTTGCTGTATTACATTGAACCAAAGGAAAGTTGCGTTATGTCTTTCTCATCTTGCCTAAAAGACGAGCCAAGTAAAGTATTTGCTATTACAGAGGAAGAAACACGCGCTATTTTGCTTCCGGTGGAAAAAGTTGTGAAATGGATTAAACAATATCCTGACATCAACACACTGTTTTTCATGCAATACAACTCACGTTACAGTGAATTGCTTGACACCATTAATCACATACTTTTTGATTCTCTGGATAAACGAATTTTCACATTTCTTGAAGAGCGGATCCGTGTTACCAAGCAAAATCCTATAAAAATTTCTCACCGCCAAATAGCATCTGAATTAGGTACAGCACGTGAGGTTGTTTCTCGAATTTTAAAGCGTTTAGAGACCGAAGGGAAAATAAAACAACACACAAATTCCATAGAAATTTTGTAATGGTGACTTTTGTCACTGTTTTTAGTTAACCAACATGGTAGGTTTGTAGAAACAAAAAACAAAACGTCATGAAAAAAAATATGGGTGGTGCTGACCGAGTTATTCGCGTAATAATTGCAGCAATTATAGCAGTGTTATATTTTACAAAAGTAATTCCAGGAACATTGGGAATTGTATTATTGGCCTTAGCTGGAATCTTTGTATTAACTAGTTTAATTAGCTTTTGTCCATTATACGCTCCATTTGGAATCAATACGTGTAAGAAGAAATAAATAAGAAGAAGAAAAAAAGGCAAGTAACTTACTTGCCTTTTTTTCTTCTATTTTATTCCTTAATTATTTTAACACTGGAACCAATTGAGTTACCAACGTTTAAATAATAAATTCCTTTAGTCAAATCTGATAAATCAAGTTCTGTTTGTAAACCACTTAATTTAAACTCTTTAATTTTCTTTCCATAAGTATCTATGACTTGAATCAATTCATTGTCTACCGCTTTTTCAAATTCAATAGTTACAAATCCTGTTGTTGGATTTGGATAAACATTAACAGAGTTATTGTTCACTATTAATGTGTTTTCCTCAACTTGTAAATTATTTAAAATTGCACAAGACGTTTCAATTAACGGTGAAGTCGAGCTACTTACAGCATCAAGCGTGCTTCCTGTAGCAGTCGCTTTATTTGGAATTGTAATGAACGAACCAGCCACTAAATTCTCGAAATCATAATATGCAACTAAATTTGACTCATTTCCTGCCAAAGCATTATTCATTGAATAGCTTATTTGTTGTGGAGTTCTAACTGCATCCCAGAATTTTAATTCATCTATTTTACCATCCATATAATACATAAAACTTCCTGACAGACCACGATAAATACCGATTCTCAACGGTTCAGTACTTTGCATAATATTCGAATAAGATCCTTGCATTATTGTATACGGAACAGAAACACCATCTACATATAAAAGAACGTTTGTATTCGTATGAACAACAGCTAAATGATGACATTCTCCAACCTGAAATACGATGTTATTCGTTTCAATATAGGATGAAAAGTTACAATTACCATTTGCATTCCATGACCATCTTAATTTACCATCAGCAATTGACATCGTATATGCCGCTTGTGAAATACCGCACCATGCTTTGCTAAAAACAATATTAACTCCATTAACTTTGTCGAGTTGAACCCATGCTTCAGCCGTTAAATTGTTGATAATGTTTAATTGATCAGCGTTCATTACTTGAACATAATCTGCAGTACCGTTGAACGATAAAGCATCGTTTTGTTGTGCGTTTGATTGAATCCCAAAGGAAAGCAACATCACTGTTGCATAATAGTTTAGTTTTTTCATACTTAAAGGTTTATGAAACAAAATTATACAATTCTAATTAATTACACCAAAAAATATTTCTGATTTTTTCTTTCAACTTAATTTTTTTTAATTTCCATTTTTTCACCATTTAATCCATACTTTAGCAATTCGATTAAAACAAGCTAATTGTGAAAAGAACCACTCTACTATTCATTCTTTTATGCTTAACTGCATCATCTTCTCTATTCAGTCAAAACGAAAAAAACATTTGGTATTTTGGTGATAAAACAGGGGTAAATTTCAACACCGCTCCTCCCACTCCACTTGTTGATGGGCAAATGCGTGCCTTTGAAGGATGTGCCACTATTTCCGATACCGCTGGAAATTTACTTTTTTACACGAATGGTGGTCCGCTCACAGATTTTGGCTACTCGGGAGGAATATGGAACAAAAACCATCAACTTATGCCGAATGGTGTTTTAAATGACACTTCAGGCTGTACTAGTGCAGCAACATCGTCGGTAATTATACCAAATCCAGCTAATGAAGATCAATACTACCTTTTTACCGTCAATTGCCATGAGAACAATTTGACCGATGGTGTGCGTTACAGCATTGTTGATATGAATCTGGATGGTGGACTCGGTGATGTTTCAATAAGGGACATTCAAGTTTTACCAAACGCTGTTGAAACGGTTACAGCAATAAAACATGGAAATTCGTGTGATTATTGGGTTATTGCCCACGAAAATAATACGTCAAAATTTCATTCTATTTTAGTCTCAGATGCTGGCGTTAATGATAGCCTTACAATGAATATCGGAAATTTAGCACCAATTGCTTATACCCAAATAGTAGTGAACAATTCTGGATCTAAAATAGCAGTTGGAAATTATCTGACAGGTGTTACCCTTTTTGATTTTGACATTTTTACAGGAATTATTTCAAATCCTATTTATTTGGATGTTCAGGCCGTTGGTGTAGCCTTTTCATCATCTGGAAATTACCTATATTGCAATGATCGCGTTGAACCCTATCCAATGTGGCAATTTGATATGACAGCAAGTAACATTTTGGCAAGTAAAACTAATCTTGGAGATTGCACCGAATGGAACAACCTTGGTCAAATGCTTTTGGCGCCAAATGGTAAGATTTACGTTACTGAACCGTCAAAACATACATTAGGCGTTATTAATGCTCCAGAAACTGCGGGAACAGGAAGTAATTATGTACCAAGTGGATTTTACTTGAGCTACAAGTACAATTTAAATGGTTTGCCAAATTTCGCAAATAGTTATTCAACATGTTCGGGTTTATCGGTTGCTGAAACGAAAGAAATTCAATTTGCAGTTTACCCAAATCCGTTTTCAACGAACATTCAACTAGAAAACTGTCCAGAAACGGCAGATATACACATTTTTTATGCTGATTTAAAAGAAATAAGCTTCAAACGTATTGGAAATGAATTGATATTCGAGCAAAAACCAGCTTCAGGTATTTATTTCATTCAAGTGAAAGTAGCAGATTCTACTTCCATGCTGAAACTATTTTGTGAGTAATTGATTAAGAAGGATGTCAAAACCTTCGTTTAATCCAATTGCTCGTAACGAATAATGTTAACGGGACAATGTTGTTTTGCCGCTTCCAATGCCGCTTGCTCATCATTATCGACAAGAACTGAAAACCAGCCTTTTTTTTCGACTCCACCAATCAAGGTGCTTTTTCCATCCTTTTTAGAAATTCGCCAACGGTATTTATCGGCTTCTACACAGGCGTTACAACCGATGCATTTGTGACGATGTTGAACAACTCGAATCATTCTACAGGAACCAATTTATACAATTTATCAGACGGACGAATTTTCTCATTTACTGGGAAGGTAATTGTAGCTCCACGTTTTGCACCTTCCGCTGGTTCATCATCAACACGCAATGATCCTAGATGTAATTCTACAACTCCAGTTGTTGGTCCAGTTATAATCAATTCATCGCCCACTTTTACATTTTGGGCCTCGATTAAAAATTCACCAATACCAGCATTTTCATAGTATTTCATTCCTTTACCGATGTACACTTTTCGTTTGGTTGCTTTCGATCCAGGTTCATCGCTCCATTCACCCATTTTGCGTCCAAGATAATATCCATCCCAGAAACCACGGTTGAAAACAGTGCTCAATCGATCTTTCCAATCAGCCACTTTTTCAGACGAAAAGTTTCCGTCGTAATACGCATCAATTGCCTCTCGGTAACATTGTGTTGTAGTGAAAACGTAATCTGCCGCTCGTCCTCTACCCTCTATTTTTAAAACTGAAACTCCTGCAGCAATCACTTTATCTAAGAAATCAATTGTGCATAAATCTGCCGCTGACATGATGTATTCATTGTCAATTTCAAATTGCGTTCCTTCATCTTTGTCCATAACAACGTATGGTTTTCTGCAATTTTGAACACACGCTCCACGATTTGCAGAAGAAAAATGCGAATGTAAACTCAAATAACATTTTCCAGAAACCGCCATGCACAATGCTCCATGACCAAAAACCTCCGTTCGAACTAATTTCCCAGAAGGCCCAGTAACTTCACGTCGAGCAATTTCTTTGTTAATCGCTTCAACTTGCAAAAGGCTTAATTCACGCGCCATCACCATTACATCCGCGTAGGCAGAATAAAATTCAACCGTATCGATATTTGTAATGTTTGCTTGTGTAGAAATATGAACTGTAACACCAATTTTCTTGGCGTAATTCATAACTGCATGATCGGAAGCAATTACAGCTGTGATTCCGCTTGCTTTTGTTTCGTCCAAAATGCGTTTCATCAAACTAACATCATGATCGTAAACGATTGTGTTCAGTGTTAAATAGCTTTTCAATCCGTTCTCTTTACAAACACGCGCAATTTCAGGTAGATCTTCCATTGTGAAATTATGCGTTGATTTTGTACGCATATTCAACTGTTCTACGCCAAAATAAACCGAGTTTGCACCCGCCTTCACTGCCGCTGCTAATGCTTCATAAGAACCAGCAGGCGCCATTAATTCCATTTTATTCACCTTCACAATTTTCGGCAAAATTCTTGATTTTTTTTGGCTTACGCAAAATCATGAACGAAATGAAGGACGCATTTAAACCCGATCCTAAAAAATAATACCATATAAACTACTGTTGTTAAGGCTCAACTTCCTTATTTGGAGTTAATCTAAATTTCATGTATTACCAATTTATACCTTTCGAACACTTAACTTTGTCCAGAATTTGAAAACGTATTGCTATGAAAGCACTGATTATTGCACTTTTAATGGTTACAAGCTTTAACCTTTTTGGTCAATTTGAATTTGTAAAAGACAACTATTACCGCAAAGGAAATTGGTTTATCTATTGGGGATGGAATCGTGCGGCTTACAATACTTCAGATATCCATTTTAAAGGAGACAATTATGATTTCACCTTGGAAAACACGATCGCAAAGGACAGACAATCGCCTTTTTCAGTAAGAACATATTTCAAACCTTCAAGCATTACAATTCCACAGTACAATTTTAGAATTGGATACTTTTTCAATGATCATTACAACGTTTCTTTGGGGGCAGACCACATGAAATACGTGATGCAACAAGATCAAATAGTTAAAATAAACGGTACGATTTCGAACACAGGACCTACCTACGATGGCACGTATGAAAACGACGATATTAAGTTAACAGAAGATTTTCTGAAATTTGAGCATACAGACGGCTTGAATTACGAAAATATTGAAGTGCGCCGATTCGACGTTTTATTTGGTAGAAAATTCTTTAGTTTAGCGGCAAATGAAGGTTTAGGTTTTGGATTATTAGTTCCGAGAACCAATACCACATTATTAAACAATGCCCGTTATGATGAATTCCATTTAGCAGGTTACGGATTTAATGCTGTTTTAGCCTTGAACGCTACGTTTTTCAAGTATTTCTTTATCCAAAGTGAATGGCGCGGTGGATTCATTCACATGCCAGATATTCGCACAACCATGAATGAATCGGATAAAGCGAGTCAACACTTCTTGTTTTCACAGTACAATGTTGTATTTGGTGTAAATTTCCGTATTCCGTCTAAAAAAGCTAAATAATCTATTGTAACTTTGGGAAAAAGTTCACAATGGCGGTTTATGAATTCAATGGCTTTAAGCCTGTAATCAAAGAAAGTAGCTTTATTCATCCTTTGGCAGCTGTCATCGGAAATGTTATCATTGGCGAAAACGTTTATGTTGGTCCAGGTGCTGCTATTCGCGGTGATTGGGGGCAAATCGTAATTGAAGATGGTTGCAATGTGCAAGAAAATTGTACGATTCACATGTTTCCGGGTACCACTACCCGCTTGAAAAAAGGTGCACACATTGGTCACGGAGCAATTATTCACGGAGGAACAATTGGTGAAAACTGTTTAATTGGAATGAATAGCGTTGTGATGGACGATGTGATTATGGAAGATGAATGCATTATTGGCGCTTTGTGTTTTGTTCCTGCGAAAATGCACTTACCAAAAAGAAGTCTTGCTGTTGGTAATCCAGCGAAAATTATCAAAGAAGTATCGGATGAAATGATTGCTTGGAAAACGAAAGGAACAGCTTTATATCAAGCTTTACCTGCAGATTGTTACGCAACCATGAAGGAATGTGAACCTTTACGCGAAATAGAAGCAAATCGCCCAGAACAAGAAGCCTTGTTTAAGACATGGGAAGAGATTAAAAATCGTTAAATCCATATTCATGAACCCAGCAATTGACGCATACATGGAAGAACTGTCGCAATGGCGTGAGGAAATGAAATACATGCGAAAAATCGTTTTAGAATGTAATTTATTGGAAGAGCAAAAATGGGGACAACCGTGTTATTGTTTGGGTACTAAAAACATTCTCTTGATCCACGGTTTTAAGGACTATTGCGCTTTGTTATTCATGAAAGGATCATTGCTGAGTGACACACACAAACTATTGATTCAGCAAACAGAAAATGTACAAGCGGGTCGACAAATTCGCTTCAACTCTTTGCAGGAAATCATTGAACTTGAACCTGTTTTAAAAGCGTACATCTTTGAAGCTATTGAAGTTGAAAAAGCAGGTGTAAAAGTTCCGATGAAAAAGCATGAAGATTTCATTGTTCCAGAAGAATTAACAGCGAAATTCGCCGAACTTCCTGAATTGAAGGATGCATTTTATGCATTAACACCTGGAAGACAACGCGCTTACATTTTACATTTCTCAGGATCAAAAAATTCAGCTACACGAATTGCACGAATCGATAAATACATTCCACGCATCTTGAATGGAAAAGGTATTACAGATTGCACGTGTGGACTGTCTAAACGTATGCCGAATTGCGATGGTTCGCATAAGCAATTGGAGAAATAATAATGTTATACCTCTAATGCTATTTGTTTGAATCGTATCCTTTATACAATCCAATAGAAATATAATTTAATCTGCTTTAAACTAAACAATTACTTATCTTTGCAGTCAATTGAATAAGTTAATTGACATACTTAACCCAAAGCCAAAATTCAAATTTGTTGTTTGCTTCGTCATCGCAATTTCAAATTTGAACGGTGTTTCCTTTGCCCAAACAAATCCTTCATTTTTGGTTCCTTTCAACAATCAAGGAAAATGGATTTGGTCGGACACCTTGGGAAATATAGAAAAATCACGTTCATTCGATTCTACTGGTTTCTATTTTGAGAAACGCATCAATGGAAAAAATGAGTTCGTAGCAGATGTCAAGTATAAAGGTCGAAACAATTATTATAGCTCTAAAAAGAAATTGATTTTACCGAAAGCACATTCATTAGTGGATGAGTTCATTGTGAAAAATCCCACAACTGAAAGCTTGTATTTCTTAAAGAATAAAAAAGGCAAAATTGGCATTTATTCATGCGCATCCAAATCGTTTGTTACAGAATCTATTTATGATAGCATTGTTTTTAAAAGTCAACAGCAGGATTTAATCTACTTAAAGAAATCAGGTAGCAAGAATCTTTATGCTTTTAATAGTCAGAATAAAAAAACAAACCGAAGTGATTATGTTTCGCTTGAACTAATTTCAGAATCGCAAGGCGAAGATGATTTTATCAATTTTCGTCAACATGAAATTGCAACAAAAGCAAATGGGACAAAAGTTGAACGTGTTAATGACTTGGAATATCCTATCGATCAAGAAACGATTGATGCATGGAAAAATCACCCAAAAAGAATGACAGGATTTGTTATCGAAGAAATGGATGTTGATTTTGATTCAAAAAATTACGTTTCGAAAGAACTCAAAAATGGAATTATTTTAAGTTTAGAATGTCGCCAAAATGAATACAACTACAAACAGATTAAGATCCTACACAAAGATGGAAAGTTTGGTTGTTTAAATCAAAATGATAGTGTCATTCTTCCAGCAATCTACGACCGTTTGGTAATTAAGGAACAATTCAAATACATTGAAACCACCTTGGGGACAAAACATGGAATTAAGTTACTTTTCACGCATTATCCAACAATTGAGGCCTTGTATGATGAAATTCACTTGTTCACTCACTTAAAAGTAAACGAAAAATGGTCATTTATCCTCTATTATACGCGAAAAGGAAATCAGTCTGGATTTGTCGGTGAAAATGGTATTGAATATTATCGATAAAACACAAAGCTCCAATCAAAATGACAGGAGCTTTAATGTTCTATGTGAATAATATTTTATTTTATTTAATGTAATGCATCTCTACACGACGGTTCTTCGCTTTTCCTTCTTCGGTAGTATTTTCTGCAATTGGTTTAGACTCTCCGAAATAAGCAGTTTCAATGCGTGTTGCTTCTACCCCATTTGCAACTAGAAAATCTTTTACAGCTTGTACGCGATTTTTCGAAAGTTCCATATTGTAAAATTCTGTACCATTATTATCCGTGTGACCTTCTAAGCGAATTTTTAATTCAGGTCTTAGTAAAAGAATATTGGTTAACGATTCCAGTTCTCCGTACGATTTTTTCAAAATAATCGATTTGTCATTCTCAAATTCCAGTTTCTTAGAAGCTAAGTCTAATGCGCGTTTAGCTTCTTCATCTGACGCACCTTTTTGTTGAGGTGCATCCATATAAACCGTATCAATTCGCTCAACAACTAGTGTATCAACAATACGTTCTACGGAATAAACAGTGTCTATTTTCATTGGACTTCTTGTAGAACTTACATCATCAACTGGTGGTGTTTTGGGTTGACGACAAAGTTTCAATCCTAAAATCAATTCATGAGAACCTGCTCCATAACTCGCTATATTTTGAATAGGTGCTTCATAAGCATAACCAATAAAAAATATGTCGCGGAAATTCATACCTATTCTTCCAATCAATCCAACACCTGTGCGATACCCTAAACCACCTTGCAAGAAATTTTTATAGGTCAAATCGGCATTTACGTCCAATTGCGAAATGTTATTTATTCCTTTATACAAAACAGAAGGTTTTAAACTTAAATTCGAATTAAGATTAAATTTATAACCTACTAGTCCAATAAAATGGCGTTTTAAACCATAACCATCCAAGCCTGAATAACCGAAATTTGAAAAGGTTTGTAACACTTGTTTCGATGAGAAAGATGCTTCTAATCCCTTAAATTGATATAAAAAGCCTAACTCAGAATTTATCGATGATGAAGACTGACTTCCCCCATTCACAATGTTATCCATTAAATCAAAAGCAACAGCGCCATCAGGATTTAAACGGAATTGATAATACCCCGCGCTTAATCCAATTCGAATTTTATGTTCTTTCGACAGGGTGAAGCCATAAGAAACAGATCCTGAAGCTGCTACTTGTTGAAGCATTCCCAATTTATCAACTAAAACACTTCCTCCAATACCCCAATTTTTTCCTAATCGAGAATTGACAGATAATAAACTTGTAATTGGAGCACCTTCAATACGTGTCCATTGATTCAAATGAGAAAAAAACACTTCTGTACAGCCTTGCTCTCCTGCATAGGCGGGATTCAGTGAAAAACGATTGTAACCATAAACATTCGATTGCGGTGTTTGTTGACTAAAACTAGTCAGTGCTAAACAAAAGCTAGCTAGAATAAATCCAATTTTTGTGATAGTTTTCATAGCTTTTCTTATTTTTTTAATCGAAATAAATTCAATGAACCTTTATATTCTTCATTCGAACATTTTATCGAATAATAATAAACGCCATCCGGTAATGATTCACCATCTTTTGTTCCTCCCCATTCATTGTGATAATTCGTCGTCTCAAATACTGGTTGTCCCCATCGATTGTAGATGGTAACTGTGCAACTAGAAATTTGCTCAAAGTGATTGATTTTCCATGTATCATTTTGACCATCTTCATTTGGAGTAACGATATTACTTATTTCAAAAGGCCCTGAACAATCATTAACACTAATTTCCAGATGAACTAAAGAATCACATCCTGCTGCATTTGTAAATAATTCTTCATAAACACCCGTTTCCGTAATTGTTTGAGAACCTAGGTCATACGTTTCTCCCATACAAATTGCGGTATCAATATTTGATGTCAATTGATTTTCAACAAATAAATAAAGTGTAGCTATCGAATCACAACCTGTAGCAGTCGTAAACTGCTGTGAATAGGTTCCTGAAGCAGTTAAAACTTGAGTTCCAAATGTATACGATTGACCTTGACAAATAGTGGCTGAAGTAGATCCATTGATAATTGGTAGCACTGTTAAATTCAACGTTACAATCGAATCGCAACCGTTCACAGTCGACAATGTTTGATTATAAGATCCTGTTGCTGACAACATTTGTCCTCCAAACGGATATGATTGACCATAGCAAATTGAAGCATTGATATTACTTGTTGCTAAAGGTCGTACTGTTAAGAATAAGGTTACAATAGAATCACATCCACCTGAAGCAGATAAGGTTGTATTGTATATTCCACTAGTCGTTAAATTGTTATCACCAAAAGCATACGAGTCTCCATAACAAATAATCTCACTAAAATTCGATGTAAATGTTGACGTCACAAACAAGGTTGTTGTAATTGTACTGTCACATCCATTTGCAGCAGTCAATACATCTGTGTAAACACCTGAAGAATTATATGTGCTGCTTCCAACGTTAGTAGAAAGGCCTTGACAAAGATAAATGGTTTGTGAGAATTCAACTGGCTGAATCATAGTAACAGTTGTATAAATTGTACTATCACATCCGTTGGCTGCGGCAAAAATATCCGTGTACATTCCAGCAGTTGTTTGGTTTGCACCGGCTAAGAAAATGCTCTCACCATTACACAATGTCGTAGACACAAAATTTAAATTCGGACTCACAATACATGGATTTGCGCAGGCTGTTGCGTCAATCGTAAATGAATATGGACAAGCTCCATCTGTTACAGAGATTGTAAATACTTCCGCAGAGGGAACTGGGAAAACAACATTCTGCGAAGGTGCAAAGGTTCCAACTGCAACAATATTACCTGAAGCATTTGAAATTGTATAAGAGAAATCAGTTCCGTTAAATCCTGCCAATCCACCAGAACATGTAAATGTGATTTCACAGTTTGAATTATTATAAGAAGAAGTTGGAACAATTGGTTGTAAGAAAACAAGCGGTAAACCAGCTCCAACCGTTGAACTAATACACGTTAAATCACCCCAATTTGTTGGCTCATCGGCCATTGGTGAAATGTAATACAACTGATTATACAATGGATTACCGAAACTACCTGTTCCGTTTGAATTGTTTACAAAACCGCCATTCTCTGTTTGCACTGAGTCGATAAATGTAAAACCAGTATTTGCAACTGGATTTGGAACAGGATTGGTTGTATGGATCACATACCCCAATTGCAAACATGAAGGAATATCGAGTGTTGTTTCACCAATTCCATTTAACATGATTCCAGGATAAATTGTATCTCCGTAACAAACAAAAGCAGTATCTGGCTGGTTCACATTTATAATCGTTCCATTTGTCATCTCGACAAAAATATCACCGGCATCACTAGCTATTTCACGAATGTATTCAATAATGTACTGTCCTTCATCTCCAGGAGATCCGCCATCTAATTGAACAGCGTAAATTTTTCCCGGTACCAAACAACACAATGATTCCTGCGTTCCAGAAAATCCTGCTACTCCTTGTAATAATGGAGTTACAACAGGTGTGTTTTTTGTACCGTCGGATGTAAACGTAGCTGGCTGAAGTCCACCATAACAATCCGTTCCATTCAATAATTCATATATTGAATAACGCAATTGATTCATTCCGATGTATGCACGAAGATTCATTTCAACAGCACCCGATGGAGGAGCAACGAAATAATGCCAGACTGTTTGATCTGCACGATTCGTTTGCAATGGATCCGCTGCTGGTTCTCCTGCTAAGTATTCGCGACACGCAAATTCATTCGTTCCTGCAACTGCTTGAAAATTTGGATTTGTACCTGCCAATGTAACTGGAATTTCAAACAAAGGATTTGCGAATGCTAAACAAAGAATATCATTTCCAGGTGGATTTGTTGTTGGGTCAACAACTGAAGGATCATATAACCACGTATCGATATCTTGAGCTGAAAGATCGGTTAACGCATTTGCCGGGTCAATCATTCCAAAATATTTATAGCCTGGCTCTAAGCATCGTGCGTCAATAATGGCACTTTGAACCGAACCTCCTAGAAGACCGTTTAAAGCACCATCCTGAGCATACAAATCTTCTAAGTTGGCACATGAATAATCCGATGGAATTCCAGGTGCAAAACGTGCATCATAACCAAATAGAGCTGAACTTTCAGAGTAGATAGCACTTTGATAATCTGTCTCAAAAATCATTCGACCATTGTTCGGCGCAACAAAATTTAACCAAACACTTTCATTCATATCAGCATTGTTCACTGCAGGATGGTCATAATCGTAGGCATGGTATTGATTTGGATTGGTTGAAGTATGCGCCAATCCTGTTTCACCAAAACTGTTTCCACCATCGTAAGCACATCCAAAACTTAAGTTTGTCGTAACCGGTGAACTCGCTAATGAACTAATTTGATTTGTCCCTGGAACAACTGTTGATGAAAGACATGGAATATCTTCTAAATCTGGAGCACTTCCACCAAGACTGTTAACGCGCACTTCATAATATCCACGTTCGTTTGCCTCATCTGAAGTAAATTGAACGTAATACGTTTCATTTGGAATTAATTTTTGGTAACTAAACCCTGTTACTGGACTGCATGAACTTAGGGTAATATCTGCTTCAGGATCAAAGAAATTATCCAATCCATCAGAAAACTCATAGTTCGATAAATAGTCAAATTTATCTTTAATCACATTGTTTGTTAGCGGTTCCAGACCAGTTGTGCAGCTCGAACCATCTGCCGCGTGATAGAGTTGAAAGTAGGTTCCAAATTGAGTTCCTCCTAAATCTGTTGTAACCTGCACAGAACCACTCGCAGGTGCAACAAAACGGAACCAAACAGAACCATTTGCGGCAACATCTGTTGCTCTTGGCTCATTCGCTTCTAAGGTAGCATCTGGACACCAACCCAACGTATAGGTTGTATTTAAGGCAATATTCGTTGCGTCGCATATATTGTCTTCAAAATAGGAAATAACAAGCGGTAAACGTTCAACTTGCAATGTAATACTATAATTCTGTTGACATCCTCCATCCGTGCTTGATGCAGTGTAAGTATAATTTGTTGTTCCAGTTGCAATTGGAACTGTCATTGTAACATTTTGGTTTGATGTTTCACCATTTGATCCTAAACCGAGTAGATTATAATTAAAAAATAAATCGTCGTTTTCATAGGCACGCCATTCTAAATTAATTTGGCTGGGAACATCAGTTGCACACACATATTGATGATCGAAAAATAATCCGCTATTCGGGTTAAAATCTCCACTTGGGGCAATTAAAGTAAAAGGACCATTGTTATCATTTTTAAATGCGTGATTGAAATCCCCAAACAATCCTCCCAAAGCAGAAGGGTTATTATTGGAAAACCCTAGTGTATTATCGGTTCCGATGAATTCCCAGACAAAATCACTGTTTCCGCTAAGAAAACCATCACAGTCGACATTATTTAAAGTTTGAACGGACAAGACACGAACGCGGACGATAGCTTGACCAATAGAGTTATTGGAAAAAACCATCGAGAGTAGTAGTGCGATTATTGCCCGAACAGTAATTGTTCGAGTTAATAACATAAATTGGGTTTATAATTTGGGCCTAAAGTAACATTTTTAGACTATTCTTCAAAAAAATGTTAACAAATAGAGAACTGATGTTAATACGATTCTTTTAGCCAAAAAAAATCCCAATCTTTCGATCAGGATTTTCATTTATCTATGTTTTCTTTTTACAACAACATATTCACTGGATTCTCCATGTAACCTTTGAAGGTTTGTAAGAATGCAGATCCAGATGCTCCATCAACAACGCGGTGATCACAAGACAAGGTAACTTTCATTACATTTCCTGGAACAACTTGACCATTTTTAACAACTGGAACTTCTTTGATTCCTCCTACAGCTAAAATACAAGCGTCTGGCGGATTCACAATTGCAGTGAATGCTTCGATACCGAACATTCCTAGGTTAGAAATTGTAAATGTATTTCCTTCCCAATCTGCTGGTTGTAATTTTTTGTCTTTTGCTTTTTGAGCGAATTCTTTTACTTCTGCACCAATTTGGTTTAAGCCTTTTGTATCAGCGAAACGTAAAACTGGAACCAATAATCCATCTTCAACTGCAACAGCAACACCAATATGTACGTGGTGATTTCTACGAATTACATCTCCTAACCAAGAAGAATTCACTGTTGGATGTTGTTTCAAGGACATTGCTACCGCTTTCACAACCATATCATTGAATGATACTTTGACTCCTTCAACAGCGTTCATTGACTTACGTGCTTTAATTGCGTTATCCATGTCAATATCCAATGTTAAATAGAAATGAGGTGCTGTAAATTTACTTTCAGCCAAACGACGAGCGATTGTTTTGCGCATTTGCGAAACATTCTCATCTGTATACGATTCAACACCTGCTGGAACTGAAGAGAACGTGAGTTCTGCCGGCGTGTAAGGCACATAATGATCTACATCGCGTTTTACAATTCTACCTGCTTCACCTGTTCCTGCTAATGCATTTAAATCAATTCCTTTTTCCTCAGCCATTTTTTTCGCCAATGGAGAAGCAATTACACGTCCGTTAGCGTTAGCCGCTGCAACTGGTGCTGGACTTGGTGCCGCTTTCGCTACTGGTGCAACTGGCGCTGGAGATGGCACTGCTTCTTCAACTGGTTTCGCTTCTTCAACTGGAGCCGCTGCTGGAGCTGCTGGAGCACCTGCTGTTGCTAATAGTGCATTAACGTCTTCACCTGCTTCACCTATAATTGCCAAAATAGCATTTACTGGAGCCGCTTTTCCTTTCTCAACACCGATGTGCAATAAAACTCCATCATAAAATGATTCGAATTCCATTGTCGCTTTATCCGTTTCGATTTCAGCTAACACTTCACCTGAAGCAACTTTATCACCAACTTTTTTAGTCCATTCAGCAACAACACCTTCTGTCATCGTGTCGCTCAACTTGGGCATGTATATAATCTCAGCCATTTCTTTTTCGATATTAGATTCGAGACCACCTCTTTGAGAGATTCGAGACTTAATCCCTTTTTCTCTTGTGCTTCTCTATTCTATGTTATTCTAATTATTTCTTTTAACACAACTACCTTGAACCAAACTTTCCCCTCCACCGCGAACTCGACTCTCAGTTCTCGATTCTCGGATCTTGGTTCTCGGTTCTTTTTAGTATTCTTTGATATATGGGTAATCCGTTTGCATGTAAATGTCTTCATACAACTCATGTGCTTCTGGATATGGAGAGTTTTCAGCAAATTCAACTGATTCATCCACTTCTTTTTTCACCCAAACACCAATTTCATCAATTTCTGCTTGAGATAACCATTTGTTGCTTTGAATCATTCTCAAACAGTGCTCGATAGGATCTTGTTCCATCCACTCAGCTACCTCTTCTTTCGAACGGTATTTTTGAGGATCTGACATTGAGTGTCCTTTATAACGATATGTTCTGATATCCAACAATGTTGGTCCATCACCACGACGAGCGCGATCTGCAGCTTCTTCAATTGCTTCGTGAACAGCCTCAGGAGACATTCCATTTACAATTTTCGAAGGCATTTCATATGAAAGTCCAATTTTTGAAAGATCCGTAACGTTTGTTGTACGCTCAACCGATGTTCCCATTGCATAATTATTGTTTTCAATAATGAAAATCACTGGTAATTTCCAGTTCATTGCCATATTGAATGTTTCATGCAAAGCACCTTGACGAACAGCTCCATCACCCATTGAAACAAAAGCAACATTGTCTGTTCCATTGTATTTTTCAGCGAAACCAACGCCTGCACCCATCACAATTTGAGCACCAACGATTCCGTGTCCACCCATGAAGTTTTTCTCTTTATCAAAAAAGTGCATTGAACCACCTTTTCCTTTCGAACATCCAGTAACACGACCGTAAAGTTCAGCCATTAAAATACGTGGATCTGTTCCTAGAGCAATTGGATGTGCGTGGTCACGATATGCTGTCATGTGTTTATCACCTGGGCGACAAGCACTTGCTGTTCCTGCAACGATTGCCTCTTGTCCAATGTATAAGTGACAAAATCCACCAAATTTTTGTTGAATGTATAACTGACCCGTTTTCTCTTCGAATTTACGAATCAACAACATGTCCTTGTACCATTTAATGTACGTGTCCTTTGAAAATTTTGTTTTCCCTGCAGTTGACTCTTTTTTAGAGGTTTTAGAAGGTTTGCTTGCAGTTTTTACCGCCATGTTATTCCCTGTTAAAAATTCAATTCGCAAATATAGAAAATTCTAGTAAAACAACTTTTATTTATTGTGTTCCACTAAAACAAAAATCACCTAAGGTTTAATTCTTAACAAATTCGTTAAATCACTCAATGAAATTGAAAAAGTGATTTGACCTGCCGAATAAGGTGCAATCTCATAATTGTTGTATAAAAAGACTAGTTCATTGTTATCAAAAAAGAAGTTTTCATTGCACTGAAATTTTCCTTCTTCAAACCAATATCCTAGTTCCATTAGATTATCATTTGCTCCTATTTCATTGTCTTTTCTGAATTCGCGTTCAGCAATCACTGCAAAAGCGTTTAAATCAGTAACAAAATCTGCTAAATTCAAGACAGCCCCTGTTTTTCGGTCAATCATGGTGTAACCAGTAAAGCCATTTCCATGTGCTCCGCCAGTGTATGTCCAATTCCCTATTTCTAAGGCAACAAAATTAGGGTATTCTGTGATTGCTATTGTTCCTTGGTAATCCCACAAATTTTCGGTTTCATCCATTGAATAAGCCTCAGCTGCAATGGCTTCAAAAGACTTCAATTGCTTCTCAAAAAATTCATTGTTCAAGGTTGCAGTTCTGGATTCATCAATTTCAAATTCGGTTGACGTGCGTGTAAAATCAATAATATGTTGATTGATTGAGTCTTTGTAAACCGCCTTTGGTCCTATCGTCGCATCGTAATACATATACGACAAGGTATGAACCGTTGTATCCGCTGCATAATCTGAAAAATGTTGAATTTCAACTTTTCCCATCACAAGGTCTTTTGTATGTTCAGTTGCCGGTTTTGGTTCTGGTGTTGTTGTAATTTCAGCTGTTTTAGTTGAATGACAAGACGCGAGTAGTATTCCTACAGATAAAATGAAAAAGATGCGCATTAGATGGATTGTTTTAATTTGTTGTATAATTCTTTGGTGTGCACTTGATTTGGATCCTTCGACAAAATTTCTTCGTAGATTTTTAAGGCTTCTTTCTTAGAACCTTGCATTTCCAGTAACATCCCTTTGTTTGATTTTGCACTTAAATCTTCAGGAAAACGATCTACATAAATTGTCATGATTTCCAAACTCTTTTCGATTTTTTGTTGCTCGAAAAACTCTTTGGAGATTTCCAACAAGTAATCCTTTTTCTCCTCCCCAAATAAACGCGATAAATACTTAAAAACGACAATCATGCAAAGTCCGTATAACAAGACTTGAACGAAATGTGAGGCGGCTGGTTTTGCATCAAAAAATGATTTCTCTACAGCAAAACTTGCTAAAGTCACAGGTCGATACGATTCATCCTCACGACCATCATACCCAAATAAATAACTGTGTTTGAACAATTCAGGAATTCCGCCGATTCCCTCTTGCGTCATTTTATTGGATGTAACAACAATTAAATCATCAATCGTATAATCGTGATTCAAGGTATTTGCATACGTAATAAAACTCAAAGCAAACCAAAACCACCATTTCTCCAATACTTTCATAATTCTCTAGTATTTAAATCGTTCCGAAGGCAAAAGGTAATAAATCTTTGGCAGATGAGAAGCGAATCGTTCGTCTATTTTGACTCACCAAAATCACTTGAAAAGGTTCTGTTTGGCGCGATTCTGATTCAACCAATACTTGTCGACATGATCCACAAGGCGATAAAATCTTATCAAAGGGTAACAAATCTCCTTTGGCTACGATGACCAACAGTTTAATTGTTTCATTGGGATAGTTTGCACCTGTATAAAACAAGGCAACACGTTCAGCGCACAAACCGGATGGATATGCAATGTTTTCTTGATTACTACCAAGCACTACTTCCCCATTTCCCAATAAAACCGCTGCACCAACTTTAAAATTGCTGTATGGCGCATACGCATCATTGGATATTGAATAGGCTTTTTCGACTAGATTTTGCTCCAATTCAGGTAATTCGCTGTAATCTGCAAAATCTTCATATTCAAGTGCTAGTGATTTTTTCATTCTTGTCTGTCTTCAGGAATCAATGGATTGAACGACCATTTACGATTCTTTAGTTGTTTTAAATCTAATTTCGATTGTTCCAAATTCTTCTCGTCAATGTCTCGCAAGAAATCTTCCACATCCTCTTGTTTTAACAAACGTTCAATGTGATTAATATTCTTTTGAATCAGAAATTCTGCCTTTTTGTAATCGCCTTCTCGGTAAAAATCGTACGCTAATTGTTGCACCCAAAACGTTGGAACCTGCGTGTTCGAATCAAATGGATCTTCTAGAGAATAGGCCAATTTCAAGGTACTCGTTTTTAAAGATGCATTGAACAGTGCGAATAAAATCACTGCCGAAAATAGGATAAAACGTACTGAAAATCGACTTTTCTTTTTGTTTAAATGATAGAAACTAAATCCTGCCAATAATAATCCAAAAAACAACAATGGAATTCCTCCCGGCCATGCAAGCAATTTAAATTGAATGAAAACCGCTAATAAAAAAAGACTTATTGCACTGTAGATGCGAGCAATCTTATCTTCCTTTTTTCGCAAGGATTGAATTAGAATATCAATCAAGGGAAAAAGAATGGAAAACAAAAGTATCAATGAACCGCCTGGCCAATGAAGGAACTTAAAAACAATTGCAATGATAATTAATACGATATACGTGATCAGCATACTAGTCCCGAATGATTCTAGACAAATATAAAGAATAAATGAAATAATGAGGGATTTGGAAAATGAAGGAATGCTGGAAATTTTCTATTTTTGCACTCGATTATGAATCAATACAAAAAAGTTGCGTTTTACACCTTAGGGTGCAAGTTGAATTTCTCGGAGACATCAACCATTTCTCGCCTATTCGATGATGCTGGATATGCGAAGGTTGATTTTGAAGAAACTCCGGATATTTATGTGATTAATACATGTTCAGTAACTGAAAATGCTGATAAAAAATGCAAGCAACTTGTAAAAAAGGCGTTGAAGATTAATCCAGATGCTTTTGTGGCAATCATTGGATGTTTCGCTCAATTAAAACCTGTTGAAATCGGACAAATTCCCGGAGTTGATATCGTTTTGGGGGCAAATGAAAAATTCAATTTGATTGAACATATCGAAAAATTAGAAGCGAAGCCAGAAGAAACAGTGATTGAGTTTGAATCGATCAAAAACACTAAGGAATTCGTTCCTGCCTTTTCTTATGGCGATCGCACACGCTCATTCTTGAAAGTACAAGATGGTTGTGACTATTTCTGTACTTTTTGTACGATTCCTTTAGCGCGTGGTAAAAGTAGAAATGCATCGATTGCAAAAACGCTAGAAGAAGCAGAGAAAATTGCTTTAACTGATGTAAAAGAAGTTGTTTTAACAGGTGTGAACATCGGTGATTTTGGACAAGGAGGCGACGAAAACCTATTTGGTTTGGTCAAAGAATTGGATAAAGTTGAAGGAATTGATCGTTACCGAATTTCTTCGATTGAACCGAATTTATTGACGAATGAGATTATTCATTTTTCCTTAAACGAGTCAAAACGTTTCGTTCCCCATTTTCATGTTCCTTTACAATCAGGAAATAATCGTTTGTTGCAAGCAATGCGCAGAAAGTATTTACGTGAATTGTACGCCGAACGTGTTGCCTACATTAAATCTTTACGTGCCGATGCGTGTATTGGTGTTGATGTAATTGTTGGTTTTCCAGGTGAAACAGATGAAGAATTCTTGGATACCATCAATTTCTTGAAAGACATTGATATTTCCTATTTACATGTCTTTACCTATTCAGAACGCGCGAATACAACCGCTGTGAAACTTGGCGATCCTGTTCCAATGGCTGTTCGACGTGAACGTAGCAAACAATTACACATTCTTTCAGACAAGAAAAAACGCGCATTTTATGAGCAAAACATTGGTTCGATTCGCTCCGTTTTATTTGAACACGAGGAAGACAATGGTGTAATGTACGGTTTCACTGAAAACTATGTAAAAGTCAAAATGCCGTATGATGTAGCAATGGTCAATACTTTTCAAACAGTTAAACTGACTGAAATTGACCGTGATGGAATCATGAAATGTGAATTCGCCAATTAATTTTTATGTGCTAACGTCATTTCTCGCTTTCCTGGCGGACCTGGAACAGCTTCAATTGTAAATCCCAAGGCTTTTAAATCACGTTTAACTTGACCTTTTGCACAGTAAGTTACTAGTGTTCCATTCGGTTTCAGCATGTCAAACATTTTCTTTAAAATACTCGGATGCCACATTGCTTCTTGCGCTTTAGGACCAAAGGCATCATAAAAAACGAGATCAATTTGTTCGTGTTCGACCAGATATTCCTCAATTTTTGAATGAATTTTTTCAAACGTAAAGTTATTCGTTAATGCATGTGTTTCATTCCACGATAATTCATGCATTTGTTGAAATCCTTTATGAAAGCAATCATCGACCAAATCTTCGTAACGGATTGCTTGAATCAATTCTGGTTCAACTGGATACGCTTCAATTCCTTTGTACGAAATGTGTTGTTTCCCTTTTTCCGCTTCAATGAAACATAACAAGGCATTTAATCCAGTTCCAAAGCCCATTTCAAAAATGTCGAGTTGCGAAAGTTCCTTTTTTAACTCCAAACCATTCTTGATAAACACATGCAAAGCCTCTTGCAAAGCGCCATGAGTAGAATGATAATTTTCATCCATATCAGGAATGTGAATCGTGTTTGAACCGTCGGCTGTTTGAATGATTTCTCGTTTCATGTGGTGAAGATAGTAGGAAAATGAAATAGTAAATTCTAACTAGTTGAATTTTCCGAAAGCTTGTAATCTAAATTATTTATACATTAAAATGGTAATTGTCGCATTTTTTAATTTTCTAGTTGAACTATGATCATCTATTAACATTTGAATTGAATCGGAATATGGAATATGCCCATTATAAAATTCTAATTCAAAGTGACCAAAGCTATTGACGTCTTTTATTTGATTCCCGATATACTCGATTTTTCGATGAATTGTATCGTTCTTTTTAAAACACAGCAACTCTACCCCAAAAATATCATTTGGATTCGTTATCAAGGCTTCTCCTTCAAGTAAAAATCCATAGTTGGTTGCATCCAGTTTCTGAGGATTAAAATGAAATTCTTTTTTGATTGAATTTAACGAATAAACTCCGTTTAAACGTTTGACTGCAGCATTGAACGAAATTCGTATTTTTTTGTATGGAACATCTTTAGGCAAAGATTCACTCTCCAATTGCAAGTGTGGATACCAAGCAAAACGACTATCTTCTTTCAAGAATAAATGCCAATAAGAATGCTTGTTCATTTGATCCCAGTGAAAGATGTTATTGATATATTGATATTCTGCTACTTGAGAAAAATAAACAAAAGCAATACTACAAAGCACAATAATACCTCGGATAATTTGCGAGTAATACTGAAAAGAAAGCGCTATGATTAATCCAAAAAATGAGTAGAAATCAATCAACGGGCGCATTCCGAAGCCTCCCCCATAATACCAACACCACCAGGAAGATGTAATCCAAATGATTATAACAAAAACAACAATGGATCCAATGCCGAAGTATTTTCTCTTGACAAATAACACTAAGAATGCTGGAATGATCAATAACAATAAAGGACTATACATGAACATTCCTTTTCTGTAACCAAAAAGAACTTCAATGAACTTTGGTGAAAATAGGTAATCAAATCCTTCATTGGTGTAGCCATTTAACTTAAGCATTCCAAATTGTGCGTAATTTGACATCAATTGAATCCCAATAAAACAAATGAAAATTAAAAAGGAGAAAACGATTGTTTTGGGCTTCTTCACTGTGATTCCTATGCGATCTAAAAAAGCGTTGAATGAATTAAAAAAGAAAGGAGCAATTAATAGAATCAGTCCATCAACTGGACGAATTAGAATCAAAAAACTATAAAAAAATACTGCCAAATAAAAATCCTTCGTTCTGTTAGTTTCAACCCATTTTTTAAGAAAAACTAAAAACCAGGTGCAAAATACGAAGGCATATAAATGTGACATCGTAAATTCGATCGAGGCATAGTAGGTTAAATTTGTTCCAAATATTAAACCAACTATTGCAAAGTTGAT
>CAJAVU010000056.1 GCA_903945495.1 uncultured Flavobacteriales bacterium | reverse complement strand
TGGTGTATTGAATGTCACGGTGCGAAAGAAATTTCTACTGGAGCAATTGATACAAGAAATGATGGTTACTACAATGAAATTCACAAGCGTTTGTTGAACAACGACAAAACTTTATATGGTAGTTACCTAAAAGATGGTAAAGTAACCGTAAATGAGTTAGGTGGTTGGGAATGTGCAAAATGTCACTATTAATTAACGAATAGAAGAAGTCCAAATAAGCATATGGGAATGACAAGAAAATATTGGAAAGGTCTTGAGGAATTAAGAGAGACTCCAGAGTTCCTAAATTCAAAGGATCAAGAGTTTCCGACGCAAATGTCGGTAGATGAATTCTTGGGTGACGAAAACTTAAAAGAAACATCAACAGCACGTCGTGATTTCTTAAAGTTTTTAGGTTTCAGTGTTGCAGCAGCGACTGTTGCAGCGTGTGAGGCTCCAGTTACAAAAGCAATTCCTTACGTTAACAAACCTGAGAATGTTATTCCAGGGATGCCAACTTGGTACGCTTCTACATACTATGATGGTGTGTCTTATGCAAGCATTTTGGTAAAAACACGTGAAGGTCGACCAATTTATATCAAAGGAAATAAAGACTTCGGTTTTACTTCTGGAGGGACAAACGCACAAATCATTGCATCTGTTTTAGGATTGTATGATTCAGCTCGTTTGCAAGAACCAACAATTGATGGTCAAGGAAAATCTTGGACAAAAGTTGATGATGGTGTAAAAGCAGGTTTAAAAGCAGCGAAAAAAGTTGTTTTAGTTTCAAATACAGTAATTAGTCCTTCTTTAGGAATGGCAATTGGTGAATTAGCAGCTTCACTTGGGGTAGTTGAAAATCCAGCTAAATTTGAACATATTCAATATGATGCAGTTTCTTACGCTGGAATGCGTTTGGCAAATAAAGATTCATTCGGAGTTGAGTTAATTCCTGATTATGATTTCTCGAAAGCTAAAACGATTGTTAGTGTTGGTGCTGACTTCTTGAACTCTTGGTTATTACCAACACAATTTGCTACACAATACGGAACACGTAGAAATCCTTCAGGTGAATGGATGTCTAAACACTTCCAATTTGAGTCAATGATGTCGGTAACTGGTTCAAATGCTGACTACCGAGGAATGATTAAACCATCTGAACAAGCTGCAGTTTTATCATACTTATTAAAAGGTTTCGGTGTTTCAACTGGTGTTGCTTCTGACTTATCTAAAGAGGTTAAAGCAATTGCTGACGAAGCAATCAAATCGTTGAAAGCATCTAAGGCTGATTCAATTGTTGTTTCAGATTCAAATAGCAAAGGAATTCAATTATTAGTAAATAAATTAAACAATGTTTTAGGAGCATATTCTTCAACATTGAATTTAAATAACCCAATTAACTTGTTCAAATCGGAAGATGCTAAAATGAACAAGTTTGTTAGCGATGTAATTGCTGGAAAAGGCCCAGATGCAGTTGTATTCTTAGGAGTAAATCCTTTATACACATTGGCAAATGGTAAAAAATTCGGAGAAGCATTAGCGAAAATTAAAACAACTGTATCGTTTGCATCTCATGCAGATGAAACGGCTTCAAATTGTAAATATGTTGCACCTGATCACCACGCGTTAGAAGGATGGAACGATTTCAATGCGAAAGCTAACGAATATGCAGTTGCTCAACCAACTATTCGTCCTTTATTCAATACAGCTTCTGCTCTAGAATCAATTTTGGTTTGGGGAGGTAAAGCAAATCGTGCTGGTAAAGATTCGAAAGTTGCTTACGATTATATTCGTAAAACTTGGGAAACATACGGATTCCCATCACAAACGAAATACGCAGATTTCCATACATATTGGAGCATGGCAGTTCACAACAGTTGTGTTGAAATGACGCCAATGGCACCATTAGTACCTTTGACTTTCAAAGATTCAGCTTACACAAACCTTCCTAAAGGAAATGGTTTAGAGGTTGTGTTGTATCAAAAAGCAGGTATTGGTATTGGAAATCAAGCAAATAACCCTTGGTTACAAGAGTTGCCAGATCCAATGACGAAGGTAACTTGGGATAACTACATCACAATGAATCCTGCTGAAATGGACAAAGCAGGTTACGCAACAACGTATGATCAAGAACATGGTTTAAGTTTAGCGAAGGTTAAAGTTGGTGGTGCAGAGTTAACATTACCAGTTTATCCTCTTCCAGGACAAGCTCTTGGAACTGTTGGTATCGCATTAGGTTATGGACGTGGAGCAAACGGTGAAAACATCGGTAAAGCTGCATTCCAAACGAAAGAATACGGCGGTACAGCTACAACAGAAGATGGTAAACCAGCTCCAATTGGTGCAAATGCCTTCCAATTCGTTCAAAATGATAATGGAACATTAGCATTCAATGCGTCAGGAAGTATTACGAAATTAGAAGGATCTTATCCAATTGCAGCAACGCAAATTCATCACACTGTGATGGGTCGTTACTCAATTGTTCGTGAGACTACTTTAGATATTTTTAATAAAGGTGATAGAGAAGCATTCAATCCTCCGCACATGTTGCAGAAAATGGATGCTGAAGGAAACCACATTGAGGCTCCAATGAGTGAGTTTGACTTGTGGGATGCGCATCCAGTTGAGAACATTGGTCACAGATGGGGAATGACAGTTGATTTGTCTTCTTGTATCGGATGTGGTGCATGTTTAATCGCTTGTCAATCTGAAAACAACGTACCAGTTGTTGGTAAGGATGAAATTAGAAGAGGTCGTGAAATGCACTGGTTGCGTATCGATCGTTACTTCGCTTCAGATGAAGAGGTTGTTCCAGGAACGAAAAAAGATGGAGATGATTTCAATTATACAGCTGCTGAAGTAGCTGCAGTTAATCCTCGTGTTGTTCACATGCCAATGATGTGTCACCACTGTAATCACGCTCCTTGTGAAACAGTTTGTCCAGTTGCTGCAACAACACACAGTAATGAAGGATTAAACCAAATGGCATACAACAGATGTATTGGTACAAGATATTGTGCAAACAACTGTCCTTATAAAGTTCGTCGTTTCAACTGGTTTAACTACCCATCTTACAAAAAATTCACCGAGGTGAATCCGGCACAAGATGACTTAGGTAGAATGGTATTGAATCCAGATGTAACTGTACGCACGCGTGGTGTAATGGAAAAATGTTCTTTCTGTGTTCAACGTATCCAAGCTGGTAAGTTAGATGCTAAGAAAGAAGGAAGACCAGTAGTTGATGGAGACTTTGTTTCAGCTTGTGCTGATGCATGTCCTACTAATGCAATTATTGTTGGAGACTGGAACGACTTGAAATCTATGGTTAGATCAAGTTCAGAAGATACTCGTTCTTATCAAGCTTTAGAAGAAGTTGGTGTTAAACCAAATGTTTGGTACAAAGTTAAAGTACGTAACGAGAAAAATGATGTGTTAGCTAAATTACAGGTATCGGAAGAGCACCATGGTGAGGCGAAACATGCAGATAAGAAAAATCATTAATTGAATAAATTCGGTTGTAATGCATAAAGAAGCAGCAATTAGAGAACCCCTCATTTTAGGTCACAAGACCTATCACGACATCACAGAAGATGTTTGTCGCCCGATTGAGGACAAAGCACCAAGAATGTGGTATATCCTTTTTGGGATTGCCTTGATTATTGGTTTGTACGGTGTAGGATGTATTCTATATCTACTTGGTACTGGTATTGGAGTTTGGGGATTGAACAAAACCATCGGATGGGCTTGGGATATTACTAACTTCGTTTGGTGGGTAGGTATTGGTCACGCAGGTACTCTTATCTCAGCAGTATTATTATTGTTCCGTCAAAAATGGAGAATGGCGATTAACCGTTCTGCAGAAGCGATGACAATTTTCGCCGTATTTATGGCAGGTTTGTTCCCGTTAATTCACATGGGTCGTTTATGGGTTGGTTACTGGACACTTCCATTACCAAATCAATTCGGTTCTCTTTGGGTTAACTTTAACTCTCCTTTATTATGGGACGTATTCGCGATTTCAACTTATCTTTCAGTTTCTTTAGTGTTCTGGTATATTGGTTTGATTCCTGATTTCGCAACGATTCGTGATAGAGCTAAAAAGCCGGTTGCTAAAAAAATGTATTCTATTTTATCATTCGGTTGGTCTGGTAGAGCTAAACATTGGAATCGTTTCGAATTAGTTTCATTGGTTTTAGCAGGTTTAGCTACACCACTTGTATTCTCCGTTCACTCGATTGTATCTTTTGACTTTGCTACATCGGTTATTCCTGGATGGCATACAACAATCTTCCCTCCATATTTCGTAGCGGGAGCTGTATTCTCTGGTTTCGCGATGGTACAAACTTTAATGTTGATCATGCGTAAAGCAATGGGTCTTGAGGCATACATTCATACAAAACATGTTGAGTACATGAACATCGTAATCATGGTTACAGGTTCGATTGTTGGTACAGCTTATATTACGGAGTTATTTATCTCTTGGTACTCAGGAGTTGAGTATGAATCATACGCGTTCATTAACCGTGCAACTGGTCCATACTGGTGGGCTTACTGGTCAATGATGACATGTAACGTAATTTCTCCACAGTTGATGTGGTTCCGTAAATTGAGAAGAAGTTTATTGTTTACTTTCATTATTTCAATTGTGGTAAACATAGGTATGTGGTTCGAGCGTTACGTAATTATCGTTACTTCAATTCACCGTGATTACATTCCAGGTGCGTGGAGTATGCATTACCCAAGCCACATCGATTTAGGTGTATATGTTGGAACGATTGGTTTGTTCTTCGTATTCTTCTTATTGTTTGCTCGTTACTTCCCGGTATTAGCGTTGAATGAGGTAAAAACAATCTTGAAGTCTTCTGGAGAATCATATAAAAATGCTCCAGATCACCACGATCATTCAGAAGAAAGTCATTCAAACCATTAATAATAAGGACATGGCAGAGAAAGTTATATATGCAATGTACGACGATGACGATGTGCTAAAAGATGGCGCAAAGAAATTAGTCGCAAAAGGTGTTAAAATTTCGGAGGTATTTTCTCCGTTCCCAATTCACGGTATCGATCCAATTATTGGAATTAAAAATACACGTTTGGGTATCATGGCCTTTTTATATGGTCTAACAGGTTTGTTATTGGCAACTATTGGAATGCGTTTCTTTATGGTTGTTGACTGGCCGATGAACATTGGTGGTAAACCAAACTTTTCATACTTAGACAATATGTTGGCGTTTATTCCAATTACGTTTGAGTTTACAGTATTGTGTGCTGCTCACGGAATGGCAATTACTTATTTATTAAGAAATAAAACATTACCTGGAATGCCAGCTCAAAATCCTGATCCAAGAACAACAGATGATAAATTCGTTATAGAAATTAGACTTTCTGAAAACGATAAATTCACTTCTGATGAATTGGAAGGAATGTTGAAAGAAACAGGTTTAATCGAATTAGATCAAAAAGAAATTAAATAGTTTGCCATGTAGCTTCGGAAACGGAGTTCCGTCTGACAAAATAAATTGAAGAGACAGATGAAAATTAAATTTAAGGCACTAGCAAGTTTAGCAGTTATCGCGGTTTCAACCTTGATATTAGGCGCGTGTTCTGCAAGTGGTGATAGTTCAGGATTAGAATATATGCCAGACATGTATCGCTCTCCTGCAATTGAGCCATACGTTGACTATGGCGAAATTAGAGGTGCAGAGAACATGTCAGTTAAGATGAAATTGTCTGCAATGACACCTCCAAATGGAACCGTTCCTTATTATGGAACTGATTCATCAACAGTGAGTTTAATGTTGCCATATTTCAGAAAGCCAAATATTGCATTTAAAACTACTCATGGCTTATTTGGGTATGATTTTTCAATGCAAGATGAATATACTTTAGCTGCATCGGATATGAATCCTTTAAAATTGACTGCTGATAATTCAGAAGCAATGTTTAAAAAAGGAAAAGAGTTGTATACAGCAATGTGTCAACACTGTCATGGAGAAAAGGGTGATGGTCAAGGGCCAATGGTTGCAAGTGGTGCCTATGTTGGTGTTCCAAATTATACAGAAAGAGCTGATAAGTCTGATGGCCAGTTATTCTACTCAATTTATTATGGTTTAAATGCCATGGGTGGACATGCTTCTCAATTGAATAAAAAGGAAATCTGGACTTTGGTGCACTATGTAAGAAAGTTCCAAAACCCTGCTTATGGATCATTTGATGCAAATGGTTTACCAGCTGCAGTTGCTGCACCAGTAGTTGCTGATTCAACTAAAAAATTATAATAATCTGAATAACTAGATAAGATGGAATTCTCTATATCAAATAAAGCAAAGGTTTTCACAACATCATTGATGGTGATTGGCCTTTTGTTTACAGCGATTGGTGTTTTTACAAGTATGAACGAACATCATTTTGAAACACGTCTTTTAACAAATGGTTTAATCAATAGCTTCTTCTTTTTTGCTATTGGTTTAGGAGCTTTGTTTTTCTTGGCATTACAATATGCTACAGAAACAGGATGGTATGCGTCTGTAAAAAGAGTAATTGAAGCGGTTGCTGGATACTTACCATATGGTATGGCTATGCTTGCACTTACACTTTTGACAATTACGTTCATGAAAGGGGCACATATTTATTTATGGATGGATCCTGAATATACAACTGAAGGAACGCATCATTATGATAGTATCATTGCTGGTAAAGCTGCTTACTTAAATCCAATCTTCTTTTGGATTCGTACTTTAGTTTACATGGCAGTTTATTACTTGTTTTTGCGTGGATTCAGAATGCGCTCTTTGGAAGAAGATAGAATTGGTGGTACTGATTTACACTTTAAAAACTATAGAAAAGCAGCGACTTTTCTTGTATTCTTCGCAGTATTTAGTTCAACATCTGCGTGGGATTGGTTAATGTCAATTGATGTTCACTGGTTCTCTACATTGTTTGGATGGTATACATTCGCTGGTATGTGGGTTTCAACAATGACTGTTTTGGTAATGTTGACATTGTATTTGAAAAAATTAGGTTACTTACCGAAAGTAAATGATAGTCACATTCATGATTTAGGTAAATGGACTTTTGCTACATCTTTCTTGTGGTCATATTTGTGGTTCTCTCAATTCATGTTGATTTGGTACGCAAACATTGGTGAGGAAGTTGTTTATTACATTACGCGCATTGAGCACTACAAAATGATGTACTTCGGTATGTTCTTAATTAATTTCGCTTTCCCAATGTTAATCTTAATGTCGAGAGACGCGAAAAGAAATGCTGGAATTTTGTCATTCGTTGGTGTGATTATTCTTATCGGTCACTGGTTGGACGTTTACATTATGGTGTCTGCTGGATCATTAGGACAAAGCGCTAAGATTGGTTTCTTAGAAATTGGTATGGCAGTATTAGTTGCTGGCTTCTTCATTCGTGTTATTCTGAATAACTTAACGAAGGCGCCTTTAACACCGGTGAATCATCCATTCTTGGACGAAAGTATTCACCACGAAATCTAAAAAGAACGTTTTATTACAGATAATTGAGAAATGATGGGAAGTAAATTAGTGGCTTTAATCGTTATAGTTTTAGGAGTTATTGCAATAGCACAGTTAGTGCGTGTATATGAACTTTCTTCTAAACTAAGAAATCGTGGTGAACATGAGATCAGCAATAGAGATAATCGCTTAAATGCAAAGTTGATGTTGACATTCATGATCTTATTCTACATGAGTTTCATTTATTTAATTTATAAGTTTGGTTGGACAGGTCGTGGAGATGCTGCTTCTATGCATGGTAGAGAATTAGATTGGTTATTAAATCTGAACTTTATTATTGTGATTGCTGTTTTCTTTTTAACGAATTCTTTGTTGTTCATCTTTGCATACAAGTATGTTCGCAAACCAGGAGTTAAGGCTTTTTATTATCCGCATAATAACAAATTGGAGATGTTGTGGACAGTTGTTCCAGCATGTGTATTAGCGGTTATAATTATTTTAGGGTTGAAAAGTTGGAATGAAACAACTTCACATGCGAAAAATGAATCAATACGTGTTGAGTTATTCTCAAAACAATTTGATTGGACTGCTCGTTATTCAGGAGAAGACAATACATTAGGTCGTTTTGATTATAAATTGACAACTGATAACAATGAGTTAGCGTTGATGACAACAGAAACTATTGATAGTGCCATAAATAATATGGAAAATGGCCCAACCGGAATCAAAGCGTTAGAAACAAAGTTGAATGATCGTAAAATGATTTTCGTTCCTGAGGATCGTGAGAAAATGGAAAATGATCTTTCAAGAAAACAACGTTTGATTCGTTTGTTATACCAAATGAAAGCTCATCATAATGCTAAAATTGATGCACAAGCATGGGATGATATCATTCAAAAAGATACATTGTACTTATGTGTTAATAAAGAATATGAGTTTAATTTCCGTTCAAAAGATGTTATTCATTCAGCATATTTCCCACATTTCAGAGCTCAAATGAATACTGTTCCTGGTATGACAACTCGTTTTAAATTTACGCCTGATGTTACTACAAAAGATATGCGTAAGAAAAAGAACGACGAGAAGTTCAACTACATATTGATGTGTAATAAGATTTGTGGTGGTGCACACTACAAAATGAAAATGATGGTTGTTGTTTTACCTGAGGCTGAGTATACTGCTTGGATGAATGGTAAAAAGAAACAAACGTTTAGAGATGCTTATTTCGCAGCGGCGGCAGCAACAACTGCACCGGCTGAAGGAGCAGCTCCAGCAGATAGTTTAGCAGTTAAAGTGGATACTTTAAATGTTGCAGCGAAATAATCAATTTAATAATAATTAAACAGAAATAAAATGGCGGCAGTAGCGCACGAAGCACACGGACATCACGACGCACATGGACATGATAATGATCATGGACACCATGAAGAAAGTTTCGTTTCAAAGTATATCTTCAGCCAAGATCATAAAATGATTGGTAAGCAGTTTTTAATGACTGCTGTATTTATGGGATTAGTAGCAATGTTATTGTCTATTTTATTCCGTATCCAATTAGCATGGCCTGGTGAGAGTTCTGATTTTCTTTCATTTTTCTTAGGTGAAACTTGGGCACCAGGAGGTGTATTGAAGGAAGATATGTACTTAGGATTGGTAACAATTCATGGTACAATCATGGTATTCTTCTTGTTAACAGGTGGATTATCTGGAACATTCTCTAACTTATTAATTCCATTGCAATTGGGAGCTAGAGATATGGCATCAGGTTTCATGAACATGCTTTCATATTGGTTCTTCTTCTTATCGTCTATTTTGATGTTAGCGTCATTGTTTGTTGAATCAGGACCAGCAATGGCAGGTTGGACAATTTATCCTCCTTTATCTGCATTGCCTCAGGCGGTTAGTGGTTCTGGAACAGGTATGACATTGTGGTTGTTTTCAATGGCTATTTTCATTGCATCTTCTTTGATTGGTTCTTTGAACTACATTGTTACTGTATTGAACTTACGTACTAAAGGGATGAGTATGACTAGAATGCCATTAACAATTTGGGCGTTCTTTGTAACAGCAATTTTAGGTGTTTTATCTTTCCCAGTATTATTATCAGCAGCTTTGTTGTTAATCATGGATAGATTGGCTGGTACTTCTTTCTATTTATCAGATATCATCGTAGGTGGTGAAATGTTGACGAACCATGGTGGTTCACCAATTTTGTATCAACATTTATTCTGGTTTTTAGGTCACCCAGAAGTTTACATTGTATTATTACCAGCTCTAGGTTTGTCATCAGAAATTATTGCAACCAATTCACGTAAACCAATCTTCGGTTACCGTGCAATGATTGGTTCAATTTTAGCAATTGGTTTCTTATCCTTTATTGTATGGGGTCACCATATGTTTGTTACAGGGATGAATCCATTTATTGGTAGTGTCTTCGTATTTACAACCTTATTGATTGCGATTCCATCAGCTGTAAAAGTATTTAACTATTTGACTACATTGTGGAAAGGTTCGTTAATCTTTACCCCAGCAATGTTGTTTGCAATAGGTTTGGTTTCAACATTCATTACAGGTGGTGTAACAGGTATTATCTTAGCGGATTCAGCTTTAGACATTACAGTTCACGACACCTATTTCGTTGTTGCTCACTTCCATATCGTAATGGGTATGTCAGCAGTGTTTGGTATGTTTGGTGGTGTTTACCATTGGTTCCCAAAAATGTATGGTAGAATGATGAACACACGTTTAGGGTATGCTCACTTCTGGATTACCATTGTTGGAGCATACGGTGTTTTCTTCCCAATGCACTTTGTTGGATTAGCTGGAGCGCCACGTCGTTATTATGATTATTCAGTATACAATGAATTTGATTCTGGTTCATATGATATGATGATGGATTTGAATGTAATCATTACAATTTTTGCAATCATCGCTGCTTTAGGTCAAATCTTATTCTTGTTCAATTTCTTCTATAGTATTTATAGAGGACCAGTTGCACCTCAAAATCCTTGGAATGCAACAACGTTAGAATGGACAACTCCTGTTGAGCACGTTCATGGTAACTGGCCAGGAGAATTGCCAACGGTACATAGATGGCCGTATGACTATTCTAAACCAGGTTCTGATGTTGATTTTATTCCTCAAACAGTTCCTTTAGCAGAAGGAGAAGAGGAGCATTAATAGAAATAATATTGTTGAAAGCCTTCTGTCATATGACAGGAGGCTTTTGTATTTTTGTTTAAATTTGATTCAATGATGGAAGACGACTCATTTGACTATAGAGAAGAAGCTGAAAATAATGCCGATCAGGATTATGATAAAGTCTTGCGACCTAAAAGTCTGAGTGATTTTACCGGTCAACCATCCGTTGTTGAGAATTTGGAAATCTTTGTCAAAGCAGCAACTTTGCGTGGCGAACCATTGGATCACGTTTTGCTACATGGCCCTCCAGGACTTGGTAAAACAACTTTAGCTAATATCATTGCAAATGAGCTTGGAGTTGGCTTTAAAGTTACTAGCGGTCCTGTTTTGGACAAACCTGGTGATTTGGCAGGATTATTAACGAATCTAAATGTAGGAGATGTTCTTTTTATCGATGAAATTCATCGTTTAAGTCCTGTTGTCGAAGAATATTTGTATTCAGCAATGGAAGACTATTGTATCGATATTTTGATCGATAGTGGACCGAATGCACGAAGTGTTCAAATAACATTGAATCCGTTTACATTAATTGGAGCGACTACTCGCTCTGGTCTGTTAACATCACCATTGAGAGCGCGTTTTGGGATCAATTCGCGTTTGGAGTATTATGATGCCAAAACATTGACGTCAATTGTTGAACGTTCTTCAGGTTTATTGAATATACCTATTGACGAAGAAGCAGCTTATAAAATTGCTAGCCGCAGTCGTGGAACCCCAAGAATTGCAAATGCATTGTTGCGACGAGTTCGTGATTTTGCTCAAATCAAGGGAACAGGTGTAATTGACAATGCTATTACTGAATTTGCATTGAAAGCACTGAATGTCGATGAAAATGGTTTGGATGAAATGGATATCCGAATACTAAAAGCCATTATCGATAAATTCAATGGTGGACCAGTTGGATTAACGACTATTGCAACTGCTATCGGTGAAAATGCTGGAACCTTGGAGGAGGTGTACGAACCATTTTTAATTCAAGAAGGTTTTTTAATGCGAACTTCTCGTGGACGAAAAGCAACAGAAAAGGCATTTAGACATTTGGGGAAAGACCAAGGTTGGGTGCAAGGTGGACTATTCTAGTTTCCTCAACCATGCAGCGAATTAATCACACCAAGTTCATAAAGGAAAAGGCACTAGAATTGGGTTTTTCTTACTGTGGTATTTCTAAAGCTAATTTTTTAGAAGATGAAGCGCAGCACCTTGAAACGTGGCTGAAAAGATCGTATAATGGTAAAATGTCCTATATGGAAAACCATTTTGATAAACGTTTAGATCCCCGTTTATTAGTGGATGGTGCAAAATCGGTCGTTTCTCTTTTATTGAATTATCAAACCGACGAATTACAGCAAGACGAATCAGCTCCTAAACTTTCCAAATATGCTTTTGGGGAAGATTATCATTATGTAATAAAAGACAAGTTAAAGGTTTTCTTAGAGGACATTCAATCAGTGATTGGTGAAGTGAGTGGGCGTGTATTTGTTGATTCGGCACCGGTAATGGATAAAGCATGGGCAAAGAAATCAGGTTTAGGTTGGGTTGGAAAGAACAGTAATCTTATACATCCGAAACAAGGATCGTTCTTTTTCATTGCTGAGTTAATCCTTGATTTGGAACTCGAAGCAGATGGACCTATAAAAGATTATTGTGGAACATGCACGCGCTGTATTGATGCTTGTCCAACCGATGCAATCGTCGAGCCATATGTTGTTGATGGTTCGAAATGTATTTCATATTTGACCATTGAATTAAAAGATGCAATTCTACCCACGGAGTTTAAAGGGAAAATGGATAATTGGATGTTTGGATGCGATGTTTGCCAAGATGTTTGCCCGTGGAATCGATTTGCTAAAAAACACCAAGAACCGCGATTTAATCCAAATGACAAGCTGCTTTCGTTGTCTCAAACGGACTGGAAAGAACTCACAAATGAAGTATTTAGTGAGCTATTTAAGTTGTCTGCTGTGAAACGAACAAAATTTGACGGTCTTCAACGGAATATTGAATTTTTAACAGAATAATAGCATGTTTAACAATCGCTGGATTGTAAATATTTGTAAATTGCCTTGTTAAAACTTACTACATGAATCCAGATCTCTCGATAGAAGAACCTGTCTCTTTGAGCATGGTGCCTTACACAGGCGCGTGGACAAAGTCAGAAGCAGCGCATTTATTGCGACGAACAATGTTCGGTGCAACGAATCAACAAATTCTTGATGCTGTTTCCAACGGAATGAATACAACTGTAGCTTCATTGTTACAGATTCCTGTTATTTCTGACCCATTAACATACGATTCGAATGATGCTACTTCGGCTGTTGGAACAACATGGATTACTAGTGTTTATCCATCCGATGTGACGAACGCTCAATTAACGGAGAATGCACGAATCAAGTCCTTGGCTGCATGGATTATGAAACGCGTAAACACAGAGAATCTAAGTATTGCTGAAAAGATGTGTGTCTTTTGGCAAAATCATTTTTCCGCGACCGTTGCCTCGGATGCACGTGCAACGTACAATTATCACATGTTACTTCGTTCGCATGCTTTGGGCAATTTCAAGCAGATGGTGAAAGATGTAACAATCGATCCATGTATGTTGTTGTTTTTGAATGGAGCGACAAATACCTTGTATAGTCCTAACGAGAATTATGCACGTGAGTTATTGGAATTGTTTACGATCGGAAAAGGTCCACAAATTGGTCCGGGAGATTACACAAATTATAAAGAAGAAGATGTTGCAGCTGGTGCAAAAATTCTGACAGGTTATCTTGTTGATGGTTTACGCAGTACAACACTTCCTTCACCTGTTGCGACGTATACGTCATTCTTACACGATACGAGCACGAAACAATTGTCAACTCACTTTGGAAGTGTTACCGTTCCGAACGCTGGAGCAAACGAGTATTCTAATTATATCGATATCATTTTTCAGCAACCGCAAGTGGCGACTTACATTTGTACAAAGTTGTATCGCTACTTTGTGAATTATGATTTAACGCCAGCTGTAATGACGGATGTGATTCCTGAGATGGCAGCAACGATGATTGCAAACAATTATGATATTTTACCCGTTGTAGAACAATTGTTAAAGAGTGAACATTTTTACGATGTATCACTCAGAGGATCTATCATTCGTGGTCCAATAGAATTGTTGTTTGGTATGTTTAACGCAACGAATTCAGGTCCTAATTTCAACTTAGCTATCGATTCAGAAATGTATCTTACGCTGTATTGGTTAGCTGAATCAATGGGACAAGCATATGCAACACCTCCTTCTGTTGCTGGGTGGATTGAATATTATCAAGCTCCGGCATTTTCAAAATTGTGGGTGAATTCTACACATATTAAAACGCGATTTGACATTGCGAACTACATCACTGTTTATCCTGGGATTCCAGTTGGAGGACAAAATTTGAAATTGAATGCTTTAGCATTTGTCGATGGTTTGTCTCTTCCGTCAGATCCAGTGATTGTAATTGATGATATGTGTGATGTGTTCTTCCCTAAAGCAATTAGTACTTTGCAAAAAACCACGTTGAAGTTCATTCTTACGAATGGTCAACCTGATTTTGAATGGACAATACAGTACAATGATTACATAGCGAATCCTGGAAACACGACCTTTTCGAATCCAGTGAAACAGCGAATCGAGTTTGTATTGGCGAGAATTTTCCAAATGCCAGAATTTCAAACAATTTAAGGAGTAAAACAGAAGATTATGAAAAGAAGAAATTTTGTAAAGAATGTTTCATTAGCCTCAGTTGCTGCTCCTTTTGTTTTAAAAGACATTAACTTTCAGGCAATAGAAAAGAAGTTATTCAATTATTCAAAAAGTGCCGAAGATCGCGTATTCGTGATTATTCGTTTGAATGGTGGAAATGATGGATTGAACACAGTTATACCATTGGATCAATACGATAATTTGATGATACAACGACCAAATGTTGTGGTACCAGAAACGTCTATTTTATCCTTAACGCCAACATTGGGATTGCATCCTATTATGACAGGAATGCAATCTATGTTTAACAATGGTAAATTGAGTATCGTTCAAAATGTTGGTTATCCTGAGCAAAATAGATCGCACTTCCGTTCAATGGATATTTGGTCAACGGGAATGTTAGACATCAATGAAACGCGTGGTTGGTTAGGTCGTCAATTTGACAATGATTACCCAAACTACCCTGAGGATTATCCGAATGCTACGTATCCTGATCCATTTGCCATCAGTATGGGATATGAAGTATCAGCAACGTGCCAAGGATTAATGGCTAATTTCTCACAAGCGTTGGAAGATCCTTTTGCAGCTGTCAATTTATTAAGTAGTACCGTTGTAAATGATGGAACATACTTTGGTTCACATATGGAGTATTTGTCGACCTTGATCGATCAAACGAATTCATATGGTGCCCAAATTAACGCAGCTGCGAATGCTGGAAATACCTTGTCAACATTATATGATGCGAATAATCCAATTGCGGTTCAATTGCGCTATGTAGCTCAAATGATTTCGGGTGGATTAAAAACGAAAGTTTATATTTTAAATATTAATGGTTTTGATACACATAATGCGCAAGTTTCAAGCACGGATACAACTGCTGGAGAACACGCAAATTTGTTGAAAACACTATCAGATGCTGTTACTGCATTTCAAAATGATTTACAATTGTTAGGATTGGAAAATCGCGTTGCCGGAATGACCTTCTCTGAATTTGGACGTCAAATAGCTTCAAATGCGAGTGATGGAACCGATCACGGAGATGCAGCACCATTGTTCTTGTTTGGATCATGTATCAATTCTGGAGTAATTGGTCCAAATCCAACTATTGGAAGCACGGTTGTTGATCAAGCAGGTGTTCCAATGCAAATTGATTTTAGGGATATTTACGCATCAATCTTAAAAGATTGGTTTGAGGTTCCAATGGCGGATATTCAACCATTATTTGAACAAACGGTAACATTCTACCAAGTACTTGGAGCATGTAATCTGAGAGTGGAAGATGAGGAATTTGAAAGAAACCGAATTTTGGTATTCCCGAATCCTGCCACTTCTGCAAGTTCTGTTCGATTTGACGCACAAAACGAATGGGTTAAAATTGAAGTGTATGATTTAACAGGAAGATCTGTGGCGCTTGTATTTGATGGTAACATTGAACAAGGAACACATACGATTCCATTCGAACTACACGATTTACAAGCAGGTGAATACATCGTGTTTGTACAAAAAGAATCGGGTTCACAACAAACGAAATTGGTAAAAGTTAAATGATAAAAAAAAGGAGCTGAATTTCAGCTCCTTTTTTCTTTATATGGCAATTATTACATGCCCATACCCATTTGTTGTAATTCTTCCATAGTCATTTCAGCGTATCCTTCTGGAATTGACATATCGAATAATTTCAAGTCACTTTTAGATAATTCTTTTGTGATGTTCGTAACAGTCATTCCCATTACCAATCCACTGTTATTGATTTCATATTGCATTGGATATCCTGGTACGTTTTCATTTAAATAGTTTTGACCTTTCTTAGAAACCTCAATTTCTTCGGTGTACCAAAAAGTTGATTCATTTCCTTCTTCATCCGTCAAAATTGCTTTTTTACATTTGTAACCAGCAATGTCTTTTGTCTCATCAACAAGTTCCACTTCATATTTCGGTTTTTCTTTTTCATCTTTGCTTGAAAGCTCTTCAGTTGTTGTTGAGATTGCTTTCTTCCCGATCATCCCGCTCATTAACATCAATAATTTCCCTGATTTCTCATCAGAAATTGTTGTCATGTTCATCATAGAGCCCATTTTCATTTCAGCTCGTGTCATTTTTTCCTTGAAATAAATATCAAGTGTTGAACCTTGCATCATTCCAACGACCATTTCCATATCTGGATTTTCAGTAGAAATATCAATTTTATAGGTAACGCGACCTTCTTTGATTTGAGCGTAATTAACTGTAATTGATCCAACAATTAAGGCTAAGGATAATAGAATCTTTTTCATAGGGTTTTGATTTTTTTCATTGCCAATTTACAACTATTAAGCCATAAACTTTCAGGTGCTACATAAACGTAACAACAATCTGTTTTGCGGTAATATATTCTGATGATTGGATGAACTACTTATGGGAATAACCATTTGTAGAGGTCGTTTCCGTTTGCATAGAGTAACAATCCCATTAACAAGAAGAAACCAACATACTGCGCGTATTCCAAGACTTTTTGCGGAGCCTCACGTCCAGTTACAATTTCATATAATAAGAATACAACGTGTCCACCATCCAAAGCAGGAATTGGAAGAATATTCATGAACGCCAAAATGATTGAGATTAAGGCTGTATTCAACCAGAACTTGTGCCAATCCCATTGCGAAGGGAACATGTTACCAATTGCACCAAAACCACCAACTGAAGAAGCGCCTTTTTTCGTAAACACGAACTTGAATTGAGAAACGTAATCGGAAAGCGTGTTTTTTCCTAAAACGAAACCGCGTCCAATACTTTGACCAAAGGTGTAATCAACTTGTTTGATTTTGTCCTTGTCAATTACTTTGTAAGCGCCGTGTTGGATACCAATTCGTCCTTCATATTTACCCGTTTTCGGGATGGTCAATTTGGTCGTAATAAATTCTTTTCCGCGTTTAATTTTTAAGTCGATTTCTTTTCCTTTGTTATTGAAAACAGCAGCTTGAAACTCATCTGAAAAATGGATCAACTTACCATTCACTGCGACAACATAATCGTTCTCAACTAATTTCGCTTTAGCAGCTGGAGAGTTTTTCTCAACAACCTTGATTTTCACTCCTAATGTTCGCGGAGAAAAAATCGTCATTGCACCATTCTGAAACAATTGTTGATCAATGTCTTCTGGTAATTGAACTGTTTTTATGGTACCATCTGCTTTTTTAACTTCCAATTTACGGCCATCGCGCAACATGACGATTGCGTTGGATTCTAAAATGTTTTCCAACTTTTCATCATTAATTTTCAGGATATTATCACCTGATTCAACTCCGTATTTTGCTAAATAGGGGTGAACAGAAATTCCAGAAGTAACGTCAGTTGGATTTAATTTTTCTTCACCATACGCAAAAACAACCATGATGTAAATGAAAAACCCAATTATCAAGTTTACGGTTACACCACCCAACATGATAATTAAACGTTGCCATGCTGGTTTCGCTCTAAATTCCCAAGGTTGTGCGGGTTGCGCTAGTTGTTCTTTGTCCATTGATTCATCAACCATTCCTGCGATTTTCACATATCCACCCAATGGCAACCATCCAATTCCCCATTCTGTTTCTCCTACTTTTTTCTTGAACAACGAAAACCAAGGATTGAAGAATAAATAGAATTTTTCAACACGTGTTTTAAACAAACGAGCAGGAATGAAATGCCCAAATTCGTGCAAAACAACAAGTATTGAAAGTGATAAAATTAATTGTGCGGCTTTGATTAAAAAATCCATGTCTTGATTAATGTTTAAGGTGCAAATATAGTTTTTTACTCTGTTTCAGCTTCTTCTGTGTAATAGTCATTTTGAATAAAATAATCCAACATCGATTCTTTCATTAAATGTTGTTGTTCTTGATGACTCAATGGAGGAAGTGAATTATTCAGCTTAAAATGCGGCCAATTTTCAGCGTCACGTCCTTCAAACTCGTAATAACCATAAGGTTCTAGCAAGGTGCAAATGGCAATGTGAAACAAATCAGTCTTTTCATTTTTGGTGAAATTTTTATAACCAGTTCCCAATTCATTGACCCCGATTAAAAACAAAATGGCTTGTAAGTCCATTCCTTCACCAAACTTTTCTTCTAAGCTTGCCTTTAATTTCTGAAAGCGTAATTCAATTGCGTAATCCATAAATGCAAAAATACGAAAGATTATTAGGATGAGATGGAATTCAAGTGATTCGAAAGATTCGCAAGATTCAAAGATTTAAAAGATTTGTCGATTCGACCATTCAATAATTCCAAGGAATTGATTTTTCAAATCTTCGAATTCTCAAATTGAATCAAATCTTCAAATTAATAAAACCTCCACCAATTTTCCTTACCTTCGATAAAAATTACACAATTATGAAAAAGTCATTTATCATTTTATCAGTAGGGATGCTGTTTTTAGGATTGGGAAGTTGTAGCTCAGAACCTAAGACAGAAGAAACAACAGCAGAGGAAACAAAAACAGATTGCACGTATGCGTATGATTCGAGTACCAGTTCGTTGGTTTGGACAGCCTTTAAATTCACAGAGAAAAAAGGGGTAGAAGGAACTTTCAATGTGATTAGCGTTGAAAGCGATGGTGCTTCGAAAGATGCAAAAAAAGTGCTTGAATCGATTTCGTTTTTAATCGAAACAAACAGTGTTGAAACACAAAACGAAGAACGCAACGGTAAAATTGCCAAATTGTTTTTTGGAACGATCGGAACGGAAAACATCAAAGGAAAAATTAAATCGTTGAGCGATAACGGAAAAGCAACCATCGAAATTGAGATGAATGAGATCAAGAAAGATGTTGTTGGTGAGTACACGTTGGAAGATGCAAACTTCAATTTTACTGCAACAATTGATGTAGTCGACTGGAAAGCTGGAAGTGCCATTACAGCCTTAAACACAGCATGTAAAGATTTGCATACAGGCGCTGATGGAAAATCAAAATTATGGTCAGAAGTGGATTTGTCGTTTACAACTACCTTGAAAAAAGAGTGTAAATAACAAACGAACGTTAAGAAATAGGAAGCCTTCTGCCGCGGTGGAGGGCTTTTTTAATGTACTTTTCGGCCATGAATTTTATAGATGTTCTGATTATCGTGCCATTAATTTATGCGGGCTACAAAGGATTTAAACATGGTTTAGTCATTGAAGTGTTTACACTTTTGGCCTTGTTTGTTGGTTTGTACGCAGGAATTCATTTTTCCGATTTTATCGCTGCATTTTTGAAGAAAAGTTTTGGTTGGGACTCAGAATACTTGCCAATCATCTCATTTACCTTAATCTTTTTGGCCGTTGGGGCAATGGTTTTCTTTGCTGGAAAAACAATCGAACAGCTGATACGCGTTGTCAATTTGACGCCACTGAATAAATTTTTTGGTGTGTTTTTCGGGGTACTAAAAATGCTTTACATTGTCAGTGTTGTGTTAGTGATTGCTGAATCGTATGATGAAAAAGGAGATTTTTTCTCAGATGAAAAGAAGGATTCATCCTTGTTGTATCATCCAGTGGTCAAAGTTTCCACCACGACAGTTCCGGGAATGGATGAAAGTACCATTTTCCTAAAAAATGCGTTAAAGCCTGAGAGTGATAGCACGGGGCTCACAATCGATCAAGTGTTGCGTGCGAAAGAAATAGCAGATTCCCTTGGAATTGATGCCAATGACGCAATTGAAATTAAAAAAATACACGATGAATATGTTGAGAAAAGGGTTAAGTAGTCTAATTGTTTTAATCGGTTTTTCCGCTTTCTCACAATTTTCTTTGAATAGTTTTCATCCGGAATTACTTCCCAAAGATAAATGGTTGGATGTACGCGTAAAGAAATCGGGTCCTTACATTGGTTATCAGCGTGGTTTGTATAATGTGGGTGAATTGGGCGTTGAACGTCAGTGGAAACGCATTAAGTTCAAAACGGCAATAACGCACGGAGTCCACATAGGATTCAACTATAATTTCACGAACAATGTCTTGGGATATGAAACCGGTTATTGGATAAAACCAAGTCGAGTAGGGTTGACTTACGGAGCTTGCGCGAACTTTTTTACCGATTTCACACACAATCGAATTGGAGTTTCTCCCGTGATCGGCTACAAATTATACGGATTTCATTTGCAAACAGGCTATCATTTCTTAACACCTTCTGGAAATTTTAAAGAAGTAAATACTTTCTTTATCAGTCTGCGCTTTATCATCGTGAACGATCGCGACTTCGATATTCAACAGAAAAATCCCTTGTTTAATCGCAAAAAATCAAAAGAGTGATCCTTGCTCGTAAAATTCATTCTTAAAAGGAAGTAGTACCTCGGGCACGTTGTTGGTTTTATTGGAAATCAGTTTTCGATTTACTTCATGTGCTTTCAACTTGTCGGATGGAAGTGGAACTTTTAGAATGTCCAAGTCCAATTTTCCTTGTAGCCAATCGTTTTCGTGTTCTGATTTAAGAATAACAGGCATGCGTTTTTTTGTGTTGTGGATTTCTTCCATCAATTCATTTGCTGGGCATGTGAGAATTGAAAATGTTGTGTGTTGTTCGCCAGACAATGGATTGATCCAAATATCATAAATTCCAGCCATTGAGAAAATTTCACCCTTGCTCGGTGCAATGAAATAAGGAATCTTTTCCTTTCCCTTTGTTTGCCATTCGAAAAAACCAGTGGAGGGAACGATGCATTCATTTCGCTGAATCAAATGTTTGAAACTCGCTTTTTCATTCAAGGTTTCCACTTTCGCATTGAGTGTCATGCTAGCAATTTCTTTAAAATTTGCTTCCTTAAACCAACTTGGAATCAAACCCCAATTCATCGGTTGAAGTTCATCTGCCTTCGTCACAATTCGCCATGTCGGAAAACTAAATCCAGAAGCAAAGAAGATGGGTGTTTCATTTAAATTCGCGGGAATTTTCTTGCCGTATTTTTTCGATAAATCAATATTTTTGGAGGTGGAAGTATTGCTATAACACATGATGAATTCTTGTTTTCAAAAGCAAAAAGTACAAAAAATCGAAAGACGAATGGTAAATTTGACAAAGAAGCTGATTATTTCTCAGGATTTTAAGAATAATTCCCTACCTTTGCCCCCTCAATTCGGTCGAATATGTCAATTGGTATAAAAATATTTTCTGGTCGTGCGTCACAGCATCTTGCTGAACAAATAGCTACAGGCTATGGTGTTTCCTTGGGTGACGTGAAAGTAATGGAGTTTAGTGATGGCGAATTTCAGCCGTCATTTGAAGAAACTGTTCGTGGACAAGATGTGTTCATTGTTCAATCAACAATGCCTCCAAGTGACAATTTATTCGAACTTTTATTGATGGTTGATGCTGCAAAACGTGCTTCTGCTCGTAAAATTATTGCAGTGATTCCTTATTTTGGTTTTGCGCGTCAAGATCGTAAGGATAAACCGCGTGTTGCAATTGGTGCAAAATTGGTTGCAAACATGTTAATGGCAGCTGGAGTTGATCGTTTAATGACGATGGATTTACATGCTGACCAAATTCAAGGATTTTTTGAAGTTCCGGTAGATCACTTATTTGCTTCGACAATTTTCTTCCCTGAAATGGAGAAATTGAACAACGGAAATTTGATCATGGCAGCACCAGATGCTGGTGGAGCGAAAAGAGCAAATTCTTACGCAAAGAAGTTAGATACTGGATTAGCAATTTGTCACAAACAACGTAAAAAAGCGAATGAAGTAGCTGAAATGACGGTGATTGGTGATGTTGCGGGGAAAGATGTTATCTTAATCGACGATATGTGTGACACAGCTGGTACGCTTACTAAAGCGGCTGACTTGTTCATGGAAAAAGGTGCAAAAAGTGTACGTGCATTTTGTACACACGCTGTTCTTTCGGGACCAGCATTCGAGCGTATCGAAAATTCAAAATTAACGGAGTTGATTGTGACTGATACAATTCCTTTAACACAAAAAAGCGATAAAATCAGAGTCTTGTCAGTATCTGACTTGTTCTCAGATGTTATTCGCAGAATGGTAAACAATCAGTCAATTAGTTCGCATTTTATAATCTCATAAATAAATAAACATGAAAACAGCACAATTGAGCGGTTCGGTTAGAACGAACGTAGGGAAAAAGGACGCTGCCGCAGTAAGAAATGCAGGATTAGTTCCTTGTGTGCTTTACGGACAAGGTGAGCAAACTCACTTCGCAGTAAAGAGAAATGATATCGAGAAAATTGTTTTTTCTCCAGAGGTGTACCAAGTAGCATTGGACATTGAAGGTAAAAAAGCAAGTGGTATCATCCGTGAGTTGCAACAACACCCAACAAAAGGAACGGTTTTACACGTTGACTTTTTGGAGTTAAGTGCAACAAAAGAAGTTAGAGTTGGATTACCAGTTCGTTTAACGGGTTCTTCTAAAGGTGTAATGTCTGGAGGTAAATTAATGCAAGTTTTCCGTCGTTTAAACTGTATCGGTTTGCCACAAGATTTGCCAGAAGCAATCGTTTTGGATATTACTAAATTGAAAATTGGTAAATCTATCCGTGTTAGTGCAATTGAAATTCCTGGTGTTAAATTCTTAGATCCTGCAAATGCAGTTGTTGTCTCTGTTAAAATGGCACGTGGTGCTACTAAACCAGCTGATGATGACGATGATGAGGAAGAAGAAGCATAAGATTCTAATCACATTGTAAAAATCCCGCTTGTCTTTTGATAAGCGGGATTTTTTATTTTAAAGCATTTACGATTAGGGATTAATCTTGAATTATCGTACAACCTCTATTTTAATCACTTTGAATACGCCGTCTTTCTTTACAACTAATTGATAAAAGCCATTGCTTACTTCAGGCAGTTGAATTGGACCAGAAGTATAATTGTTCACATTCATTATGCGCTTTCCATCCATTGAATAGATTTCCAAATCAACTGCCATCGAAAGATTATTTACAAATAGAATGTCGCTTGTAGGATTCGGGTAAATCTCACAGTTTTCAAGAAGATTCTCGATGATATTGGCAGTAGAAGGTTCTTCCAACAAGAGTTGTCCATTTGACGTTAAACTATCTTGTAAATTTGCTCCATTAGTTGCACGCACTGAAATGAAATAGAGTTGATCATAAATTGGGCTAGCTAAAACGTGTGAAAGAACATTTGTGGCATTTACGGTCCAATTCAGTATGTCTGTTCCATTCGGAGTTGTTCCAATGGCTACTTCTATTTGTGAAACACCTGAATGGAAATCTTCTGCAAGCCAATTTCCTTCTAATGTCGTCAAATACGTCGTATCGATATCTGTGCTATTTCCATCATTAACTACTTGAATCGTTGGAACCGTCCAATCCACTTTGTATAATGCATACGCTTCGTCGGACCATAAATCATCCGTGTCCAACACAAATGAACGAACCAACCCTACGTTTGAACTATTTTCACTTTGTGCAAAAAAGGCTGAAGTTGGGCCAACACTAATCGTTTCATTTCCAGAGCGACTTTGGTACACACGCAAATTGTCGTATTCCACCAAACAATTTCCTGTTCGCAATGAAACAGCATTACCCGAAGTTAAAGGCGTTGGGTCTTGCCATTCGCAAACAATAACATCATTAACGAACACACGAATCCATCCTGAAGTAGGTGAGTAAGTAACTTTGTAATCGTATTGTTCGTTGGTATTTACGGTGCAATTTACTACGGTCTGCATGGTGAAAACGTCATTCACCACTTCGTAAATTTCAGCTTTATTTGTTGAGTTTCTAAAGTAAACAAAGTAAGAATTTCCTCGATTTGGTAATGTTGCGTCGTCGCAAAAGAAATGTAAACCCGCACGCTGATTTGCACCCGTCGATATTATTGTTTGTTTCCAATGGTACAAATAATCAGATAGGTTGTTTTGCACTAAACTGATCGACGCATTTGTATTACTGAGCGCGACATCTGAATTGATAAACGCTGAATTGACAAGATTCCATGAATCCGTTTGAGCAATCCAATCTGTTGCGTTATCCTGAAAATCTTCATTCAAAAACCCAAGTGTTGTATTTGCTTTCCATCCCGAATACCCTGTAGGTTTTGCACCGGCTAAGAAGTATTTTGCACTAACAGATGTCACAGCATTATCCGTGAACGAAACATTCCAATCCGCCGTTTTCCAATCGTTCAAATTGGCGATAGAAGTTGTTGGAGGAACAGTATTTGGAACGACTGATGTCCAATTTACTGCCCAACCAGCTGAGGTTGTTCCACAATCTGAGCGGAATTCAACCAAGATAGAACCACTAGTTGAGGTGATTGTTCCGGGAGAAGTTGTACCTGAATACTGTCCAATTAATGGCGCATCAATAGAATTCCCATCGTAAATGAACATGTAATCGTAGTTTAATTCGGTCGAAAAGCTGGTGAAATTAAGTGTTATGCTCGTAGCATTATTAGGCTGAAACAACCACAAATTGCGCTCGTCATCTGAGTAATTTGCGCCATTTCCACCCGTATCATAAAATGCGCCACTCGTTGTTGTTAAGGTTGTAATTGTTGGAGTGTTATTAATCAAGCGATAGTATTTTTCCCAATCCCAATTGATTCCAGGATCCGTATGCGTTTGATTTGGATAATGTTGATGTCCTTTGATTTTTGTACAACCTCCGATTAAATTTGTGCCAACGGTTGCTAAGCCATAATAGGTGCGCAAAGCAGGAATACCATAACCACTATTAACAATATCACGACTTAAATCGGCACTCGCTTCATACATTGCTTGCGTGTACCAACTTGGGTCGTTCACGTAACCTTCATGTTCATACCCAATCGTATATGGATTTTCAGAACCGACGTGCCAAGCCTTGTATGCTTCGTCCACCATTTGGGTGATTTGTCCATCGGAGCTTCTCACCACATAATGATAGGAAACACTAGACGCACAGTTTTGTGACCATGAAATTGCTCCAGCGTATGAACCTTGAATTGTATGAATGGTAATTGCCGAAACGGGAGTTCCAGCACGCGAACTGATGTTGCAACTTGGAGCAGGATTCCAAATGGCTGGGCCGTATTGTGTTGATTTGTTTTGTTGTACAACGTATAATTCTTGTTGTTCATTTTGAATTCCTGTTTCGGCTATACGAATTGTTTTTGCGCTGAGGATATTTAAATTGTGTAAGCCAAAAATCGATTGTAAATTCAACTGGTAAGCTGAAAAACCAAAACGGTTAGCCATTTTATTGTCCATTAAAAAATGCAGAATTTCATACGATTGAATTTCTCTTGCAAAATGATTCACAAGTCCTGAATCTGGAATTTCCGATAAATCCAATAAAGTGAAATGTAGTTGTTCTCCAAGATTTGTGGATGCATTTTCTGGTAAGTGAAAAAGCACATCAAAAGCAGATGCATAGCCTAAAATTTGCGTTTCTACTGAAAGTTTTTGTGCTTCTACCGAAAACCCGCTAAGCGCGGCAATCGTTTTACCATTTTCAAGGAAATAATCTGCAACATCTTCAAAAACACCCATTACTCCAAAAGGAAGTGGCATTCCACTACAAGAAACCTGATCTTCCAAAGAAATGTTTCGAATGTGCGTGTTGGTATAAGCAACTGCTTCTAAAATGCCCTTTGGGATTGTTGGATGTGCAGAATAAGCTGATTGAAATGCAGTTTCGTATTGGCCAAAGCATGAGAATGCAGTGAAAAGAAAAATGTAGAGTAATCGTTTCATATTCAGGTTGATTCAGACCTCTAAAATAGAGAAATCCACCCAAAAATTAGCGTTTATTTTGTTTTTTTCTTTTCTCTTCCAACCATTTTGGCACTTCTTTTCCTCGACCTTTTTGCTGATCTCCCAGTAGTTTATCGATTAAGTCCGGACGTTGTGCTTTGGTTAATCGTTGACGAATCCAATCTTGATTTTCACGTTTGTACCAGAAGAAGTACTTATTTTGATTCAATTTTTCTTCTTTGGTCTTCACCGTTTTGATTGGTTTCAATGTATACGGATGAACTCCAGTATAATAAATCACTTCCGCAACTGTCATTGGTGTCGGCATGAAATCTTGTACCTGTTCCAATTGGAAGCCCATGTCTTTCGTTTCAGCAGCCAGATTTGCCATATCTTCCTCTTCACAACCTGGGTGCGATGAAATGAAATACGGAATCAACTGTTGCTTTAAATTGTGCTTTTCAGATAAGCGATCGTACTTTTCCTTGAATTGGTGAAAATACTTGAAGGAAGGTTTACGCATAACGCGCAATGTTGCATCTGACGTATGTTCAGGAGCAACTTTCAATCGACCAGAAACGTGACGTGTTATAACTTGTTCAATGTATTCATCGTGATTACCATCGTCGTTGTTTTTGTTGAAATCATCCACCAATAAATCATAGCGAATTCCAGAACCTACAAAGGCTTTTTTCACTTTTGGATTGGCATCGACTTTTCGGTACAATTCTGTCATTGGTTTGTGAGAAGTATCCAAATTGCTACAAATCACAGGATGAATACAACTTGGAGAAGAACATCGCGCACAAATTGCTTCGTCCTTACCTTTCATTTTATACATATTGGCAGATGGACCACCCAAATCGGAAATGTAACCTCTAAATTCTGGGTGATTTACCACTTGTTCCACTTCATCCAAAATGGATTTTTCACTGCGAGATGCGATGAATTTTCCCTGATGCGCAGAAATCGTACAAAAACTACATCCTCCAAAACATCCGCGATGCATGTTTATGGAGAATTTAATCATATCGTAAGCTGGAATCGCTCCACGTTTTTTGTATTTCGGATGTGGCAAGCGTGTATACGGTAAATCAAACGATTGATCGATTTCCTTTTCCATCATCGTTTTATAAGGCGGATTAATCACCAAGGTTTGATCACCAACGTGCTGAATAATACGGTTTGCTTCCCATTTATTGGATTCAACTTCTACGATTTTAAAGTTGGCAGCATATTTCAGTTTGTCTGTTAAACATTCTTCGTGACTTGCCAATTCAACTGTTTCCCAGTTTTTGTTTTTTGGTAATTCTTCCGATTTATCTTGTAAAAAAGCAACTTGTTTAATCGTTTTGAGATTGCTGAAAGGAACGCCTTTTTTGAGTAATTGCAACATTTCGCGTAAAGGTTGATCGCCCATTCCATAGACCAAAATGTCAGCTTTTGAGTCAACAACAACCGAGGGTTTCAATTGATCTTCCCAATAATCGTAATGTGTTACGCGGCGCAATGAGGCTTCAATTCCACCAATCATCACCGGAACATCTGGGTACAGTTCTTTTAGAATATTGGTGTAAACCGTAGTTGCATAATCTGGACGAAAACCTGCAGCACCACCAGGTGTGTATGCATCCGTTGAGCGAAGACGTTTATTGGCTGTGTAATGATTCACCATCGAATCCATACATCCAGCGGTAACACCGAAGAAATATTTTGGTTTACCTAATTTTTTGAAATCACGTAAATCATCTTTCCAATTGGGTTGTGCAATGATTCCAATTTTGAATCCTTCGTCCTCAATTATACGACCAATTACAGCCGTTCCGAACGACGGATGATCCACATATGCATCACCAGAAATTAAAATCACATCGAGCTCATCCCAGCCGCGTTTTTCTACTTCTTTTTTCGTAATTGGTAACCAGTCGGTTATTGGTCTCTCCTCCATCATAGTGCAAAAATACGCAAATAAATATCCTTAAAAAATGTAAAATTTATTAGAATTAAAAGATTGTTTTTAACTTAACGCCTTGATGCGAAATTTGTTCATTTGTGCGTTTGCGGTTATTTACCTTTTGACAGCTTGTTCAGGAGGTGAGAGTGGCATGAACAAAATTGAAGAAGCACGATTTCAGCCAAGTTTATTCGATATGAATACCTTTGAAACGGATGCAGAAAAATTTATTTCATTTCCGATTTGGTTCAATGATTCAATCATCAGAGCACAACATGTTCACAAAATAACACGCGACTATTTTTCGTTTGATCCAGCAGATACGCTCGAAATGAAAGAGTTGTATTTGGAAGTACCTCGTGAACGAAGAGAATATTGGTTTTCTGAAAATGGAGGTTTGAAAGAAATGAAAATTTCATATTTCTACGATGATCAGGAAATTGGAGCGGCTCATTATGTGTATTCAACTGTAAAAGATAAACATGGCTTTGCAAAAGTGATGATTAAATCTGACACTAATGTTGTGATCGATTGGGATGAAAAAGAAATGGAATTTCCTATTAGAACGCATCAACTGATCAGAGAATCGAAAAAGTATGTTGCCTACAAGGATAATCAAACAGGTGATTTTTTATTTTTTATGCTGAACAAAAAGTTTTGGGGTCCACTTTCGGTTGATTCAATCTTGAATCCATCTCATCGCGACGTTGTAGTTTTGGGTAGTTGTTTCCATCCAAGTAAAAAATACCAAGTACAAAATAAAGTCAAAGAACGTAACGTTACAAAGTTTGTTTATTATAAGAAGTCTAAAAAGATACAGTCTATAATTCGTGAAGAATATCCATTTACAATTAAACGAAGTATTCTTTTTGATAAGTATGGTTGGTGTACTGGTTTTATAGATTCTACTTTTACAGATAAAGAGTTTTTGACAAGAACCGTTTCTGAAATTAAAGTGGATAAGCAAAAATTACCTGTCAAAATCGTTAGAAAGAAGTTAAATCAGTTAAATCAAACTGGTAGAATTGTTATAGAAAGAATAAAGTATGAATAATCGTAATCTAGTTTTAAGAAAGGTAATTTTAATTCCAATCTACCTTTTGTTTGTTGTATTTTTTGGATTTGGACAAGATGAGGTTCAACAAGACACCATAAACGGACAAGTCTATCATGTCTACCCATTTCCGATAGAGATACAACCGCATATGAATTATTATGTGGCGATGAAACGATCGAAAGATGACCGTATCTCTAAAAAGGAATATCTCGAAATGATTTATGGTGAATATCCAGAAATGACGCGCAAAGAATTAAAAGAGATCAAGCGTGAGATGAGAAGAGAATTGTTCTCAACGAATAGATACCGAAAAGAAAACAAGCATTTAAACGGGAAATTTAAGAAAGCTGTTCGCAAAAATCCGTATCCCTTATTGGAGCAACGCTATTCGCTCGAACATGATGTAATTCCAAGTTTGGATAATATTCCGGACGGCAACTATGTTCAATATTTCGACATATTTTTGATGATGGATCAAAAAGGAAAGACCCATTTGGTTGAAAACCAAGTTGCTGGATATTTTACCATTAAAAATAATATGCTTGACGGAGAGGCTGTTTGGTTGAATGCTAAAGGTGATACCTTGAAAAAAGGCCGTTTTGAAAATGGAGTAAAAGTTGGAGAATGGACGCTTGAAAATCGTAAAGTTGGTTATTCAATAAATCCAATCAATGCAAAGCTTTATATTGAGAGAGGTTATCCAGATATGGATACAATTAGTGAGATAGTAAATTTTTCAGGAGGATTTAAAAACGGACTTTATGCTAAATATGAAAATTCTGTCTATCCTGTTGAACAAGGGCAATTCAAAGACAACATTGCCGTTGGCGAATGGTTGGAGCGCGAAGTGGGATTTACAGGCAAAGGGAAAAATAAGAAACGCAATAGAAACAATGTTGTTGTAACCTTTAGATATACACCTTCATCTGCTGAAACAGTTGCTCATCAGCCTTTTATACGTAAACGATTAATCAAAGACACGGATTACAAAAGTCCATTTGATTTCATAGCGAAGTATTCTCCGTCAATTTCGTTTTCACGACTTTATTCAATTAACTATCCGAAAGATCCAGATATTGAATTAGAGGAAGAGACAATCAATTCGTACGAAGGAGAGATTTATGAAGAGGAATATTACGAGGATGAAATGTATTATGAAGATGAGATCTATTACGAAGAAGACAGTGAATATGAAGAAGATTATTACTACGGAGAAGGTGTAGGGTTTAACAATACAACATATGATTCGAAAACTGGAAAGTATATTTCAACAGTAAAATTGATGGACAGTTTGGGTCTTATTTATCGCTATGAAGGAGTCTATGAAAAGCGCTATCCAAACGGACAATTAATGGTGCGATATGAATTTAAAGATGGAAAATTACTGGAAGAGGATACGATTTTTTGGGACAACGGAAAACCATATGATGTAATCACTTTTGATACAGATTCTAACCAATACATTCAGCGAGTTTATGACTATAAGGGTAAATTGTACAATGAGATTGTGTACGATTCAATTGGGGAATACAAACGTGTAAATTTTGAACCTTCAACAGTGAAATATTTCATGCTTGACGGCTTCAATGTTGAGGATGAAAAGAATGCGCGATATTTTTTCTACGATAAACTAGATACGCTTGAGAATGATTTATCGGGGATCGATTCTTTAATCCTATTTAGATCATGGTTCAAAGAGGATACTTCACTACTTTATTCACGCAGTTATTTCCCGCAAGATCGTGTTTTAAAATTTAGTTCATATTCCATTTTGAATACACCATCCGTAAGTTCAGAATTGACATTTAGTGAGAATTTTGAAAGTTGGACAGGAATCAAATATTATGAATTTGGCAATTTAAATTTAAAAACGACCACATCTGCTTCATACAGCGAATGGGAAGAAAAAGACAGTATCCCGCAACGTCACGTGAATGAATTTGGAAGAAACTTTATGACGACAGACGAATATGTTCTTTTGCAAGACAATAAACCATTTACTGGAGATGTAACAATTGTTGTCAATGAAAATGGTGTTTCTTTAAGTTCTGATGGCGAAATTAAATTAGAGCTTCCAAGAGGGTACGTTTTAAGCGACAAAATGCACAAAGATTTAGAAAAATACAAAGCAACAGGAAAAACAAAGTATCCTGAATTATTCAGTGTTTTAGACGCTTCAGATATTGATGATGATTTTTCAGATGGAATATTAAGTTCGTTATTCGGCGGTTTCATAGGTGAATTTGTTCAAATGCCTTATGCAGACTATTATTATGAAGATGAACGTGAACTTAAGCATTACAATGAAAAGCATTCTGCGGCATTCACCAAGACTATTGAAGGTCACATGGTTGATGGTCTACCGGTTGGTGTTTGGACGATGAAAGATCAATTTGGTAAAATGAAAGTTGAAGTTCCGTTTGAAAAAGGCTTGGTGAATGGAACGGTTAAAGAATACGATTATGCTTTCCCTCGTGCTAAATACAATGATTATTATGAGTACGAGCCTGACTATTTACAAGACTCAACACCGAAGAAAAAACAGTATTATTTGTATTCGATAACGGAATATAAAAATGGTCTTAAGAACGGAAAAAGTGAACAATACAATTGGCTAGGAGAAATTGAAAAACAAGATTATTTTAAAGATGGATATAAAGATGGTCCAAGCTTCGAACGAAATAAATTAGCGTATACAAGTCTTAACTTCAAAGAAGGGGCGTTGGACGGTTATGTTAAAACCTATTTAACCCTAGATGGAAAAGATTCAACATTGTTATATGATTTGAATTTCCAAAATGGATCCTTACAAGGTGAATCAAAAGCATTCCATTTGAATGGTAAATTGGCAAAAAGAGGCTTTTTCTTGAATGGTGACCCAATCGATGATTATGAAGCGTTTGATACGTTAGGGTTTAAATATCACTACGTCAAATTCTTGTATTCTTTCCCTGTCGAAGAGAAAATTTGGGAAGAAAATGAATTAAGCGTTCGTTATTTATTCGATTGGAGAGATTCGATTTTCTTCCAACCATCGGATATTACTACTTCGCAAAGTTTGGAGCGCACATTGGCACAGTTGGGAATTGGCAGCGATTACTACGAACGTCCTTATTATGGTCGTCCAAGCCTTGTAAACAAAACAGGAATCGATTATCATATCACAAAATACTATCCGAATGACACAATTGCACGTGACGGAGCGATTACGGCAGGGAAAAAAGTAGGTTGTTGGAAATACTGGAGCTATGAAGGCGAAATGCTTTATGAGGTAGATTATTTTGATACGATTTTAGTAATTAATGATTCTGTTCAATTTAAAGCAAAAGGAATTCTAACAGATTACAATGCCAAAGGAGAAAAAATCAGTGAAAGTTATGTCATTGAAAAATTTGAAAAATACGATTGTTCTCATACCGATCACTATGAAATTCGTCAGTTGATGACTGTTTGGCAAGGTAAAGACACGGTTGACCGAATGAATAGTTACGTGAAAAATTATTACGATAATGGAGTGCTTCAAAACGAAGGTATGATGAAAAATGGATTACCATCTGGTGTTTGGAAATATTATGATCCGTATGGCAAACTGAATCAAGTAGGGAATTACGTATTAGGAAAACGTGATGGAAGATGGCTTGGTGGAGATTTATCGAAGACAAAATACTTGGGAGATATTTGTTTGAATCCAAACTTGCCTGATTTGGAAAAAGAAATTAAATACCGCGAGAAGTTATTGGATATCGTGATTACCAATTATAAAATGGGTAAAGCCTTAAACAAAGAATTTTACGATGTGGATTTGAACACGTATGATGAAGAGGGTGATGTTGAAGAGATAGAGTCAGACATTGAATTAAGATAAACTGTTTAATAACATTAAAAGAGATGATCATTTGGTCATCTCTTTTTGTTTTGTAGGGTTTCTTAATCGGAGTTTGATTACATTTGTCGTGCAAATAGTTACAAAATGATTAGACTAGAACAATACGAAGAAGTGCAAGCTCAATCGACGCTTGTTATCTTATCAGATAAAAAAACGAAACTCGAAAAAACACTTGGAGAAGATATAATCGCCTACCACAAAAAGTTTCAAAAAAGCGATGATAAATTTGACTACTTGAAAGGAGTGAATGGTTTCACATTTTTTGTAAAAAGCGATCAAAAAGCCGAAGAATTAAGAGTCATTGGTGCAAAAATCATTGTGCTACTTTCAAAAGATGTGAAAAGTGTTTCATTGATTGGAACTGCGGCAGATCAATTAAATGTTGCGGAAGGAATGCTTTTGTCTTCGTACCAATTTATCAAGTATTTTAAGGATGCTGATAAAAAGAAATTGGGATTGGAAACAGTTCTTTTAAGCAAAGAAGTTTCTTCGAAAAAAATAAATGAACTGATTGACATCGCTAAGGCTGTTTTCTGGGCGAGAGATCGCGTGAATGAGCCTGTTTCTCACTTGAATGCAACGCAATTAGCAGAAGCAATTAGTGAATTGGGAACGGAAGCTGGAATGACGGTTCAAGTCTTAGAAAAAACACAAATTGAATCACTTAAAATGGGTGGTTTATTGGCTGTAAACAAAGGGTCTATTGATCAACCAACCTTTACAATTGTTGAATACAAGCCTGAAAAGGCAATCAACAAAAAACCAATTGTTTTGGTTGGAAAAGGAGTTGTGTACGATACAGGTGGTTTGAGTTTGAAACCTACGCCAGGTTCGATGGATGTCATGAAAAGTGACATGGCTGGAGCAGCTTGTATGGCTGGAACAATTTACTTGGCGGCTTTACAAAAATTGAAAGTCCACATTATTGCTTTAATTCCGGCTACAGATAATCGTCCAGGACTGAATGCATATGCTCCGGGTGATGTGATTACAATGTACGATGGAACAACAGTTGAAGTGTTAAACACGGACGCTGAAGGAAGAATGATTTTAGCAGATGCATTGGCGTATTCAAATAAGTTTAAACCAGAATTGGTAATTGATGCGGCAACCTTAACGGGAGCAGCATTAAGAGCTATCGGAACAAAAGCTTCTGTAATTATGGGGAATGCTGATGATAAAGTCTTCGATCAATTGGAAAAAGCAGGGAATGAAGTACATGAACGTACGGTTCGTTTTCCTTTCTGGGATGATTACGCAACTGAAATTAAATCGTCAATTGCAGATTTGAAAAACTTGGGTGGACCAAATGCAGGAATGATTACAGCCGGAAAGTTTTTAGAGCATTTTGTAAAATCTCCTTATATTCACATGGATATTGCAGGACCAGCTTGGTTGGATGCAAAAGAAGATTACAAAGGTCAAGGTGGAACAGGAGCAGGTATTCGCTTGTTGTTCAACTTTTTGAAAAAATATAAATAATGGAGAAAGAGAAGGAAAAAGAAAAGGATTTAGGTAATCCTAATCCGATACGTGTTGGAATCTCCATTGGTGATATCAATGGTATTGGTCCAGAAGTTATTATCAAAGCCTTGAATGATTCACGTATGTTATTGGAATGTATGCCAATCATTTATGGATCCACAAAAGTATTTGCACATTATAAAAAAGTACTTGACGAAAACGACTTCAATTATCAATCGTGTAAAACGGCTGAGGAAGCGCATATTCGTAAAGTAAATGTTGTGAATGTTTGGAACGATGAGGTGGAGTACCAATTGGGACAAGCAACAGAAAATGGTGGGAAGCATGCATTTCTATCATTGGAACGTGCAACACAAGATTTAGCAGCTGGTAAAATTGATGTCCTTGTAACAGCACCTATTTCAAAAGAGGCAATGGCAAAATCAGGCTTTCAATTTCCTGGACATACGGAATATTTGGCTGATTTAGCAGGAACTGACGATGCATTGATGGTCATGGTTTCAGGGAATTTGCGTGTTGCATTGGTAACGACCCATATCCCGTTGAAAGAAGTGAATACTACCTTAACAAAGGAATTAATTTTACAAAAAATCAAAACGTTTGAAACAAGTTTGAAAAAAGATTTTGGACTTATTCGCCCACGTATTGCTGTGTTTGGATTGAATCCACATGCTGGTGAAAACGGAAAAATGGGAACAGAAGAGCAAGAAATCATCGCTCCAGCCATCAATGCTGCGAAAAATGAAAATATCTTGGCTTTTGGACCATATCCTGCAGATGGTTTCTTTGGATCCAATGCTCGTGCTCAATTTGATGGTGTGTTGGCAATGTATCACGATCAAGGTTTGGCGGCGTTTAAAGCCTTGGCATTTGAGGATGGTGTGAATTATACAGCAGGTTTACCAATTGTACGAACATCACCTGATCACGGGACGGCTTTTGACATCGCTGGACAGAATAAAGCAAGTGAACAGTCGATGCGCAACGCAATTTATGTGGCAATGGACATTCATAAAAACCAGATTTTCGCCAAAGAAATTGGCGTTAATCCGTTGCAAATTAGTCCAAAAGAGAAGAAACGCTCGAATAGCGATATAGAATAATGATAGTATTTAGTGAAAAAATCAAAGGAGATTAACAACTTTAAGTTAAAATTGTTACCTTTGCCCTCCAATTTTCGTTCAGTGTGAAGTCAGAAAGAGAATATATTATTCCGTTTATAGGCTTGAAACTTGGGTTTCACGAGTATCAATACGATATAAGTGATACGTTCTTTGAAGAAAGAGAATATTCGATCATTCACAAAGGAAATGTGAATGTGACCTTGGTGCTTGAAAAGAAAGAGACCATGTTAATTGGCGAGTTCGTCATTAGCGGGGCTGTTTTTACAGATTGCGACCGTTGCAATGACCCAATCGAGGTTCCTGTTAAAGGAAGTTATCGAGTGGTGTTTAAGTTCGGTTTAGAGCCAAGTGATGATGAAACATTAATTGTGTTGCATCCAGATTCGTATGAGTTAGACATTCGTGATAACTTGTATGAATTGATTACTGTATCGTTGCCAATTCGTTTGGTGCATGCAGAGGGAGAGTGCAACGAAGAGATGATGGAGTTATTGAATAAATACACTGTTCAACGCGAAGAGAGTGATGATGAAGACCAAGATGATTGGGATGATGATGACGATTGGGACGATGAAGAAGATGACGACGATGGAGAAGACGATTTCGATCCGAAAGATCCACGTTGGGCAACATTAAGAAATTTGAATTAAAACAAATATAAATAAAGTAAAATGGCACATCCTAAGCGAAAAATATCGAAGACACGCCGTGACAAGAGAAGAACGCACAAAAATGCAGTTGCAAATAACATCGCAACTTGTCCAACAACAGGGCAACCGCATTTGTTCCACCATGCACACTGGCATGAAGGTAAACTTTACTATAAAGGGAAAGTTGTAGCAGAAAAAGAAGTAGCAATTTAATTGCTGCGTTCACTTAATCTTCTTCTTCATGAAGATTGGAATTGATATTTTAGGCGGTGATTTTGCTCCTGAAGCGAATATTTCGGGAGCGATTCTAGCTAAAAAAGAACTTCCAAACGATGTAAGACTCGTTCTAATAGGCGACAGAGAGCAAATCTCCAGTGGCCTTTCGTCGTTTGGTGAAAATGTTGACGATTATGAGATTGTTCATGCTCCTGATGTTATCACGATGCATGACCATCCAACGCGCGCTATTCCGCAAAAACCAAACAGTAGTATTGCTGTAGGATTCGACTTGCTTGCAAGTAAGGAAATACAAGCATTTGCTAGTACTGGAAATACAGGAGCAATGTTGGTTGGTTCAATCTATAAAATCAACACAATACCTGGAATTATTCGTCCATGTATCACATCAACTTTGCCTGCAATCGATGGAACAAGCACTATTTTATTAGACGTTGGTTCAAATGCAGATTGTAAAGCCGATGTGCTTTATCAATTCGCAGTGTTAGGCGCTTTGTATTCTAAGAATGTTTATGGCATCGAGAATCCGCGTGTGGCATTGTTAAATATTGGTGAGGAGGAAACGAAAGGTAATTTGTTGACTGTTGCAGCGCATAAATTAATGGCAGAATCTGATAATATCAATTTTATTGGTAACTTGGAGGGTCGTGATATCTTTTTTGGTAAAGCGGATGTTATTGTTTGTGACGGATACACTGGAAACATCGTATTGAAAGAAGCAGAAGGGATTTATACCCTAATGAAAAAGCGAGGTATTCAAGATGAATATTTCGATCGTTTCAATTACGAGAACTACGGTGGAACACCAATTTTGGGTGTGAAAGGAAACGTTATTATCGGACACGGAATGTCAAATGATATTGCCGTGAAAAATATGATATTACATTCATACGAGGTTGTCAAATCAGGTTTGGCATCACGTGTGAATGAAGCATTTAATTAATATGGGAAAAGTTACTGCAGCAATTACAGGTGTTCAAGGATATGTTCCTGACTTTGTAATGACAAATGACGAGCTTGCGAAAATCGTTGATACTTCTGATGAATGGATCACTTCGCGCACGGGTATCAAAGAAAGAAGAATCCAAAAGGAAGGAGCTTCTTCTGATATGGCAGCTGCAGCGGTTGCTCAATTGCTGGAGAAAAAAGGAATCGATCCAATGGAGATTGATTTGGTTATTTGTGGTACAGTTACACCAGATTACCCTTTTCCAAGTACTGCAAATGTTATTTGTGATAAAGTTGGAATGAAAAACGCTTGGGGATTTGACCTTATTGCTGCTTGTTCTGGATTTATTTACGCTTTGACAACAGGAGCTCAATTCATTGAAACAGGTAAACACAAAAAAGTCATCGTAATCGGCGTTGATAAAATGTCCTCGATTCTTGATTATGAAGATCGCACAACTTGTGTGATTTTTGGTGATGGAGCAGGAGCTGTTTTGTTGGAACCAAATGAAGAAGGATTAGGTGTGATTGATTCTATTTTGAGAAGTGATGGATCTGGTCGTCAATATTTGATTCAACCAGGTGGCGGTTCTGCAAATCCACCTTCTCATAAAACAGTTGATGATCGTTTACATTTTGTGAAACAAGAAGGTAAACAAGTATTCAAATTTGCTGTTACAAACATGGCTGAAGTTTCGGCTGAAATCATGGAGAACAATAATTTAACAAGTGATGATGTTGATTGGTTAGTTCCTCACCAAGCAAATTTGCGTATCATTGATGCAACAGCAAACAGAATGGGCTTACCAAGTGAGAAAGTAATGATTAACATTCAAAAATATGGAAACACAACTGCTGGCACTTTACCATTGTGCTTGTGGGACTACGAAAGCCAATTGAAAAAAGGTGACACATTAATTCTTTCAGCGTTCGGTGGAGGATTTACATGGGGAGCTGTTTATTTGAAATGGGCATATAACTCTTAATTAACTATTTATACTTTATAAAATCTAAGCATTATGAATCTGAATGAAATCCAAGATTTAATAAAATTTGTTG
>CAJAVU010000055.1 GCA_903945495.1 uncultured Flavobacteriales bacterium | reverse complement strand
TTACTTTTCTGCCTCTGTTACAGTTTGTGAAACTGCCGTTGCCACAGATCCTGCAACGATGAGGTAACCTCCAATAGTTACCAAGATTGCTGGAATTGCAACTGGTGAAGCCACCAAGATTCCTCCAGCTGCTGCCATTCCCAATCCCACATTGCGAAGTGTTCTATAGAACTTTGGCGTTTTCGCTTTCAATCGATCAATGATTTTCATTTTTCAGATTTTTTAAAGTTTGAAAAAAGGTGGAGAGCGGAACTCTCCACCAGAACTTAAGCTACTTCAACCACCTTCAATGCGTTGTAAGCGCCATTTTTCAACGTGTATTGATTTCCATTCACTTCTTGGAAGAACTCAATCTTCAACAAGAAAAGCTTGGTAGTCGCCACTGCAGGCGCACCTGCAGGTGTTAGGGTAACAGTTGTCGCTGTTGGGTCAATTGGTAAATTAACCATTTGAGAGATTTGCAAATCTTTCTCGTTTGTGTCAAAGTCCACTCCCACAAATCCACATGAAAGTTGGATGTGTGTTGCGCCTTGCGGCCATGAAATGTCCATTTGAGGAACAAGATTGGGAATTACAATTTCCCCAGATGCAGGATCTACTGTAAATGGTTTGTACAGAATTGATCCCAAAAGTGCTTCCTTGTTAAAGTCGAAACCTTTCAAGGCAGCAACTCCTTCTGGGTCTTGGATTCCTTGAGAAACAACACGTTTTCCACGGTCATTCACCGCGTCCAAATTCTTAATGACAGTCATAACTTTCGTCATTCGAGCCGTAACTCTACCATCAGAAGCATTCATGGACATTGGTCTCACAGCATCTCTCAACAATTTACCAGAAGCAGCAGAGCTCCCGAACTCTTTCCCGTTTTCACGAGTACGTTCAAAGGCTGGGTCATTCGCGATTCGTTTTGCATCAACAGATGTTTTCATTCGCGCAAGGTTCCCGTCCTTTGTTTTATAGAAGTTCACGTTATCCAACGTACCCTTCAATTTAATTAAGCCGGATTGTCTAGCCATTGCTTTTTGTTTTTGTTGTTTGGTCAGTTTCAAGGTCGACCAGTTCACCTGATCATGTGTCGGCATTAATTCCAGAATTGCGCGCTTTGCAAACACACGAACAAGACAAACATCAGGCGTATAAAATGACAAGTCAAGGCATCTCATTTACTTTCAAGTACATTGAAAATGAAAGTGCACATTGTCCATTTGAAAGAACAGGGGAGAAATATATTTTGAGGCTATTTAGAGAATAGGTTAAGCCTATATAGAGTATGAAAATGAAAAAATAGAAAATGGATTATCGCATATAGCGATATGCGATAGTTGCCTTGAGAATCATCTATCTTTTTCCAAATTGTGATTACTCTCAATTAATATCCTATCTTTGTACCACTCTAAGCAATTAGAAAAAATATTTAAGACAAGCCACATATGGCTGTGTGGATTAGAAGCCCCCTAGATGTATCAATGTCGAAGGGGTTTTGTTTTTGATGGAAACTTTTTCTCTAATAACATATCTTATTACGGTTCTCATAATTCTAGAGACAAATCGATAAATCTATTCGTCATTACTAGATTACTTGAACCCAATAATAAATTCAGTTTAATTTAAACCCAATGAAATTTGGAAATTTGGGCATTGAATGATTATTGTCAAATGGATAATAATTGGAAACATAACTTCCAACCTTTTTTAATTTAATATCCTTGGTTAAAATAGATAAACTTGCTTTTGAACCACCTTCTAAATATATCGCATTATTCAAACCTAAATTTAATGCTACTAGATTTTCAATCATTTGATTTTGGGATAATGGTGATCTGCTAAATATAACATATGCGTATCCATTATGATCTTGAGCAATAACTATCATGCTGCAAATCTGATTATCTCTATCCCAAATAACTGGTTTGCCATTACCATCGATTAGACGATATCCCTGAATTATTGTGCCGAATTCATTTTTTATTGTATTGAAATCGGTAATTGTTAAATCAAATAATTTAAAATTAGGACTCGAATTTTTTAAGGGGTTAAAGGCAATAATTCCATTGGCTTTAGTATCTAAAACATTATTGTTAATCAACCCTTTGTTTTGCATATAAAACCGATGTAACTTTTCATTGTTTAAATTGTACATTCCTGCATTAAATACTACTGAATATCCCATTGAATCTGTCCAATAATTCGCCGTCTCTAATTTATTATTTTGTTTAAATTCAATTAAATCAAAATTAAAGTAGTTAGGAATAAATCGAAGTATAAAAAATTCTCCGTCACCTAATATTGGTGGTTTGAGATGCTTAATTGTTGTTTGTTCAATTGCTGAATCAATTTTAATCCATTTTAAAGAATCAAATTCTTCAATTTCAATTGCTTTAGCTGAATTAATTATGAACAGCAATTGTATTAAAATATGAATTTTTTGCATAAAAAAAATGCTTAGATATCCTCGAATCCAATTGCTGTGATTCTTTAGATCAGAGATTTTTGAAATTCCGTCAAAACAATTTGAATTTTTTATTCAAAAGTACAATATATAAATCCGCCGTAATTATCGAAAATTAAATAAAGAATTTGTTTTTTAATCTTAATAGCGTCACACCATTTTCCAGGAAGTTGATCTTGATCTAAATTAAGAAAATAATAACCACTCGAAGTATGTTTTTCAATTTCAATCGCATCCCAATTGAAGTAATGCGGGTCATCTATTAATTCTAAATTTTCATTCCAGTATTTTGAATTTAATAGCTTTGAATTTTCCCATTGTTCTTCAATAAGAAATATCCCATAGTCATTAATCCATCGTTTACTTATTCCGTCTTCTTCTCCATCAATGTAATTGCGCTCAGACGCCAATTTCCCATCTTTCCAAGTTTGGTGCAGTCCATTTAATTTTCCTGAAGTGAAATTTTTCAGTTCAATTAGTTCGCCGACTTGATTATAACATGCCACTTGGCCTTCCAAAACGCCATTTAAATAATTGGCTTCAATAGATTTTTGATTTTGATTATGATAAAAAACTAGTTTGCCATTTCCTTCTATCAAGTTTCCACCACCAAGATATTCACCTGTCTGGTTAAAATATCTTTGTACGCCCGTCAATTCGCCGTTTTGATAATTTTCTTCATATTTAAGTTGATTATAATCTAAATACCACTCCTCACATTTTCCATTAAGTAGGCCATTTGAATATGTGCATTTCGCCTTAGGTTTACCATTAGAGTACCACCACTGAAAGGCGCCATTAGGTAGACCGAGTTTGTATCCTGAACTAAAAACCAAATTACCATTTGAACACCACACTTTGAGTGGACCATCCTTTAATCCATTTTTGAAACTACATTCAAATATTAAATTACCATCATCATTATGTTTTTGAACCACACCATTGAGAGGTGACATATTCGATCTTACAAAAACAATCGAATCGAATAAATGTAATGTTGATTCTTCAATGTCATAATATTGAATTTCAGAGTTCTGACAGTATAAATTAAAATTTACCATCAAAAAAATAAAGATTATTTTCAACTTTGTTTTATTTAATTTAATGGCTAATTTAACTGAAATTAATTTGAAATCAAAAAAGTTAGTTTTGAGATTATTTGGTTTAAATAAGTTTTAACAGAAAGGAAAATTTGAAAACTAATTTGCTATTGAAGCGTTTATCATAAATTAGAGTCAAAGGCTGTGCCCAATCGAAATTTATCAGGTTTTAGTCTTTTATAACAGTCCTGATTTCAGGATTAAAACACCTATGTTTCTAAAGATTTCCCATTAAATTTAGTTTCAAATACTTCGATTTATTATCTTTACTTCATAACTCGTTCTTTCATAGTGATGCAATTAACTCCAGTTTTCAAGAGAACAAACGGGAGAACAAACAAAAACATCACGTCGTAAAATACTGAATACCAATTAGAAAAGCATTGCACAATCGGTCCCGTCCAGACCGCAACTGTTAAAAGCATTAAAGAAAAGTCCATATGGCTGTGGAATTAGAAAACCCTAAGGAGTATCACCGCCAAAGGCAGCAGCGAAGCTAAAATCCTTAGGGTTTTTGCTTTTATGGTAATCACCGATATGACAGATTCACATTATGTTTATACAATCTATAGTGAACAACATGATAAATATTATCGTGGTTATTCAATGAATCCAACTCAACGTTTAATACAGCATAACGAAGGAAAAAGTCCTTATACAAGTAATTATTGTCCTTGGAATTTGATCTATGTTGAAGAGTTGAATGACAAATCCTCAGCGTTAAAAAGAGAAAAGGTTTTGAAAAAATATTCGAAACTGCAGATAATAGATTTAATCAATCTTCCGAAAAATTGCGTTTTGAAATTTCACTAAACACCAAAAATTCCCAAACAAATAAGGTATCTGGTCAAGTCCAGACCGTCCCCAAGTTTCTTGGGGATTAAAAGCATTAAAGAAAAGTCCATATGGCTGTGGAATTAGAAAACCCTAAGGAGTATCACCGCCAAAGGCAGCAGCGAAGCTAAAATCCTTAGGGTTTTTGCTTTTATAGAAACCGCCGATATAACAGAATCGAATTACGTTTGTATTAATTATTCGGAAAAGTTTGACAAGTATTGCATTGGTCAAACTTCAAACTTTGAATCTCGAATTTCAATGCATAACACAGGAAAAGTGTTGTCTAAAAAACCTTATCTTTATTTGGTTAATGATCTTTTGTCAGATAAGAAAATACGATCTGAAGCTGTTATTTTAGAAAGAAATTAACTATCCTTACCCGCAACGTATGTGCAATTACTACTACTATCAAAGCCTATTTTTCCAAAGTCGAGCATCCAAGCGACACGGTTAGCAGAGGATTGTAGATTTCCAAATGCTAGATGAATAAATTGATCACCGTCTTGAGCGTACAAATTAGATATATTCAATAATATAATGAACAATCAAGATGCAAATTTTTTCATATGTTTATTTAAATGTCTAACAATTGCTCGTTTCATGCACGGTATGCTCAATTAGGTGATGTCAAAATTAGTTACCGTAGTTGCAGATCACTTAGTGAACGTTCCAAAAGACGTGACTAAGGAATTTCCTTCACAGCTAAATGTAAAACTTGCATCATTTGGCTGATTTACAGGGTAATATGTTCCTCCACAATTTACATCTGGGGCAATTTCATAATACAAAAAACATGTGTTGCCTGATACCACATACGTAAAAGGCCATACAAGGGGATCACAAATGCCGTTGCAATCAGGATTGTCAGCCCAACCTGTACCATCAGATTTTAGAACAAAATTTTGAGTAATAGCACCTCCGCAGGCAGTTGTGTTTTTCCATGCACCAATAGGGCAAGCTCCGCTTGTGTTATTGGTGTTGAATTTTTCTTCAATAATTTCAAAGTCGTCTAAACTTGATTTGTTACAACCCACTAAGAAAACTATAAATATTAAAAATGTAATTCTCATCTTTTTATTTTTTATATTACAATTGTAATCGCAAATTGACCAATATAACCACCTTTCAAAGAGAAAAATTGTTCAAAACCACATCTCATAGAGAATGTTTCTTTACTTTTCTTTTTTGATCTGAAATTGTGTTGGTAATATTCTCCCATTTGAATGGTTCCTGTTAAAAAGCTCTTTCTTCCAACCCCTTCAATTTTACCTGATGTCAAGTTTAATCCTGGGCAAAAGCTCATTAAAAATGATTCTCTTTTTTTTCTTATTTCCGAAGTAAGCCCCAAAGTCAAGAAATTTTTTGACAAATAGATTGTTTGATAACTTGCTGTAACTCCATCTACATAATAGCGTTGCATCCCAAGAAATGTAGTTAAATTTAAATCCAAACTAGTGTTCGTGTAGAATTTGCCCACCTGCTTCATTTTATCTGTCTTACTGATTTCAGCTCCAAGATTGTAGGCTACTAGGCCCTCTGGTTTATCGTAAATATTTCCATTCCACCCAGGTCCAGGTGTGTTTACATATCCGTAAAAACCAATTCCTCCTGTTAATTTTATTTTCTTTATTGGAATTGTGTTGTTAATATCGTTATTCACCTTTTTTTGTTGATTTGTGGAATCTTTCAAAGGTGACTTAACTACTTGTTTATTATTGGATTGCGTTTCAATTAGTTTTGATTTATCTAATATTTTGGTTTGGGAAGACGTTTGGGATATTTGTTCAACCTTTTCGTGTTGAACTGATTCAGTAACCTCAAATTGAGTTAATTTGATAAAGTAACTTGTTGTTTTTTTAACCGTATTATAATCTGTCCATAAAGAAGCAGTGCCAAAAGTCGATTGAAATGTAGACGCTGAATATTTTTTTTTATTAAAAACAATTGTATCAGATGAAGTTAGTAAATGATTATTTTCAACTACTTGCGAGCTAATTTTTAAATAGGCGGCTTTGTCTTCAAAGACGTATACAAATTCTTTGGGACTAGATTGAAAAATAAATTGTTCAGTCTTCTTTGTATATAGAAAGGTTAAACCGTTAACTTCAGTATTCACGAAACCTTTGGATTTTAAACTACTATCAACTTGTAAAGCTTTTGAATTTATCAAATTGGTTAAATCAGTTAGATTTGACAATGCGACTTGTTGACTATATACTATCTGAAAAGTTAGTAAAAGTAGAACTGTACTTATTAATTTCATGGTTATTAGTGTTTTATTCAACAATCTAACGAACATAAAATGCTGTAAGACAAACCAAATTTATTTATTCTTATCAACTATTAACTACTCATTATTGAGTATTTTAAGATTAGCCTTTATATCCAACCAGTTTTTGAAAGCAATAAAATCATTTTATGAGTATTAGTCACATCAAGTATCTGAAGGATACTTCTTCTATGTGTATCAACAGTGTGTCTGCTGATAAATAGTTTTTCAGCAATTTCTTTACTATTCATTCCATTCATGAGACAAGCTATGATTTGTTTTTGACGTTCGGTAAACAATTGACTTAAATCGTCCTTTATCACAAGGTTTTTATCTATTTTTTTGATGTAGGATTTTTCACCTTTCATGCCGATGAATGAAAGAATTGAATGTTCAGTACCAAAGTCAACAGATTTGATATGTGAAATATCTGTGTGAACTCCTAAAGTTTTGAAAATCATTCCCGTTTCCAGATCCATATCAATAGTCACTACTTGTTGAAGAATTCGTATAAATCCACCATTTGCCATGCGAACTCTGTAATCATAGCTTATTTTATAATTTAGTAATTGTTGAGGTGTAATGGTTTTTATAAATTCTACGGTTGAGTTTTCACATTGTATGAAAAAATTTAAATCCTCTGGATGAATCTTATCGATGAATTCAGCAACCGTCAATACCTTAGGGTCATACCCTAAAAGAGATTGCATATTTTCACTTATGTATTCGAAAGTTGTATTCGTTGTATCGAAAACATAAAAATAAAACGGACCTACATGAAAAAAATCTTGTAATTGATTTAGATAGATAGAAATATCCGTAGGGGCCCTTTCGCTTTTAGGTGAAATGATATTACCCCATATTTCGACTAGTTCGTTGTATGATCCCATAGGTTTTTTAGTGTTTTACAGAATCATGCAGGTGCTTCCATCTATAAATATTGTTTTTTTTATTTGAGATAATTCTCTTTTTCCTTAAGCTGTATTCCTTAAATTGAACGAATATAGACGTTTAAAAGATTTTTACAACCGTTTTGATTTTTTTAATGAAATATTCAATCAATTAATCCATGAAATTTTGGAAAGTCATGATTTATTTAAATAAAAAGGAAACTCTTCACTCCTTTACATTTTTTGTCTTTTTTTTTAATTACCATTAAATGCATCTTGGTTTATATTAAGTTTAGGTCCTTTTTTATGCCAAAGGAGTACCTTTGCTTCAGAACTCGTTCTTTATATTCACGCAAATACCAATTGATTATAGGTGAACAATGTGGCGAACAAGCCCATTTTCACAACTGCTAACTAATTGAAAAACAATACAAATTTATACGTAAGCTCGGTCCAGTACAGACTGTAAGTGTTGAAAAATATTTAAGACGATCCACTTATGGCTGTTTAGATTAGAAGTCCCCTAAGATGTATCAATGTCTCAGGGTTTTGTCTTTTATAGAAACCGCCAATATGACAGAATCACATTAGGTTTTTTTAGCTATTACTTGTCGAAAAAGAACTTATAGCGATTGCCATTCTGATCAGCAAGAATGTAGATGCCAACAGGAAAATCTACTTTCAAAGTGTTTTCGCCAGGTAGAATTGATTGATCTAGGAAGATACTTCCTGAAGTGCTGAAAAGTTGCAATTGCGTTTCATTTTCAACGAAGACGTGCAATTCATCATTCACTTGCCAAACCTTCCAAGTCGTTTGTTGTTCTGTCAGGCCTGCCGTCTCATTTGGTAAAACAACTTTGGTAACATAGCTTAGAATGGTCGAACATGAATCATCATAGATCGCGTAATTCACTAAACCACGTGTAATATCATCATAACCGTCATAAATTCCGTTTTCAATTGTTGTTGAATCGGAAGAACAAAAACAATTTGTATTAACTTGAAAGTTCTTATCTGTTAGATTCTCAAGGTTATAATTCACATTGTTACACAATTGATTATCTACAATTTGCGCTGAACTTGGATTTGAACCACGCATTTGTACACCTATTCCATTTTCGGTAATTGTATTGTTCGTTAATAAAGAATTCTCACCTAGTTTAACGGCAATAGTATTATTAGTAAAAATCGAATTTGAGATTGTGGAAGAACCGCTTTCATCAATACCAACATCATTTCCATCAAATAGACAATTTGAGATTTGTAAATTGGAAGACTCTGCAAAACCAAAGGCATTATTGATGAAACTACAGTTTTGTACACTTCCTGGACAACCGATAATGTTATTTGTATTCCCGCTAAATACACAATTATTTAAATTGATGTAATTCGACCAAGTAACTGAACAAAAGTTATTTAGGAATTGGCAATTAGTTGCTGCCATTGAACCATAGTTTATTTGTGCAGCCTGCCCAACGCTGTTTTTTTCAAAAATGCAATTCGTGTAATTCATGTTTGCATTAAACTGAAGGGCATAACTGTTGTTTTTGAAGCGACAATTGGTGAAATTGTAAGTAACTCCTGGTTCAACGATATCATTGAAGATACCATACCACGAATTGTGCAATTCAATTCTGTCCAATTGGCAATTACCACCTTGACTTCCTCGGATGCTGATTCCTTGCCAGTTATAGAATCCATCAGTCGTATCGCTACTCGTGAATTTAATTTTGTTGGCATCCGTTCCCAACGCAATCAATGTTCCTCTAATTTCTAAATAAATAAAGTTCCCTGTATTGAAGGTGTAATCGGCATTGAAGCGAACTTCACATCCTGGCTCAATCGTCAATGTTTTTCCAGGGAAGACAACAATAGAACCTGTTACAATGTATGGACTTCCAGCAAGAGTCCATGTCGTGTTTTGATAAATTCCACCAGAAACGTTTGTTTGAGAAAATGACGTTCCGGCAGCCAATAAAAAGAAGAATACAATTAATTTTTTCATTGTTTTATAATTTTAATTGTTGATGTAAGTGCGTTTTCTTGAACTCCTTGAACGAAGTACATTCCAGGAGTTAGAAACTGAAGATCAAACACATTTGTACTTATTGGGTCTGCAATAATTAATTGTCCATTTGCAGTGTAAATACGAAGTTGTTCGATAGCCGTTTCTTGAAAAATAGTCAAGTAATCGGTTACTGGATTTGTATATGAATCTATGGAAGTTAGTGCATTTGAAAGACCAGCACTCTGATCTTGGAATTTTGAAACTGTTCCCAACACCGACGTACACGTTGAATCATACATGGAATAGTTGATGAGTCCTTTCGTAATGTCATCGTATCCATCAATCAAGTATTGTTCGATTGTGGCAGAATCTAAACCGCAAAAACAGTTACTCAAAAGCGAATAATTCATGTTCGTGTTGTTGTTTACATTGTAGTTACTATTGCTACAGATTTCATTGTTGTAAATCAGCGGACTATCTTGAGCAAGTGAAACACTCGAAATAAGCAATCCTCCAACATTATTATTGATTTGATTGTCGTGAACATCTGCGTTAACAGATACTTCTAACGCCAAATCGTTATTGCTAAATTGATTATTAAAAATCTCACAATCCGATGTCAATTGAATAGCAGTTGTATTGTCGCTGAACTGGCAATTTTGAATTGTTCCGTTGTTTGGATAACCAATTGCAAGTTCGTTATTCGTGAATTGGCAATCTGCAATCGTCATCGAATCAAAAACATAAGACGCGAAAGATATTCCAATTTGGTTGTCAATAAAATTGCTATTTGTTACCTGAATCGCAGTGGTGTAGGCATAAATTGAGGTTGTATTGTCTTTAAATAGGCAATTGTCAATCGTAAAGTAAGACCAACCATAAACACCCACTTCGTTATCAATAAACTGGCAATTCTGCAAATTCACTGCATTGGCCACTGTTATGGCTTCAAAGCAATGACTAAAAACGCAATTCGTGTATTGATAATTCGTCAAAGCCGTTTCATAGCCAAACGGTTTATACGCATTCGAAATATGGAAGCGATCTGCATTCAATATACCGCCTTGAGAACTCGTACAAACAAAACCTTGCCAACCAACAGTGTTCAATGTGTCATACATCGCATGGATAGTAATGGGTTGCAAATCTGTACCAATACAATTCAGCGTTCCACGCGTTTCAATGTAAATTGTGGTGTTCGTTTGATTGTCAATTTTGATTTCAACTCCTGGTTCAATCGTCAATGTATTTCCCGGAAAAACTACAATTGAGCCCGTTACGATATACGGACTATTCGCTAAGGTCCAGGTTGTATTTTGATAGATTCCACCAGCAACGGATGTTTGAGAATTCACGTTACATGAAATAATGGCAAAAGCGATAATAACTGCTATTCGGAACATAATTAAGTTTTTATTGAAAAACAATGGTTATTTAGATTTGTTCTAGTTAATGCCATGTTTTATGTTTTTTAACAAAATTTCCACCTTCCTTTATTTAGACTCATTCTAATTATACCTTTTTTGTGGTATTGCGTCAACTCCGAAATCGTGGCAATTTTGCACTCTAAAATTAAATGTCATGAAATCAGTTGTTCTACTTGGATTGTTCGTCGGATTGAATTTTGTCGTGTTCTCTCAATCGAGTAAACTGACAGGAACAGTGAAAAGCGAAGGTTCCAATTTTCCGTTGAAAGATGTGAAGGTGGAGATTCATGAATTAAAATTGATTGAAATTACAGATGAGCTTGGGAGTTTTGCATTTGACAATGTGGCAGAGGGAAAATATCATATCTATTTTTCAGGAAACGGTTTCATGCAATATTCAATGGAGATCGAATTAAAACCATTGTCTGAATTAACAGTTGATGTTGTTTTAGCTGAGCAACACCTTTTGCCAGATGTAACCGTAAAAGGAACTTCACTAACAGGCGGTGAACAAGGATTGAAAAACTTACCGGGTTCTGCCTATTACATTTCACCGAAAGAACTACAAAAATTCAATTACACCGACATCAACCGCATATTGAAAAGTATTCCGGGTGTGAATTTACAAGAGGAAGATGGTTTTGGTTTACGTCCAAACATTGGTTTACGCGGAGCAGGAGTAGAACGTTCAACGAAAATTACGGTAATGGAAGATGGTGTGTTAAGTGCGCCAGCTCCATATTCTGCATCTGCTGCATATTATTTCCCAACGGTTGGACGCATGCAAGCAGTTGAAATCTTAAAAGGAAGTTCGCAAATTAAATATGGTCCGTACACAACTGGTGGAGCCATCAACCTTATTTCAACACAATTGCCTTCGCAGTTTTTAGCGAAAGTGAGTGCTGTTGGTGGGAGTTATTTTGGGCGAAACCTACATGCGTACGTTGGAAACAATCATGGACAAATTGCTTATTCAGTAGAAGCATTTCATTATGGGTCAGATGGTTTCAAAACCTTGGAAAATGGTGCTTCAACTGGATTTAATAAATATGATTACTTGGCGAAATTGCGTTTCTCAACAAAGAAAACAGCGCGCATCCAACAATCAATCACTTTTAAAGCAGGCCTTAACAAAGAAGTGTCAAATGATACGTATTTAGGTTTGAGTTTGGATGATTTCAATGCGAACCCATATTCTCGTTACGCTGCTTCACAGAAAGATCAAATGACGGTGCAACAAACACAATTGAGTGCTACACATACAATCAAAGCAGCAAAATGGTTGGACATTACGACCGTGATTTACCGCAATGACTTTTCGCGTAACTGGTATAAATTGGATGCAGTAAAAGACAGTGCCGGCGTGAAGAAAGGAATTGCAGATATTTTGCGTGATCCAGTTGCGTATGCTTCTCACATGGCAATTTTACGCGGTGAAACAAGTGACAATGCAGATGCCTTGTTCGTAAAAGGAAACAATCGTGCGTACTTCGGACACGGAGCGCAAACAGTCTTGAATGCTGAGTTCAAAACTAAAGGTTTCGCACACAACATAGATTTAGGACTTCGCTACCACCAAGATGGAATGGATCGTTTTCAGAATGAGGATAAATACCAAATGTTGGGCGGAAACATGATGCAAACTGCAGCTGGTGAATTGGGACGTGAAAGTAATCGAATTGCATTTGCTTCTGCCTTGGCGTCGTACATTCAATACAAGGTGGCATACAAACGCATGAGTTTAACAGCGGGTGTTCGCAACGAATCCATTTACATGTCTGAAAAAGATTACGGTAAAAATGATCCAGAACGTGTGGGAACAAACTTAGTGCGCAGTGAAAATACGGTTTCTGTTTGGATTCCAGGAGCGGCGTTCGATTATACCTTCACTGAAAAATTGACGGGATTTGTCGGCGTTCACAAAGGATTTTCTCCACCATCCGCAAAACCAGAAACGAAAGCAGAAGAAAGTGTAAACTATGAAGGAGGTGTGAAATACGCTTCGAATGTGTTGAAAGGACAAATTGTTGCGTTCTACAATGCTTACAGTAATTTATTGGGATCGGATTTAGCAGCTAGCGGTGGTGCTGGAACAGGTGATTTGTTCAACGGCGGAAAATCATTTGCACAAGGTTTGGAAGTTTTTGTTTGTTATGACATTGCAAAACAGTTGAAGAAAGAATTTCGTTTGCCGTTCACAGTTTCATACACCTATTCTGATGCGCGTTTCCTTACAGATTTCGTGAGCACCTTCGAAGATTGGGGAACGGTTTCAAAAGGCGATCGCTTACCGTATTTAGCACAACACCAATTGAACCTTGGTTTATCATTCGAATACCACAAATGGATGCTAAACGCAGGATTTAAATACACTTCTGAAATGCGCGCTGTGGCAGGAAACGACAAAGTAACTGGTATTGATTTGATTCCACAAGTGGCAGTGTTCGACGCAAGTGTTTCATATCAAGCAAGTCGCAACATCAGTTTATTCGCCAGCGGAACAAACTTAACAAACGAAGTCTATATCGTTTCTGCTCGTCCAGCAGGTGTGCGTCCAGGAATGCCAAGAGCATTCCAAGTTGGATTGCGCGCGAGAATGTTTTAAGGAGAATCGAGAACCGAGAATCGAGAGTCGAGACTTGATTCATTCACACATAGATTATCAATACGCATATTTAGATAAGAAAAAAGCCGCACTCAATTCGAATGCGGCTTTTCTAATTATCAGACTAAAATTACTTTTGTTTCAGCAATTCAATTTCTTTTTTCATTTCATCAATTAATTCTTGTTGTTCTTTAATTGCCTCAACTAAAATTGGAACAATCTCAATATAACTAACAGTCTTTAGTTGTTCTGAATCTACTGTTTCTTTCGATCCACGCACTGTGCTTTCTATGTGAGGAATGTTTTTCTCGCGGACAAGATTGGGTAGTACTTCCTCTACTTCTTGTGCAATGAATCCGTAGTTAATGCCTGTTTTCAATCCTAAGTCTGGATATGCACTCAAATTATGTTCGTAGGTTGTTCCTCTTAAGCTCTTTATAATATCTAGTGCATTTGGAATTGTTTGAATATTTTGTTTTACACGTCGGTCTGAAGCAATTCCGAAAAATCCAGTGTAACCTAAATCACCTTGAAATAAACCACCCCAACCAGAAGTCGGCGCTGCGTTTGAACCGTTTACACCATTGTTAGTTCCTGCACCAGCAATTCCTCTAACACCTGCACCGGCAGTATTTGTCCCATAATATTCCCCTTGCACACCAGCAAAAATAGTTCCTCCTGAGGTTACCGATCCATAAACACCAGAACCGTTAAATGCACTGTATCCATTCACAGCCCATGGAAAGGCTGCATTTGACACACCATTCATTAAATCCCCTGTTAAAACCGTATTCGTTGTACCAATGAAAAATTCTCCAAGATTCGACAAACGACCACGAACTAAGTTATTTGATACCAAATCCATGTGTTGATTTGTAGATGTTCCCAAATAGCCTGTTGCTGTTAATGCATTTGTACCTGCTGCGTTTGGTGAAGCAATCCAATATTGTCCTAAAGTGGTAACAGGAGCCAATGATCCTGCAGTTGCATTGATTGTTAACGTTCCTGTAGGATTAACCGTTGGAGTAGTTAATGTCCAAGTAGGCCCTGTTGGTCCAGTTGCACCAGTAGCTCCTGTTGGACCAGTTAACCCAATCGGTCCTTGTGGTCCAGTAGCACCCGTAGCTCCAGTCGCACCTGTCAACCCAATTGGTCCTTGTGGTCCAACTGCTCCAGTAGCTCCAGTTGCACCCGCAGGTCCAGTTGCTCCGTCAGCTCCAGCAGGTCCGGTTAACCCAATCGGTCCTTGTGGTCCAGTCGCACCAGTTAATCCTGTTGGTCCAGTAGCACCCGTAGCACCCGTAGCTCCAGTCGCACCTGTCAAACCAATCGGTCCTTGCGGTCCAGTTGCTCCGTCAGCTCCAGCAGGTCCGGTTAAACCAATCGGTCCTTGTGGTCCTGTTGCACCAACTGCTCCGTCAATTCCATTTGTTCCAGCAGGTCCAGTTAATCCAATCGGTCCTTGTGGTCCAGTAGCACCGTCTGCACCAGCCGGTCCAGTTGCACCAGTTAATCCGATTGGTCCTTGAGGTCCAGTAGCACCGTCTGCACCCGCAGGCCCAGTAGCACCAGTTAATCCGATTGGTCCTTGAGGTCCAACTGCTCCGTCAATTCCATTTGTTCCAGCAGGTCCACTTAATCCAATCGGTCCTTGTGGTCCAGTAGCACCGTCTGCACCAGCCGGTCCAGTAGCACCAGTTAATCCGATTGGTCCTTGAGGCCCAGTAGCTCCATCAGCACCAGCCGCACCTAAAATCGATGCTCCTTGCGGTCCTTGTGGACCAACAGGCCCTTGAATTCCTTGAGGCCCAGTTACACCATCAATTCCATTTGCACCTGCAGGTCCTGCAGGTCCAGTTGCACCTGTTAAACCAATTGGTCCTTGTGCTCCCGTTGCACCAGCAGGTCCAGTTAATCCCATTGCACCTTGCGGTCCAGCAGGTCCAGCAGGTCCAGCAGGTCCAACAATTCCTGTACATAAGTTTGTCCAACCAGTTGCTGTTTTAAAATAATAAAAACATTGTACGTCCGTGTCATACACTAAAAGTGCATTCGCTGGACTCACTATAGCAGTTCGTTGCGCTGTTGTCATACGTGGCACTAGCATACCTTTGTCTGTCGCTTGCATATCCACCAAAGCTGAAGGATCTGGAGTATTTGTACCAATACCCATATTGTTTTGTGCGAAACTGTAAAATGTTCCAGTAAGCAACAAAATTAGTAATACGTTAATTTTTAACTTCATAACTAGATTATTTGATAAACTACTTGATTAATTTCTATGTAAGGTAATATGCCCTTGCATCACTTTGTCTTTCCCGCTAGATTTAGCTTTTAAGATGTAAAAATAAGTTCCTTCATTACAAGGATTTCCGCCTGAGGTTCCATCCCAAACAGCAGTTGGATCGGTCGTTTCAAACACAGGATTTCCCCAGCGATTGACGATTACTAAATTATAGTCAGTTAGTCCTTTTGAGATGATGAAAAAGTCATCGTTAGCACCATCTTCATTGGGAGTAAATACGTTTGGAATAATTAATTCATTTGCAGTATTAATTAATACATATGACGGATTACTGGTAGGGAAGTTCCAATTTGCTTTTTCATTATAGGCAAAATTACCAGCGCTACCATTAGAAGTAGTTGTTACATCTTCCCATTGTGCATTGTTTGCATACCAATGTGCTTGACTGATCCATTCACCATCGTCTGATGCAAGATAATGCGTCCGAATGTCAACATTTGCCGAACCTGAACTACGCACAATTGAGTGATAGAATAAATCATTCGCCGCATCAATATCAGCAGCATGTTGTGCTAAAAAATAACCATCTGCATCTGCCGAATAATTATTGAAACGCACATTGTAAGTGGAATTGTTTGCGGAATTAGGTGTTAATTCAATTGGACGATAACGGTAAACGCCATCACTTGACCCAACAGGAAAAAGATAGGATGTTGTTTGATTGGTATGACGAACTAAATAGCCTGGATCCAAACTACTTACAAATCCTTCTGAACCGAATGTAGCTGATTGTAAAACAGCAGTTGGTACAACGTTTAATACTTCAAACGATTGAGTGCCCGTATACAATTCGCGGTCATTTAAATTTAAGATTCCATTTACAGAAGTACGACTGTTGACACCAACTAGCGATTTGCGCTGATTGATACCAGTTCCTGCTCCTGTCAACGTTAAATCATTGAATTCGGTAATTGTTCCATTTGTACTTGTGATGAGTTGTTCGGTATTCCCGTTCAGTATAACCTCACTCCCTTGAGCTTGAAACGTTGCACTGTTTACCCAATCCTGTTCAATGGTATAAATACCATTTCCGTTTACAACAGATGAGCTTGAATTCTCAAAATTTCCAGCTAACGCTAAAGAACTATTCTTGGTAACATTTAATGTTCCATTGTTCGTTAAATTCGCACTATTAGTGATTTTAACTCCTCCATTGCAATGGACAAGTGCACCTGTTGTGATGGTGATATTTGCTCCATTGAATACAGTTATTTGCCCAAATAAAGGCATTGCTGCCAGCAGTAGTAGCATTGCTACGTAGTGTCTAAACATAGTGTAGTGGTTGTTAATGATTTGGGCTGAACTCCTGAGCAAATATATGAAAAAAACAATACCGCCAAAAAAAAATAACAAATTTGTGTTAATATGTTATGACTTTTATAGTAATCAGTAATTCAATAAGTTATAAATGTCATGGATCCCAATTCTAATTTAGAAAGCCTAGTTCTTGAACCATGATTATACCTTTGATTTTCTAATGATCCAGCACCAAATGGAAAAAGCCTTGGTCTTCTTTGGGTTGACCATCTCTGAGGGTTCCTTTTACGACATAGAAATAAACGCCTTCTGAGGCTAGTTCGCCGCTTTGGTTTTTACCGTCCCACAAATAATCGTCGTCGATAATGTGGGCTTCACTCATTTTATTTCCCCAACGATTGTAGATGAAAACATCATATTCGCCATAGGCATTGTCCTTGATGCGAAAGACGTCGTTTGCATCATCCCCATTCGGAGAGAAAACGTTAGGGAATTGAAGATTGTCCGTCACGAAGACTGAAATCCACGCTGAATCAATACAACCCAATGAATCTGTGGTAATCAAGAGCACGTCTAGTTCGCCTGTTTCATTGAATAAATAACCAAATTGAGAGGATGAATTGTTGAAGTTTTCGCTTCCGAAGGTCCAATTGTACGTCACGATGCCGCCAATTCCTCCCGTGGATTGATTGTCAATGACCAAAGGTTCACCCCAATTCAACTCCAAAGGACTTGCGTCGAAAGCAGCATTTAAATCGCCGTATTGAACAGTGATGGTATCCAAATAATACGTCACCAAACAATTGTTAGCATCCGTAATTTCAACATACGGATAATACGTTCCAGCAGCGCCATAGATGTATTCACCTCCAAGATTGTTCTGAAAATTATTTCCGTCGCCTGTAAACCATACAATGTTTGCCACATTATCTGTACTCGCCACTTCGTACAAGTAATTTGGATCACAAAAGGTATAAGCCGGTTCAACACTAAATTCGCCTGATGGTCCGTCGATGGATAAAAAATCTGAATATTCAATCGAATCTTGACAGCCATACTCGTCCGTTATTGTAAGTGAAGAAGAATAGGTTCCCGAAAAAACGTAAGTATTGCTTGGATTTTGTAAGCTTGAGAATTTTCCATCACCAAAACTCCAATCCCAGTCGACAATTGCTCCAACGGATTCCGATTGATCAGTAAATGCTGAAAATACAGAAGGACACGTGAAATTACCAAATTGATCAACATTCGATCCAGTTAGATTGTAGGTGAAATCAGCGTTGGGTGCCGAAACGATGAAAGGAAGCGTTAATGTATCTGAACAACCGATTGCATCGAACACAATGAGCGTTATACTATCATTGTACGAAGTTACCACGTTGTTGTCTGGGTGTTGGATTAAAAAGTTGGCATCTTGATTCGTCGATATTAATTGATTGTTCCAATACCATTCACTTTGCACATAGTTCGTTGATACATTCAAACTATTTAACGTATCATTGTTACACAGAACGGCTGGAAGAGTGAAAATCGCTTCAGGTTGTAAAAAAGGTGTTGTAATCGTGGTCGAATTCATGCAGCCCAAATCATCCATAACCGTCAATGTCGTTGTATAATTCCCATTCGTCGGAATGGCAGTTGTGAACGTTGGTAATCCATTTCCTGTTCCGGGAGCATTTCCATTTAATTGCCAGTTATAGCCTGCAATAGGAATTCCACTCACGCTCGTGCTAGCATCAGAAAAAGTAACCGTTAAAGGTGAGCAATCTTCTTGCTGGATTGAACCAATTGTTGCAATGGGTAGCGGCATGACAAAAAAGGTGTCTGTGTCGCTTGCTGGACAACCAACTGCATTGACTAAGTTGACTGTTATGGTGTGTTCTCCAATTGAATTGATGATACAATTATCAGGATTCGTTACTGGATCTGTTGGAGTTCCTAAAATAGAATCACCATCGGCAACATAGCCGTAATTAAAAACAGGAAATTGTTCAATGGATACGTTCGACCAAGAATATTCTACAGCATTTCCGAGACACACTGAATCTTCGAGGAAGGTTAAATCGGCTGTAAAATAGTTGAGAATCAATTGTGAGCTCAACGAATCGGTACAACCCGTTGTGAAACTATGGATTTTTTGTTCGATCATGTAATTACCATAATCCGTATAAGAATGCAGCAAGGTTTGATTGTTGTTTAGCCATGCTGTTGAATTGTTGTAATACAAAGTTGTTCCATCACCTAAATCCCAGAATACTTCAACGCTGTCTCCCGGTTGACCCAAAATGGATGTTTCGTTAAAGGCTACCTCCACGGGTAAGCTTGGATTACAAAACACGCCTTGATTTCCGAATTGCACGAGCGGGGCATTTACAAACAACTCATCGTACAGTATTAAGGTATCTTTACAGCCTCTAAACGAAACTATCAAGGTAATATCTAAAGAACCGGTGTCGGTAATTTGCACATTATCTGGCTCAAAATTGGGATAAGGACCTTGCGAACCAATGGTCCAAGCATAGGTAATATCAGCTGGATCGGCAGGAATACTAATTGTACTTAAATTCGTAAAATCAGCTGATGTGCGGGCGCAAATCGTGTCTGGATCCACCGTAAACAAGACATTCGGAGGAATTCCAACTTCAATCATAGTAATACTGTCCAACGTTGTTGTACAACCCATCGCCGTTGAAACGGTCAAAGAAACGTTGTATTCTCCCTCGCTGTAGGTTTGAGGTGGAGGTGTTTGTCCTGAATAGGTTTGACCATTACCAAAATTCCATTGCCAGCTATTGATTGGGAAATTAGGAATTGGAGAAGATGATTGGTTGGTAAAGGTGCTAATTAAATCTTCGCATCCTTCCTCTACATCTACAGTCATTGCAGGGAAGATATTGTAAATCGTTATCAGATTGGTCAAATTCTGGTAGGCAGCACAGCCGTTTTGATCTATTGTCAATAAAGAAACAGTGAACGATTGACTTTCCGGGTATGGTGGTTCATTAAATTCGGCCATTGAATAGGTCTGAGTAGGTGGATTTTGACCAGTGTAGGTCTGTCCATTTCCAAACGTCCAGTTATACGTTCCATTAAAAGGATTGGCGTTTGAAAAATTCACACTCAGTGGGTTGCAGCCAAATGTTACGGAAGGTGTAATACTTGGTAACTGCGCATTCACAACTGTAATGGTATGCGTCACAACATCAGAACAGCCAATCGTTGTGTTTTGACTCGTTAACGTTACCGTATACGTTCCAGCTGTAGAGTAAACTACCGAAGGACTCGTTCCGTTTGATGTTTGTCCGTTGCCAAAAGTCCATGCATTCGCGTTTGTTCCGGGCGAAGAAGTATTTGTAAATGTGACAGGATATCCAGCACAAGCGGTTGTTACACTTGATGTGAATTCAGCCGTGTAATTGTAAATGGATACGTTTTGTGTAACTTGACTGCTGCAGCCTGTTGCGGTATTCGTTACCGTTAGTACGATTGGAAATGTACCTTCAGCGTTATAATTGGCCGCAGGAGGATTCAGTCCCGTTGCGTTTTGTCCGTTTCCAAAATTCCATTGATAGGTGTATCCACCAGCATTCGGTTGCACATTCGAAACAGTTACGCTCGCTGGTAAATTACACGGAGGCGTTGAAACCGAAAAGGTAGGTTGTGGCAATGGATTCACCAAAATATATCCAGTTTTCACTTCATCTTGGGAACCCGAACCATTGTTGGCTGTTAAAATAACTGTGTACGTTCCAGCCGAAGCATAAACATGTGAAGGATTTTGCAGCGTACTCGAATTTCCATCACCAAAATCCCACACCCATGAAACAATTGCTGTTGGAGAAGTACTTTGATCCGTAAATTGAACCGCTTGCCCAGCGCAGATAGTCGTTGGACTGGCACTGAAATCGACATTGAATTGCGCTAGACTTTGCTTACCGATTAGAAAAAAGGAGATGAGCAGTATGAAGTGAATATATGTAGTCTTTAACGCGTGTGTCATCAATTGTCAGTTCGTCGTGGTTGGAAAGTTAAATTAAATTGTCTTACTAGGACGAATCAAATGAAGGAATGGTTGTTTTGTTTGACTAAACAAGTGTTATTGGGGAAGTTAGAGGTCAAAAAAAAGCCCTCCGCTTTAACGGAAGGCCTTTTGTCTAAAAGACTTTTTTACTAATCGGGTTCTTTTGGAGTGTTTGATTTTTTTACCCCTGAATCGATGATGACGCGCGCATTCCAATATAAATCAAAGAATGCTGGGTTGCTTTTTTTGTGAACGCGAACCAAAGTGTCAAGGGTAAACTTCAATAAATCATCCATTTCTTTGACGTATTGATCCAATCGTTGCGTTTGAAATTTACGTTCGATGATTGCGTTGCGCGGACTGTTCATCACGTTGCGTGCTTCATCAATTGTTCCTAGAGCTGAATCTAAGGTTCCTTCATCGATACCATAAACACCCAAAGAGGTTCCAAAGTTGCTAATGTCGGCAACAAGCGTGTCCAAGTGAATCAGCAACTGTTGCATTGACATAGATTTCAACATTGACGCGTTTACCTTGTTTCTTGCAATCAACGAAGGATCATTGATCACTTTTCCATGGAGTTTTAAGGTTCCATGCACAACAATGATGCTATCGATCAATGTGTTTAGCTTGCTATACTTTCCTGCAGAAACACCTACTGTTTTACTTGCTTGTTGTTGTGCTGTCACACCAACCGTTTCGTATGTGTTTTTGAAAGCTGTAAATGCGTCGACGAATCCAGGGATTCCTTCCCAAACGCTGACATGATCGTTGCAGACTTTAATCACTGACTGATACATGTTTAGTCGATTTTCGATTTTTTTTCTCATGATTTCTAAGTGTTGTGTTCGATCTTCTACTCTTGCCGTGAGGCCTCAACGGCTACCATCGTAAATCGAACGGGTTTCTATTGTTTTTTACACTATAAATCTCGTGCCAAACTACTGAAAACTAGTTGTTAACGTTTGTTAAAGGGCCTGAATATCCCGATTTTAGAGGGCTGCAAATTTCTTCCAACCCATTGAACACGTCATCAATTTTTTATTCCGGTCTCTTCTAACACATTTCCAAAGCCTTCTAGATGAATTCCGAGAGCTTCTAGCAAAATTCTGAATGCTTCTGACACTTGTCCGCTTTGTTCTAGTAATTGTCCGTCGAGTTCTTTCACTTTTCCGTTGCGTTCTAGCAACCTTCCGTTTTCTTTTAGCACTTGTCCGACTTCTTCTAGCAAAGTTCCGTTTCCTTCTTGCAGTTGTCCGCCTTCTTCTAGAACTTTTCCAAATGCTTCCAGAAACTTACCGGCGCGTTCTTTTTGTAGTACAAATACTTTTGGGAATTAACACAGGCATTAAATCATGTGCCGAGATGAATTATAAGCCAAATGGAATATTTTTTTCAATTCTCACCTTATTTTTTAACTTTGAATCTGAAGCTTCGGCCACCAGTGGGAATTGTTCCTAATGGATGTAATGAAGTTTTAGGGGTAGGGGAAATGAAATTATTGAAACCATTTTACAGCGTCATTGATTTACTTTTTTCAAACACATAGAAAGATGAACGAAAAATTTGATTATCCAAGCATGAAGCAGTATGCATTAACGTTTTTTGAAAATGAATTCGTACTTGACTATGCGCCCGACTGTTATGCCAAAAGCTCAAACAAAGATGAATTTATAGCTAACATGCACATCTGCCAACAACAAGATGAAATTGAAAGCGGTTATGATAATTTATTAAATCAATATACAGTTGTATTGGAAATCAAATCCCAAATAATCGCATTACGAATGAATATTCATTCAAGTATCAGTGCTTCCAAATTTGAACAGGCATCCGAATTAAGGTCAGATCAGAAAAAGCTGATACACCAATTAATCGACATAAAGAGCCATCTAGAATCAAAAATGCAAAATTTATCTGAAGAAAAATCTAAAGCGTTGGCGATTTCAATAATTGGTGAAATCAATAGCTTTAATGATTTATTTAGTGTTTAACAAATGCTATTATTTTTCATGATTAATAACTCTGTTAATATCTCATAGCAAAACGTAAAAAACTTACGTGCTTGATTTCTTATTTTTACCCGCAAGAAGAAAAAAATGGAAAAATTACGTGTCGTAGAATTGTTTGCTGGTGTTGGTGGATTTCGCTTGGGATTAGAAGGGTGGAAAGGAAAAAGCGCATCTTCCAATTACAAGAAAAAGCTTGATTCGAATTATCAAGTGGTTTGGAGTAATCAATGGGAGCCAAGTTCGAAACGTGAGGGTAAATTGCAAGAAGCGAATAGTGTTTATCATTTGCGATGGCCAGATACTGATGGAAGTGTTCATTTTCCAGAAGATATTTCCAAGAAAGTTGCTCCTGAAATGACTTCGAAAGAAGTTAGTGAAAATATTCCAGACCATGATTTATTGGTTGGTGGTTTCCCTTGCCAAGATTATTCTGTTGCCGGTGTCAATACAAAAGGCTTAGAAGGAAAAAAAGGAGTTTTGTGGTGGAATATTCACAAGATACTTGAGGTGAAAAAACCAAAGTATGTGTTTCTTGAAAATGTTGACCGATTACTTAAAACGCCAACGAATGATCGAGGACGTGATTTCGCAATCATGCTTGCAACAATGCGCGATTTGGGTTATACTGTTGAATGGCGCGTAATCAATGCTGCCGATTATGGAATGCCACAAAGAAGAAGACGAGTTTATATTTTGGCATATCATTCTAAATCAGCTATTAAAGTCAAAGATGCCAAAGAATGGATGTTGACGAATGGTTTGATGGCAAGTGCTTTTCCAATTATTCAAAAAGGCGGAATTGTTGAATTTGAATTGAATCAATCACCTGCTGAAATCACAAAGAAATTTGGTGAAGGAAAATTCTTTGACGCTGGCATCATGAAAGATGGCCTTGTAAAAATGTGCAGTTATGATGCTGGAATCAGTGTCGAAGAGTACAAAAAATACAGTGCAGAATACCGCGTGTTACGTGATGTGCTAATTGATGAAAAAGATGTTCCAAGTTCGTTCATTGTGGATGGAAACAAACCACTTAAGCAACCGCTTGAACGTATCTTTTTAGATGGTTTCCCTGTGGATGAACGTTTAGATCGAAAAGGAAATGTTGTTCAATTGACAACGGAATTGCATAAATGGGTTTACTTAAAAGGTAAGAAAGCTGAAGAACGCACTTCTTCAAAAGGAGTTTTCTATTACAAAGAAGGACCTATGAATTTAACGGATAGTCTTGAATTACCTTCTCGCACAATCATTACCAGTGAAGGAGGTCCAGGAGCTTCTCGATTCAAGCACTTAATTGAACTTCAACCAAATGTTTATCGACGCTTGGTTCCTGAAGAATTGGAGCGCTTAAATATGTTCCCAACAGGTCATACAGAAAAAGGTAAAGCTGGTGAAGCAGAAGTGAAAATCCCTGATGCAAAACGTGCCTTCTTTATGGGGAATGCTTTGGTTGTGGGGATCATTGAAAAGGTTGGATTGGAGTTAAATAGAAGGGTGAAATAATTTGCTTTCACACCATTTCCGTTTATCACCAAATGATAAATCTGATTTAATAGAACATTCAAAATAGAGTTGAAAGTACAATTTTTGAAACCCTATTATTCATCTAAATAAATTTTCTTTAATACATAATCATGATTTAACCAAAAACCTTGTTTTGTATACTCTTTTTCTTTTGTTGTAAATTCTGCTACAGGTAAAGGGTAAGTGTCAAATGAGTTTTTGCCGTGAGGTCGAACATGAGCTACATCGCTGTCCTTTATATTTGGAAAATTGTTTTTTCTAATTTCTTTACCATTTTTTTGAACTTTGACTTCACTAATAATTTTTCCTGTTTGGATAACTTTTTTTGTTTCTAACCAAACTTTCCTACATTCATTTCTATCATTAAAAGGCATGTTCCAAAACTTATACTTTTCAAGGAAATATTCATTGCCAATTTGTTTAAAGAAAACGAATAGGAATTTCTTTTCAATTCGTTCTTTAAATTCTGAATTATTCCAATCCTCATTGTAAATCTTTTCGAATTTAAATGATGGAAACGAAATAGATTGTTCAATCACATTCGTAGACTTTATTCTAATTGTTTTTACTTGTATTTCTGCTTTTTTAAATTGTTCCAACTCTTCATCTGAACTAACTCCTAGTATTGCTTTCACTATTAATGCATACAAGTGCTTAGCATTTATATCTTTAATTTTTATGTTGTACTTTTCTAGCAGTTCAACTATTGATTTTCCAATATTACCTTCAAATTTCGACTGAATTAGTTTTTCAATGGGGTTCTGTTTTATTTTGAAAGGCTTAATTTGTTTTTTTCCATATTTTTCAAATTCTTCTTGTAAAATGTTAGAATGATTTTTATTTCTTTCTGCCATTTGCATGATTATATAGTTCACATAACCTTGTTTTAAAGAAAATGCTCTTTGCTTTGCCTGAAGTTCGTTATTAGGCTGATTGCGAAATGATTTAGCAGCAGTGCTTCCCTTTGTACTTGCACCTAAATAAAAAGTATCTCCCTCAGATAGTTCATGTGCATTACCTTCGCGTACTTTTTGTTGAATGAGCAGCCAGTCATTTTTAATTATTTCAAAATCCTCGTTTGGAAATTCCCAATCATCAATAAGACTAATTTCTAAGTCAAGAATGTTTATGCCTTTCTGATATAAATAGAATATTAAAAGCAGGTGTTTGTTTTTCTTCCAAAAAGAACTTTCTTCAAATTCTTCTTGGTGAATAGACATATAGTCAATGATATTTAAAACCAGTCTTTCTTTAGATTGAATTTGTCCATTTTTTAATTCAATTAATGGACTTGTTTTTAATTCTAATCCGGCTTCAGGAAAATCTGCCTCGGAAATAGAATTTGGCTCATAACCGAAATAATACTTTTCTACAATTTGACCGAAATTCCCTTTTCCTTGATAATTATGATTATTAATTTCGGATTCACATGCTTCACGCAAAGTTTTATTATATAACTGTTTGGCATAATTAATAATAGACGTTGCTGATTTAATATCATATTTAAGATTTTCCATCTTTACTTATTAAAGTTAATGAACAACAAGTGTCAACTTTCAACAACCCTCCCCACAATCTCCTCATCCGCTCCAGCCCAATCCAACGCTGTCAATTCATGTTTGCTCAACCATTTGAAGTCGGTGTGCTCGGTGAGCGTGAGGTCGTTGGTGGCGCAGGAACATAGGAAACTGTGCATGGTGAGGTGAAAATCGGGGTAGGAGTGTTGCACTGTGGTGAAGAAGGTATCGACCGTGATGTCCATGTGCAATTCTTCCTTGATCTCGCGCACAATGGCCGCTTTTTTCGTTTCCCCTTCTTCTACTTTTCCTCCTGGAAATTCCCATTTACCAGAAATGTAGTCGTATTTCGCTGGTCCGCGCTGCACGCACAAGATCCTTCCCTCGTGGATGATGATGGCTGCTACTACTTCGATTGTTTTCATTTAGAATATAGAGTTAGATGATAGAATATAGAGCTAGAAGTTAGAACGAAGATAGAAAAAATGTAACAGGATGAAAGAATATAGAACAACTCTAACTTCTATCCGCCGCGGCGGACTAACATCTGACTTCTATCTCTAACATCTAGAAAAATTATCTTTGTAACATGACGATTCGGAAACTAACTGTTCAAGATGTGGCAGAACTGCAGCGCATCAGTGTGAAAACCTTTGTGGATGCCTTTGGCGCGGTGAATTCGAGTGAGGATATGGAACTGTATTTGTCGAGCATGTTCTCTATTGAACTGTTGACTGAAGAATTGTCGAATCCCTTTCTGCACTTTTATTTCGCTGAAGTAAATGGTGAAACGGCCGCCTACATGAAATTGAACCTGGGAGAAACAAGCGAAGAAGGAATCCCAAATCCTTCTTTGGAACTCGAACGCATTTATGTACTTACTTCTGCTCAAGGTCAAGCAATCGGACAAAGCTTGTTAAATCACGCTAAGCAGCTAGCAAAAGAACAAAATGTCCACTATTTATGGTTAGGCGTCTGGGAACACAATCCTGGTGCGATTCGTTTTTATGAGCGCAACGGCTTCCAAAAGTTTGGCGAACATCCATTTTTTTTAGGAAAAGATATTCAGAATGATTTTTTGATGCGATTGGACCTTGGTCGCGTGTAGGGACAGGTCGCGACCTGTCCGTACTACACACGACCTGTCCGTACTACACGCGACATGCTCCTGCGAGCGAATCGCATTGCGAGCCCCTGTCTCACCAACCAATGCTATCACTACGTCGTATTTTTTTGGTCATTTTACTTGAATGGTTTACTTTTACCCAAAATTAAACTACTACTATGAATAAAATGATGATTGGATTAATGAGTGTTTTTTCATTCTTAATCATGTTAACTTCGTGTGACAAAGAAAATTCTGCAGATGTGAACCAAGATAAAATCTACACAGAGTACGAATTATTCTACAATGCCAACAGTGATAAAACAGTAGCAATTGCGCGTTTGCGTTTTGGAGGACCAACAGGTACTTTATTAGAAGCTACAACACCAGCTGGCGTTACATTTAACGGAGAAATTTTACCATACAGTGCTGTTTACAGCGGACATGCGAAGGAATTTGCAGGGAAAATCACAACTGGAACATTTGCCTATACAAATACCGAAAACACAGTTTATACAAACACTCCTCCAGTAATGGATACAATGGCTCATCCTGCAGGATTTACAACAATCGATAAATCGGTTGCCAACACGTATGCTTGGATTGGTAATCCATTGACAGCATCGGAACGTGTAAACTTATTTGTTGGTAGTTGGACATGGGGTCAAGATGCTATTTTCTTCGCATCTGGCGCTGGTGCAAACAACATTGTTATGGGAGTGAATCAAATGACCAATTTAGCGGAAGGAAGTTCAACTTTATACGTTGACCGCGTGAATGAAACAACGTCGATTCAAGGAACTTCAGAAGGTGGTGTAATTAGAACGCGTTTCAGACCATTGAATGTTCAAGTGAATGTGGTTCCATAAAGGATTTTTGTTCTACGCTGTTGATATAGTATAATCACTTTTCTTACTGGTTGCGAAAAAAAAATTACGCGTTGATCGCGTTAATTGACGTGCAAGGATAGCTATTTCTCAATTGAATTGTTTTAAGTTGTCCCAATTTGGGAGTCGCACAATTCAAGAGATGTTTCAAACATACAGTAGAATATAAGGTTTATGGCATTCGAAAGGAAGCGGCAAATTTTTTGCTATTGCGCACCCGTCAATGTTCAGACATTTTTTAAATAAAACGTTGATGAGAAATTTCATTCGCATACATGCACTTTTTTGCATTGTTTTCTTCTATGCCCCAACTTTTATTTCTGCTCAAGTCATTAATTGTTATGCGAAGGTAAATTCGTTAACTGGGACAACTATCACTGTGAGCAATGTGAACGAAGCTGCTGATACCTTTGAGGATGGTGAAAAGGTGTTGCTGATTCAAATGCAAGACAATGTTATTGGAACGAATACGACGAACGCAAACACCTTTGGAACAATAGCCACGATTGGTTCGGCAGGCAACTATCAAATCATGACGATTGCTACGCACACTGAAGCGGCTGGGGCACCAACAACCTTTACCTTTACAAACGCTCCAACACTACCGTTTACGTTTACGGCTAATAGCAGCGTTCAGATTGTTTCATTTAAATTACTAGGTTCACCGAATTATACAACAACATCAGCCATTTCTGCCTTGCCATGGAATGGAAACGTTGGAGGTATTGTTGCTTTTGAAGTAGTAGGAACGTTAAACCTCAATCATTCGGTTAACGCTAATTTTGCAGGTTTCAGAGGCGGAGCGCGCTCAACTAATGATGGTGCAGGATGTTTGAATTCTGTTTTTATTACCGCTTCTACCGGTTACGGTTCTAAAGGAGAAGGAATTCATAAAAACACGAATACAGCATTCAATAATGCCCGTGCGAAAATGGCAAACGGCGGCGGCGGTGGTCTAACTCATAATGCTGGTGGCGGTGGCGGTGGAAACATTGGGACTGGTGGTTTAGGTGGAATAGGTTGGCAATGTTCAGTTGCGAATACCGGTCACGGATTTGGTGGACAATCACTCATGCCTTTTTATACAATGAACCGCATTTTTATGGGTGGCGGTGGTGGTGGTGGTCAAATGAACAACAATGTTGCAACGAACGGAGGAAACGGTGGTGGAATTGTGTTTATAAAAGCAAATCAATTGGTTACGCCTGCTACCTGTGCAACGCCAATTTCAATTTCTGCAAACGGTCAAACTTCAACAAACTCTGGAAACGATGGGAGTGGTGGTGGTGGTGCGGCTGGAACAATTATTTTGCAGGTCAATACCTTTTCGAGTTCAGCGGCCTGTCCGTTAACAATCACATCGAATGGCGGAAATGGCGGAAATGTCGGAAGCTCAAATGTTCATGGTGCTGGAGGCGCTGGAGGTCAAGGAGCAATTGTTTATTTGGCAAGTGCACCAACGACCAATTATACGGCAACGACACTAAATGGTAATCCTGGTTGCAATAATTCTATTGTACCATGTACAACGTTTGCAGGAACATCTCCCGAACCAAATAATTCCGGAGTCATTCAATTAATCCCGTTGGGTGTTTTATTTTCTTCGTTTACAGCAGAACCTTTTGAACGAAGTGCTGTCTTAAAATGGACAACAGCTTCAGAGGTGAACAGTGATTATTTCAGTGTTGAACGTTCTGAGGATGGAATGGAATTTTATTCAGTCGGAACGCTTACTGCAGCAGGTGAAAGTCAATCTGAATTGAATTATCAATACATCGATGAAAATGCATTTGTAACGAAGGACCACTTTTATTACAGAATAAAAGAAGTAGATATTGATGGAAAGATCACGTTAACAGATTTAAAATATGTTCAAGTGAATCAACATACGAGTGATCAAGTGCTGGTATTCCCGAATCCGTTTACCGATGTGTTGAATGTTTATATTCCTGAAGCCATATCAACTCACGAACGAACGGTCGTTTTGCTAGATGATTTAAACCGTGTGCTTCGTGAGTATAAGATGGAAGGCACTACGAACTCTTTGATTCTTTCCGATTTGCCAAAAGGAGTTTATTTCCTAACAATATTCATGAATGGTGAACAAAAAGAGACAGTGAAAGTTGTTAAATAAATCGAATGGCAGGGACAGGTCGCGACCTGTCCCTACTCGCCCGAATCGCAATGCAGGCGACCTGTCCCTAAGAACGTAATTTACTTATTCAAAATCCCAATAATCAATCTTTTGGTTCTCCCAGCCAAAAGGCACTACAAAGGCTGTTCGCGCTTGTGAAAGAATGGCGAAACGACCAACTTCAACCGAATTAAGAATGTTGAGCGATTCAAATTTGCCTTCATCGTTGAAGCCAATGAAGACTTGGCCTTGAATGCCCGTTGCATCAAAGTGCGTCTGCAAATGGGTGTGATCTAATATCACTAATAGAGGCAATTCACCGATGAGGTTGGAAAGCGTTATGTTTGCTTCGCTTGTTTGAACGACTTTTACTTCGATTGTTAGCGGTGCTTTGTCATTTTTGAAATGAATGCGAATGTTGCTTTTTTCTTGGATGTTCATACTTAAATAGATTTTAGTTCTGTGAAGAATACTGTGAAATTGTTTGCCATAGTGAATGACTGTTCCAAGCGTGATAGCGTCACAGTTTACGCCTCGATTTTTCAATACATTGACAATGTGCCATAAAAGTTTCGCAATGGATAGATGCATGACCTCTTCTCCCATGTATTGGTTGTATAGATTTACCAATTCGTGGTTTGTCATTCCAGCGAGATCTCTTGGTGCTGTTGATTTTTTCATAGATACATTGTTAAAAGGTTAGTTATTTTGGAATACTTCAATTTTAATAAATGCTTCATCGGGTAAATCCGAATCAATTCGAACTACTTTTGCGTTGAAACCATTATCAGTGTCAATGGTCCAAAACAAACTTCCGTTTTCATCCTTTTCAGCTTCTAAATAGTCGTAATCATAGGTTTTTAATAGATCATACAAGACTTCATCGATGCGTTCATCCGTATCGTAAAAGAATAGGCAATTTTTGAATGCCTTTCCTTTGATCGTGTACCATTGATTGTAGTAAATTGGGTCTTTGAGTTTGGTGGTGATTGCGCCCAATTGTGCGTTGCAGTTTGCACCCAAAAAGATGGCAACTGCGATTAAAACTTTTTTCATCGTGTAAAAATTTAAATGGTTAAACAATTACACACCAAGAAAAGATAAGGGGGGAAGTGTACAGTTATTTTTAGGCCCCTGCCTCACATCTCTTTTCCACCGCGCCTTGTCAGATCGGTTGGCATTCCAGATTTTACTCCAGAAACTCTTGATGTTTTCCCTTTAACGCAAGAAAAAACGTTTTGGTACATTTTATCTTAAAAAATTACGAATTACGAATTACCCTGTCTGCGCTGGAGGCTGAGCCAGGCAGAGAATTACGAATTACATCTATTCACCATTCTTTCTTAATGCGTTCGCGGTGTTCTGTTCCCCATTTGTGCATGGCCATGATCACTTCCGATAACGATTCACTGTAATCCGTTAAGGCATATTCAACGGTAATTGGTCGCGTATCACAAACGGTGCGAGTAACTAGTCCATTCATTTCTAGCTCTTTCAATTCTTTGGAAAGAATACGCGGTGTTATTCCAGCTTCGCGCGAAAGTTCTTTGAAACGAAAAGGGCCATTGCGTAGGATGGAGATCAAAATCAATTTCCATTTTCCACCGACAACATCCAAAGTGTCTTGAATGGCTAAATGTGCTTTCTTGCACGTTTGTTCGTTTTGTACAACCTCCATGGTATCCTAAATGTAACTGGTATTCTTTGTGTAAGTAGTTACAAATATATACCGACTTAACGTATTTTTGCCAAAATAATTCAATACAAAACAAAAATTAACACACACATGAAAACTTCAAAAGGAATTAAAATTACAGGATGGGTTTTAACAGGCTTAATTGCCGCAGCATTGATTATGAGTGCATTTATGAAAATCTCATTACATGAAATGGTTGTTGAACAAGCTGGAAAAGCAGGAGTGGAGCCATCTACGTTTCGTATGATCGGAATCGTTGAATTACTTTCAGTGATTTTGTTCGTTATTCCACGCACAGGAATTGTTGGAACCGTTTTGTTGGTAGCTTATTTCGGTGGAGCAATTTCGTCACACGTTTTCGGTCACCAACCGCTCGGAACAGTTATCGGTTTCGAAGTGGTAATTTGTTTAACAGCAATTTTACGTTTCCCAGAATTAACGCAACGATTGATTAAAGGGAATAAATAATTGATATCGTACGGACAGGTCGCGTGCAGTAGGGACAGGTCGCGACCTGTCCCTACAGCGATTTGTCCATGCATTATCTTAATTTTTTCGCTTTTCGAAATTCAAGTATGCCGCAACCAAGGCATATGTTGGTGCTAAAAACCAACCTATCACCGGAATTAATAACAGGAACATAAATCCAAGTCCAATTGAAAACAATTCTGGCTTGTGTTGTTTGTAGTAGGCTTGACTCTCAGCAACAGAATAATCTTGACGCTCGAGCGTGTAATCAGTCATCAACAAACCATTGAAATAAGCTTGAACGATAAAGGTGAGCAGTGGCGCAATAATTCCAACGATAGGAATCAATGCAATTAGAGAAATCACGATGATTAATCCAAATTGTTTAAATGAATTTCGAATCGACAAAACGACTCCACGTTTTATCTCCTTTAGAAAGGTTCTTAACTGAAACGTATATTTCGTTCCAGTAACTATTTCTTCGGTTTTCGAGCTGATAAATGAGAAGAAAGGTGTCCCAATAATCATAAAGATGACACTGAAAATAGCATCTTTGTTGCTTTCAATCGCTTTCTTAATTAACCAAAAAACTGCAGATAATCCTTTTTCAATTTCTTCCTTTTTAAAGGTTAAAAATTGATCTAAATAGGGTAAAGCCCAATTCGAAATTGGTTCTTGAATTGCATTTACACCATACAATGCACCTTGAATAATCAGCGAAAAGAAGATTAGAAATACAAGTCCCGAAATAAGAAGATATCTTCTAAACTTATTGTGAATGATGAATTTATGCGCATCAAAAAAAATAGGCAAACATTCCATTACGGTTTGCTCATAGTTAATAAAGCGAGATATTATTCGTTTGCCAATCACTTTTGTTGTTTTCTTTTCAGATAGCGTTCTTTAATTCCGTCCACGGTATCGTAGATCATTGGTACCAAATATACGGTAAGAATTAGAGATGATAATAATCCACCAATAATTACCCAGGCCAAACCATTTTTCCATTCACTAGCTGTGCCTGATGCAAGTGCGATTGGCAACATTCCGATAACCATTGCAAGTGTTGTCATTAAAATTGGACGCATACGTTCTTTTCCAGCTTTCAGTAATGCTTCTTTGTAGTGCATTCCGTCTGCTTTTAATTGATTTGTAAAGTCAACAATCAGAATAGCATTTTTCACAACAAGTCCCATGAGCATGATTAATCCTAACATGGCAAACAAGCTGATGTTATTGAGGGATAAATTCAAGGCAAGAAAAGCACCAATTATCGCTAACGGAATTGCAAAGAGTACGACAAATGGGTAGATAAAACTATCATACAGAGCAACCATGATTAGATAAATTAAAATCAATGAAATCAATAAAACAGATCCCAAAGCTCCAAAACTATCTTGTTGTCGTTTTATATCACTTCCCCAGGAAATTTGAATGTTCTTAGGTAAGGGATTTTTGTCCAAATATGCCAATACATCGTCGGCAACTGTACCAGAAGGTCTGCCTAACGCATCCGCGGTTAATGTGACTGCAGGTTGTCTATCTTTTCGTTCGAGCAAGGAAGGCGATTTGTCTTGAGAAACAACAGCAAATTCTTTGACTTGAATGGGAATGCCCATCGGGTTCAAAATAGTTAACTGTTCAACATCACTAATGTTTCTTCGGTTAAATGCATCTAAGCGAATGTGAACTGGATATTCAATTCCATTCTCGGTGAGAGAAGCATCATCATTTCCAGCAAATGCTGCTCGTGTATTTAACCCTAAAAATGCGGTTGTTAATCCAAGTCGTTGCATTTTATTTTTATCGGGTATCAGTTGAAACTCAGGACTTCCTTCTTGCACAGATAAACGCACATTATCAGCACCTGGAATGAGTTCAATAACCGCTTGAAGTTCTTTCGCTTGTCTCATTACCGTTTCTTCACTACTTCCACTTAGTGTGATTTCAATCGGAGCAGTTTTAGGAATTAAACCAAGCGCTGCCATTGAATAATTAATACCTGGAAATTTGGTTTTCAATTCCTCTCTTAACTCTCGCATGTACGTTTCCGTGGAAAGGTTTCCCCGTTGCTCTTTTGGCTTTAATTGGATGGTGTATTCTGAAATATTTGGTGAACCCATTCCAAGACTTCCAATTCCTGTACTTGGTCCTCCTACATTGCTGAAAAGTGTTTTTATTTCTGATTTTTTTAAAATATATGATTCAATTTTCTCCGAAATGCGATTGTTTTCTTCTACTGTGAAGTTTTTATCAAATTCGAGTGTAAGTCTAAATTTGCCTTGGTCTCCAGTCGTCATTAGTTCCTTTCCAATAATCCCTTGTTTTAGCATAACGCCCGTCAGAACAAACAAGCCTAAAACAATTCCTGTGAAGATGAGTTTATGCTTCAACACCCATTGCAATTGTTTTCCATACCATTCGATAAAACGATCGAGCATGTGTTCAAACCAAAGAAGAAAACGATTGAATAAGTTGGTTGCTTGTAAATCTTCTTTTTTGCCTAATCGTGACGCCAGCCAAGGTGTCAATGTAAAGCTGACCAAAAGACTGCTTAAAGTCGAAGTGATTACTACAACTGAGAATTGTTTGAGCATATCTGCAACAAACACTTGCAAGAATAGGATTGGCACAAATACAACGATATCAACCAGTGTAATTGATAACGCTGAAAAACCTATTTCCATTCGACCGTCCATTGCTGCGGTGCGTTTGTCTTTGTTTCTGTCAAGGTGTTTTTGAATATTCTCTAGTACAACTGTCGCATCGTCCACAAGTATCCCAATCACCAAAGACATAGCTAGGAGTGTCATTAAATTGAGTGTGTATCCCAGCATCCACATAACTCCAAAAGCTGTAATTAAGGATGTTGGTATGGCTAAAAGCACAATTAGGGAATTACGATAACTGCGAAGAAATAAAAGCATGATAATTGAAACCAATACCACGGCTAATAATAAATCTTCGACAACTCCTTCAACCGCTGCGATTGTGTTATCTGTACTGTCGTCTGAAATGGTGAAATGTACATTTTCAGAGCGATGTTGCTCTTCAATGTCTTTGAATTTTTTGCGGACGGCACTTGAAACATCAACCGCATTTCCGTCACCTTGTTTTTTGAGAAGTAAACCAATTCCTGTTTTACCATTGAAGCGACTGACCGAGGTGATATCTTTAATTCCGTCCTTCACTTCTGCTATATCTTTCACGTAAACCGGATTTCCTGGAATTGGCATGGCCACCTGAACGTCTTTAATTCCTTGTAAATCTTTGTATTTTCCGATTAATCGGACAGAATTGTTTTCCCCATTTGATTTCACTTGACCTGCAGGAATATCGAGTCCTGAACGGTTTATGGCTTCTACCACTTGCGATAAAGGAATTTTGTAAAGCTTTAACTTGTCAGGTAATACATTGACTTGTATTTCACGTTCTTCACCGCCCAATAATGTTATTTCAGCAACACCTTTAATCTGTTGGATTTGAGGAAGGAGTTCATTGGTTAACAATGTATGAAGTTCACTGGCTGATAAATCGCTAGAAACACTAATTGACATTATTGGAAGATCATTCGGAGAGACTTTACTCATAACAGGACTCTGAATGTCCTTTGGTAAATCTTTTTTAATGTTGTCGATAAAACGTTGTGCATCTTGCATCGTTTTGTCCAAGTTTGTCCCGTATTTCAAATTGGCAATTATGACGGATGCATTTGGAAGTGATTTCGTTACCAAATAATCGATGCCTTCTAAATTGGATAAAGCGTCTTCAATTTTGCGCGATACAGATGATTCTACTTCTGTTGGTTCGGCGCCTGGATAAATGGTTTTAATTACGACAACAGGCTGATTAAAGTCGGGCATTAATTCATAACTCAAATTCTTATAACCAATGACACCAAGAAGAGTTAGAACACTAAATAATACAATTATTAGCGAAGGTCGTTTAATGGAAATTTCTGTAAGATTCATACGTTCAATTATTAATTTTCACCTTAGCTCCATTGTAAAGATTGTGCAATCCTTTCGTGACAATTTGATCACCACTTGTTAATCCAGATAGTATAACAGCTTTGTTGTTGATATAATGACCAATTTTAATAGTTTGTAAAGTTGCTCGGTCGTTTTTTATCACATAGACTTGGCGTTTAGTGGATGTTCCAACGATTGCAGAGCTTGGAATAAGAATTCCCATTTCTTCTTCACCTGTGTGAATCATTGCTTTTCCAAACATTCCTGATTTTAGAATAAAAGTTGCCGTGTTCTTAACGTCCAATTGAATTGGAAAACTTCTTCCCATCGTTGCTTTACTTCCAATCAGTATGGCTTTTCCGGATAGTGGGAGGGAAGGAAAGACATCAGCTGTTACATTGTAAACTTTATTTTCGACAAAATGAGAAAGATCACGTTCAGAAACATTCACCGTAAAGCGTAGTGTTGCAATATCAGAAAGTTGAAGTAAAGGTACTCCAGGTGCTGCAAACGCTCCAACTTCGGTTAGTTTAGCAGTGATAATACCATCGAAAGGTGCTTTAATACTTGTTTTGTTGACTTGTTCAATTAATGTTGAGCGTTGTATTTTCGCTGCTTTTAATGCGAATTGAGCTTTTTCTAATTGAATCTTTTGAATAGCATCGGCATCTGCCAGAATGATAAATCGGTTCACGTCAGCTTGTAATTGTTCAATTTGCACATCAGCTGATTCAAGTTGTAATTTCAATAAGGCATTATCCAGTTGAATTAACAATTGTCCTTTTCTGACATGGCTGCCAACCTCAACATACATTTGATTAATTTTTCCTTGCGATTCTGCGCTTAGTTTCGTCTCTTTTTGTGCTTCAAAAGTTCCTGGAAACGACAGTGTACCGCTTGTTTCTTCAAGTTGTATGGTTTTACTTGAAACATAGATCGGTTGATTTTTATCGAATTGATATACCTTGTTTTGACTTATTTCTTTGTTGTTTTTCAATCGAACGAACACAAGTAGGATCAATAAAACGGGTACAAGAATGTATGCGATTTTTTTCAAATTAGATGATTTATTTTTCATGACGTTATTGATTTGACAGCGGGTTATTTCCAGTTAGTTTCGTTATTTCCAAAGTTGCTTTTAGATAGTCGATGATTGCTGATAAATGTGTTTGTTGCGCTTCTCTTAAAGCATTGTCTGACAGCAATACATCGGTCAAACTTGCACTTCCAAGAGAATAGTGAAGTTGAGTTTGCTGATAAATTGTTTGTGCTAATGTAATTTGATCGTTACTTGTTGCAATTGTCTCTAATGCATTCGAACGTTGCTGGTTTGCATTACGGATTTGCATTTCGTTTTGCTCCTCTAGAATTAACCGTTGAAGCTGTGAGTTTTGAAGCTCAAATTGTTTTTGATTGATTTTTCGGAGAGTTTGCGTGCCTGAGAAAATGGGATATGAAAACTGTACCGCAGCAAATCCAATTGGATAAAAATTCAAAAAGTCTGAAGGCTGTTGATCATATCCAAAGCCCATTGTTCCGTAATTCGCCATAAGATTTAAACTTGGAAGAAAGCGAGAATGGTTTAATGTTCGTAGTTCATTTTTCTGTAATTCATACTGCAAGGCATTCATTTTTAACTCAATAATAGGATTGCGTTCCAATTCAACTGAGGCTTTATATTCAATTGTATGATTGAGTTGAAGATCATTTTCTTGTGGAAGTCCAACGGCAAATTTCAGGGCATTGAGTAGTTGTGAATGTTTGGCAACTAATTGGTTCCTTTGACTTGAAAGTTGTTGAATTTGCAATTCAATTTTTTGTACATCCGTTCCTTTGGATAACGATTGTTCATGGAGCTTTTGAACCCTAGAAAGAATTTTCTTACTATTCAATAAATTACTATCAATAAATTGTAGTTGGGAATAGATGATTTGAGCACTATAGTACAAGTTTGCAATGTCAAAGCTCAATTGTTCTTCGACTTTGGTTGTTTGCAATAAGTTGAGTTCATTGGCGATTTCTGTTGACTTTATTGCGCCATACAGTTGACGATTATACAAGGGCATTAGAAGTTGAAAATTCGCATTGATGTTATGTGGAACACCAAATTGTGCTTCTTTGAACTGGCCTTCAGGTGCACTTGGATTAAAGGTTGATAAAGGCATCAATTGGGTAGGCAAATCAGTGAAGTATTTATATTCTGCGTTAAAACTAATTTTCGGAAGTAAATTCGCTTTTGATTCTAACCAACGCTCTTCACTGATAGCATTGTTGTTTTTGCTTAGCTGAATCGATTTGTTTTTTACCAAGGCTGTGTCAATGCATTGTTTTAACGTCCATTCTTGACTTAAAACGGATTGATAGCTGATGAGAAAGACAAAAAAGGCAAAAAAACTGATGGTATTTGTTTTCATTTGAATTCCTATTTAATGAGAATCAATTGGCTTTCAAGAACGGCAAGAAGCCAATGTTTAATGTCTTTTTCGATACAGATGAAATCACCTGTTTTTAATGTTGATTTATCGCCTTTTTCATTTTCGAAAATTACTTCTCCCATTACACAAACCAATAACGCTGGTGTATTCGTGATGTGTTCTTTTAATGTTTCAAACTTTAATAATTGTATTGCTGTTGCATTTCCTGCATCACTTTTAAAGATTGAAATAGCGGAAACAGCTTTGTCTTTGGGGTGAATTGACTGAACGTTCATTTGAAATACTGATTAAATGTGTGAAATGATTGTTTGATTTGTTGGTAAAGTGCCCTAGCTTCTTTCTGGTCATTGGTTTGGGTTAAGCTATCCACTAAGTCGATATAAGGTAAAAGCCATTTGTGTAATTCGTCATGTGCTTGCCCAGTCATCGTGCAATTGGATGTTAATTCTTCTACATCACTCGATAATTGATGGCCGAGTTGGGTAAAACTTTGTTGGTCAAAATCAAGGACTTCACGTTCCATTTTGCGGATAAGAGAAAGCATCGTTGGCTCTACAAGCCATTTCTCGCCATTTTTCAGGTTGATTTCCTCGTCAGAATGGTGATGTGTGCTTTCTTTTACAGCATCTACTTCTGTGTTGTTTGACGAACTTTCACATGCAGTGATCGTCAACACTATTAAGAAAAAAAAGACATTAATTTTTTTTGAAACTAGCATTGTGAATTCATTTGTTTAACACAAAGGAGCCACTTAGTTTTCATGTAGAAAAAAGATATCGGGTTTTCCGATAATTGTATCGGAGTTTGGAGGTTTAAACGCGGTAATTGTCAAAAAAATCCTTCTTATAGCTTTCGCCAATCGGAATTTCTTGTGTACCTAAAAACAAACTTTTACTGCGAACAGAAGAAATCTTTTCAATCGGAACAATATACGATCGATGGACACGTACAAATTGATTTTTTGTTAATCGTTCCAGCATTTTTTTCATGCTCAACAACGTTAGAATTGGTTTTTTATCTTTCAGATGAATCTTTATATAATCATCCATCGTTTCAAAATAAAGAATTTCCGAAAGTGCTATTTTTACTAAACTATATTCGGCTCGAACAAACAGAAATTGTTGACCAGAATCTTCTTTTGATTGAAGATGCAGATAATAATCATTGGCTTTGGAAATGGCTTGGTCGAATCGATCTTTGTTGATTGGCTTTAATAAATAGTCGATGGCATTTAACTCATAACTTACCGCTGCATATTCACTAAATGCAGTTGTGAAGATAATCATTGGTTTTGCTGTTAATTCACGTATGAAATTGATGCCAGTGATTGAAGGCATCTGTATATCGCAAAAGATTAAGTGAACTTCATTTGTGGCTAAAAATTCGCGCGCTTCGGAAGGTTTGGTAAATGTTTTGACAAGAACGATTCGTTCATTTGAAGCGCAAAATGATTCAATTACTTTTAAAGCCAAGGGCTCGTCGTCTAGGGCAATTGCGTGTATCATTATAGATCGATGGTTAATTTAACCTTAAAATCGAGTTCGGTTTCAAGAATCGTTAAGGTTTGTCTGTTTCCGTAAAGTAATTCCAATCTTTTTTTTGTATTCGAAATACCAATTCCACTGTGTTCGTAGATATCCAATTGTTTTTGAACCTTATTGTTTTGAACGTTAAATACGAAATGGTTTGTATTGATTCTAGCCTCGACGTTTATAAGCGAATTTTCCTCTGAATTTACACCATGTTTAAATGCGTTTTCAACGAAAGGTATCAACAACATTGGAGCAATTTGAAAGTCAGAAAAATTCCCTTCATGTTCGAACGTTAACTGTACATTCGAATCCAGTCGTAACCTTTGCAACTCAATGAAGCAATCAACGTAATCAATTTCATCTTTTAGATTAACAAGGTCTTTTTGTGTTTCCTTCATTGTATACCGCATCATTTGCGATAATTTACCAATCATTTCAGCTGTTTGTGGCGAAGAATCAATCGCTGTAGCGTAAATATTATTCAAGGTATTGAAAAGAAAGTGAGGATTAATTTGGGATTGCAAAGACGCTAGTTGTGCACTTATTTTTTCCTGTTCTATCTCTTTTAAGCGGTTGTGAATAGAAAGCAAAATTGAACCAACCAATACGAAAAGAAGCATTAAAAATGCATTTAATCGTGCAATGGGAACAACCTTTGTTAAAATTGGATTATACAAGCGCAAGCTATCAGGTCCAAAGTTAATGTAATACAAAACGACTCTTGAAAACAAAACTGCAGCTGCAATCAGGCTGACAAGTGCAATGGCATAGAACAGGTATTTCTTCGTGTGAAATAGCTTTGGTATTAATAGTAAATAGTTAATGTAGAAGAGTGATATCAGCATTAAACTCAAAAGAATGACTGGGATGAATGGCTCAATACTCGATTTTGGCAAAAAAGAATCGAGCATTTGATAAACAGAAACCAACGGTACAAAGAGCACAAGAATCCACACAAGTGCATGGATTGAAATGAGTGCATATTTGTTTTTCATCGAAAAGTTGGTTTAATATCTATGCTTACATCTTCACAAAACGAACCACAGTTCCGTCAATCGAAATAAAATAAACGCCTTTGTCCAACGAACGAATATCGATTTGCTGGTTTTCAACCGAACAGTTGATCTTCTGACCATTCAGCGAAGTAAGTTCGACAGCAGTTAAGTCTTCAACTCCTTCAAGCGTAATAAAATCACTACTTGGATTCGGATGAACAGAAAGTTTATTTTGTGCAAGTTCATTCACTCCAACAGGACCAATTGCTCCATTCAAATCGTATTTCGAGAAAAAGATCCAAATTAATTTTGATGCATTGATGTCATAATTCGTTACGCCAATTGCAATTGGTGCACCAGGCCACGTGTGACCACCACCAATGATTTTGTAATGTTCCACTTCAACACCATTGTCTCCATTCGACCAAACAGAATGTTCTGCCGTACAACCATCTGTCGTTGATGAATTCGTTACGGGTGTAACGGTTGGTGTCGATGTGCAATTGTTGAAATTAACCCAATAGTTCATGGCAGTCGCTATTGAAGCCATTGCTGCATTTCCATTGTAGGGTACTGTTGCATCAGCTGTTCCATGAATTTCCATGACAGGCATAGCATGTTGTGCACTGCACGTTAAAGATTGGTTGACATTCATTGTTCCTGTTACAGACGCAATTGCCGCGATACGATCACTTAATTCACACGCTAAAGTGTAACTCATAAAACCACCGTTTGACATTCCAGTGCTATAAATCCTGTTTGGATTGATGGAGTAATCAGCCGATAATGAGTCGATTAATGCGCTAGTAAATCCAATATCATCTACACTTCCTCCCCAACCAGAATTCCAATATGGTTGATTTGAACCATCCAATGTTCCCATCGGATGAACAAGGATGAAATTGGCAGTGTCAGCAATTGGACGAAAGTCTGCGTACAACATTTGTTCATTTGAATTGCTCGTATAGCCATGAAAATTTAAGACTAAAGGAACGGATGTACCAGCTGAATAACTTGCAGGAACATATAAAATATACGTACGCGTTAAACCGCCATGCGTAATAGAACCATTGATAGTTTGTTGCGCAAGCGTAATTCCAGAAAATAATAGGAAGGTAAATAGTAGTTTCATGAGATCAATATTAGAATGTATTTTTTAAAGATGACGATTGCAATGATAAAGGCAAATATAGCTGAAATAAGAACAGCTCCTGCTGCAATGTCTTTGATACGTTTTATTTGAGGATGTGTTTCTGTTGTATATAAATCACACAGTTTTTCAATCGCCGTGTTTATTGCTTCCAATGCCAAAACGAGTGCGGAAATTAATAGTACAATGAGCCATTCCGATGAAGTGATATGGAAATAAAATCCAGCAGAAATGACAACAAACAGCGCTAGAATATGCACTTTGAAATTGCGTTCATGCAATAGCATTTGCCAGAGACCAGAGAAGGCATATCCAAATCCTTTTAAAAACTTGATCATTTCTTGATGATGATTTTACCAGTGAACAATGTTTCCGTTTCACCTTTTAACGTGTAAATGTAATTCCCAGGAAGAAGTTGACTTGTTGAAATTTCAGCTGCATGTTCACCAGCAATTAACTTTCCGAAATCTTCAGTGAGTACAACACGGCCAGTTAAATCATAAAGTTCTAATTGAATCGCATCATTTTTGAATAAGGTGAAACCGATATACCCAACATCGCTCATTGGATTTGGCCAAGCCTTGCAATACTGTGGAACGAATGCTTGTTCTTCAACCGCTAAATCACAGATTCCCGGAATGTTAGCATCCATCCAAAGTGAACGCGTCTCAATGTATTGTTTCAAGAAAGATAAATCTTCTTCATAGGTTGCACCAACGAATGCATTCCAATTCACATATTGACCAATGATTGGCCATTTTGTGAAATTACGAATGCGTGCATCGGTTAAATAAGTCGCCATTGAATCAATAAAATAGTTTACTGAATCGGTGTGTAAAGGCCCTGTTCGCAATTCTTCCCAACGACAGCGCAAACCATTGCGATAGCTTGGTGAAGACAATAATTTTTCCCACCAAAATGGAATCGCAGAGGTGAAGTCACAAATTTCATCAAAGTTGTATTGCCAGCCTGTTGTTAAATCGGCATCACAGTAATCAGCATTTCCGTAGGAAAGGTTAAAATCCCACATCGGTCCTGCAACCAGTTTTCCATTCCAAGCGCCACTAGTTTTGTCTTTGTGCATGAAGGAACTCGAACGATAGCCATCAACTGTTCTACCTAATTCTTGCAAAATGAAGAAGTCATAAAACGATGTTTTTTCAATGTAAGCTGAATAACCAACAATTGGATCATCGAATTGAGGTCCCCAAACGGCATCTTCGAATTCACCTATAAAATTCTCCATGTAACTCGATTGAATCGGATTCAATTGATCGTATTCCGGATCATGAAATTGAAAAACAACTTCAGTGTTATAATTTGACGTCCACGAATAACCGACTTCACCAGTTAATTTGTCAACCTTAACAATATATCCGCCTGTTAATGAATCACCAGCTAAATCATCTGGGTCTACATTTGCAATGTCAACGCGATTATTATCACGTTTGATGCGTTCCATTAAGATATAAACGCCCATGTATTCACCATCGATAATCAATTCACAATGTTTCCAATTTGATGCATAATGACCGAATTTCTTTGATAAATCGTAGGTCAAAACATCGCGTAAAAGCGTTTTGTCAGGATAAGGGCCATACAAAATCCAATCGTTTTCAATCGGTAAACCTAAGAGAGAAACATTGTTATTCGCACCCAAGGCATCTTGCGTTTCAAAGCCATAATTTTTCTTAGGATACTGTTGAGAGGTAGATCCGCGAACTTCTATCTCAACTTTTCCATTGTAATTGTTGTACGGATTATTAATTAAGTTAGTCGCACCAACACCATTATAGATTATTCCCATGTCACAGACAATGCGCGTGACATCATTAATGGTTTGTCCGCTTGGTTGTGTGATTACAACTATCGGTAAATTCGATGAAGTCAAATTCACTTGCGCGTAGTTGAAAACGCTAATAAAAAGTATGCTTAAAAGAATAATTATATGCTTCATGAGTAGTATTTACAAGGGAAAGTTACGAAAAAAATAAATGAATGAATGAAAACTTTGCTTTGTCTAAAATTCGAAGTAATTTTGTCGCAGTTCATTTAAATAAACTTATGAAGAAAGGTGGAGGGATTAGGCCCTGTGAAACCTTGGCAACCTCCGATACTCGGAATAGGTGCCAAATCCAATCAGTCGAAGGGCTGAAAAGATAAGTTGGTGTACATTCGTACTTCTCTTTGTTCATAGTTTATTGTATTTATACTATGATGTCAATAGAAACAATTTTAAAAGATCGTATTCTCGTGCTAGATGGCGCAATGGGAACGATGATTCAACGTCACAAATTAGAGGAAGAAGATTTCCGTAAAGGGTGGTTTGAAAACCATGATAAGCCCTTGAAAGGAAATAACGATTTATTGTCGTTAACACGTCCTGAAATCATCAAAGATATTCACCGTAAATATTTCGAAGCGGGCGCAGATATCGCTGAAACCAATACTTTTTCTGGAACTTGGATTGCTCAAGCGGATTACGGTTTAGAGAAATATGTATACGATATTAATTTTCAATCGGCTAAAATCGCGAAAGAAGTAGCAGATGAATTTACTGCATTGAATCCTGATAAACCGCGATTCGTAGCAGGTTCAATCGGTCCAACAAATCGAACAGCTTCGATTTCACCTGATGTAAATGATCCTGGTTTCCGTGGAATTACCTTTGATGAATTGGTAAATGCCTACAAAGAACAAGTGAATGCCTTGATGGATGGTGGAGTTGATTTATTGTTAGTTGAAACAGTATTTGATACCTTGAATGCAAAAGCTGCTTTGTTTGCGATTGATGAGGTGTACAACGAACGTAATACGAAGTTACCAATCATGGTTTCTGGTACAATTACCGACCAAAGTGGAAGAACATTGACAGGACAAACAACAGAAGCATTTTTGATTTCAGTTTCGCACATGCCTTTATTGACGATAGGATTGAATTGTGCCTTGGGTGCTTCAATGATGCGTCCTTACTTACAAGTGTTGGATCAAAAAGCACCATTTGGTGTGAGCGCGCATCCAAATGCTGGTCTTCCAAACGAATTCGGAAAGTACGATGAAACACCAGAATTAATGGCGGTTCAAATCAAAGAGTTCTTGGATGAAGGATTGGTGAACATCATTGGAGGTTGTTGCGGAACGACACCAGATCACATTAAAGCAATTGCAGACATGGCGAAGGATTACAAGCCAAGAGCTGTGAAACAACTGTAAAATCTAGTACTGAAAAGTTGATTTACAAGTAAAGAACGGAATTACACGAAATACAATGTCAGAAGAAAATAAAGCAAGCTTAAAATTATCAGGACTTGAACCTTTAATCGTTACGCCGCAAAGCAATTTTGTGAATGTTGGTGAGCGAACAAACGTAACTGGTTCACGTGCCTTTTTGCGCATGATCAAAGAAGGAGATTTTGAAGCAGCATTGGCTGTTGCAAGAGATCAAGTAGAAGGAGGGGCGCAAATCATCGACATCAACATGGATGAAGGGATGATTGATGGAAAAGAGGCGATGGTGAAATTTCTAAACTTAATTGCATCTGAACCTGATATTGCACGTGTTCCAATTATGATTGATAGCTCGAAATGGGAAATCATTGAAGCTGGATTAAAATGTATTCAAGGAAAAGGAGTCGTGAATTCAATTTCCTTGAAAGAAGGTGAAGCGAATTTTATTGCACAAGCCACAAAAATTAAACGTTTCGGTGCAGCTGTTATCGTAATGGCATTTGATGAAGACGGTCAAGCAGATAGCTACGAACGTCGAATTGAAATTTGTAAACGCTCGTATGATGTTTTGGTGAATCAAGTTGGTTTTGCTGAAGACGACATCATTTTCGACCCAAATATTTTCCCTGTTGCAACGGGAATGGAAGAACACAATAACAATGCATTGGATTTCTTCCGAGCAACAAAATGGATCCGTGAAAATTTACCAGGCGCACACGTAAGCGGTGGAGTTTCCAATGTTTCGTTCTCGTTCCGTGGAAATGACAAGGTGCGTGAAGCAATGCATGCAGCTTTCTTGTACCATGCGATTCAGAATGGAATGGACATGGGAATCGTGAATCCAACGATGCTTGAAGTGTATTCAGATATTAATCCAGAACTATTGGTGTACGTGGAGGATGTTTTGTTGAATCGTCGTGATGATGCAACGGAACGCCTGCTAGAATATGCTGAAACGGTTAAAGGTGATGGTAAAAAACGAGAAGTCGATTTATCCTGGAGAAATGTCCCTGTAAATCAGCGTTTATCACATGCCTTGGTGAAAGGAATTGTGGAATTCATTGATGAAGATGTGGAAGAATGCAGACAGCAATTCACACGACCAATTGAAGTTATTGAAGGTCCTTTGATGGATGGAATGAACATCGTTGGTGATTTGTTCGGAAGTGGAAAAATGTTCTTGCCACAGGTAGTGAAATCAGCTCGTGTAATGAAAAAAGCTGTTGCTTATTTACTTCCGTTCATTGAAGCTGAAAAAGATGGCGTTCGCTCTTCGTCTGGAAAAGTATTGATGGCGACCGTGAAAGGCGATGTGCACGATATAGGTAAAAATATTGTTGGCGTTGTATTGGGTTGTAATAACTACGAAGTGATTGACATGGGTGTAATGGTTCCATTCGAAAAAATTATTCAAACAGCGATTGATGAAAAGGTAGATGTAATTGGCTTAAGTGGCTTGATTACGCCTTCATTGGATGAAATGGTAACCGTTGCCAAAGAAATGGAACGTGCCAATTTATCGATTCCGTTATTGATTGGTGGAGCAACGACTTCGAAGGTTCATACGGCTGTTAAAATAGATCAACATTATACGAAAGGTCAAACGATTCATGTCTTGGATGCTTCAAGAGCTGTAACTGTTGTTGAAAGTATGCTTGGACCAAAGAAAGAGTTGTTTGTGTCTGACTTAAAAGAAGAGTATACACGCGTTCGTGAGCATCACGAGAAACATCGCGGAGCAAAACAGTTGCTGACAGTTGAAGAAGCGCGTAAGAATGCACTGAAAATTGACTTTAAACAAGAAGATTGTGCAGTTCCGTTGGAACTTGGTGTGAAACAATTTGTAGATTTTCCAATGCAACAATTGGTAGATTACATCGACTGGACACCATTCTTTCAAACATGGGAATTACACGGGAAATTTCCCGCTATCCTGAAAGATGAGGTTGTTGGTGTGGAAGCGACGAAATTGTATGCAGATGCACAAACAATGTTGCAGCAAATCATTGATGAAAAATGGTTGGAGGCTCGCGCAGTTGTTGGATTGTTCCGGGCAAATGCTGTTGGAGATGATATTGAAATTTATACGGATGAGACACGCACAACTGTTTTGTCTGTTCAGCATTCATTGCGTCAACAAACAAAAAAGGCAGATGGTCAACCGAATATTGCATTAGCCGATTTCATTGCGCCAAAAGCATCTGGAATCAACGATTATGTTGGTGGATTTGTTGTGACGACGGGACATGGAATTGAAGAGCACATCGAACGATTTGAAAAAGATCACGATGATTATCATTCAATTCTATTAAAAGCATTGGCCGATCGATTGGCAGAAGCGTTTGCAGAAAAGATGCACGAAATTGTGCGAAAAGACCTTTGGGGCTACGCAGCTGATGAAACTTTATCCAATGATGAATTGATTAAAGAATCGTATCGTGGAATTCGTCCAGCACCTGGCTATCCGGCTTGTCCAGATCATACAGAGAAAATTGATTTGTTTAGAATCTTGAATGCAACAGAATTGAGTGGTGTGACATTAACAGAAAGCTTAGCTATGTATCCAACGGCAGCAGTTTCTGGTTGGTATTTTGCGCATCCACAAGCTAAATACTTTGGTTTAGGTAAAATTACAGAAGAGCAAATCAAGGATTTGTCACAGCGAAAAGGTCTGTCATTTGATGAGATGGATCGCTGGTTGTCAAGTGTAAAACACTGATGTGAATAGAATTTAATAGGCAAAAAAAAAACAGTTCGAGAACCGAACTGTTTTTCTAACCTAACCTAACCACTATTCACTGAAAAAGACTTCTATATATATTGATATAATATTTTCGACTTATTTATGATACAAATTTAGACGAGTTCTAAATTGTTGCAAAACCAAAAAAATGTGAATCTTTGAAACGTCAGACATACTCTGCTTGCATAGTATTGCATTATTTGATAGTCATTGTCTTAATTTCTTCATTCGTAGGTAAAAAAATGAAATTCATAGAAAAGAGGCACTTTTTATTCTTGGAATCCTAAATGTAAATTCAAAAAGAATTATTCGACAAATAAATTAAAACCTTCGATAAACGAATGAATCATAAGTTATTTATTATTAGCTATTTGCAATTCACTTTTAATAAGTGAGTAATTTTTGGGTATTTTTAAATTAAATCCTAAAGTGCTGGTATTCTTGAAGTAAGATGGCTTATATGAGTATGTTTGGATTTCCTTTTTATATGCTTAACTTCGTTGAAAAGCATCCAAATTGAAAGTAAGAATATACACAGATGGTTCTGCCAAAGGAAATCCTGGTCCAGGTGGTTATGGAATAGTCTTGAAATACAAGGATCAAGTCAAAGAGATGGCGCAAGGGTTTCGCATGACGACAAACAACCGAATGGAGTTGATGGCCTTGATTGTTGCTTTAGAAAGTTTAAAAACGAATAAAATTCCGGTTGACGTATATTCGGATTCTAAATATGTAATAGATGCCATCGACAAAGGATGGGTTTTTGGTTGGAAGGCAAAAGGGTTTAAGGGTAAAAAGAATGCTGATTTGTGGTTGCGCTATTTAGCACTTCATCCGAAATTTAACCTCAAATTTCATTGGGTGAAAGGTCATGCTGGACATCCTGAAAACGAACGCTGTGATTTGTTGGCTGTTACTGCAGCTGAGAACCCGCCTCATTTGATAGACACGGTATTCGAGGCGAATCAAGAACAAGAAAAACTTCTTTAAGCTATATCTTTGCCCATTGCAGCAATGGATTGAGCCGCTTTAATGAAGGTGTAAATTAAGGGGTGAGGAATTTCGCGCGTCGATGAAATTTGTGGACAATAACCACATGAAACGAAAAAAGGATGACTTTTTAAGCTTAACACTTCTGGTTCCTCAAATTGATTGTAGGCTTCAATATCAATAATTTCATTGGTCAAGCCTTGGATGAGTTGAGGATATAAACTGTAGCGTGAAGACGTTAATTCGACGTTGCTATGATTTTCGTACAATTGAATAAACTCTTTTGAGTGCGGATATATGTGTAAACGCTCAAATGTATTTCCGTCCACTAAATTGTCCGAAATTAATTTCTCTCCATTGGGATTCAATTGGTAGGAGTTGATCAATACCTCTATTAAACTTTTAATGCTCTCGCCTGTCATTAAAACAGGAATTGACAACGAGCTAATTGTTCGGATAATTCCGTTGAGAAAGAAAATGTTGTTGAAAGGGCCCGGTGCAATCCAAATACCGTCAAATTGTTCAAATTGTTGGGTTTTGTATTGAGCAGCCTCCGTAATTTTGATCCAATAGTAACTGATGTCAATTTCTAAGAATCTACCAGAATGGTCGATAGCAAGATTTGTTGCTTGATGAGAGTTATACGTAAAATTATAATCTCCAATTATCGCTATCTTGATTGCATGACTCATTGCGTAGTTATGGGAAATAAAAAAGTCCCGCAATTGCGGGACTAATACTATCTTAACGTTTGAACCAACCTTTATATTCAGCAGCTTGGATTCGAATTGAATCTTCAACTAAGGTTACCGGGTTAGTATGGTAAACATAACATTCAAAATTACATGTAAACTTTGAGTAATCTCCAGCTGTGTCAGATTCTTGCGAAATTGCAGAAAACGTTACGTCTTGGAAATTTGTTGAATTTTGTTTAGAAACCCATGAAGTTCCAGTAGCATCTTTATACGTTACTTCAAAACCTGAAGCACCTCCATTTGAGAAAACAGGAGTTGTATTCGTTGTATGAAAAGCATTAAACAATGATAATGTTGGGTCTGAAGCAGCAGACATATCCCACATAACGCTTCCTAAACCTACTTTAATAGAAAGTGGTGTTTGAGCAGAAAGAATTTCTGAGTAATATACAGCACTCGATAAACTTGGAGGTGGTAATAAGATTTTAGCTTTAGATGTATTGCAATAATATCCAACCACGTTTTCTGTTAACTCAACATCTGTTCCGTTAATTGTTCCTTGGAAATGGCATGTTAGATCAACCATCGGCACTGGTGCAGGAATCACTTCATGTTCAATACAAGAATTCAATCCTAACGATAATGCCACGAATGCAACAATGGTAAATTTAATTTTTTTCATAGTTTCAAAATGCTGTGTAGTAGTCTTAAACAAACTTATGCTACAAAATGTTACAACGAATATACGAAAAAAAATAAATTAGGTTGCCTGAACAGAATATTATCACACTTTTACTATGCTCGAATTTGCTTTAATTCGTAATTAACATCAAAACAATCCATTGGAATCATCGTGTTTTCAAGCTTTTTGCCCAATAAACTGTACATTGATGTTTGATAGTCAACCTGCTCTTCCATGAATAAATCAGCTACTTCAAAATCAGGATTTATTTTCTGAAGTTGATTGATGATCAAATTTAATTGCGTTGAACTTAATCCAATCGCTGTTTCATAACTCAAATTATCACGTTGCATATACGCAATTAACGTAATCTCATTTGTAGAAGTCAATAATGTGATTTCTTTGATGTTTAAAATTGAAGTTGCCATTTGTCCGTTTTTTAAATTTGATGATACAAAGATTGTGTAGTAGAACGTAAACTACTTACGTTCTACTTTTTTTATTCAAAAAATCACATTCTCCGCTAAAAATTGTAATTTCAGCATCTAATATTATTGTCATGAAATACGATCGAATTGATAAACAACTGTATATAAAGAACCGTAAAAATTTCACTGCTCAAATGGTGGCAAATGCCTTGGCAGTGTTTAATTCAAATGATATTTATCCTGTAAGTGCAGATAGTACGTTGCCGTTTGCTCAGCACCGTGATATTTTGTTTTTATCTGGCGTAGATCAAGAAGAAAGCATTTTGGTGTTATTTCCAGATGCAAAAAATGAAAATCACCGTGAAGTGTTGTTTTTGAAAGAAACGAGCGATTTAATTGCTGTTTGGGAAGGTGAAAAATTGAACAAAGAACAAGCATTCGAAGTTTCTGGAATCAAAACGGTTTATTGGTTAAATCAATTTCCTGTGATTTTTAAACAAATGATGGCAGAGGCAAGTGCGGTTTATTTAAATACCAACGAACATTTACGTGCTAACACGGAAGTAGAAACACGTGAGGATCGTTTCATTAAGCAAGTAAAAGTTGATTTTCCTGCACATCAAGTGCGTAAAAGTGCGCCAATTATGCACCGCATTCGTTCTGTGAAAGATCAAATTGAATTGGATTTAATGCAACGTGCTTGTAAAATTACAGAAGCAGGTGTTCGCCGTGTTCTTGGTTTTGTGAAACCTGGTGTCTGGGAATATGAAATCGAAGCTGAATTGGCGCATGAGTTTTTACGCAATCGTTCAAACGGTTTCGCCTACACACCGATTATAGCATCAGGAAAAAATGCGTGTGTATTGCATTACATCGAAAACAACCAACAATGTAAAGAGGGTGATGTTATTTTATTAGACGTCGGAGCTGAATACGCGAATTATTCGTCGGATTTAACACGATGTATTCCTGTTAGTGGTCGATTTACAGATCGTCAGCGCCAAGTGTACGATGCGGTTCTTCACGTTAAAAAAGAAGCTGAGAAATTGTTGGTTCCTGGAACAATCATGGCTGAATACCACAAAGAAGTTGGTCGCATCATGGAAGGACAATTAGTAAGCCTTGGTTTAATTGATCAAACAGATATTAAAAACCAAAATCCAGATTGGCCAGCGTATAAAAAATACTTCATGCATGGAACCTCTCATTTCTTGGGATTGGATACACACGATGTTGGAATTTGGCATGAACCAATTCAAGCGGGAATGGTCTTCACATGTGAACCTGGAATTTATATTCCAGAAGAAGGATTGGGAATTCGTTTGGAAGATGACTTAGTTGTTCAATCTTCAGGCGCTCCTTTCAACCTAATGAAAGATATTCCTTTAGAAGCAGAAGAAATTGAAGATTTAATGAATGCATAAGATGCAAAATGAATTGATGAATTACAGGGTGTTTGGAAACGGACATCCTGTTGTTTTTTTACACGGTTTCATGGAATCTATTGCCATGTGGCAGTTCATTGAAGAAAATGAATTTCCATTTCAATGTATTTTGATTGATCTTCCAGGACATGGGAAATCTGAACTTTGGGATGCAAATGAAACACCATCATTAAACTTCATGGCTGCAGAAGTGCAAAAGCTTATCCAATTTTTAGGGATTCAAATCTATCATGTTGTTGGTCACTCAATGGGCGGTTACGTTGCAATGATTTTAAAAGAATCGGATGATAATTGCCAAAAAGTCGTTTTGCTAAATTCAACTTTTAAAGAGGATTCTGAGTTAAAAAAGCGCGACCGCGTGCGTGTTGCAGATTTAGCATTGAAAGCCAAAAATCTATTTATTCAAGAGGCGATTCCAGGCTTGTTTTACCGTTTTGATAAAGAGGAGGCCGTTGTACGAAAGTTGATTGAAGAAGCAAAACACATGGAGGGACAAGCAATTGCGTATGCCGCTTTAGCGATGCGAGAGCGAACAAACACATTTCATTTATTGAATAATTTTCCAAGCGATATTTTTGTCGTTCAAGGGAAAAATGATCCGCTCATTTCTTGTGAAATAATGCAAGAAGATTTGGTGAATCATTCCAATCAATTACTGGTATTAGAAGATGTCGGGCACATGTCACATGTAGAAAGTCCGAAAGCAGCTTACCAAGCTTTACGAAAATTATTGGCATAAAAAAACGGAAACCTTAGTTTCCGTTATCATTAAAAATCCAGCTAAACTGGCGGGTAGAAAGTACTATTTTAATCATAAGCAAGAATTTTAGTTCAATCAACTACTGCTAATGTAAAGCAAGATTTCTTTTCGTTATTCAATAAAATGCAAAGTGTATTTCCAATTTATTAAACGGGTGTAATTTGAATGTTAAGTGAGCAATTTGTATCTTTAAACTCGCGAAATGTGGAAGTTACTTTCGGATAATAATGTATATTCGAAATAAGTAGTTGAAAATACTACTTGTGCTAAAACATAATTCGGTTCAATTTGCTTATTATAAGATAATTCAACTGAACGAAAAACTACCTGCCTTGCGTGCATTGCAGACAAAAAACACTACATATGAAGTTAAGAGCAATTGTTGTTGATGACGAGGAATTTGCAAGAAAAAACCTTGTTATGTTACTGGAAGAATATTGTCCAGATATCGAAGTGATCGGTGAAGCGTCACGCAAAAGTCAAGCGAAAGCAATTATTGAATCATCAAAACCGGATGTTGTCTTTTTAGATATTCGTATGCCATCAGGTGCTGAAGGGTTTGAGTTATTGGACGAACTAGAAGAGAAAGATTTTTTGGTTGTGTTCGTGACAGCCTTTAAAGATTATGCGATCAAAGCGTTCAATGCAAGTGCTGTATATTATTTATTGAAACCAATTGATATCGAAGAATTACAAACTGCAGTGGAGAAATTGAAAGAGACCAAGCAGATTTTTACGAACGAACCTCAAAATTTCAATACGTATTTCAATTCGCTTCGCAATTTGTCAGATACCTTGTTGAGAAATAAGCCAAACAATCGAATTGCGATTTCGCATACCAAAGGATTGAAAATAGTTGAAGACGATACTATTTCGCATCTTGAGGCGAGCGGAAACTGCACCACAATTTATTTCAAAGATGGGACGCGCTACTTGGATACGCGTACCTTGAAAACATATGAAATGATTTTGGATCCTGTGAAATTTTTCAGAGTTCATAAGTCACATATTATCAATTTAGAACTTTTATCAGAATACATTAATGAAGATGGACATTTCGCCGTGTTGAAAAATGGTTTACGCATTCCTGTAGCACGAAACCGTGTTGCAGAGTTTGTGAAAATGCTCAAAGATGCTTAAATGAGACATTTACTATTCTTTCTTTTTTGTTTTGTTACGTCATTGGGTTTAAACGCTCAACGGTATTCCTTTTTGTCTTACAATACTTCTCAGGGACTTCCTCAGTCTCAAGTTTCTTCTATAGCCCAAGATAAAGAAGGTTATTTATGGGTTGGTACGCTGGGAGGTTTAGCAAAATTTAATGGAAAGGATTTTCATACAATTTCTACTGAAAATGGATTGTTGAATAATCGGATTACATTTTTAGCTTTAATTGAAAATGCAATTTGGGTTGGACATGAAGGCGGTATTTCGAAAATTGGAAATGGAAAAATTGTAAAATGGGGTTTAGGGAAAGAGAATAAAACAACTTCTGTTTCCGAAATAGTAAAATTCAAAGGAAAAATCATTGTTTCAACAAACGGAGGTGGTTTGTTTGAATTGGTTACCAATAAACTAGTTCCAATATCTTCTGCAGGGAAAAATTCGCTAAGTGTTGGAAGTGCTAAGTCAACCAATTTAACCATCACGAACGAAGACGATTTGCGAATTCGTGATTTGTATGTAGATAATAATACATTGTACCTAGGAACACGTGGAGGTCTGATAAAAACAAGTGATTTGAAATCATTTCAACGGGTTAAAAAACTAGACCTTTACAATGTTTCAGGAATAACCAAGCATAACAATAGTTTTTTCATCACAACGTTTAAGGAAGGACTTCTTCAATATTCTATCTCCAATCAATCATTAAAACGTATTGCTGGGATCGATACTTTACTCACTTTGAGAGGTTGTATGGTTGATCGAAACGGATCTTTGTGGGTAACCTCAAGTGATGGTGTATTCCGCTTGAAAGAAGGAAAAATAAATCTACATCTGAACCATATGAATGGTCTTCCAATAGAAAGCATTCGTTCGGTTTTTGAAGATCAGCATGGTGACGTTTGGTTAGGAAGTGAAGGAAAAGGTTTATTAAGATTTCCGGGAGAGCAATTTGTTTATTACAATGAATCCACCGGATTGAGTTCAGATTTAATTCTTTCAATCGACCAAGATTTTAATGGGAATTATTGGATTGGAACCTATGATAAAGGTTTGATGGTCCAAAAAAAGGATAAAACGGTTTTACAAATAAATTTAGACAATAATAGCACGGTCTGGTCAGCAATGTTAAATGTTGACGGTTTCAATTGGTTTGGAACTGGTTCAGGACTTGTTGCGATAAAAAACTATAAGGTTGCTAAGGTGTTTTATACCGAAGATGGGTTGCCGGGTGATAAAATTACTGCTTTGCATCGGGTTTCAAGTTCCCGGTTTTATATAGGAGGAAGCGATGGTGTTTCGCTCTATACCAATGGGCGAATGAAGATGTTAAAAATGAATGAGTTGGCAACAATTCGTGATTTTTGTGAAGTAAATGGAACGATTTATTGTGCATCAGATCGTGGTTTGTTTAAAATTGAAGGGAATCGATTGGAACCAGTTGGAAACTTTGATAAACCTATTTTCTCTTTAGAAAAAGATCATTTAGGTAAGTTGTGGATTGGAACTGAAGAAGGCTTGTTCTATTTTGAAAAAAATAAATTTGTTCAATTTAGTTTATCAAGCACGCCTTCCTCAAATATTGTTTCCTTTTTGAATTTTAAAAACGGAACATTAGTTGTAGGAACACTCAATGGCTTGTTTGTTCTGTCAGATTTAGAAAAATCGAAAAAGAAAATTGTCAATTATGGAATTGCTGAAGGGGTTGTAAATCTTGAAACAAACATGAACTCAAGCTTTTTTGATCGAAAAGGTCAATTGTGGTTTGGTACAGCTTCCGGACTTGTTTGTTTTCGTTCGGATGAAAACGGTGATCGATTTTCTTCCCCAGATTTAGTTATGAAGAATATCTTGATCAACTATCAATCAATTGATTTTAGTAAGTATTCCGATGGTTTATCGTCTAATGGTTGGCCAATAAATCTGAGATTGCCCTACACCAAGAACAATCTAACTTTTGAGATGGATGGGATTTCTTTAGCCAATTATCCTGGCATGAAGTTTCAATTTTTCTTAGAGGGTCAAGATGAAGGTTGGTCACCAATCAACTCTAATACAACAATTACGTTTAGCGGTTTATCGGCAGGGACATATGTGCTGCATGCACGCTGTATTGATTCGAGGGGTGCAATTTCGAAAGAAATTAAATTTGCCTTCACCATTAAACAAGCGTTTTATAAAACATGGTGGTTTATTGGTTTGATAATTATACTGCTCGGGATTATCGTGTTGCGAATTTTCAAATTCCGATTGAAACGTGAACGCGAGAAAAACGATAAAGAGAAATTGGAATTCAAATCACGTTTATTGGCATTGGAACAAAAATCGCTCAATGCGAGTATGAATCGCCATTTTATCTTTAATTCCTTGAATTCAATTCAGTATTTTATCAATACCCAAGATCGATTGGCAGCCAATAAGTTTTTAACGAATTTCGCGAAGTTGATTCGTAAAAATTTGGATTCCTCTGATGATGGAAATTTGGTTCCACTCAGCCAAGAATTGGAACGATTAGAATTATACATGTCGCTGGAAGCTATGCGATTCAAAGATCGTTTTGATTATAAAATTGTTTGTGACGAATCAATTGATGCAGAGTCTGTTATTATCCCAGCAATGATGCTGCAACCGTTTATTGAGAACAGTATTATTCACGGAATTTTACCCGATGAATCGAAAAAAGGATTAATCACTGTGCACATTTCTTTGAAAGGAGATATGCTTACAATTGATATTGAAGACAATGGTGTGGGAATTGACAACAGTATTCAAAGTAAATCGAATTATGATGGAGATCATCGATCTCAAGGAATGGAAATTACAACCAAACGAATTGAATTGCTGAAAAAACTTTCAAATCGAAATTTCGAGTTAATTGGGCCCGTTCAAATAGCAAAAAATGACAGTTTAATCAATGGAACACGTGTTACACTCAAATTTCAGATAGAAAATTTGGATAATTAGTTTTAATGTCATAAGTTTGTTAGACTAAAGGTACAGAGATGAAAAAAGTTATTTACATAGCGTTGGTTGGAGCAGGGTTGTTTACTGTGTCTTGTTCTAAACAAAACATCAAGCCTAATTCATCTGGAACGGGTGAAACAACGGCTTTACCAGAATGGAAATCTGCAGGTTCAGGTGCTGCTTCTTCAACAGATGAAACTTCTGGAGATGGTGGTGTTATTACTACTACTGATGGAGCGATTACAGATCCAAATAGTGACAAGGACGAAAATTCAAGAAGAAAACATTAATTCAATTAATACACATTGTTAGTCCCGCAATAGCGGGACTTTTTTTTTGCCTAAACTTTACACTTTACTCAATTATTTATACACTTCAAATAATTGTTAATTTCTTATAGAATCCTTTTGATATCTTAGTTTTAAACTAATCTACATTAAACTATTTATACATGTCTACCAAGGTAAAAGAAGCGCTTTTTGAGCTGATAAAATCGCTTTCTAAATCAGAAAAAAGGTATTTTAAACTCCTGTCTTCACGTCATACAATTGGTGACGAAAATAACTATGTTAAATTGTTTGATTTTATAGATAAGCAAACGAAGTATGATGAAGATGCAATCTTCATTGAATTTAAAAATGAACCTTTTCTACATCGGTTTTCAATAACGAAAAAACGCTTGTATGATCATGTCTTAAACGCCCTCGATGCTTTTCATGCCACAAATTCTGTCGATGCACAACTCTTTAAAATGATGCACAGTGCAGATATCCTTTTTAATAAGTCTTTGTACGATCAATGTTCACGCGTATTAAAAAGCGCGGAGAAACTTGCTGAAAAACACAATCGCTTCACCTTACTTGCTGAAATCTCCCGTAAAAACAAACGACTAGTTGAGAATAATGCCTATTCAAATTATTCCCATGAGGATTTTGAGGCAATTGAGAAAACAGATGCTGCAATAGTTGAAAATGTGAATTGTTACAATTTGCTTTGGAAGGTTAAAAGTGATTTATTCGTTCATTTATCGCGAAAAGGTAAAGCAAGGAATCAAGAAGAAAGTGAGGCGTTTGATGCTATTATTGCTCAATTACCGCAAAATTTAATTGTTTCTGAAGAAGTTTTTGACAATTATTATTTATACCACCATATTTTAAGTGCGTATTACTTTTCAATAGGTAACCTTTTGAATAGCTTCTCACATATAAAATTGAACTTGGAAAATTTTGAAAAGAACGATGTAGCAATTGAGCAAAATTTGAACACCTACTTTTCGCTTTTGACGAATGGCATTTACGTTTCAGAAAAGCTTGGTTTAATCAATGAGTCTAAACGATTGTTGCTTGTTCTCAAATCTATTCCCTCGAAGTTTGCTTCGGTTATGAATGAGGATATGGACATTAAATTATTTGCAAGCACATATTCTATTGAATTGAGTTTGCTAACGAATAATGGAGATTTTAAAAAAGCCGAGCTGCTTTTTCCAGTCATTGAAAATGGTTTGATAAAATTTGGTGATAAAATTTCATCCGTTAGAAAGGCGTTTATTGTGTTCAAAATGGCAACTGTTCAATTGGGATTGGGTAATTTTTCAGGTGCATTAAAAATGATCAATAGTATCTTAAATGATTCGAATTTGGATGAAAGTGAAGATATTTTATCGTTTAGTCATTTGTTGGATTTGTTAATCCATTTAGATATGAAGCACGAACAGTTATTGCCGTATGCCTTAAAAAATACGCAACGCTTCTTAAAGTCGAGAAATCGCTTGTATTCGTTTGAAAAAGTTTTCCTTCAGTTCGTTTCTAAGCGCATAAAATGTTCAAATGAACTTGATGCTGAAGTGCTATGGGAAGAATTGTTCAAAGAGCTTTCAGCTATCAAAGACGATGCATTTGAAGGTGTGGCACTTGAATATTTTGATTTCAGATCATGGGCAGAATCAAAATTTAAAAAACAAGCATTTGTTGATTTGATAAAACGTAAAGAAATGTCGCGCTTGAAACACGCAAATTAATCAAAGTGATTCCAACCTTGGGCTCTTAACGTAATTGCAGATCCGTTTTTATCGATAAAATATACACCATCTTGCTCATTGGTAATATGTCCAATTACCGTCATGTGAGGATTTCCTTTGATTTTGTCAAAATCATCTTGTTTAATGGTGAACAACAATTCATAATCTTCACCACCGTTCAACGCACAGGTTCCAGGATCTAAATTGAAATCAATTGCCGTCATCGATGTTTTTGCATCAATTGGAATTTTTTCATCGTACACATGACAACCAACTTTACTTGATTTACAAATATGTAATATTTCCGAAGCTAAACCGTCAGAAATGTCAATCATCGAAGTTGGAACAACATCTAATTCCTTCAAGAAACCGATGATGTCTTTACGCGCTTCTGGCTTCAATTGGCGTTCAATAATATAATCGTGGCCATCCAAGTCAGGTTGAATAGAAGGATTTGCTTTAAACACTTCTTTTTCACGTTCTAAGACTTGCAAGCCCATATAAGCAGCGCCCAAATCACCCGTAACTACTAATAAATCGAATTCTTTCGCGCCAGAACGATACGTGATTTCACTTTTCTTTGCGCGTCCCATTACTGTAATATTGATAGCTAAGCCAGATACAGATGACGTTGTGTCTCCTCCGATTAAATCAACATTGTAAAACGCACACGCTAGGTGAATTCCTTCATACAATTCTTCTAAAGCTTCTAAAGGAAAACGACTTGAAACCGCCAACGAAACAGTGATTTGTTCTGCCGTTCCATTCATTGCGCAAATATCTGAAACATTGACTGCTACAGCTTTATATCCCAAGTGTTTAAGTGGCATATACATCAAATTGAAATGTATGCCTTCCACCAACAAGTCAGTTGAAACCAGCATTGCTTCTTCTTCCGATAGGTCAATCACAGCAGCGTCATCACCAACACCAAGCAATGAATTGCGGTTTTTCAATTCAAATTTTGAAGTTAAATGGTCAATAAGTCCAAATTCTCCTAATTCGCTGATGTTTGTTTTGTTTTCGCTCATGTTTCAATTTTGCCACAAAGGTAGCTAAAGAATTGAAACATTTTTGCCTATTTGTATGCTTCATTGTGTTCTATTTTGTAGAATTGTATTATGGAAAACATAACGGTTATTCCACTTGGGAATAGTAAAATGTTACAAGTCGTAATGAATATAGTTCCCTTGCTTGGTGTTATCTATTACGATTGGAGTGTGTTTGCACTTTTGTATGCGTTTTGGTTGGAAACCCTAGGATTGAGTTTTTTGAATGCGATACGCATTATGTTTGCTAAAAATAGTCCGGAAAAAGGACCGTTTGTAGGCAAAGCGGTGCGTTTTTTATTTGTAAGTGCACTGATACTATCGTTTTACATGATTTTCATGATTGTGTTTGTAGGCTTACAAATATCTGACAAACAAGAAGGTGTGAATTTCGTGATGTATTTGATGCTTTTACAGCCAACTTTTAGATTTACCCTAATTGTGTTTTTTGTGATTAAATGTATCGAGTTGATTTATTACTATTTCATCAAAAATCAACGTAAAATTACAGACCCGTCAGATTTTCATCCCTTATTTGATCGACGAATTTTTGTGATTCATATTGTGATTGTTTTGGGTGTATTTGCGAGCCAATTTTTTGGTGAAAAACTAGGGAGTCACTCGGGTGTAATTGCTTTTGCGTGCGTATTTGTTCTTGTAAAAACAGTTGGTGATTTGATTGCGGATAAATTCCACGTTAAGAAAATGAAAGAAAGCGAAAATTATGATTAATCGAGGCTTGATTGTCCTACTGGCATTTAATAGTTGTTTCATACATGCAACCGTTTTCGCGCAAGATAATGTTCTTTACGGGGAGCGTTCGTTTGAAATGAACGTCGATGCGGTCTTTTTGGATCAGGATGGGTCAATTTATCCAGATTATTTTATTCCGAATGAAAGTTTGATTCAAAGTAAGGCGCGTTTGCATGTGTGGTACAAGGAGCATTCATCCGTTTTTTTGGCCATTACAAAAAAGCACAATTGCCCTGTAGATACTGCAGATGATCGTTCAATACAGCAGCTTGAAGATACCTTATTAGCACAAACGATTCGAAAAATTGAATCCTTGAAAACAGCATCAAACACCTTAAATGTTTTAGTGCATGGGTATCGGAAACCATTTTTTGCGAACGAAAACGATGTAACATCAATCGATGCTTTTGCCAATTTAGAAGATAAATTAAACTCAGGACTAGGAGTTGTGCATCCAACATTGAAGATTTACTGGGATGCTTCGTATAATTGCTGTTATTCGATGGATGGTGAAAAGAATCGTGAAATGTTTGAAGGTTTTGAACGAGCGTATCATCGTGCAGATACCATCGGGGAGAGTTTGAAAAGATTATTGAACACAGTTACGTATGCTCAAATCAATTTCGTTGGACACAGTTTGGCCGCAAAAGTACTTCAGTCGTGTTTGTATGATTTGAAGGGAAATGGAATTCCTTGCCTTTCTCAAGGGCGTGTGAATGTTTGTTTAATTGCTCCGGCAACTACTGGAATTGAAAGTTGGGTTAATTTTCAACGTCGAAATTATTCTATTCAAGCGCAAGACAATGTGAGAATTTGGTTGTTGTATAACGAGAAAGATTTTGCTTTGAAAAAGAAGGATAATCATTTTGAGTTATTTGGGCCCGGTGCAGCAGCGTATGGCGCCACTACCTTGGGTTGCAATCACAAACATACGTTAGATAAATTTGAAAAATATACGAAAGAACACTTTGTTGGATCAACTTTTATATTTGTGGATGGAACATCATTGGGGAAAATTCACAGCCAATTTATCTATTTAGAGAGTCCTTTTTTTGAGGGAATGATTGATTTTTTACGCTAATTTTCAAGGCTTTATCAAATAAAAAAAGCTCCATCCTAAGATGAAGCTTTTTCGTTGTCCCACTAGGGCTCGAACCTAGACTCTTCGGTACCAAAAACCGACGTGTTGCCAGTTACACCATAGGACAGTTTCACAACTGTTCTTTTTTGTTGGGAGTGCAAAGCTAGCAACAAAAATTAATTTTCAAAAAAAATAATCAAAAAAAAGTAAATTAATTTTTTGGTTGAAAAAGTCAATTGAAGATTTTTGGCATTTTTTCACTTTTTAAAGGCTGAATCCTAGTGATATATTTTTAAATTCGCGTCGGTCAATTTATTTTTGGGATTGATTTGCCTCTGAAGGCCTATAGTTAGACTAAAAGAAAACACATGAATTACAAAAAGTTAAATGTTTACTTAGGGTGGTTAGTATTCCTAATCGCTACAATAGTATTTTTTATCACAATTGAAGACACAGTGAGTTTGTGGGATTGTGGTGAGTACATCACAGCAGCCTACAAATTAGAAGTTGGTCACCCTCCAGGTGCACCATTGTTCATGGTCTTAGGAAGATTGTTCTCTTTCTTCGCGAATCCTGAAGACGTTGCTGTTTGGATCAATAGACTTTCTGCAATTTCAAGTTCGTTAACAGTAATGTTCATGTTCTGGTCAATGAGTTTGTTGTTGAAAAAGATTGCTTTTAAAAGTAAAGAAGTTCTTTCTACAGGCGATTCAATTGCGATTTTTGGTGCTTCATTCGTTGGTGCCTTGGCGTACACGTTCTCTGAGTCTTTCTGGTTTTCTGCTGTTGAAGGTGAGGTTTACGCGATGTCTTCGTTGTTTACTGCAGTTATTTTCTGGGCTATTTTACGTTGGGACGATGAAATGCGTCATGTTCAAAATGGAACGTTGTCTGAGGAATATGCGCCAAATCGTTGGTTGTTGTTAATCATGTTCATGCTTGGTTTGGCTATTGGGGTCCACCTTTTGGGTATCCTTGTAGTTCCAGCAATTAGTTACATGATTTATTATCGTTATGGAAAGATAAATATTAAGTTTTTTACTGGATTTTTTGCTTTCTGCTTTGTTTTGATCAATGTGTATGCATTATTCACAAACTTAATTTTAATAATTCCAGGTATTTTAGGAATGTTAATTATTTATTTGTTTTACGTTTATTTAAAGAAGGAAAATAAAATTGCTGAGTTTATTGCTGTTGGATTAATGAGTGTTATTGCTCTTGGCTTCATTCAAGAAGCAGTTATTCCAGGTTCGATTTCATTGGCAAGTACATTTGAAGTTGCATTTGTCAATACCTTAGGTTTGCCTTTCTACGCTGGTGCGGTATTCTTCTTTGCAGTATTGGTAATCGTATGTGTTTGGTTAATTCGTTTTGCAAGAAAAAGAGGAAATTCGATTGTTTACAATGCTACAATGGGATTGATTTTCTTGCTGATCGGTTATGGTTCGTTTGCTGTTATTGTTATTCGTTCAAATGCAAATACACCTTTGGATGAGAATGACCCTGAAAATTTAGTAACCTTAACATCCTATTTGAAGCGTGAGCAATATGGTTCAGCGCCTATTTTCTTTGGGCCACAATGGAACTCGAAAGAATTAGGAGGTCAGTTTGATGGTGATGGAAATTGGGTTGCAACTGCTGACCCATCAGGTTGGGGTTCACGTTCACCATTTTATTTACGCCGTTTTGTTGTAAGTAAAGGAGATGTAGATATTAAAGCATATAAATCAGAAAAAGCAGCGAAAGATTTTGCAGCTAAAAATGGTGGTTCCGTTGAGGAAAAATATTTTGAATCCAATGCTGAAGATCGAATCAATGCAGTTGCAGCTTATGAACAAGCAGTTTTCTTTCCACGTATGTACTGGGATCAAGATCAACAGCGTATCGATGGGTACAAAAACTGGTCAGGTTATGATCCAAATGACGGGGCAGGAACGGACATTGGTAAAGATGGGAATCGTCTTCCAACGTTTGGAGAAAACATAACCTATTTCGGACGTTACCAAGTAAATTGGATGTATTTCCGTTATTTCATGTGGAACTTCGCTGGTCGTCAAAATGACATTCAAGGGCATGGAGACAAAATGCGTGGAAACTGGATTTCTGGATTTAGTGCAATTGATAATGCACGACTAGGGAATCAGAATGAAGCAGCGCCTTATTTTACAAGCGAAAACCCTTCACACAACACATTCTTCTTGTTGCCATTGATTTTGGGAATTATCGGTTTGTTCTTCCATTTTTATAGAGCACCAAAAGATGCATTTGTTGTATTGTTAGCCTTTTTGTTTACAGGTTTAGCAATTGTAGTTTACTTAAATCAAAAACCATTCGAACCACGTGAACGTGATTACGCATACGCAGGTTCATTCTATTTCTTCGCAATGTGGATTGGAGTTGGTGTATATGCTTTATATGACGCTTTCGTTCGATTTAAACAGAAAGATTTAAAGAATGTAGGAATTGTTGCCGGTGGAGGATTGGTGTTATTTGCCATCTTTGATATGGGAAGTGAAGCCTCAATGCCTAATTCAATCATGTGGTTGATTATAGCTGGTATAGGTGGCGGATCTCTAGCCTTAATGATGGGATTGAAGAAAGTTCTGAAAAAAGAATCTCAAGGTGCAATGGTCGCATCGCTTCTTGGATTAGCGATTCCTGTTATCATGGGAGTTCAAGGGTGGGATGATCACGATCGTAGTTTAAAAACTTCGGCAGATGATTTAGCCTTGAACTATTTGAACTCATGTGAAAACAATGGAATTCTGTTTACAAATGGTGACAATGATACATTCCCATTGTGGTACATGCAAGAAGTTGAAGGAAAACGCACGGATGTTCGTGTTTGTAACCTTTCATTGATGCAAACAGACTGGTACACGGAGCAAATGAAAATGCGTGCATATGAATCAGATCCATTACCAATTAAGTTCCGCGAAGATCAAACATTGATGGGAGCTGGTAAAACGGATCAAGTATTATTCTCTAATTTGTTCGAATTGTTCTATTTGAATGTGAACGAAGAAATTTTGAAAGACGTTATTCAAATGCGTACAAAACACAATCGTGCGCCAGCAATTCAAGCAGTTGAAACGTTCAACCTTCAAATGATTTCTATCGCTGGTGGAATTTCTGCTGAACAACCAAATGTACAAGCTAGAATTGAAGAATTGAAAACAGATTTAACAACTAATTCTGGTGCAAATATCAATGAAACGATTTACAAGAAATACCGTGCATCATTTGAAATTCTTTCGGCTATGCAAAGTGGTCTTGTGAAATTGGATGAAGGACAAGCTCAAGCATTCCAAAAAGCCTTGATGGATTTTGAAAATTCTTGGAATTCAACTGATTTGAAAGAAGCAATGGCGTTCGTTCGTGATGACAAAAACTTGATTATGTATAACAACCGCGAAATGCGTATGTTCCCTTCTCAAGGATTTGTGTTGAAAGTGAATAAAGAGAATGCAGTCAAATCCGGCGTTATTTCTAAAGCTCAAAAAGCACAATGCTTGGATGAGGTTCGTTTTGACTTTGACAAACGAGGAATTATCCGTGAGCAAGTAATGATGTTGGATATACTTGCAAATAACGATTGGAAACGAGGAATTTATTTCTCTAGTCCTGGAGGATCAGATGTGTCAATTGCACTCTATAAAAAAGGGTACGTGAAACAAAATGGAATGGTCTTCGAATTAAGTCCATTAAATGAAATGGATAATCGTTATGCCGATGAGATGTATGAAAACTTGATGAAGAATTACAACTACGGTTTAATGAGTAATCCAGACGTATTAACGGATTACTACACACGTCGTCACACTTCTCAATATAGATTGCATTTCGCGTCGTTAGCAGATGATTATTTAATGCGTGCCGATCGCGAAGATCAAATTCGTGACCAAAAAGAGATGAACATTAAAATGTTGCGTCAAAATGGTCAAGCGGCTCAAGCAAATCAGTTAGAAGCATCATTGAAAGGTGTTGATGAGCGTATTGCAACGTACAAAGACAAAGCGAAAAAACTTATCAATCGTTCGTTGGAAGTAATGCCTGCTGATGTTGTTATCGATTATGGTGAGCCTTCACAAGACGGTCGCAAAGAATACATGCTTGAAGGTGTTAGTTTCCCTTCGTACAATGATGGTATATTACACGATTATGTGAGCTTATTGTACCGTGCGGGTGACAAGAAATCAGCAGAGAAATTAGGACAAATTGTTGCAGATCAATTAGAGTCAATCATTAAATATTATGAATTGAGTAATGCAGCAATCGCTTTGAGTAATTCAAATACGTCTGACTTGTATGCTGCAATGGATGCCTATTTTGTTTTAAATGAAGCAGCGAATAATCCAGTTACAGGTAACATCAACGGACCTTTGGCGAAACGAACACAAGCGAAAATCACTGCGTTGTATAAATCTGTGTTACCAAGTATGTTCAATTCGTTAGAGGAATTAGCAAATGACAATGGTGAAAGCACAAGAAGAGGAGCTTCTCCAGGTAAGTATGCTTCTTATCTTTTTGAATTGCAAGATTATACGAAGGCAATGGGTGTTTATTATGGTTATTTGAAAGGCGCACCGGCACCAAAACCGGCTGCAGGTCAACCAATGTCAATCGAACAATTACAACAGATTGCACCAATTGCTGACTCCGTAAAAGAGTAAAAAATATATGAAACTTTTTAAAACCCCACGTTTTTTCAGAATCCTATTTCCGAATAAAACGTGGGGTTTTTCGCGTTCAATAAATGCTGTTTATCTGACATTTGATGATGGCCCAAATCCACTTATTACGCCTTGGGTACTCGATTTGTTAGCAGAATTAGATATAAAATCCACATTCTTTTGTGTTGGTGAAAATGTGCTGAAGTATCCTGAAATTATTGAACGGATTAAAAAGGAAGGTCACGCCATTGGCAATCATTCAATGGATCACAAAAAAGGGACAGCACACAGTAAGGAAGAATATTTATCTTCCGTGTATTCAGCTCAAAAAATAATTGATAGTCGTTTGTTTCGTCCGCCTTATGGACGCATAAAATTAAATCAAACATACGCTTTGAAAAAAGATTTCGAATTGATTATGTG
>CAJAVU010000054.1 GCA_903945495.1 uncultured Flavobacteriales bacterium | reverse complement strand
ATTTAATTTTAGAAGCGTAATTTCAACCTCAAATTGTAAGTATGATTGATTTTCGAAGTGATACCGTAACAAAACCAACAAAAGAAATGTTGGAAGCAATGTTTAATGCTCCTGTTGGAGATGACGTTTTTTCTGAAGACCCAACAGTGAATGAATTACAAGAATTTGCAGCTGATTATTTTGGAAAGGAAGCAGCTTTGTTTTGCAGTTCAGGAACACAAACCAATCAAATTGCAATCAATGTGCATGTGCAACCAGGTGGTGAAGTGATTTGTCACGAAGAAAGTCATATTTACAAATACGAGGGTGGTGGAATTGCGAAAAACAGTGGAGCTTCAGTTCGTTTGTTGCAAGGCGATCGTGGACGTTTAACGGTTGATGAGATAGCAAAATGGATCAACAATCCAGACGATGTACATTTTCCACTAACACAATTAGTGTCATTGGAAGATACGGCAAATAGAGGTGGAGGAGCTATTTACGACTTCGAAGAAATTAAGAAAATAAAAGCATTTTGTGTTGCGAATCAATTGCCTTTGCACTTGGATGGCGCGCGTTTGATGAATGCCTTGGTTGAAACCGGAATTGATCCAAAAGTGTATGCGGCTCAGTTTGATTCAATATCGCTTTGTTTGTCGAAAGGACTTGGAGCACCTGTTGGTTCTGTTTTAGTTGGGACGAAAGATTTTATTAAGCAAGCACGACGTGTGCGCAAAGTGTTTGGTGGTGGAATGCGTCAGGCAGGAATCATCGCTGCCGGTGGATTATACGCTTTGAAATACAATGTGGAACGTTTGAAAATCGATCACGATCATGCACGAAAATTAGAATCGACTTTGAATGAATTGGAATGGGTGGAATCTGTTTTACCGGTTCAAACAAACATCGTTGTTGCTATCTTGAAAGACGCAAACCAACGTGAAGCAATTATTGAGCGTCTTGCAGAAAGAAATGTTCGAATTATGGCTTTCGGACCAGGAATGTTGCGCATGGTAACACATTTGGACGTAACTTCGGAACAAATAGAAGAAACGTGCACTATTTTGAAAAGCTTGTAATGAAGAAAAATTATTTATTTCTAGTGTCAATTGTTTTGTTAATTACTGCTGCTTGTGGCGGAAATCAAAAAGATGAGGTGATTGATATGAACGATATTACCCCGCAGGCAAAGCACAAAGAACCAATTGTAAAGGCAGAGGAGAAAGCTTCGGATTATGGTTTTAATCGCACGGTTGCAGATAGTATAGGATTGAAGGTTATGGAAATAGACAGCGTCGAGGAGCCCTTTTTTGTGGATCGCTTTTCGCCACGTTCCCAAACCAAAGTGTATCTACAGCTGAAAGAAGACAAAATCTTGTTTTGCCAATGGACATTCAAAGATTCTGTAAAAACTAAAAACGCGTTCTATAACTGGATTGATTGTTATGGCGAAAAATGCAAATCGATTCATTTCGGACAAAACGTAAACTTTCAGAAAGATAATTTTCGTTTGTTCATGAACGAAACGTCAATTACATACATTTCTTCACCGCTTAAATTGTCTACAAAAGATTGGCAAGCTTATTTGAAAAGTGTCAGTGGTATGGAAGAATGGAAATTAATTATTGAACAATCAACACGCGGAAGAGCCAAATGGATGCGCTTTTTCGACGATAAATTAGAAGAACTAACACCACAAAAATGAAAATCGTAAACAGAGGATTTATTACCATTACACCACTTCAAGCATTTTGGGATTGGGCGAACGAATTTGAATCAGAAATGGAATTCTCTGCTGAAGATGGCGTGGAACCTAATGTCTATTTAATTACCGAAGATTTTTTCGAAATTGAACCCTTGATTGAACAAAACTTCAAGAAAATATTCAAGAATGAACTTTCGATGATCACCGAAGACGAAGCTGAATGGCCAGAAGACCGAACAATGGAAACCTTTCTAAACTGGTTTGATATCGAAATTGGATCGACTGTATTTGATTTGGAAAAAAGCGATTTGAAAGGGGAGAAACTGTAGTGATTTGAAGATTTGAAGATTCGAAGATTTGAAAATTAGTTAGAACAATTAACTCAAATCATCCTAGTCTTACGACAGGCGGAAAATCTTTGAATAATCAAATTGTCAAATACTTGAATTAACGTATCACATCCTTATTTTCACCTTTCTTAGGCATTGGACCTCGCTTGTAAATTACGAGTCCATTTAAGAAGTTGCGCAATAATTGGTCGCCACATTCCATGTATTTTGGATGATCTGGATTGCGGTACAAGGCATTGATTTCACTTTTAGTAACGTTGAAGTCAACGAGCTTTAGAATTTCAATGACTTGATCATCACGCAATTCCAATGCTACGCGTAGTTTCTTTAAAATATCGTTGTTTGTAAGCATATCCGTGTTTTTTGTAAAGATAAGTGATTTTCAGTGATTAACACTTTTCAATCAATTTCGAATTGTAATAATTGACGTCTGTCGAAACATCTTCTGTTGCCCAAATCGGTTGTTCGAATGCTTCATTTTCATTGGATAATTCAATTTCAGCAAGTAAAAGTCCTTCCAAGTTTCCATGAAATTCATCTACTTCCCACAAATGATTTCCAACCTTGATCTCGTATCGGTCTTTGGAAATGGTTTTCTCAGCAAATAAACGAATCATTTCTTCGGCTTCTTCCACCGGAATTTCGTACTCAAATTCATTACGTGAAATACCAACTGTTGCACCTTTTATGGTCAAAAATCCTTTAGAACCTTTGATGCGTGCACGAACAGTTTTTTCGGGTGAATTTAAAATATAAGCTTGTACAATTTTCTTAGGACTTGGTTTTTCAACTTTTTCCCATTCCACTTTGTCGACCAAGAATTTACGTTCGATTTCCATGTTTATTGATTGTCAAATGAACGGTTCCAAACGTATTCCCAATCTTTGATTGCTTCGAAACGTGCTTGTGCTTCTTTATTCGAAGGATGCGTTAAAACTGATTCAACACTCACTTCTTTTAAACTTGGAGCCAATCCTTCGCGCACAAAAATGAAATTGAATCCCAATTCGTGACAACCTACCAAACGGTAACCCAAGTGTTTTGCCAATTTGGTCATCGCAACGGGTGAAGCACCGTGATAATTTGGATGTTTTCCAGGGTAGAAATACGTTGAGTCATACGGAACAACAATGTCGTGCATGCCAAATTCATTGTGCGTTTCGATAATGACAATTTGTGGTTGAATTGCTGTAATCGCTTCCCAAACCCAATAATCGTTTCCATCAATGTCTACCGACATCATACCGATTTCATCCGATAAACCACCTTTGGTAATTAGTTCATTGATGTTTTCGCGGGTAATCATGTCACAAATGAAACGTGGAGCAGCAACTTTTTTGTTTCCCCATTTTTTGAAGAAATATTCGCCTCTTTCAACCGCTTTTTGATTTCCATCTAAGAACAAACCTGTCCAATCGTGGTGAAAATGCAAATTCGCTGAGTTACTATTTACGCCGTCATCTGATCCAAATTCTAAGAATGTTTTAACCGGATGCTCGATTTGAGAAATCGTGTACAACAACAAACCATCTTCCTCGAATTGAGAAAATACTTTGAAGCCCGTTTTATTGAAATCTGTCAATTCTCCAGAACGATAGGACTGATAAATTGCTTGTTGGCGCGCTGTTTCTGCGGCACTAAAACGTTCCCGAATTTTAAAATGTAAAAAGTGTTTTTTCAGAAAATGTTTTAAAACTGGGTGCATTCTTCGTTAATTTTGAATGTTGTCGCGATTAAATCGGTCTTAAAAGTACATTTTTTTTCGCTTCTTCGTTCTATCTATACGCTTTCTATTACCTTCGTGGAAATGAATATTTTTCTAACATACGATTACGAATTGTTCTTTGGCGCGGCAACAGGCAGCGTTGAAAAATGTATGTTAGAACCTACGAATGCTTTGCAAAAGATTGCCGATCGCTTCTCAATTTCAATGACCTTTTTTGTAGATATTGGTTATTTGATCAAATTGGAAGAATTTGCACCAAAAAATCCGACGCTTCAAAACGATTTGGACAAGGTGAAAGAACAATTGCACGAATTACAGGCAAAAGGACATTCACTGCAAATCCACATTCATCCGCATTGGGAGAAATCAATCTTTGCAGATGGTAAATGGAAAATTGAAACGAAGAACGCCTATAAGTTGGCAGATTTTTCGGATGACGAAATCGAACGCATTGTCAGAACTTATACAGCTTATTTGAATCAATTAACAGGAAAGAAAGCTCAGGTTTTTCGTGCAGGAGGTTGGTGTATTCAACCATTTAGTCGCTTGGAAAAAGTGTTTAAAGAACTGGAAATCCGAATTGATTCAAGTGTCTTTTCTGGAGGACATTTCGAAGCAGGAGAATATTCTTTTGATTTTAGAACAGCTCCGAAGAAATCCAATTACCACTTTTCGAAGGATGTTTGCATAGAAGATGAATCGGGTTATTTTACAGAATATCCAATTAGTTCACACGTCTATTCGCCCTTATTCTATTGGCGTTTATATGGTTTGGGACGTTTGTTTCCAGCCCAACATAAAATGATTGGCGATGGAACTTTCTTAGCACAACCGGGAAGAAAAAAATTAGTTTTAACATCGTTTACACATAATCATGTGAGTTGCGATGGTTTTTACGCGTCGAAATTAACGACGTGTTTGAACAAACATCGATCAGCAAATGCAACAGATTTCGTTGTGATTGGTCACCCAAAGGGCTTGACACAATTTTCATTGAAAGCATTGGAGCGTTTTGTTGCAAGGAATTATACGAAACACATGTTTAAAGCGTTAACCGAAGAACTTTGAGATTTATTCAACGCGAACATATCGATTGTGAAAAATGGGATGCTTTGGTGAAAAGCGATGCATCTGTTTCTGTCTTTTCGTTGAGTGCGTATTTGGATGCTGTTGCAGAAAATTGGTGTGTTTTTACGGATGAAAATTATTCGAAAGGAATTGCTTTACCATTTACCTTTCGTTTAGGTGTGAAAACGTGTTACACGGCTGTTTTCTTGCGCTATGTTGAGTGGATTGGAGAGCAAACGGTACAATTCGACAAACTGATTTCCTTGTTGCAAGCTGAATTTCCAGGAGGGCAAATTTGTATCAAACAAGCTATTCTTGGCTATCCAAGTGAAGAATTTGTGTTTCAACGCATTCCAGTTTTAGCTGAAAGAACGATTAATTCACAGGCAAAACGCATGCTTTCCAAGGCTGAGAAAAAACATTTTCAATTGGAAGAAGTTGATTCAATTCAAGAGATTCAGGCGATTATTTCGGAAGAGTTACCGCAAAAAATTGCTAGTATCAATGACGTTAGTTTATCTGCTTTGGAAAAATTGACCAGTCATTTGAAGAATGAAAATCGTTTAAGAATTTTAGCGATTAGGGATCAAACGATAACTGTTGGTGGTTTGTATTTAGTGGAATTCAACGATACAGTTTTGTATTTGAAAGGCGCCTTTACAAAAGAGGCAAAAGATGCAGGAGCGATGTATTTTGCCATGAATGAAGCAATTAAACAAGCGAAAGTTGCTGGAAAAAACTTCGATTTTGGTGGTTCTAGAGTAGAAGGAGTTCGCAGGTTTAATGTAAATTTGGGCGGACACGATCAGGTGTATTTTTCATACGAATGGAACAATGCGCCATTTTGGTTTAAACTATTGAAAAAAGCAAGACAAGCATGGAAAAGAAAGTAATTGTAATTACAGGCGCTTCAGGTGGAATGGGAACTGCTCTTACGAATTGGTTCATCCAACAAGACTATAACTTGGTTTTACATTCACATTCAAGCCAAATTTCTTTACCGTCTGCGGAAAACGTTTTGTTAATCACAGGAGATTTACGCGAAGAAAAAACAGCTCAAGAGTTAATTGACCGCGCGTTGGATCGTTTCGGTAAAATAGATGTTGTCATCAATAATGCTGGGATTTCTCGCAGTGCAATGTCGTGGAAAACGGAATTCGAAGCATGGAAAGAAACGATGGCAATCAACCTTGACGCACCTTTTTTAGTGAGTAAAGCCGTAATTCCTCACATGCGCGCTCAGAAAGCAGGATCGATTATCAATATTTCTTCGGTTGTTGCGCAAACGGGTGCAATTGGAACCGCTGCCTATGCCGCTTCAAAAGCGGGATTAATTGGTTTAACAAAAACACTTTCGAAAGAATTAGCAAGTGCAAATATCAACGTGAATGCTTTGGCACTTGGCTATTTCAATACCGGAATGATTGAAGATGTTCCAGCTGAAATGCAAGCGGAAATCATCAAAACAATTCCAATGAATCGTTTGGGTGATCCTGAAACAGTTTGCAAAACGATTGAATGGTTAATCGCAGATGAATCTCGTTATGTGACTGGTCAAGTGATAAATTTGAATGGGGGCATGTTTTCTTGATGTCAGACTTTATGACTTTAAGACTTCATGACTTTAAGACTGAGGGACTGTAAGAATCATTCTAACTTCTAACGTCAATATTCTATAATCTAACTTCTAATACCTAACTTCTAAATTCTAATTCTTAACTTTGTTCATGTTTCGATTAAAAGCAAATACACCGCGCTGGGTAATAATCCTAATGGATTTGTTCCTTTCGTTCATTGCCTTGGCTTTTGCCTATTTGATACGGTTTGATTTAAAAGCGGATAAAGCACTCATTGAAAAAGAATGGGAGGTATTGTCAAAATCCATTTTACTGTATTTTTTAATCAAAATGCTTGTCTTTTACTTTTTCAAGATCCACAAAGGGTTAGTTCGCTATACATCAACAGAAGATATTCGCCGTATTTTTATCGCGGTAGCCACAAGTTCGGTACTCTATTTTATTTTTGGAATCATTCGTTTTAATTATTTTGATGGGTCGTACCTCTTTCCAACTTCTGTATTAATAATGGAGTTTCTGGCGTGTTTCTTCCTGATGGTTGGCTCGCGTTTCATCGTTAAATTGTTGTATTTAGAATCGATTAAATCAACAGAAGATGTTGAACAGATTTTGATTTACGGTGCTGGGATTTCTGGATTAATTACCAAACGAACAATCGAAAAGGATGCTCGTTTGAATTATAAAATCATTGGTTTTATAGACGATAACAAGAAAATGGATGGAACGCGATTGGAAGGAATCGGGATTTATCATTCGTCGAAATTGGAATCGTTAATTAAAGAAGAGGGTGTTACAACAGTAATTATCGCGATTCAAAAACCAAATGAAAACAACCGTAAAGCGATTGTTGAAACCTGTTTGGCCTTGAACGTGAAAATGCAAAAAGTGCCAAGTGCAAAAAGTTGGATCAACGGTGAATTTTCAACCAAACAAATTGCGAAAATCAATATTGAAGATTTATTGGGGCGCAAACCAATTGTCTTGGATGAACAAAAAATTGCCGCTGAATTAAATAATAAAATCATCTTGGTAACAGGTGCTGCTGGTTCGATTGGTTCAGGAATGGTGCGACAAATTGCGAATTACCATCCGAAAAAAGTGATTTTATTGGATCAGGCTGAATCACCAATGTATGATTTTCAACACGAATTGCTTTCAAGTGGTTTAGACTTAAATTTCGAAGTTGTTATTGGCGATATTCGTTCTTTTGAGCGAATGGATCGTTTGTTTGATTGTTTTAAACCAGATTACGTTTTTCACGCAGCAGCCTACAAACACGTTCCGTTGATGGAATCGAATCCTTCTGAAGCGGTATTAACGAATGTAAAAGGAACAAAAAACCTAGTTGATTTATCACTGAAACATGGCGTACAAAAATTCGTGATGATTTCAACGGACAAAGCTGTGAATCCAACGAATGTGATGGGGGCATCGAAACGCATTGCTGAAATTTATGCGCAAGCAGCTAATGAGCAAGGAAAAACAAAGTTTGTAACGACACGTTTTGGAAATGTGCTTGGATCAAATGGTTCCGTGATTCCATTGTTTCAGCGTCAAATTGAACAAGGTGGTCCAATTACTGTAACCGATGAACGTGTTACCCGTTTCTTCATGACGATTCCAGAAGCGTGTCAATTGGTATTGGAAGCTGGAACCATGGGAGAAGGTGGAGAAATCTTCGTCTTTGATATGGGCGAATCAGTAAAAATTATCGACTTAGCGAAAAAGATGATTCAATTAAGTGGATTGGAATTGGGCAAAGACATTGAAATTAAAGTAACAGGTTTGCGTCCAGGTGAAAAGTTATACGAAGAATTATTGGCGGAGGAAGAAAATACCATTCCAACGCATCATCCACAGATTTTAAAAGCGAAAATTCGCCACGAGGATGAAACGCAAATTACAGAAATAGAAAATTTAATACAACTCTTCGAACGTCAGCAAAACGACCAAATTGTAGGGAAAATGAAACAAATCGTTCCTGAATTTATCAGCAATAACTCCGACTTCGAGAAATTAGACAAAAAATGATTGCACCAGCAAAAATACAAGTACGCTTTACCGATTTGGATGTGCTTGGTCACGTCAATAATAACATTTACTTGAGTTACTTTGAAATGGCACGTGTGCATTATTTCAGAGAACTATTAGGAATTAGTTGGGATTGGCAAAAATTCGGAATCGTCATCGCAAAAAATGAAGTAGAATATTTGAAAAGTGTGTTGTTACAACACGAACCACAAATTACCGTTTATACAGAGCAATTAGGCACGAAAAGTTTTACTTTAGGCTATGAATTGCGTGTAAATGATGAAGTGTATGCGAAAGGACGTTCAGTACAAGTTTGTTTTGATGCAACCACTCAATCTACCATTGCAATACCAGAACAAATGCGATTTGGTTTAGAAAAAATAATTAAGGAATAGTTTTTGTCGAATTAGCGGAAACAAATAAAATAGAACCTATGAAATCATTTCTCCTAAGTATTTTCTTTATTTCTTCACTTTCATTAGTGATTGCACAAATTCCAGAGGTTAAAAAGAAACATTGCTACGATCGCGCAGCAGATGCCAACAAACAACGTTTTGCAAGTTGGGAATGCGGTAAATTGGCAGGTTACATCGATTGTAACGAGGAATTAGATTATGATGAAGAAACAAATACAGTATTGAAAAAAGCCAAAGATCAAGTGAATATTACTGGAGCCGGCATGCCTTATACTGGAGGTTGTGAAACGTGTTTTTCGAATGGATTGTTGGAGCGCCGCATCACTTTCGTAAATGGTAAAGAAAATGGGGTAGATTCGACATACTACAAATCTGGTTGTTTACAAGTGGTACGCAATCACATTCAGGGTGCTGAATCTGGAATGTGGACTTACTTATACGATAGCACAGGAAATGTTGCTTGGGAAATGAATTACAACCTTGGGCAAAAACACGGTCGTCAAATTTATTTCACAAAAGGTTCGGAAGGAAAACCAGGTGATACGACGAAAGTGGAACATTACAGCAATGGAGTCTTGAATGGCGTAAAGAAAACATATTTCCCAAAATCGAAATTAGAGAAAGAAGTAAATTACGTGAATGGTTTGATGGATGGTGCTTACAAAGCTTACAATTACGATGGCAAGATGATCCAAGAATTTTCCTATAAAGCAGGAAAGAAAAATGGAGAATGTAAGTTATACTACAACGATGGAACCTTGCTTTCAACTGAACATTGGACGATGGACGTGAAAGATGGAGAATTCAAAACGTTCTATTACAATGGACTTGTTCAAACCATGGAGAATTACAAAAAAGGAATCAACGAAGGTTGGTTTGAGGAGCATTGGCCAGATGATAAATTGAAACGAAGAGCCTTGTACAAAAAAGGTGTTTTAATTGAAGAACATCGCTACGATGAGCACGGCACTGAAAATTATACGTTTGGTGTAGAAGCAAGTGCCTCAGCAGAAGATGACGCTATGCCATCCTCTCAAAAGAAAAAAACAAAGAAGAAAAAATCCAAAGGAGAAGAAGAAAAAGGTGGATTGATCAAAGTTGAATAAGATGAACATCGCAATAATTGGAGGAGGAGCAGCAGGTTTTTTTGCTGCTCTTTCTGCTAAAAAACATTTCTCGAAAGCACATGTCACGATTTATGAAAAGTCGGGAAAGGTCTTGAGTAAAGTCAAGATTTCCGGCGGTGGACGCTGTAATGTGACGCATGCTTGTTTTTCGAATCGTGAATTGGCAGCCTTTTATCCACGTGGAGAAAATTATTTACGCAAAGCCTTCGAACAGTTTAATGCGCAGTCAACTGTTGAATGGTTTGAAAGTAGAGGAGTGAAACTGAAAACGTATCCCGATAATTGCATTTTTCCCCAATCCAACGATTCACAATCCATCATTGATTGTTTCCTAAAAGAAGCAGTTGATTTAGGTGTTGAAATCAAACTCAATCAATCGATAACGCACCTTGATATCGACACAAATGGATTTACACTTTATACACGCGATACGCACTATCAGGCAGATCGTATCATCGTCACAACTGGTGGACAACCAAAACGTTCTGGCTTAGAATGGCTGGAGAAATTGGGTCATGAAATCATCGAACCGATTCCTTCCTTATTCACCTTTAATATGCCGCAGAATCCCATTCGCGAATTGATGGGGAATGTCGTTGAAAAAGCGACGGTGAAAGTTGAAGGAACAAAATTGATGGGAAAAGGTCCATTGTTGGTAACGCATTGGGGAATGAGTGGTCCAGCAATCTTACAACTCTCCGCTTGGGGAGCACGCATTTTATCCGAACGCAAGTATGAATTCGCCATTTTGGTCAATTGGTTAGACGAACTCAAAGAAGATGCCTTACGCGCACAATTTCAGAAAATCATCCAGGAACACGAAGGAAAGAAAGTCGCCAATTTGAATCCATTTCCAATGACGAGTCGTTTGTGGAACTTCTTGCTTCAAAAATCCGAGATTCATCCCGAAATGCGTTGGAAAGATTTGGGCAAAAAGAACATCAATAAATTGGTCAACACACTTTTGAACGATCGCTACGAAGTAAGCGGCAAAACGACCTTCAAAGAAGAATTCGTTACAGCAGGCGGTATCGCGCTTTCAGACGTTGACTTCAAAACAATGCAAAGTAAAAAAGTACCTGGCATGTTCTTCGCAGGCGAATTACTCGACATTGATGGCATCACTGGAGGGTTTAACTTTCAGGCAGCTTGGACGACAGGGTTTATTGCTGGGAAGAGTTGTTCTTGATATTTCTTACTTTTTGCTGGCGCCCAAAAAGTAAGCAAAAAGGGCGCTTTTCAATTTTTTCAAGGAGCCTACCGACGCTTCTCTTCGTTACGCTCGGTACCGCTGCTAAAGCTCATGTTCTAATACGAATCAAGCCATTACTCTCCTCGAAACACCGTTTTTATAAAAAAAATAATGTTTCTTTCCCCTTGTCGCTTTACAGCATGGCTCTGCGAAAAAATTGAGAGACTTCGAACAATCTATTTCTCAGAAGGGTGAATATTAAATTTTAATAAATCATACTAATTCGGTTCCTTGACCTGATACTATTTTTAATTGTGGTTTTCGGATCAGTGCTTCTAGATTGATTCCAACGATTAGTTTGATGCGCAGCAAACGCCTTTGAAAAGGTTCTAAGAGCACTTTTTTAGCTTCGCTGCTACTCCGTGGTGCTTCTTTTTTTGCGATACAAAAAAAGAAGATACAATCTGTATTACAAAACCATTGGCTTCTTAAAGTGAACTTTCAAATCCTCCACTAAAGGTAATAATTTCTCCAATGTAACATGCTCCATTACAACGATTTTGTACCAATTTGCGGAGTGGTGATTGTCTGGAACCAAATGATATTTTGTTGCTATTTCAGCGGTAATACTAGAACTGCGAATCGTTATGATATTGGAGAACGGATCTCTGAAATAATCCAAGTGCAATTCGTCTAATTGCTCACACATCCAATCGGTGCGTTTTTGAAGAACGAAGATTTTTTCATACCATCCGTTTGGACCGTATTTGCTCAGAATCATCCAAACTGCAATAGCATTTGCTCCAGAACGACTCCCGATGAGCGTACAATCTTCACCTTCCACATAACTCGCTTGTTTTGTGGTAGCATACGTAATCAAACCTTTTCGAATGAGGAAAATTCCAGTTCCATATGGCGCTTGTGCCATTTTATGCGCGTCCAAAGTAACCGAAGAAACATGTGGATTCGCAAAGTTGAGATTCGTATTTTTATTGGAGAATGGATAATAAAATCCGCCGTAAGCACCGTCAATGTGTAATTTGAAAGATAGATTTCGCTCAATCAATGCATTGGTGTATACATCAACTTTATCAACGGAACCGAACATCGTTGTCATCATATTCGCAATCACAATAAAATAGCGAACACCATCTTTTGTCGCTAGATCCAATTGTTGGTTTAGATGTGTAACTGAAAGTTCCTTTGAGGAATCATCTGTATCAATTTTATACAATGGAATTCCGAGTACGTTCGACGATTTATCCATTGAATAATGGCTGTCAATCGAACAAATAATTGCTATTTCAGAAGGTTTAGCCTTGAACTCTTGTTGGAAATAGTTGCGGTAAATCCAAATCGCTTGCATGTTGGCTTCTGTTCCTCCAGCGGCAACGTAGCCATCAAAACCATCAACTTCACCGTGCAATATGTCTTCTGAACAAATAGCAATTAAATCGCGTTCTAGTTCATGTGTTCCAGCGAAAAAGCTCTCCGATTCACCAATCGTATGGCATCCAATATGGTTCGGATTTTGAACCAAAGTACTCAAGAAAGGAGCATCTTTCAAAAATGTATTGTCTTGAGAAAACACTTTTTCATCTAAATAAGATGCTGGAACTCCAAGGATAATTTCATTGGCATAGTTCACATTTTTTGACAAGGCACTAAATACCTGAGATTTGATTTCTTCTTGAGAGCGTTTCGTCCATTTCATATTGGTAAATTTTGCACAAAACTAGGAAGAAGGGCGATTTTAAATTCTGATAATTATCAGGTAAAATTATGATTGATGATTTATGATTCGTGATTCAGGATTCAATGAAATTTATTGCAAGGTCGTTGAATTATTGAAATCTCTACAACGAGATTCGTTTAATCACACTGTCTGCCGACAGGCAGGGAATTACAAATCCAGAATCACGAATTATTAATAAGGAATCATTCCGCTGCAGCGGAATGCAGCCATTCAATCGCTTTGTCAAACTGCCAAAATACTTTATAGGGTTGTTTAGGACGATTGACTTTGTAGTAAAAATCGGCAATGATTTTCTGGCCTAGATTTTTGACAACGATAGCAGAAGCCTTTGTAGGCGTAGAATCTTCAATAACCACAGCATTTTCACGTGCTTCTTTCGTAATGGAAACGAATTCACCGCCGTCGAAAACGAAAAGCGATTTTGCTCCACCAGTAATTTCATTGTACATATCGAGAAGAACCTGCTGAAATTCAATTGTAATTTCAGTGTTTGGTAAAAAACTAACATGCACAATTCCATCACTTCGCAAAGTGACAACGACTTGGTCATTTTGTAGTTTTTTCATCGTGAATGTGGTTTCTTCAGCGAGCATAGTAGTCTTATTGGGTTATAAAGTGTTTTAAAATATCTGTTGTTGTTATAATACCTTTAACCTCTTTGTTTTCGGTCACAATCAATGAATGAAATCCACCTTCAATTATTTGTTTACTTGCGTCTTTTAATGAAGTAGTTGGCGCAATTGAAACAGGGTGAAGTGACATAATATCTTTGACCAAAATGGAATGATAAACAGGCTCGTTATCATCTAAGCTTGCGTTGTGGATCGCGCGCATAAAATCAATTAAACTCACAATTCCAACCAGTTGATTGTTCTCAGTTACAGGAACGTGTTGATGGAACGGTTCTTTTTCATAAATGTGTTTCAAATCAATAATTTGTTGATCTGGTTGCACACATTCAATGTTTGTCGACATCAACTCAGCAACGGTGGAATTTAAATTCATAACTAGAATGTTTATGTTCAAGAATAAATGCCGATATTTATGATTATGGTCATTTATTAGTCTATGCAAATATATTAATTTTACCTAACAAAATCAGCCACATGAAAGCAAAAACACTTTTAGAATTAGTTACCCTGTCATCTACTTTGTATACGATTTCGAAAGAAACGCACTTGATGGAAAAATTGACTGCTTTATCTGAACAAGGAAAAGATAAAATCAATGATTTCATGAGTGAAAAGGTTGTTGATGAAAATGGGAATGAAGTACAGTTTTTAGATAAGTTGGTTCTAAAAGCGCATGAAGCGAAGGAAGAATTAGAAGTGAAAATCGGTGAAATGGTTGCTGCATTCTATGAAAAAGTGAACATCGCACATACAGATCAATTGAAAGGATTGGAATTGAAAGTGGAACAGTTGGAGAAAGACTTGGCTTTAGCTGAAGCACGCATTAATCACCTAGAACAAAAAACGAACTAAGAATGGGTTTGTTTTCCTCAATTCGTCAGCGTTATCGATCGTTTGTTCGATACAATCAGATTTTACGCGTATTCGTAAGATATGGATTTGAGGATTTGGTATCCTACATGAATGAAACTGGGCGATTTAGTTTTATTCGCCGATTGATTCCAACTACCACAAAAAAGAATGCGCAGAAATATACGAAGTGGGAGAAAATGCGCTTGGTGTGCGAAGAATTGGGACCAACTTTTATCAAGTTTGGACAGATTTTAAGTAATCGACCTGATTTATTACCAGCAGAATTGATCTCGCAATTTGAACGTTTGCAAGACAACGTTCCACCGCTTCCGGCTGCTACCGCAAAAGAGGTCGTTGAAAAAGAATTGAAAGGCAAAGTAGAAGATTTGTTCGCTTGGTTTGAACCAGAAGCGTTTGCATCTGCCTCGATGGCGCAAGTGCATAAAGTAACCTTGAAAACAGGGGAGAAGGTAGCATTGAAAATTCAACGTCCAGGAATACGCGCAATTATCAAAGAAGATATTCGCGTGATGTACACTTTGGCAGAAGTGTTTGAGAAACGCATTCCTTCACTAAAAGCATTTGATCCAAAAGGTTTGGTGCGCAACTTCGAAGAGAGTATTTTAAAAGAATTGGATTTCATTCATGAGTCAATGAATGTGCAACGTTTTGCGAATAATATCGATCAAGATAAATCAGATAATACAACACATACCTTAAAGGTTTACCGGGAATTTACAACATCCAAAGTTCTTGCCTTGGAATTCATTCAGGGAATCAAAGTATCCGATATTGGTGCCTTGGAAGCGAAAGGACATGATCCAAAAAAGATTGCGCACAAATTGGCAATTTCGTATATCAAACAAGTGTTCGAATACGGATTTTTTCATGCTGATCCTCATCCAGGAAATATTATGGTGATGCCAAATGGCGAAGTCTGTTTCCTTGATTTTGGATTAATGGGGTCCATTTTGGATCGCGATATTGAAATGTTCGGAAAATTGTTCATTGCGGTAAAAGGAAAGGACATAAAAGCGATTATTAAGGTCTTGCAACAAATGTCTGAAATCACAACCATTTCAGATATGCGTTCTTTGGAATATGCCTTGAATGAGTTTGTGGAGATTTATTCAGTCAATAGCGTTCATGAAAATGAAATGAGTACCATTTTGATGGAATTGAAAGATGTAGTGGTAGAACATGGTCTAAAAGTTCCGCCTCATTTCTTCTTGTTAGCTCGTTCAATGGTGACGATTGAAGGTGTGATTCATCATTTGGATCCTGATTTGGATTTACTTGAATTGGCTCGCCCATATTTAATTGATGTCATCAAACGCAAAATCAATCCATTGAAATTTGGTAAGAAATTCTTGTCAGGTTTGATCGATTTAGCATCTTACATGGAAGAATTTCCACAGGATTTAAAAAATGCCATTCGCAAGATTAACAACGGAAAAGTAAAAGTTGATTTGACGCATAAAGGAATCGATCCAATGGTGCACACGATTAATCGCGTTACCAAACAGATTGTAACTTCTTTACTTGCCGCTGGATTAATGATTGGTGGAGTTTTGTTGATTGTCAACAAAATTGAACCCTTTTATAAAGGTATTTCCGTTTACGGAATCATTGGAGTCATCATAGCTGGAATCTTAGGTTATGGCATGTGGCGTGATGTTCGCAAAGGCGATCATGATGATTGGAAAGGCTGGGAGGAGTAGAATTAAGAACCGAGAACAGAGAACTGAGAATCGAGACTTTTAACTCAGTCCTCGAATCTCGACTCTAGAATCTCGTTTCTCGATTCTTTTTACCAAGTTTCTTCAAGGTCTGATAATCCAACCAATACAATACTTTAATCGAAAAGCTATTCAGAGGCGAATATTCGAACATTTTTTGAACGTTTTGAACGTAACTTGTTTGAACATATTTATCATCCGAGAAGATGGCATTTTTCCAAACGAAATTGATTTCACTGCCTGGTCGGAATACCCAACGGTAAACAAAATCGATTGTGAATGCGTTAAAATTGGTGTTGTACACAGATTCACCATTTGCATCTAATCCTGTTAAGTTGTTAGCCATCAAGGAACCATCACTTTGTAAATCAAAGAAAGAATCATACGACAAAGTAGAACGATAATGACGCAAGCGGAAGGTAATTCCCATGCGGTTTGTAATCGTATATTTTAAATCGATAGTATTCGTTGTGTTCACTAAATCGCGCGAACCGAAGACAATTGCTTCTGTCACTTCAACTGGTTCTCCAAAAGCAATGGCATAGCCTTGACTATTGTTTTGAAAATACTGTTCCCATGAATAAATCAAAAATAATTTATCTGTCAAACGAAAGCGAGGACTAATCGAGTAATAATATTCTTCCCATTTATCACGGTCTAAAAGAACATAGTTTACATTGACATCTAATGCAATTCTTTTCTGGTAATTCGTTGAAATCCAACCGCCAAAGTCAAACCATTTAGGTGTTACGAAATAACTTCCTTCATTGCGCGGCTCAAAATAATCAAAACCATTTGTGATTGAACTATTACCATTGATACCAAATGCATGGAATTTTTTTGAAATAAAATAACCATTGAGATTTAAATATGTATTTGTATATGCATTTGGCTTATATAAGCGGTTATAGGATAAAGTAGTTGTAACACCCATTTGATTCAATCTCCAAAAAGGTTTAAATATGCGATAGCTAGCCGTAGTTTCTATAACTCGTTTGTTGTTGACCGCGTTAAATCCTAAATCATTGGGGTCGTAGGTGTTTGATTCTTCAAAATAAGCGGACGTAAAGATGAAATTTCCAGTTTGCTTGCCGAAGTTAATTCCGTAGTTGTAGCCTGTTTTTGTTTGGTCTGTGTAGAATTTGTTCGACAAATTGGTTTTACCAGAAAGAAAATACTTGTTGTTTCTTGTATTCAATTTCAGGTTCAAACCTGTCACATTTGCATCGTAAAAACTTCCAGCACGTGTAACATTTGTATTTGTCAAGGTGATTGAACTGTTGTTTTTCAAATTTTGATCAGCAACCAATACATTGTAATTCGTTAATGGTGCAGCAACAATCGAACGTTCTTCTCCGGTTGCAGTGTTGTACGCAGTAGCTGATTGTTCAGCTGTAATCGCATTGAATACACCGATTCCTAAACCTGATTTTGTTCGACCTGAAACTTTTGTGGCATTGTACAATTGAGCACTCGAAGGAACGTTTGTCAATTCCTCGTTTTCTAATAAATTCGTACTTAAAACACTATATGGTGATTGGATTCCGATACGTCGCGAATAAAATAAACCTGATTTACTGAATAATTCCGTTCCTTCTGTAAAGAATTGTCTGTTTTCGTTGAATTGAATTTCAAATGGACTCAAATTCAAAACTTGGTTGTCAAATACCACTTGACCAAAATCGGGAACCAAAGTCATATCAAGTGTAAAAGCTTCGTTCAAACCTAATTTAATGTCCATCCCACCATTGAACGATCGAGACCAATTACTTGTACCTGCTTGGTTAAGGGGGAAATGATCGGCATACGCAGAAACATAAGGCATAAAAGCTAAACGCAAAGGTGGTTTAATTCCTTGTACGTTTGTCAAACTAGCGTTTTGCAACAACCAATTATCGATTTCTGGATTGATTTCTGGCCATGTTGATTCTTCACGATTGTGACTGATGTAACGAAAGAAATTCACGCCCCAGTTTTGTACATCCACTTTGGGGAAGCGGAAAGCGGAGTAGGGAATACGCATTTCACATTGCCAACCTAATTCATTACGTTCAACAGCACTTTCCCAAACCATGTTTAATTCTAGGTTCTCACCAGCGAAATACAATTTTGAATCGTATTGAACGCCCATGCTACTAACACCGAAGTCAAAACCATTTTGTTTGTCATTGTAAGTATCCAATAAAATTTGAAAATTATCAACGTTTGCATTGAAATCATCGCGTTGAGATAATACTTTCGAAACGTGTTCTGGTTTATCGTAGCAAATAGCAAAAATGTACAAAGCGTCATCATCATACATGATTTTCACTTCTGTTTTCTGCGTTGAAGGCGTTCCTGGCTGTGGTTTAAATTGGGTAAACTGATCAACCAATTGTGCTTGCCCCCAGCTTGTTTCGTTCGCTTTTCCATCAACGGTGATCTTTTCAGTGGTTCGAAAAGCTTCAATCGTTTTCTGAGCCGAAAGATGAAAACTTGCGATAAGTATAAATGCTATGCTAAATATGCGGTTCAAGTTGATAAAGATAGTTTTAAAAATAATTTTGATTGTAGTGAAATTTTATGAAAGGTTAAACTTGTATTTTAAAACAACAAAATTAGTGTTCAGTTAATTTTTTCTAGTTTCTAAACGTAAAAAAAGAATCCCACAAGTCTTTACGATGATCTGGATGCGCTATGCTAATTAATAATTCGGCACGCTCATGAATGGTTTTGCCATATAGATTAACTGCTCCATGTTCTGTGACAACCCAATGAATGTGAGCGCGTGTAGTTACAACTCCAGCTCCTTGTTTTAGTGTAGGTACAATCTTAGAAGCTCCATTTTTTGTTGTTGAAGTAATTGCGATAATTGGTTTTCCACCTTCTGAAAGTGATGCTCCACGTATAAAATCCATTTGGCCTCCAACACCCGAAAAGATTTTTGTTCCAATTGAATCGGCGCAAACCTGTCCTGTTAAGTCAATTTCAATTGCGCTATTAATGGCTGTAACTTTTGGGTTTTTGCGAATGATTTCAACACTATTGACCCATGAAAAGTCAAGCATTTTCACCATTGGATTATTGTCCATGAAATCAAATAATTTGCGCGTTCCAACCGCGAAAGATGCAACTATTTCATTTGGACGAATCGCTTTTTGAGAACCGTTGATTACACCTTTTTCGATCAAGGGTAATATGCCATCCGAAAACATTTCCGTGTGAATTCCTAAATTTTGGTGATTCGTTAAACAGTTTAAAACCGCATTTGGAATCGATCCAATGCCCATTTGCAAGGTTGCGCCATTCTCAATTAAATTTGCACAGTTTTGACCAATCAAATGTTCTTCTGGACTGATGGCATGGTCCTTCATTTCAGGTAATTCTGAGTCATGTTCGACACAATAGTTAATCTTTGAAATATGGATGAATCCGTCGCCATGCGTTCGAGGAACGTGTTTGTTAATTTGAGCAATCACCACTTTTGCTGATTGAACTGCAGCCAATGAAATATCAACGGATGTTCCCAATGAGCAAAAGCCATGGCTGTCGGGTGGTGAAACAGAAATAAGTGCAACATCAATTGGAATGATTCCTTTTCGAAACAACAAAGGGGCTTCACTTAAAAAGATTGGAATATAACTTCCGCGATTGCTTTGTATGTTTTCACGAATATTTTGACCAACAAAAAATGGTTTGATAACAAATGATTCTTGCATTTCTGCCTGGGCATAAGGAGCAGAGCCTTCTGTATGCATGGCGTAAATACTCACATTTTTTAATTCAGATGAACGCCTAGTCATCGCTTCAACCAAATGTGCTGGTGTTGCAGCGGCTGAATGAATAAAAACGTGGTCGTTTGATTGAATAACTTTTACTGCTTCGTCTGCGGATGTGGTCATGAATAATTGTGTTTTTCAGTAAAGGTTTGAAATTAAGAAATATTTTTGAATCAGATATATCCTACAACATCGTAAACCACATATCCAACCCATTCTTTTGTAAGATGATTCCAGCAATCAAAGTTTGAAACATCAGGTATGATGAATTGATCCCAATGATAACCACGTGTTGGGCCTGTATATAAATCAGTTGAATAACAATCTACTTTCATGTTGATTTTCGCAAAACAAGCCCTGGCTCTTCGCATGTGCGTTCCCGACGTAATCAATAAAAATGAATTGAAATGTGGATACGAACGATTGATGATTTTTTGTGTTTCACTGGCGTTCTCGTGTGTATTGCGAGACTTTTCTTCGGTAATGATGTCTTTTTCTGGAATTCCCCAACCAACCAAAACTTCTTTAATTTGTTTTGCTTCGTGTAAACCGCGATCACTCACATAACCGTTATCACCTGTAATTAGCAGTTGTTTCACTTTTCCTTTATGATACAAAGTGACGGCTTGCCAAATTCGGTCTCCACCACGGCGTAAACTCACGACTTTTAAATCAGCATTGTATTCGCCCATGCCCGTCAGAACGATTCCAACATCGTACTTTTTGACTTTTTTAATTGGTGTTCCTTGAACTTCCCACAAACGACAAAATTCTAGATAGATTACAGAGTTTGAAAAGAACAAGAATAAGCCAAGTGCAATCCATTTAAAACGTTTCCGCCAAATTTCTTTTTTCCAGAAAAAAGCAGCTAAAACACAGAAAATGAACCATACAAATGGAGAGAATAAAAATGCGAGTGCTTTGGATAAAATGAAAAACATAGGACAAATTTAAACGCTTTCTTTAGAATTCATAGGCAATCTGTTTTCAATT
>CAJAVU010000053.1 GCA_903945495.1 uncultured Flavobacteriales bacterium | reverse complement strand
TTCTAACAATAAAAATGTTGTGTGCGAAGTTAAGGATTTTTATTTTTCTAGGAGAGAATCACAGTTGTATTTAATAGAAGATATTTCAACGCATAAAAACCATTGTATGTATTCTATCTTTCCTTAGATTCGCTTGAACAATTTTTCATTTATGCCGCACTCCATTTTTCTTGATTCAACTTATTGTCCAACAGATATTCAATTAACAGAAGCCTTGGGTGAAAACTACCGTTATTGGGAAACGTTGCGCGATGCCGCATTGAAAAGTGGAAAAGTTGAAACTGAAGGGTGGCATTTTGGAGGTAAAAAGTTTGGTTGGAGTTATCGAATCAGTCACAAAAAACGCGTGTTGATCTATTTATTACCGCGCGATGGTTTCTTCAAAGTAGCCTTTGTTTTTGGTGAAAAAGCAATTGAGGAAGTGAAAAAATCTACGATCAATCCAAGTTTGATTAAGGAATTAATGAATGCAAAAAAATATGCGGAAGGAAAAGGAATTCGATTTTCTGTTTCTAGTAAAGACGAAACCTTGGATGCGCTTGAATTTTTGAGAGTGAAGCTTGAATTTTGATTAATTTTAGGCAGTTAAAAAATCCAAATTTATAAAACGATTATGCAAAATTACAAGAATCACCTTCGCCTAAATCCAGCACATCATTTTGTGCTAACACCTTTGTCTCTCGCATTTTTTGTTTGGTCTATCATTTTTGCTTTTGATTGTTCGGCAGATTTAAGCTATCGAATTATAACTTTAATAGCTTCAACCATATTAATATTGACAGTGTTCATTGCGCGCGTTTATGCGATTAAAAACCAAGATCGTATCATTCGCTTGGAAATGCGTCAACGCTATTTTGAAATGACAGGAACGTCCTTTTCTGCAAAGGAAAAGCAATTAAAAATGAGTCAAATTATCGCTTTGCGTTTTGCTGGTGATGCTGAATTACTTCCCTTGATGGAACGTGCAATAGCCGAAAAATTATCAAGTAAAGAAATTAAGTTGGCTGTAACAGATTGGCAAGCAGATTATCACCGCGTGTAGAAATTGATATTAAACAAAAAAGCCATTGGTTATTGACCAATGGCTTTTTTTATTTTTAGTTGTCTAATAAGTCAACATCATTTGTTTTTTGATCGTCATCCTCATCCTCGAAATGCAACTCTTTTGCTTTTTTTCTTGAGACTTTCGCTTGAATTCGATCGACTGTGTAGTACATCATCGGCACAACAATGATTGTTAAGAACATTGAACTTGTCAATCCACCAATCAAAATCCACGCAAGTCCATTTTTCCATTCTGCTCCAGAACCGGTTGCTGTTGCAATTGGAATCATACCAACAACCATTGCAATTGTCGTCATCAAGATTGGACGCATACGCTCACGAACTGACTCGAGCAATGCGTTATAAACAGATTTTCCTTGTGCTTTCAAATGGTTCGTGAAATCCACAATCAAAATGGCGTTCTTGGCGACGAGACCGAGCAACATCAACATTCCAAGCATCGTGAAGATTCCCATATTTGACGATGATAAATTCAATGCTAAGATTGCACCAATCAAGGATACAAGAATAGAGAATAATACAACAAAAGGATAAACGAAGTTGTCATACAATGCAACCATAATCAAGTAAACCAAAATCAATCCAATTCCCATTGCAGTTCCCAAAGCACCAAACGATTCATTTTGACGTTTTACTTCTCCTCCCCACAGCATGCGTACGTTTTTGTCTAATGGTTTTTCTTTTAGATATTTTTCAATCTCAGCAGAAACTGTTCCTGCAGCCGTTCCCAATACATACGCACGAATTGTTGTATTGGAAATTCTATTCTTACGTTCCAAAGAACCATTCCCATTTTCGACAGTAACTTCTGCAAATTCACTCAATCGAACCTGTCTTCCATCATTTGTCGTAAAGGTCATCGAACGAATGTCATCTGCGTCTTTGCGGTCAAATTTATCTACCATTACGCGAATGTCGTATTCTTGTCCTTTGTCGTCAAATTGCGAATCGTCGTTTCCTGTTAAGGCATTTTGCAACTGCATTCCAATTACGGCAATCGGTAATCCAAGTTGTCCCATTTTTTCGCGATCCAACTCGATACGTACTTCTGGTGTAACATCGTCTGTGGAAATTGTCGGGTCTTTTGCACCCTTCATCACCTTAATCGCTTCTTTTAATCGACGTGCTTCTGTCATTAATAATTCAGTATCGTCCGATGAAAGGAAAATTTCAATTGGCGCTTCCTCAGATTCAACCATGCCTATATTCAGCGCTTTTACCTCAATTCCTGGATACTTGTCTTCAATCTTTTTACGGATTTCATTCATGTATTCAATCGTTGGATATTCTTTTTGTTTACCAGGTTTCATTTTAACCGTCAACTCAGATCTGTTTTCAGCACCAAATGAAGCTGCACCCATTCCAGAACTCGGTCCTCCAACATTTGCAAATACAATATCCACAATTTCTTTTTGAGCCAAAATCATCTGCTCAATTTCTAAGGTTGTTGAATTGTTTTCTTCAAAGGTTGTACTCTTGTCGTATTTCAATTTAATCATGAATTTTCCTTGATCTCCTTGTGCTACGAATTCAGAACCAACGATTCCTAATCCCATTGTCATAAAACTTCCGATGAAAAGGGCAAGTATTCCAAGTCCCATGATAATTTTGTGACGCAAAGACCATCCAACTAATTTTACATATTGATCGGTAAAAATGGTAATACGTTTCTCAAACCATATCAAAATCGCTTGGAGTGGATTTTTCGGATTCAATTGCACTTCTTTCGCAAATCGCGATGCTAGCCACGGTGTCAGCGTGAAACAAACGAACAAAGACATCAAGGTTGAAACAACAACTACAATTGAGAATTGGTGTAAGATATCCGAAATTGTTCCTTCAATAAAAACAACTGGAGAGAACACCACGACATCCACCAACGTAATTGCCAAGGCTGTGAATCCAATTTCATTTCGACCGTCTAAGGCTGCTTGACGACGTTTTTTACCCATCTGAAGGTGGCGATAGATATTTTCCAAGACCACAATCGAGTCATCCACCAAAATACCAATTACCAAAGACATTGCTAACAACGTCATCAAATTCAAAGTGTAACCAAGAAGGTACATGGCAACGAAGGTTGAAATCAATGAAGCTGGAATTGAAATCAATACAATGAAAGCATTACGCAAACTGTGTAAGAACAATAACATTACAGCAGCCACGAGTAAAACCGCCAACTCAAGATCATGAATCACGGCGTCAACCGATTCAATCGTTGGAATGGATGTATCTGTTGCAACCGTAAATTTAATTCCTTCTTTTTTGTATTTTTTTTCAATTTCTTTGAAACGCGCTTTTGTTGCTTTTGCCATGTCAACAGCATTCGCATCACTTTGCTTTTTAATACGAAGACCAATTCCATTTACGCCATTGAAACGAGAAACGGTTACTTGATCTTCAGAACCATCTTCAACATCCGCAACATCTGCTAAGCGCACAGTTGATGTGCCATTTGCTGAAACAATGAGGTTTCTTAAATCCTCTACCGTTTTGAATTTCCCGGCTAAACGAACCGTCATTTGCTCGTCATTGTTTTTTAATTTACCTGTAGGAAACTCAACGTTTGAAGCACTAATCGCTTGATTGATTCCAGCCAAAGATAATCCGTACAATTTCATCTTGTCTTTGTCGACATTCACACGGAATTCGCGTTTTTCACCACCAATTACTTGAACCTCAGCAACACCTTT
>CAJAVU010000052.1 GCA_903945495.1 uncultured Flavobacteriales bacterium | reverse complement strand
CGTCGTCAGTCGCAGCTCTCTGCCACCCCAGACCCCAATAAGGTATTCGTTCGGCTCCGTTCCGCCAAACCTCCCTCTCTCTGCGCTTTCACTCATTATTTTTTTTTCTGGGGTGTCACCGCTGCTTGTGTTAATGCTCGCCTGCTAGTCGCTCAGGCTGCGGGCTTGTCACAGTTTTTGAGAATCCTTCGTTAATGCAGTGTTCCTTCCGTACCTCCAGTCACACAGCACTTTTAACAGTAATTCTATCTTAGTTTTTTGTAAGTCAAGAGTGTTCATGCTATCCACTTCTCCCGAAGGCTTTCGGGATACATTCCCAGCATTTCACACACTTGTTTTTAATCCTTTCTTCGAATTTCAAAAACTCCGCCAAGCCCTTGTGTTTCCAACATAGGTCGCCCTCGTTCCCCTCCCGGGTCCCTCTTTGGGCTTCCACCTTCGCTCAACTCGCAGCGGCTCACGCGCTCCATTCAACCTCATTCCGTTACTCTCCATTCCGTTTCATTCCGCTTGCCACACACTCGGGCAATCATTCCGTAGGGCTCCATGAATTGCCCTTCGTTTTCCAACACACAGTTCTCGTAAACCAAAACATTCTATTGTAAATTTTTAGTAATCGTAAATAGATTAAGTTCTTGTATGATTAGCTTCGCAGTTTGAAATAGCACTATATGGATTCACTTGGAAAGACCTATGATTTTAGTCTGGCGTATTCCATACAACCTTTAAAAAACAAACTATATCGTATGAAATACACCAAATTCTTCGCAGGTTATATCAATACTCAAGGATCTCCAAATCTTCAACCTGACCAGTTCAAACAATTGATGAACCTCATCCATTTGGAAGGACAATTAGCGGCAATTGATAAAATAATCGAAAAATTAAAAAACATCGATAGCCCTCACAAATATGAAATGTTTAAAACACCTTTAATTAAACAAATTGATGAGGTTTCAAAAGGACTTTCTCCTGCAGAACTTCTTCAATCGTGGTCAGAATAATAACTGCTTACTTAATCTTGCACATTCCCCATTTTAACAAAAGGTCATGTACAATCTTAATCCAGCAGTCATCAAATCCATTCTCTCTAATCTTCCAAAAGATCAGTTCATTCTTCATGCACGTTTCATCCGTCGCAAAGCTTATACCACAGTGCCTGGCACCAACCTTCATGCAATGTTTGTCAATCTCTATATCTGGTGTCATTTCAACTATCGTTTGCGGTTTTTAAAGTAGTTGAGTTAAATAAAAAAAATCCAGCCAAAGTAGGGACTTGTCTTTCGTTCCTGCAAGTTCAAGCCCTCCGGGTTTCGCTTAAAATTTTTCCTAATTGATTCTTTTCAATTTTACTTTTCGATTCTTTAAAAGGAAAATTTTTAAGTCGAAAAGCTTGCATCCACAAAATCCAGCCCCTCTGAAAGCGCTTTCTTTTTTTCCTTTTTCTTTTGGGTTAATATTACTGCTGCGCAAGCTGAAACAAAAAACGCCACCTGTTTCCAAGTGGCGTTACAATTATTATTCAGTAAAATTTATCCTTTGCGTTCTTTCTTCCGTTGAAGAAAATTCCAAATCCATTTTAATAGCATGCTCACGGTGAAACTCACTGTCGCTCCAATGATTGCCAGGATAACCGTTTTCATATAATCGTGCGAGTCTATTGTCGCAGCCACGGTAAACACCGTCCCGGTTACGGTTCCTATTGCAGTTGTGCTGTCGTGATGTTGCATGACTTTATGAGATTAATTTGTTTTACGCTTCGCAAGGATTGTACGTGCAAGCAGAGCGTGAAATCGTAATCTTAATCCCGAAGGTTTCAGATGTTTCGTCTACTTCCTCACTTACATCAACTGCAACTTTGTTTACCTTTCCAGATAACTCAGCTCCAGCTTTGAAGCGCACGACATTCTTTGTACTAATTTGCACTTCCAAGTTATCGGAAACGCATGTTTGATTTTCAGCTGACATAGCTTTCAATTTGTTGATTAAACACCAGGCAAGTAGAATTATAAATCCCATCTTGCGTTTACTTTTCTGCCTCCGTTACAGTTTGTGAAACTGCCGTTGCCACAGATCCTGCAACGATGAGGTAACCTCCAATAGTTACCAAGATTGCTGGAATTGCAATTGGTGAAGCCACCAAAACTGCTCCAGCTGCTGCCATTCCCATTCCTACGTTGCGAAGTGTTTTGTAGAACTTTGGGGTTTTGGCTTTCAATCGATCAATGATTTTCATTTTTCAGATTTTTTAAAGTTTGAAAAAAGGTGGAGAGCGAACTCTCCACCAGAACTTACGCTACTTCAACCACCTTCAAGGCATTGTATGCACCATTTTTCAACGTGTATTGAACTCCATTCACTTCTTGGAAGAACTCAATTTTCAATAAGAAAAGTTTGGTCGTTGCAATACCAGGCAAAGCTGCTGGTATGAGGGTAACAGTTGACTGTGTCGCATCAATCGGTAAATTCACAGCTGGTGACATCTGTAAATCTTTTTCATTTTCATCGAAATCCAATCCTGCGAATCCACAAGAAAATTGAATATGCGTTGCACCTTGCGGCCAAGAAATATCCATTTGTGGAACAAGATCCGTAATAACGATTGCACCGTTGTTGACATCAACCGTAAACGGTTTGTACAAGATGGATCCAAGTAACGCTTCTTTGTTAAAGTCGAAACCTTTCAAAGTCGCAATTCCTTCCGGAAGTTGAATTCCTTGTGCAACAACTCGTGCTCCTCGAACATTGTTTGCATCCAGATTCTTGATACTCGTCATGATTTTCGTCAAACGAGCGGTTACTCTACCATCTGCAGCATTTAAAGACATTGGTCGAACTGCGTCACGCATCAATTTTCCTGATGCAGCAGATCTCCCGAACTCTTTCCCGTTTTCACGAGTACGCTCAAAGGCTGGGTCATTCGCGATTCGTTTTGCATCAACAGATGTTTTCATTCGCGCAAGGTTCCCGTCCTTTGTTTTATAGAAGTTCACGTTATCCAACGTTCCCTTCAATTTGATAAGGCCTGATTGTCTTGCCATTGCTTTTTGTTTTTGTTGTTTGGTCAGTTCCAAGGTCGACCAGTTCACCTGATCATGTGTCGGCAATAATTCCAGAATTGCGCGCTTTGCAAACACACGAACACGGCAAACATCAGGTGTTTAAAATGACAAGTCAAGGCATATCATTTACTTTCAAGTACATTGAAAATGAAAGTGTGGTTTGTCCACTCCAACAGACCGTCAAGAAATATAATTTGAGGCAATTTAGAGGCAGTATTAAGCCTATATAGAGTATGAAAATGAAAAAAAGATTCTATATTTTTTCATTATATTTGCGTTAATGTTATTGTTCAAAAAGATATTAGTTTGCTTTTTCATCGCTGGAATTACTTTTCCATCGGAGTTCGCGCATTTAATAACTTTTGTCCCTGAATTCATTGAACACTACAACCATCACAACGAGGAGCACCATCAATTAAGTTTCCAAGATTTTGTAATTGAACACATCAATGGTGTACACGATGAAACAGATACACAACATGAAGAGGATCATTGTCCTCTCAGTCATGACCACCTGCCATCTTCATTATCGTTGTTTATTTCCAAAACGGTAATTCCAATCGAATTAGAAAAAAACAATATTCCAGCGGATGAACGTTTATCGTCATTTCCTGCGTATCAATTCTGCACATCAGAATTCAATTCTGCTATCTGGCAACCGCCTAAAATAGCATAATCACATATAGATTTCAAGTAGTGACTTGAAACAATTGGCTAATGCACATGATCAAACTATCATGATGCAAAACGCTGTATTTTATTGTGATTAATTTTTTTCAAATGTTAGATAAAATCATTCATTTTAGTATTAAGAATAAATTCATTATTGGTTTATTCACTGTGGCATTAATAGCCGTTGGAACGTATTCTGTTAGTAAACTTCCAATCGATGCTTTGCCCGATATTACGAACAATCAAGTTCAAATAATTACTTCCTCACCAACACTTGCAACACAAGAAGTAGAACAGTTCATCACCTATCCAATCGAGTTGGCGGTTAAACCGATTCCTAAAATCGTAGAACTGCGTTCAATTAGTCGCTTCGGACTAAGTGTTGTAACTGTAGTTTTTGAGGAAGATGTTGATATTTACTGGGCAAGAACTCAGATTAATGAACGTCTGAAAGAAGCTGAGAATTCAATACCTGAGGGCATTGGAAGCCCCGAGATAGCGCCAGTAAGTACGGGTTTAGGGGAAATTTACCAGTATGTCGTTTTCCCGAAAAAAGGCTATGAGAAAAAATACGATGCTACTGAATTGAGAACTATTCAGGATTGGATCATCCGTCCTCAATTGTTGGGCACTCCTGGAGTTGCGGAGGTAAATACCCTTGGTGGAAGTTTGAAGCAATATGAAATTGCTGTTGAACCAAACAAACTCAAGAGTATGAATACCACAGTAGCCGAAATTTTCGAGGCGCTAAAAAAGAACAATGAAAATACGGGTGGTGCCTACATTGATAAAAAGCCATATGCTTATTTCATTCGTGGAATTGGAATGGTTAGTAGTATCAATGATATTAATAAGATCGTTGTTAAAAACCAAAATGGAATTCCAGTTTTAATCCGTGATGTTGCGAAGGTTCAAATGGGTAGTAGCATACGTTTTGGCGCTGTAACAAAAGACGGGAAAGGTGAAGAAGTGAGTGGTATGGCCATGATGCTGAAAGGCGAAAACTCTGCAGAGGTTGTTGAGCGCGTAAAGCTAAAAATGGAACAGATCAAAAAATCACTTCCGGAAGGTGTCGAAATCGAAGCATTTATGGATCGAACTAAATTGGTGAATAAAGCCATAGGCACAGTTCAAACGAATTTGATTGAAGGTGCTTTGATCGTTATTTTCATTCTTGTTTTGCTTTTGGGTAATTGGAGAGCAGGTCTTGTGGTCGCTTCTGTTATACCACTTTCGTTACTTTTCGCTGTTTCGATGATGCACCTTTTTGGGGTGTCCGGAAACCTGATGAGTTTAGGAGCAATTGATTTCGGTTTGATCGTGGATGGCGCTGTGATTATTGTTGAAGCAATCATTCATCGTTTGCAGGTGTCAAAGGATGTGAAAAAGCTTACTGCCAAGCAAATGAATGAAGAAGTTTACCAGGCATCATCCAAGATCAGGAGTAGTGCAGCCTTTGGGGAGATTATCATTCTTATCGTTTACTTACCAATTTTAGCATTGGTAGGCATTGAAGGGAAAATGTTTGGTCCAATGGCACAAACCGTTTCGTTCGCAATTTTAGGCGCATTTCTACTTTCCTTGACCTATGTTCCAATGATGTCTGCATTAGTACTTAAAAAACAAACAGGTCATAAAAAGAATTTCAGTGATAAATTAATTGATGGAGCACAACGTATTTACAAACCTTTCCTTCAAAAATCGTTAAAAGTGAAGGGACTGGTAGTCGGTGCAGCATTTGCTCTATTTGTGTTTGCATTGCTTGTTTTCAATCGAATGGGAGGTGAATTCATTCCAACGCTAGACGAGGGAGACATCGCTACTCACTTGATCATTGCTTCGGGAAGTTCATTGTCTCAGGAAATTGAATCGACAACTAAGGCTGAAAAAATACTGAAAGAGCGCTTTCCGGAAGTTAAAATGATCGTCACTAAAATTGGTAGTGCTGAAATTCCAACGGATCCAATGCCTATGGAAGCCGGTGACATGATAATTTTATTGAAGGATAAAAGCGAATGGACATCTGCTGAAACCAAGGAAGAATTGATGGAAAAGATGGAAGAGGCATTGGATGAGATACCCGGTGCTACGACAGAATTTTCCCAACCCATTCAAATGCGTTTCAATGAACTAATGACTGGAGTGCGCAGCGATGTGGCAGTCAAAATTTTTGGTGAAGACTTAGACATGCTGGTTAGCAAGGGCGATGAAGCCTTGAATATTATCAATAGTATTGAAGGAGTAGCGGATGCAAAAGCGGAACGTGTTGCAGGTTTACCTCAAATTACTGTTCGTTACAATTTCGATAAACTTGCGCTGTATGGTTTAAATGTGGGTGATCTGAACAGCGTTATTCGAATTGGCTTTGCAGGATCTAAAGCAGGAGTTGTGTACGAAGGTGAAAAGCGGTTCGATCTTGTGTTGCGCCTGGATTCAGACAGCAGAAGTGACATTTCAAATTTAAAGACATTGTTCATTACGCTTCCATCGGGAAGTCAAATTCCTTTGGAGCAAGTGGCAGATATCAGTTACGAACCCGGACCAATGCAAATTAGCCGCGAAGATGGAAAACGAAGAATTGTTGTTGGTTTCAATGTTCGAGGAAGGGATGTGAAAAGTGTTGTGGAGGAAATTCAAACAAAATTGGATAAAAAACTGAAATTGCCATCTGGCTATTACATTACGTATGGAGGTCAGTTTGAAAATCTGGTTGAAGCGACTGCTAGATTATCGATAGCAGTTCCCATTGCACTCTTGCTGATTTTCATTTTGTTATTTTTTACGTTTAAATCCATGAAACAATCTTTGTTGATTTTTACTGCAATTCCCTTGTCTGCGATTGGGGGTGTTTTTGCATTATGGTTAAGAGACATGCCATTTAGTATTTCTGCAGGTGTAGGATTTATTGCACTATTTGGAGTGGCGGTTTTAAATGGAATTGTTCTAATTGGATATTTTAATCAACTTAAATCTGAAGGTATGACATCAGTAGAAGACAGAGTTTTTGAAGGCACAAAAGTGAGGCTCAGACCTGTGCTTTTAACGGCAGCAGTTGCTTCACTTGGATTTTTACCAATGGCATTAAGTAATTCTGCAGGTGCTGAAGTGCAAAAACCACTGGCAACTGTAGTAATTGGGGGATTAATTACCGCTACACTCTTAACATTGATAGTTTTACCCATTTTATACATCTATTTTGAAAAAGGTGTTAAACCAAGTAAAAAGGCTAAATTATCAGTCATAACAACTCTTTTCCTGGTTTCAATCTCATCCTCATCGATTGCACAAAAAGAACCAACGTTGAATTTGGAAAGTGCAATCGAGTATGGTTTAAAGAACAATTACTCGATTCAACAAGCAGAATTGAATATTCAATACCAAACTCAATTGAAAGGAACCGCATTTGAGTTGCCAAAAACCGAATTGGGGGCGATGCTTGGGCAATACAATACTGGGAAATTTGATCAGAATTATTCGATTTCTCAAGGCATAAATCCATTTCAAATTGCTGCAAAAAAACAATTGATTGATGCCAGTATCAAAGGAAGTGAAATTCAATTGGAATCCCATAAAGTTCGTTTGGTATATGAAATCCGACAATCATGGAATCATTTGCTGTATCTAATTGAATTTGAAAATCTCTTGAATGTTCAAGATAGTCTGTTGCAAAATTTTGTTGCGGCTTCAACCTTGCGTTTCGAAACTGGAGATGTGAATAATCTGGAAAAAATCACGGCTGAAACCAAATTGCAGGAATTGCAAAAGTTGAAAAGGCAAAATGCTCTGGCAATCAGAAACGAAAAGTTGAATATCAGAACATTGTTGAAATTGGGAACAGACTTTACAATTGCTGAACAACCTTTTACGGTGATTCCAAGTATTCAGGTAACGGATAGTTCGACGCTGAATCAAAATCCTGTATTGGCTTTGGCTTTGGAAAATGTAAAAATTGCCATGGCTGGGTTAAATGTAGAGAAATCAATGATGTTCCCTGATTTGAAAGTTGGTTACTTTATTCAATCCTTGACAGGTGTTCAAGATGTGAACGGTCAAATTATCAATTACGATGGAACTCCTCGTTTCCAAGGTGTGACTCTTGGTGTATCCATCCCAATTTTTGCAGGATCCTATGTGGCAAAAAATCGAGCTGCAGAAACTTCAGTTCAAATTCACGAAAGTCAGGCTTCTCAATTGTCGAATGAACTTCATATGCAATTTGAACAACAACTTCAAGAATTGCAGTTGGCAAGAGAAACCATTTCATACTATGAAAATACTGCCTTGAAAAATGCAGCAATCATTTCTGATAATGCAAACAAAAATTATGCGGAAGGTGAAATTTCATACATTGAATATCTACAGGGATATCAAACTGTATTAGAGATCAACTCAAACTACTTGCTGTCGATTTACAATCACAACAATTAGGTAAATGCCGATCCGGAGGTGAGCACAAGTCAAAGCTATATTGTTTGGATGACGCCCAGAATGATCTTTGTTGTCGCTCGAGAAAAGCCAAGTGTCAAAGGCCCCCTGGAATTCTTAGAATGTTCCGAACGACCGCAGGTCGACATCAACACACTTGGTTTCGCAGGCACTATCGCAGTAAAGAACTAAATAAGTTTGGACTTTTTGAAGAAGCAAGGTCCAATACGTATTTTGGAAGAAGTTGCCAAGAAAGTCTGAAAGTAACAATAATAATCAGTTTAATCAATTAATCAAAACTTTAGATCACT
>CAJAVU010000051.1 GCA_903945495.1 uncultured Flavobacteriales bacterium | reverse complement strand
CTTAACTTTGTCTTAAGAAAAAATAAAAAACATGGAAGCACAACAACTATCATATACTGCGAAACTAAATTTATTATTAGCTAGCTACGAGATTCATTACCAAAATTTAAGATCATTGCATTGGAACGTAAAGGGGAATAACTTTTTTGAACTTCATCTCAAATACGAAGAAATCTACACGAGAACACAAATCATTATTGATGAAGTTGCAGAACGCATATTAACTTTAGGAACAACTCCCCTTTCCCGTTTCAGTGATTATTTAGAGCATAGTCTAATTCCTGAAAACGAATTAATTTCGGACGGAAGAAAGGGCATGAATTACATTTTAAACGCTCAAAATTCATTGTTGCAAATTGAGCGAATGATTCTGAATCAAGCCAGCGAAAACAACGATGAAGGAACATGTGCATTGATGAGTGATTTAGTAAGGGAAAAAGAGAAGACCAATTGGATGTTCGCTGCCTGGTTAGGATAAAAAAATGTTAGAAAAATGCTTTTCTTAGAACCTAAAAAGCGTAAATTTGTTAGATAAAATAAACACAAACAATCAAAAATAAAATGGGAGTATTAGTAGGAAAAAAAGCGCCATCATTCAAGGCTGCTGCCGTAGTAAACGGATTCGAAATTGTAAATGATTTTTCATTGGATCAATATTTAGGAAAAAACCATGTATTATTTTTCTTTTACCCGAAAGATTTTACATTCGTTTGCCCTTCTGAATTACATGCTTTTCAAGCGAAATTGGCTGAATTTGAAGCACGTGGAGTGAAAGTTGTTGCTTGTTCAACAGATACAGAAGAATCACACTGGGGATGGTTACAAGTTCCTAAAAACAAAGGTGGAATCGAAGGTGTTAAATATCCAATCGTTGCTGATACGTCAAAAACGATCTCTGAAGCTTTCGGAGTATTGGCTGGAGAATACGAATACGACATGGAAGGTAACTTGGCTGCAACAGGTCCAATGATTGCTTACCGTGGATTGTTCTTAATCGACAAAGAAGGAACGGTTATGCACCAATTGGTAAATATGTTCCCATTAGGAAGAAATGTTGACGAAGCTTTACGTATGGTTGACGCATTACAATTCTTCGAAGAAAACGGAGAAGTTTGTCCAGCAAACTGGCAAAAAGGTGATGATGGAATGAAAGCAAGTTTTGATGGTGTTGCTGATTACTTATCTGCACACTAAGATTAAATTTTCATAATTTTTTAAAAACCGTTCAATTCATGTTGGACGGTTTTTTTATTTTTGAAAATGCGACTGTTATTACTCATACTACTGTTAAGTCTAAATTCAAGTGTTTTTGGACAAATGGACACTTTGCAAGTCCGATTTCTCTATGGCTCTAAGCCACGACCAGAACACAAAAAAGAACAGAAGATTTGGTTTGGTGGGATGCTCGGCGGACATGTTGGAATTCGATACAACGACACATGTTATTTGAGTTTCTTTTACGAAGGACGCGTTCATATTTTTCAGCACAAAAATTCCAAAAATGGCAAGTATGATTTTCAATCCGTGGAGGAATTCAATCACATCATGGATGAAGACGTGGACAGTGTAAAAACATTGGTGATTTACATTCCAATTTCGCATGACAAACGCTTAAAATTCGATAGTATTTGTGCAAGTTACATCAAGCAAACGCCTTACGATTATGCTTTTTTTGGTTATCGATGTGGATCATCAACATATGACATTTTAGCTCAACTGGATGTCGTTAAAGAATATTCCTTCTTCAAAACTTGGCTTAAGATTTTCTATCCGAAAATTGTTCGTCGCAAATTAATCCACCAAGCAAAAGAGCACAATTGGCGTCGTGAAAAACATAAAGGAACCCACAAACGTCGCTGGGAAAAAGATTGATTTAGAGAATTTCTCCCGTTTCAATGTAATTCAAATCTTTACCGAAGGTTTCTTTCAACTTAGAAATACTAAATAAAGCAAGTAGCAAAAAGAACAATCCAACAGCGAATGCGGCAATCCCATCTGTTAAACCTTGAGCTACCAAAAGACCAAAGAATAAGGTGATAATATTCACAGATCCTCTTACAAAATTCGGTATTGTGTTAGCGGCTGTAGAGCGAATATTCGTTCCAAATTGTTCTGCCGCTATCGTTACAAAAATTGCCCAATAACCAGTTCCTGTTCCCAGCAAAAAGCACAAGAAATAATATGTCGATAAGGAAACGTCCTTCAAAACAAAAAGGAAAATACAGGTAATTACAGCGGTAAACATCAAATAAAGGTAAACCACCAATTTTCGGCTTTTAAATACTTGACTTAAGATTCCAGAAAGTAAATCACCAAAAGACAAGCCGATATAAGCATACATTACTGCAGTTCCATTGACAACATTCTCTACACCTAACCACGGACCAAAATTATCTTTCGAATTCATTATCAATAAACCGACAACATACCATATTGGAATTCCAATAACTATACAATGTAAATATTTAATCAAATTGGTTTTGTTGCCAAAAATAAGCTTCAAATCACCTTTACGTATAGAAGAATCATGTTTCAAATCTTTAAAGAAATCAGATTCCATTGTCCCAACTCTCAAGAGTAAAAGCACGATTCCCATTAATCCACCAATGATATATGCGACTTGCCAATTCGCAAATTGAATGCCTGAAAAAGCCTTCAAGAAATCTCCAATTGCTTCTCCTTTAGAACCAACCAATGAAGCAACAACTGCCCCAAGGGCTCCAAATGTAACAATGATCATCGTTCCATAACCTCGTTTTTCTTTCGACATCATTTCAGAAACAAGTGTAATCCCAGCCCCTAATTCTCCAGCAAGACCAATTCCAGCTATGATTCGTATAACTGTATATGTCGGAACATCTGTAACAAATGCATTTGCTAAATTGGCTACTGAATACAATAAAATTGAGCCGAACAAGACTTTCAAACGGCCTTTTTTGTCACCTAAAATTCCCCACAATAATCCGCCGATTAACATTCCCAGCATTTGCATGTTGAACAAGAATTTACCAGTTGCAGCAATTGAAGCTTCAGACGCACCGTGCATAATCTGGGTCAAACTCTCCGCTTTCACAACTCCAAAAAGTACTAAATCATAAATATCTACGAAATAGCCCAAAGCTGCCACGATAAGAATTAATGCAATTTGACGATTTTTCTTTTGAATATTAGTAGCGTTCATCCGGCTAAAATAATTGAAATCTTTTAAGATTAAATGAAATCCTATTGAACAATCAAACTTCACAATGAAATCTGTATCTTCGTGTTCGATGAATATGGACGAAATATACATGCAACGTTGCATAGATTTAGCGCGTTTGGGACAATTGCACGTTGCGCCAAATCCAATGGTTGGAGCAGTGATTGTTCACAACAACAAAATCATCGGTGAAGGATTTCATCAGAAATTTGGTGAAGCACATGCTGAAGTCAATGCTATTCGCTCTGTTCAACATCCTGAATTATTAAGCGAATCAACTATTTACGTTTCCTTAGAGCCTTGTGCCCATCACGGTAAAACGCCACCCTGTTCAGATTTAATCGTCGAAAACAAATTGAAACGGGTTGTGATTGGTTGTAAAGATTCCTTTTCCAAAGTAAGCGGCAAAGGCATTGATAAACTCAAAAAAGCTGGAATCGAAGTAGAGGTTGGTGTTTTGGAAGCTCAATGTCGCGATTTAAACAAACGTTTTTTCACCTTTCATGAACGTCAGCGTCCGTATGTGATTCTGAAATGGGCACAATCGAAGGATGGTTATTTGGACAAAGTGCGTCAAGCGGATGAAAAAGGAGTAAATTGGATTTCAGCACCAGAAACAAAAGCCTTAGTGCACAAATGGCGCGCTGAAGAACAAAGTATTTTGGTTGGACGTAAAACCGTTCAAAACGATGATCCATCATTGACTGTTCGAGAATTTAGTGGTAATAATCCAACACGCATTATCATCGATAGCCAATTACAATTATCGATGGACGCCAATATTTTTTCAAACGAAGCACCTACGATTATTTTCAACCGTGTGAAAAACGAAGTAAAAGACAACATCGAATGGATTCGCATCGCTGAAACGAACACACGTTTAATCTTGGATGAATTGTACAAGCGAAATATTCTATCCGTTTTTGTGGAAGGCGGAAGCCGAACCTTACAATACTTCATTTTTGACAACGTTTGGGATGAAGCACGCATTATTGTCGGGAATACCGTTTTTGGTGAAGGAACAAAAGCACCAATTATCAGTAAAGTACCCACTTATAGTTATTCGTTTTCCAGCGATACTATTCACCATTATTTTAGAAAATGATCCCATTAATCGTAAGCATACTTTGTTCGAGCTTAATTTTTGTCATTTTTAAGCTATTCCCGAAATATGGAATCAATACGTTTCAAGCAATTGTTTTTAACTATTTCACAGCATTTACGTGTGGGATTTTGTTGTTTGGCAAGGAATGGAATCCAAAAGCATTAGAATCGGGAAACTGGCCTTATTTTGTGATTTTATCAGCTGTACTGTTCATTTCTTTGTTCATCGTAATGGGAAGTAGTTCTCAGAAAAATGGTGTTGCCTTGACTTCAATCGCGGGTAAAATGAGCATGGGATTATCCATGTTATTCATGATTGGTTTGTACAATGAACCATTATCCTTTTTGAAAGTTGCAGGAATTCTTTTAGCATTTCTTGGCGTTTTCCTAGTATCATTTGCCAAATCAAACAACGGAAAAAGTTCCAATTCGATTTGGTTATTGATTGTCTTATTTGCTGGAAGTGCTATTTTAGACGTTGTTTTAAATTATGTTCAGAAATTTGAATTTCAGCATATTCCAGCCTCCTTGTTCTCCGCATTCGGCTTTGGACTAGCGGGAGCAATTGGGTTTACTATCTTAGTCATTCAACTACTTCGAAAATCTACTAAGTTTGAATTGAAGAATATCCTTGCGGGAATTATTTTAGGTGTTCCGAATTACTTTTCGATCTATCTCTTGATCCTTTCCTACAAATCAACTGGCTGGACAGATTCAACAGTGTTGGCAATAATGAATGTTTCAACGGTTTTAATATCAGCAGTAATTGGTTTTATCGCCTTTCGGGAAAATGTTACTGTTCGAAAAATCATTGGCTTACTTGCTGCGGTCAGTGCCATCGTATTACTTTATTTCGCAAATCTTAACTAAAAAAAGATGAAAATACATCCATTAAACACAGGCAATTTCAAATTAGATGGTGGAGCAATGTTTGGCGTTGTACCGAAAACCATGTGGTCTAAAACCAATCCAGCAGATCAAAACAATATGTGTGATTGGTCGATGCGAAGTTTATTAATTGAAGATGGTGATCGTTTGATTTTGATTGATGCTGGAATTGGAGACAAACAATCTGAAAAGTTCTTTTCGCATTACTATTTGTTTGGTGATGATAGCTTACAAGGAAATTTAAAAGCGCTCGGTTTTTCTCCAGATGATATTACAGATGTCTTTTTAACACATTTGCATTTTGATCATTGTGGTGGCGCGATTCGTTGGAACAAAGACCGAACTGGATTTGAACCTGTTTTCAAAAATGCCATTTATTGGAGTACTGAAAATCATTGGCAATGGGCAACAGTTCCAAACGCACGTGAAAAAGCATCTTTTTTAAGTGAAAACATTCTTCCAATTCAAGAAAGTGGACAGTTGAAATTCATCGAGCGAACAGGTGATTTTACAAAAAATGTATTTCCAAATTTCGATGTTTTGTTTGTTGATGGCCACACAGAAAGTATGATGATTCCTCACATTCAGTATCAAGGTAAAACCTTGGTATTCATGGCTGATCTATTACCAAGTGTTGGACATATTCCTTTACCATATGTAATGGGGTACGATACGCGTCCATTATTAACCTTATCCGAAAAAGAGAAGTTCTTACATACTGCCACAACTGAAAACTATATTTTATTCTTGGAACACGACAGCGCCAATGAATGTTGCTCATTGCAAATGACTGATAAAGGTGTTCGTTTGGATCAGACGTATCGTTTTAGTGATTTGTTTTAAATTGAATAACATATGTGACAAAGTCAAGCTTGTAAAATTTAAATTTCACAAGCTGAATCTCTCAAAAATCTTTGCTATTTTCAAGTAAAACATTGATTCATGAACCAGTATCTACTTTCCATTTTAAAAGAGGTTAACACGATAATTATACCTGGTATCGGCGCTTTGACAATTACAAATCCTTCTACGGGTGAAATCATGTTTATGCCATTTCTGAAATTTGATGATGGAAAGTTAGCTCAACACATTTCTGAGAAGGAAGGAATGGACATAAATGATGCGAAAAATCTTATTGCTAAATATGTCCGTGAGATAGAGGCACAATTGAATATTGGCGAATCCTACGACATGTATCAATTTGGTTCTTTCCTAAAAAATAGTGAAGGTGAAATTGAATTTAAACCGTGGAATGGTGAAAAAGAGAGTGTAAATCCTGAAGTTGTGATTGATGATTCAATAAATGAATCTGAACCCGAACCAACGACAGATACTTCAATTGATGCCAATGATATTATTCCTGAAACAATTGACGAAGCGCCAATAATTATCGCTCCCGAAATTGATTCAGATCCTTCGAATGAAGAAGAATCTTCACAAACAGCTGAGGAAATACAAGAAACGGAACCTCAGGAGGAACTAGACATAGCTCTATCATCCACAGAATTTGTATCCGAAGAAACAATTACTCCAATACTAACAGAAATTCCACAGCAAACAATTCCTGAACCTGCTTACACAGAAGAACAGCAGTGGAATGATGATTTGGATTTACCTCCTATCAATGCGAAAATTGAACGTCCTAAAAAGCCAATCATTGAAAAGGTTCAAAAGGATAAAAAACGTAAATCACCCGCAAAAGTAATTCTTCTCACTCTACTTTTTTTAGTAATTGGTGGCGGAACAACTGTTATTTTGATGCGTGATCAGTTGGGAATTACAATTCCTTTCTTAAGTGCATCAAAGGAATCAACCGAAGTTAAAACGACAATATCCACCAAATCGACAGTTGAAGAAGAAACATCCACTGAAACAGAAACAACAGAGATTGATGAAACAATAGAAAAACCTGCTACCGAAACACCAGTTGATTCAGAGATTGAAGAACAAAGCGTTTCGAATACATCAGCAATGATTCAAACCTCAACTGGCAGTGTAAATCCTTCTCAACCATTTCATGTGATAGCAGGTGCATTCAAAGAAAAAAGTAATGCAGAGCGTTTTAGAGATCGATTAAGAGAGAATGGGAATTCCAACTCAGAAATCATTGGAGAATTCGATGGATTATTTATTGTAAGCGTTACTTCACATAGTAATATGCAAGAAGCTCAGGAATCACAAAAAACAAATACGACAATTTCTAAATCTTGGATATTTAGATTTCCTTAAAGCTTTGCCATCAAATCAATCAAACGATTTGAATAACCAGCTTCATTGTCGTACCATCCAACTACTTTCACCATGTGATTGATAACACTGGTTAAATCAGCATCAAACAAACAACTTGCAGGATTGCCAATAATATCAACAGAAACAATTGGATCTTCTGTGTAGGCTAAAATTCCTTTTAAGTACGTTTCAGAAGCTAACTTCATTTCGGCATTGATCTGTTCAACTGTTGGAGGATTCTTTACCACCATCGTTAAATCCGTAAATGATCCATCTGGAACTGGAACACGCACACCACAACCACCAATTTTACCTTCTAAATCTGGAAATATTTTTGTGATTGCTTTCGCCGCACCTGTTGATGTTGGTACAATCGATTGTGCAGCAGCTCTCGCTCTTCTTAAATCTTTGTGTGGAGCATCATGCAAGCGTTGATCTGTCGTATAACTATGAATAGTTGTTATATAAGCACTTTCAATCTCACATAACTTACGCATCACCATTACCATTGGAGCTGCATTATTTGTTGTACAAGACGCATTTGAAAGAATCACATCCGTTGATTCGATTTGATTTTCATTTACACCAAGAACAATCGTTTTGATTTCTTCACTTATTGCAGGAGCAGATATAACCACTTTTTTAGCACCACCTTGTAAATGCTTTGATGCCGTTTCAGTTGTTAAGAATAAACCTGTTGATTCTAATACAATCTCAACACCGTATTTTCCCCAAGGTATTAATGCTGGATCTCTTTCTTGCGTGAAATGAATTTCTTTTCCATTTTCAAAAATCAATTTATTTCCTTCAACTCTAAAAGCATGTTTTAATACGCGATGAATACTGTCATATTTTAACAGATGGGCTAAAGTCTTGATATCAGAAACATCATTTACAACAGCAACATCAACCGAAGAAGAATCCAATGCTAAACGTGTGAAATAGCGCCCAATTCTTCCAAATCCATTTACACCAATGACTTTCATACTTTTTTATTCAAATTTAATATTCCACGTCGAAACAAGACTTTCTTTTAACAAAAAAAGGGAAGCAATTGATGCTTCCCTCTATTCATGTATTATTTCAATTAATGTTGTAATTGTATAAAACCGTGTTCCTTTATTTCTCTACCGCCTTCGAACGTAGCATCGATAATATAAAAATACGTTCCTTCTTCTACAACATCACCACTTTTTGAACGTCCATTCCAACCACCTGCTGGGTCAGAATATTCATAAATCACATTCCCCCATCTGTTTAGGATAGAACAATGAAACTCAGCAATTCCGTCATATTGGACAAAGAACATATTATTGCCAACTGTCGATGACAATGAAACAATATTTGGAGCACTAAGTGTACAAATCTTGTTTCCTACTGTAGCCGTATCTGAAATCGTATAACACTCATTAGATCCAGTGACAATATAATTACCTGGTGAACTTACTGTGATATTTGGAGTTGTTTCTCCTGTACTCCATGCGTATGAGTAAGGACCAGCGTTTGTAGAAGCAGCAGTTAATGTTACTTCATTACAGAAAGCATCTGCAGTTGAAGAAGATAAACTT